>NZ_CBFHLV010000063.1:0-18880 GCF_965656765.1 Marivita sp. | reverse complement strand
GGCCCCTGTCTGCTCAATCAAAGCCCGATTGCACCGAAATCGGCGTAGCCAAGACGGTAGATCAGACGTTCCTTAAGCGTAACGCGCCGCAACGGTTTTGTTGCAACAAAGCCCTCTCAACCCTAGAAAATCCCACTCATTCATGCTTGCACCTTAAGTGAGGGTTGATAGCCGGATGCGCTACCTTAGCGATATCTTGCGACAACCTCGCCACAATGAAGTGCCGCTTTAGAAGAGGCAAAAAGAAAATGCAAATATCGAAAAAGATTTTTTTATTATGGCTAACTTCTTTTTGTCTAGCTACAGTTTTTACAACTTATCACTCTCATTCTTCACCTGTGAGTGATCCAAAAGTCGGTGCACCTAGCACTTGGTCACATGAGATGTTGGATGTTTGTTTGGAAGAAGCACATAAAAATTTACCCAAAACTTTAGACTGCTATTCCTCGTATGTAGTGTATTGTGTAGAGGTAATAGGAATAAGTGAGCGCAAAAAATGCTATAGTGACAGTCTGCCTTGGTGGGCGAAAAAAATAGAGATATTAAAGCAAAAAGATCCCAAATTGTTGACAAATTTATTCTCTCAGCAGTGGAGAATAGTTTGCCCATCAATCGAATATGATCCGCAATGCCATGTTGACAAGATGATTAGGGTTATTTTTAATTATGAAAAAGATAAAATAGAAGGCTAGATAGATAAAATCCCATAAAACGCACTGCGCGATGCGTGTCTGCAGCCTACTCCAAAAGCGGCACCTTACGGTGCCGCCTCCCAATTCCTCACTTTGAAATGGCCGAATTGTCCTGAGTGGTGATCGACACGAGATAGGACAGGATAAAATCCTGAACCGTCCGATCCTCAATACCAACATGGCGCATTTTGGTGCCCGGCATGAAGCCGTCATTGTCCTCCATCCACGCACGCAAAGCGGCGGTGGTCCAGACGATGCCCGAAGCCTCCAGCGCGATGGAATAATCGTAATCCTCGTACGTCCCGGCACCGCGTCCGACGATGTTCTCAAGCGGCGGCCCGTAAGAGGCGTCGGTTGGCTCAACCGCGTGGCAGCGACGGCACTCTGCCTCGAAAAGCGTCTTGCCGGCGTCGATCTTGACCTGCTCGAACGTGGTGTCGCTCGCAAAGGCGGGCAGGGCGCAAAAACTGGCGGCTGCAATCAGGGCAAAGCGTGTCATCGGATGGTCTCCTTCAAAAAGATGCCACAACGTAGGTAGACCCTCAGCATGGCAATATGATCCACATCAAGACATTCGACCTTGGCCCACATCCTTTGGTCGTATTTCCGCAAGAAAAGCCGCTGTTACTGTGTGGGCAATCATTCTGGGAGGACATGATGAGCTTTTTCGCCACCATCCGCGCGACCTCTGCGGCCATCGTACTTTGCGCCAGCGCCGCAATCGCCGAGACACCCGTTCTACGTGCCGCCGTGCTCGAATTCGGCACCGTCAACTGGGAACTCGACAGCATCAAACATAATGGTTTTGACACCGCCAACGGGTTTGAACTGCAGGTACAGGGTGTTGCTGGAAGCTCTGCCGCGCAGGTTGCCTTTCAGGGTGGTGAAACGGATGTGATCGTCTCCGACTGGCTCTGGGTTGCGCGTCAGCGGGCCGAGGGGCGCGATTACATCTTCATTCCATATTCCAAAGCGGTCGGTGCGCTATTGGTGCCCGAAGGCAGTAGCGCCACATCGCTCGCTGATCTCAAAGGCGGCAAGATCGGCATTGCCGGTGGACCGCTCGACAAAAGCTGGCTCATCCTGCGTGCTTACGCTGAAAAAATGCACGGCATGGACCTTGTGACCGAGACCGAACAGGTCTTCGGCGCGCCGCCCCTGATCTTCAAAACCGGCCTTCAGGGCGAACTCGATGGCGCGATCAACTTCTGGCATTTCCTTGCCAAGATGGAAGCGGGTGGCATGACACCGATCGTGACCGTTGATGAGGCCGCGCGCGAACTTGGCCTTGATCCCGAGACCCCACTATTGGGTTACGTTATGCGTGGTGAAACCCTGCGCGATCACCCCGAATTGGTCGAAGGCATGGCCGCCGCCAGCCGCGCCACGAAAGATCTGTTGGCCAGCTCTGATGCTGAATGGGACCGTCTTCGCCCCCGGATGAACGCCAAAACCGACGCACAGTTCGACGCGCTCAAAGCGGGCTTTCGTGCCGGCATTCCGGCAGATCAACCCGTCGATGAAGAGGCGGCGGCCCGCATGTTGGCGCTGATGGCTGACTTAGGCGGAGAAAAGCTGATCGGCGCGGCAACCACGCTTCCCGAAGGCGTTTTTGTCCAACCTGGAAGCTGATCTTGGCCCCGGCAGCAAACCTCAAGCTGGTGAGCAACCGCGACACCCCTGAGCCGGCGGAGGGTACTCCGCCAGTCCTGACGGTCACGCTGAACGACATGGCCTTTGAGGGCAAGTCCGTGCTTGGCCCGATAGATCTAAAACTCACCCGACGCGAAACCGTGGCGATCACTGGCCCGTCCGGTGTGGGTAAGACCACCCTTATGCGCATCATCGCCGGATTGGAGCACCGCCATAACGGCCATGTGCGCCGACCCGAAAAGCTGGCGATGGTGTTTCAGGAGCCCACGCTCATGCGTTGGCGCACCGTTGCCGACAACTTGCGCATCACGCTGGGCCTGACGCCTGAACAGATTGAAACAGCCCTGGAACAGGTGGGCCTGCCGGGGCGAGGCAGCGCGTTCCCGGATCAACTTTCCTTGGGCCAACAACGCCGCCTTTCGCTGGCCCGCGCATTTGCCGGGAAACCCGATGTGCTGTTGATGGACGAACCCTTCGTCAGCCTCGACGCTGATCTCTCTGACGAGATGATGACGCTCTTCGAACGCTTGCGCGACAGCCACCCGGTTGCCACGCTGCTCGTCACCCACGCTATCCCTGAGGCTGAGCGTCTGGCTACGCGCATCCTCGAACTCTCAGGCCAGCCTGCCAGGATTAAAACGCGACGGGTTTAAAACACCGGTGCGTATTTCCAGTTGTCCGCATCTGGCGTGACTTCATCAAGGTCATACCCCGCACCCTGCAGTCGCTTGGCGACAGGCAACCCATCAGCGGCAGCTTCATCAACATACTGACGCCCTAGAGCTTCATCCTTGGCGATCCCGTGCCCGCGCATCAGGTTCAGACCGTGGTTGAATTTGCCGACCGGATCACCCAGTTCTGCAGCCTGTCTGTCCCAGTCGGCGCTGGAATCGGGGTCGTATTCACCACCCAGACCATTGTTGTCGAGCTGACTCATCCATGTCATTGCACCAGTATAGCCGGCCTCGGCGCAGTTCTTGAACAATGTGCGCGCTGCTTCGTGATCACCTGACTTGGTCAGCATATATCCGGTCGAACACAACACCATCCCGGTTTCGCCGTCTTCTGCGCGATCCAGTATGGACTGCCAGGTCATTTCGTCCGGGTTTAGCACACCGCCGGGATCATCATCGTCAGGGTCAGCCAAAAGCGCGGCGGACGTCAGCGCAAACGCGCAGCTCAGTGGGATCAAATATTTCATGGCACGACCATAATGCAAAACTTCGTGCAGTTCACCCTTGCGATGGTCGTAGATCACCCTTTACGCGTCATCATCCCGCGCGCCGGGTCATAACCCCATACCGCCAGGGCCATGAATAGGCCCGTCGCCAAGGCTGTCCACACAAGCGCCATGCCGTTGAATTCGACATAGAGCGCAAAGCGGATCAACTCGACCGCATGGGTGAATGGATTGAGCTGACAGATGTCGTGCAAAAGCTCAGAGCTTTCGGCCATTTTCCACAGCGGATACAGTGCGGAGGACATGAAAAACATGGGAAAGATCACAAAGTTCATCACCCCGGCAAAATTTTCCAACTGCTTGATAAAGCTCGACAGTGCTAACCCCAAAGCCCCGAGCATCAGCCCTCCCAACAAAAGCGCAGGTAAGGCGGTCAGGTACCCGAGCGGTGGCAATGTGATGTCGAACAGCCATGCCACGAATAGAAACGTGTAAACCTGCAGGATTGATATGATCGTGCTCCCGAGCAGCTTGCTGAATAGCAGCCATGTCCGCGACAGCGGCGCGGTCAGCAAGAGCCGCATCGACCCCATCTCCCTATCATAGACAAGGCTCAGGGATGATTGCATTCCGTTGAACAGCAAGATCATTCCACAAAGACCAGGTACGATATACGTCTCGTAGGTGATGTAGGTCTGGTAGGGGGGCGAAATCGACAGCCCCAACGCGGCCCGGAACCCGGCGGCAAAAACCAAAAGCCAAACCAAAGGCCGAACCAACGCAGCGATGAACCGCTCTCGCTGATGCACAAACCGCAGCGCCTCGCGGATGACGATGGCTCGCAGAGCCACCAGTGCATGCCCCACGCCGGTCATACCTTGGCTCCGGTCATCTGTGCGAAATAATCGGGCAGGGCAAAATCGCTCCGCAACGTGCCGCAGGTGCCATCCGCCAGAACGCGCCCGCGATGCAGCAACACGACCTGATCTGCATCTGCCACTTCGTCGGTCAGATGTGTGGCCCACAACACAGTCACACCGGTTTCAGAGCACAAATCATGGATATGCTGCGTCAGTCCGGCGCGTGTCGTGGCATCCAATCCAACTGTTGGCTCGTCCAGCAACAAGACCTTGGGTTGATGCAACAGCGCCCGCGCAATCTCGGTCCGTCGCCGGTGCCCACCATTTAGTCCGCGCGCCTTTTCTCCTGCGCGCTCAGCCATATCCAAACGCTCAAGTGCTGCGTCTATTCGCATGTCGGCATCCCGGCCGGCAATCCCGTGCAGCGCTGCAAAGTAGCGCAGATTCTGTTGGACTGTCAGGTCGAGATCGAGCGTCGTCTGCTGAAACACCACACCCAATTCCGCCATCGCCGCCAAAGGCGCTTTTCGCAAATCATGCCCGGCAACGGCAATCGACCCAGTTTGCGTGACGAACAGCCGTGTCAACAGCGAAAACAGCGTTGATTTCCCCGCACCGTTTGGTCCCAGAAGTGCCGCGAAGCGACCGCGTGGAACCTCAAAAGACACAGTTTGCAGTGCGGTTTTAGAGCCGTAAGAGAATGACAAATCAGAAACCTGCAAACTCATACGCGTTGTCCTGCCTGTCTTCTCTGGTTTCAAAATATCTCGGGGGAGCGCCAAAGGCGCGGGGGCAGAGCCCCCATATTTTCCGTTAACGGAAGATCATCGATGTAGTGACACATCAACCGCCCTCAACACCCACAGCAATGCTATTTAATTGTGATCTCTAACCGTTGCGTTTCGCCGGTCGACCCGGGGATGCGCAAAAAATATGTACCCGGCTTGATGGCGACAAAACCGATTTCCATTTCACCGGCATCGTCAAATTCGATGGAATTGACACCAAGCGGTCGGATTTCAAGATCGTTCACAACGATCTCGTCGATCCAGATGGCGCGAAAGAATTCCGATCCTTCCAATGCGAGTTCCGCAGACCCGTCGCCTTCTATCTCGAATTCGTAGTAGGTGCCCGAGGTCAGAACCCATGGGGCCTCAGAAAGAGGCATGCCCGAGCTGAGCGTGATAGGGGGCAGATCGGCTTTATTGGCTGACGACAGAATCCCGGCGCGTCCCCAATCTTCGCGGGGGGCACCATCAGCAAAAGCGAGGGCGGGCGCAAGAACAGCAAGGCCGAGTGTGAGAAGAGCGTGTTTCATGAATACTCCGTCGTTGTGAATTTGAGAAAACACCGTGTTTCGGGTCAGTTGGTAGGCCGGAATGCAGCACCCCACGGAAAGCGCCCTACCTTGATGCTCTTGATCGCCTTGCGGCTTGCCACGTCTACCACGGTGACATCACCAGACACGCCATTTGTGGTGAAAAGCTGACTTCGGTCGGCGTTGAAGTCCATGTGCCAGACACGGCGACCAACAAGGATGTATTCCTCAACCTCGTAGGTGTCGGCATTCACAACCGCCAGATGGTTCGACGGGCCAAGCGCCACAAAGGCGTGTGTGTCCCCGGTCGTAAACTCGAACCCAACGGGCTGCACGCGGTCCGGGTGGATATTGGCCACCTCAAAGTCGATTTTGGCTTTTTCGGTCTGGGTCGCCACATCGAAAATGGTGATCGTGCCACCGATTTCAGAACTCACCCAAAGCTCTGTCCCGTCCTTTACGAACTCTGCATGGCGCGGGCGTGAATCCACCAGCGTGTTGGCGAAAAGCTCCTGCGTTTCTGTGTCGATCCAATGCGCCATGTTGGTTGTCTCAGACGTGGTAATCGCGATTTTGCCGTCTGGTGACACAGCCATGCCTTCGGGTTCGATGCCGACGTCGATCTGTGCGACGACCGTGCGACTTTGGGTGTCGACCACGGTGGTGATCGCGTCGTCTTCGTTGGCGATGTACAGATGTCGGTTGTCGGGGGCTAATACAAACTGTTCGGGGTCTTCACCCGAGGGTAAGTCGTGCAGGATTTTACCTGTGTTCGGGTCCATGACCTGCACCGCATCGCTATCCGAGGCACAGATGTATACCACTGAATGATCCTTGGAGAACGTGATCCCGCGCGGACGTTCGCCGGTTTCAATTGTGCGGACGACTTCAAGTGTTTCGATATCGATTACGCTGATCGAGTCGTCTTTTTCGTTGGTAACCCAGATCTCATCCGCCATGGCTGTGGTTGTCAGCAATGCTGCGGTCACTGTGATGAGGATCGGCAGTTTCATGGGTGTCGGTCCCTTTCGATGAGGTCGGATCGGGGGCCAGCCCCCGAACCCCCGGAGTTTGTTTTGCAAGATGAAGAGCAGATCAATTGTCGAATGCGGTGCACTGGCTTTCGGGTTGGTCCAGACCAAGCGTGTCGAGTTCGGTTCTTTGGTGCAAAAAACCCTCAAGCGGGGCCTGCGCCACCAAGGCACGTTCATGGACCAGTGGGATAGGTTGGCGAAGCTGGCCGCTCCACGGGCGGAATGTCAGCGGGCGGCCCTTGAAGCCAGCAAGTTCAAACGCGTCGGACAACATGTACGCGCGCAGGGTTTCGGCATCGGCAGCACCTGTGCGGGTCACGGCCTCTCCGATGGCGCGCATCGCGGCCCAGACCGCGTAGTCACGGTCCAGCATCGGGCGGTCTGTCAGGTCTTCGAACCGCGATTGAAGTTGCGCCGCGCCCCATTGTTCGACCACGCGGTGCCATGTGACAGGGCGCAGACCTTCGGATCCAGCGACGGGGCGGGGGCGCCACGTGTTGAATGAGATGTACCGCGCGAAATCATCGGCGGCGTCGGCCACCAGCAGGACGTCGTAGTCGCCAAGGTCTTGGGTGAACAGCGGCACCTCTTGCGAGGCGTTGCGGCGCATGTCGGCGTCGAAGGCCCATGTTTTCCGCGCGCCGAAGGACAGACCGAACTTGCGTGCCGAGGCTTCCATTGTATCAGCCCAGGCCTGATCAGCGGGGCGGTCGCCCGCGACCAGCGCGATTTCGTCCCAGCGACGTTGCACGAAGAACTGCATCAAAGCATCTGCTTTCATCGCATATGAGGGCACGGTGTGCAGCAGGCGCGCTCGGCAGGCCTCATCGCGCAAATCAACATCAGCCGACCCGGCGTTGAAAAGCAGCGCGTCCGCCGCCTCGGGTAGGTCTGAGACCATAAGGATTTGTTCGGTGGGGGCGTCCAGCACCAGCAGATCGCCCTCGGCCAGAGCGGTGCGCGCGGCGTCAGCGAAATCGCCATCCGGCATCACTTCGGTCACGCTGAGCGTATAGGTTTGGCCCAGAAACCGCCCGGTGGTGATGTTGTCTTCCAGCCCAAGTTCGGCTCCGCGACGCCCCAGATCTTTGGGAAGTGGGTCAAGATTGGACAATGTCGGCGGGGCAGGAACGATCTGTTTAAGGTAATGCACATGGACTGCGACGTCGGCCGATACCGGTCCGGCCACGGATGTGACAAGCGAGCAGGCCAACGCACATGCGGCGCGTGCTAAATTCATTGACAGGTTCCTCCGGGATCGACCGTAGACTGACGCTCAAACGACAGGAAATACGACCATTGTCTTGGCCCCCACGCCCAGAATCGCCCTATCGCGCCACGAAAGTCCAATACCCGCAGCACTGGGCCCCCGGTACATATCCAACAAGACACGAATGTGCCTGAGGAGGACCCCATGACTGCTTTCACTCTAAAATCTGCATGCGCCGCCGCGGCCCTGACCGCAATTGCCACTCTTGTGCAGGCGCATGGCGATGTGGCCCCGCAAGCGGTCGACACAGCCGGGTTGCCGGAAACCGGCGATGAATGGCTCACCGAAAACCCGTATCGCGCTGCTGAGGCCGGAGAAGAGGTCTGGGCCCGCGCGGTTGAAATCGGTGCTTCAGGGTACAATCAGAACTGTGCGCGGTGCCATGGGCTTGAAGTGATCTCGGGCGGTTTGGCACCCGATTTGCGCTTTCTTGAGGCCGAAGAATATGGCGACGAATGGTACGTTGAACGTTTCCAAACGGGGTACACCCAGAACGGGACCACGAAAATGCCGGCGTTCGGTGAATTGTTGGGTCAGGATGCCGCTTGGGCGATCCGCACTTATATCGAAACCCGACCTGACGACGCCTCGATGGAAGAGGTGTCGGACGAACTCAAAGGGCTGCGCGATCAGATCGCAGGCTATGCTGAAAACCCCGCCGATGCCGATGCGGACGCGCTCAAGACCCGTTTGAATGAAATTGCTGCTGGAATTGAAACCCTGTCAGGCGCACCCGTCGCAGACAGTGCTGCATACCGTGCGGCCAACCTGATCGATGGCACACAAGAGGCCTATGCCCGCGCCGCCGAGGCCTTGACGATTGGTCTGTCTGCGGCACACTGAGCGGTATGACGATGCTGGTTCGTGCAAGCTTTACGGCAGCCCTGTTGGCCATGGCGACACCCGCCTTGGCCAGCGATCCCTGTGCCGACTACGTGCCGCAGGCCAAACCACAGAATGCCAGCCGCGACATTGTCGGTCAGGACATCGACCAGATCATGGACCGTGGCTACATGACATTTGCTGTCTACGAGGATTATCCGCCTTATAGCTGGGAAGACAGCGGTCAGCCGCGCGGAGTTGATGTCGACATCGCGCGGATCATCGCCGAGGACATGGGTGTTGAGCCGCGCTTCAATTTCATCGTCGCCGGAGAAAACCTTGATGCTGATCTCCGTCATCAAGTCTGGAAGGGCCCGATTGTCGGTGGTGCCGTGTCGAACGTGATGCTGCGCGTACCATATGACAGCGCATTCAACTGTCGCGTTGAACAGGTGGTGTTCACGGGTCAGTACATGACTGAAAGCATCGCCATCGCCTATTCCGAGTCCGAGTATCCGGATGGCGGCCCTGTCCCGGCATATTTCCGGTTCGACACCGTTGCAGTGGAAAACGACTCCATCGCCGACTTTTACCTGACCAGCTTTGCCGGAGGCCAATTGGCTCAGGGCGTTCGCCGCTATCCAACCATGCAGGACGCGATGGCGGCTCTGTCCAGGGGTGACGTGATGGCGGCCATGGGCCCGCTGGCACAGCTTGAATACGGCGCAACCGATGGTGTCGCCATTCATCAACCGCCGCTGCCGGGATTTGCCAAGGCGAAATGGACCCTCGGCACGGGCAGTCATTTCGCTTATCGTGGTCTGAGTTACACCGTTGATGACGCCATCTTTGCTGCCCTGTCCGATGGGCGGATCGCCGCGATTTTCGAAAGCTATGGGCTGACGCATACAGCCCCTGAAAGATAGCTTTCACAAACATGTTAAGCCATTGGTCTTATATGCCTTGAGGGTCTGACCCCCTAGGCTGACCATCAAAGAAGGATCACATCCATGCATATGACCGATTCCCGCACAATCGCTGCCAGCCCGGAAGAGGTCTGGTCAGCGATCCTCAATCCCGAAGTTCTCAAGCAATGTGTCCCCGGGTGCACCGAGATGAGCGGCAATGCCGATGATGGCTTTGAAGCGACCGTTGTGCAGAAAGTTGGGCCGGTGAAGGCGACGTTCAAAGGGACAGTGGTTCTGTCCGAGATGGTGCCCGGCCAGTCGCTGACCCTGACCGGTGAAGGCAAGGGCGGCGCTGCCGGGTTTGCCAAGGGCGGGGCGGATGTTAAACTAAATGCCGTCGAAGGTGGCACCGAGCTGCATTATGATGTGGATGCAAAGGTTGGCGGCAAACTGGCGCAGCTGGGTAGCCGTATCATCGATGGGTTTGCAAAAAAGATGGCGGACCAGTTCTTCAGCAATTTCCAAGATGCGGTCGAAGGTCCACAAGACGAAGATGCAGACGCGGATGCCATCGGTGATGACGCCGAGGGCGGAGAAAAGAAAAAGGGTTGGTTCAAGAAACTCGTTTCTTGATCGCCGTAAGTTTCTGAAACACAAACGATAGTGAATATCGACGGGAGGAGTTTGATGACAAAGGTAACAATGACGGTAAACGGGAAATCCGTTTCCGGTGAGGTGAAGGGCAACACGCTCTTGACTGAATTCCTGCGCGATGACCTGCGCCTGACAGGAACCCATGTTGGCTGCGATACCTCGCAGTGTGGCGCGTGCGTTGTGCATGTGAACGGAGAAGCAGTTAAGTCTTGCACCATGTTTGCCGCCGAAGCAGACGGTGCCGAGGTCAAGACGATCGAAGGTATGGCCAACGCGGATGGATCGCTCAATGTGATCCAGCAAGCGTTTCAGGAACATCATGGTCTTCAGTGCGGATTTTGCACTCCGGGTATGGTGATGTCGGCAGCTGCGTTGCTCAAGGAAAACCCCAAACCGTCCGAGGCGGAAGTGCGGGATTACCTTGAAGGCAATATTTGCCGCTGCACAGGCTACCATAACATCGTCAAGGCAATCATGGCAGCGTCCGGTCAAGACGTCGCCGCAGTCGCCGCAGAATAATCTAGAAACGTAGGGTGTGTGCTTGCACGCACCGCTCCTAGGGAGGAACACCAATATGCCGAAGGATCATGGCATTGGCGCAAGCCCGAAGCGGCGCGAAGACGTCCGCTTTCTGACTGGCGCTGGTAATTATACCGACGACATCAACGTACATGGCCAAGCCTATGTACACTTCCTGCGCTCCGATGTGGCGCATGGCACCATCAATAAGGTCGACACCAGCGCCGCCGAGGGTATGCCCGGTGTGGTCCGCATCTTCACAGGTGCCGATTTCGAAGGCGTAGGTGGTTTGCCCTGCGGCTGGGAAATTACAGACAAAAACGGCGATGCCATGAAGGAACCGGGCCATCCGGTGCTGTGTCAGGGCAAGGTCCGCCATGTTGGTGATCCGATCGCCGCCGTTGTCGCCGACAGCCTGGAAGAAGCCCGCACCGCTGCCGAAGCCATTGAGCTGGATATCTCAGAACTTCCAGCGGTTGTGGATATGGGTAAGGCGCTCGAAGCTGGTGCCACAAAGGTGCATGACGACCTGGCTGACAACCTTTGCTATGACTGGCAGTTTGGTTCCGACACCGAGACCACAGACGCCGCTTTCAAATCTGCGGCCCACGTCACCACGTTAGAGCTTGTGAACAACCGTCTGGTTGCGAACCCGATGGAGCCGCGCGTCGCGGTCGGCGATTACAGCCGCGCCAATGACGAGCACACGCTCTACACCACGTCGCAAAACCCGCACGTGATCCGTCTTCTGATGGGCGCATTTGTTCTGGGCATCCCCGAACACAAACTGCGTGTTGTTGCACCTGATGTCGGCGGCGGTTTCGGCACCAAAATCTTCCACTATGCGGAAGAAGCGTTCTGCACATTTGCAGCGAAGGCCTGTAACCGTCCTGTCAAATGGACGTCGACCCGGTCCGAAGCTTTCATGTCCGACGCGCATGGCCGTGACCACGTCACAACCATTGAACTCGCGCTCGACAAGGACAACAACTTCCTAGCAGTGCGCACGGACACCAAGGCAAACATGGGCGCGTATCTGTCCACGTTCTCGACCTCGGTTCCGACATGGCTGCACGGCACGCTGATGGCGGGTAACTACAAGACACCCGCAGTGCAGGTGAACGTCAAAGCGGTCTTCACCAACACCGTTCCGGTTGACGCCTATCGCGGTGCCGGTCGGCCCGAAGCGACGTTCCAGCTTGAACGCGTGATCGACCAGGCCGCGCGTGAATTGAACGTGGACCCGATCGCTCTGCGTCGTCAGAACTTCATCACGCAATTCCCCTATGCCACGCCCGTTGCCGTCGAATATGACACCGGCGACTACGAAGCGACGATGGCCAAGATGGAAGAGCTGATGGACCTTGGAGGCTTCGCGGCCCGTCGCAAAGCCTCCGAAGCCAAAGGCATGCTGCGGGGCCTTGGCGTCAACTGCTTCATCGAAGCCTGTGGTATCGCACCATCCAACCTCGTCGGTCAGTTGGGCGCACGCGCCGGTCTCTACGATGCAGCAACGGTTCGCGTGAACGCCACCGGCTCCATCTCGGTGATGGTCGGCGCGCACAGCCACGGGCAAGGGCATGAAACCGTGTTCCCACAGGTTGTGGCCGAAATGCTGGGCATCGACGAAGGCATGATCGACATCGTCCATGGCGACACGTCCAAGATCCCCTTCGGCATGGGCACCTACGGGTCGCGCTCGCTTGCCGTCTGTGGCTCTGCGATGGTTCGGGCTACCGAAAAGATCATCAACAAGGCCAAAAAGATCGCGGGCCACCTGCTTGAAGCGTCGGAAGGCGATATCGAGCTCAAGGACGGTCAGTTCACCGTTGCAGGCACCGACAAATCGGTCGCTTGGGGTGACGTGACGCTAGCGGCCTACGTGCCGCACAACTACCCGCTCGAAGACATCGAACCGGGCCTCGAAGAAACAGCGTTCTACGATCCGGCCAACTTCACCTATCCTGCAGGCGCCTATGCCTGCGAGGTGGAACTTGACCCGGAGACCGGCAAGGTCACCATCGAAAAGTTCGTCTCGGCGGATGATTTCGGCAACGTTGTCAACCCGATGATCGTTGAAGGTCAGGTCCATGGCGGTATCGCACAGGGCATCGGTCAGGCGCTTTTGGAAAACTGCGCTTACGACGAAAACGGCCAGCTTCTGTCGGCGTCCTACATGGACTACGCAATGCCACGCGCGGATGACATTCCGCACATGGCCAGCTACGTCGTTGACCATTCCTGCCAGACACCGTGCACGCACAACCCGCTGGGTGTGAAGGGCTGCGGCGAAGCAGGGGCGATCGGCTCACCCCCCACAGTGGTGAACGCGGTCATCGACGCGCTGCACTCGGGTGGTCACACCCACGTTTCCCATATCGATATGCCCGTGTCGCCCTCGCGCGTCTGGGCAGCGATGAACGGCCAATAAGGAGGGCTTGAGACATGTATAGCTTTGACATTCAACGGCCCACATCGGTCGCAGACGCAGTGGCGGCACTGGCAACAGACGAGGCGCTGCCCTTGGGTGGTGGTCAGACCCTGATCCCGACGCTGAAACAACGCCTGTCGGCGCCGTCGGTTCTGGTCAGTCTGACCGGTATCGCTGAGATGAAGGGCGTCTGCACCGGCGATGACGGCGCGTTGTGCATTGGCGGCGGCACTACCCATGCCACCGTTGCCAAAGAGGCGTCGGCCTATCCCGGCCTTGCAGCGCTTGCTGGCAATATTGGTGATCCGGCAGTCCGCAACCGTGGCACGATCGGCGGCAGTCTGGCCAACAACGACCCCTCTGCCTGCTATCCGGCGGCTGCTTTGGGGTCGGGTGCGACCATCGTGACCAACACACGCTCGATCGCGGCGGATGACTACTTTCAGGGTATGTTTGAAACTGCGCTCAATGAGGGTGAGATCGTCACTGAAGTGCGTTTTCCGGTCCCCGAAAAAAGTGCTTACATGAAGTTCGAACAACCTGCCTCGCGTTTTGCGCTGGTCGGTGTGTTCGTCGCCAAATACGCAGATGGTGTACGGGTTGCCGTCACCGGAGCGTCCGAGGAAGGTGTGTTCCGCTGGACCGAAGCTGAGGCGGCATTGTCGTCGAACTTTGCCCCCGAGGCTGTGGACGGTCTGTCAGTATCAGGTGACGGAATGATTTCCGACCTGCACGGGTCCGGCGATTATCGCGCGCACTTGGTGGCCGTGATGACAAAGCGGGCCGTTGCTGCAGCAAGCTGATCGGTGTGATCACTGAAATCAGAAAGCCCCGGTCTTCGGACCGGGGCTTTTTCGTTTGGGGCGTACGATGCGCCATTGGTTCAAGCACACTGGACGACGCCCCCGGACCCCTGAGGTATTTGGAAACCAGAGAAGATCAGAGGGTTTGGATGTCGCCGTCCGCGTCCACAAGTGTGATGCGGTGAAGGCGCGCCGCCACTTTCAGCTCTTTGAGCGCATCCCGCTCCATGAACACCGCCGCTGTGGACATGGCATCGGCCATCGTGGCTGACTTTGCCTCGACACTCACTGTGGACCAAAGCGGTTTCTCGCCCCTCGGTCCAAGGATATGTGGGTGATCTCCAATCCACAAAGCTGAAGGGCTTGAGGTAGCAATCGCCATATCGCGTAATTTCCGTGTGCCGATATGCCCATACACAGGGTCTTCGATCCCCAATGTGAAAGACCCACCCAACGCGGCTTGTTCTCCGATATTTACCAACGCTGTTTCAGCCCCATATTTGCGCAACAAAAGTCGCATCACATCGGTGGCGAAACCTTGTGCAATTCCGTTGAAGGTCAATGCTTGACCGGTCTGCAACTCGATCATCTGATCGGAATAGCGGATGCGGTCCCAACCCAGTGCTTTGCGTGCATGCCCAATATCGCCGGCTTGTGCCAAGGCCGTCCACAGCGGCTGGATGGTAGGATCAAACAAGCCACCAGTGACCCGATACGCATTGTCCGCATGGCTCATCAACGTGCGCATCAACGCATTCGGACCGCGTAACTGACCCATCTTATTGAGCTGCGAAAGCTGCGAAGTGGGGCGGAACAGGCTGAACGCCTCTTCAAAATTTACCAGCAAACGAGGAACATCCGCCAGCGCGCGTTGTGTCATGTCGCGCGGGCCGTGCAGCGTGACTGACACCTCGGCCCCAAGCGCCTGCCCAGACCATGTGTCGGCCTGGGCAAGGGCAGGGGAACAGACAAAGGCAGCAGCCAGGGACAGGAAGCGACGGCGTTTCATTCTGCGGGCACCGTATTTGGATGGTTCAAATCGCGTGGCGCGCGGCGCGCGGCGCGGCCCTTGAGGATCAGCGGCACGCATTGTTCCGCGTCATCATGGATCGTCACGCAATCAAGACATTGGAAGCACTCGGAATACTGGATAGCGCCTTTGGATGTGATGGCGCCGTAATTGCATTTCACCTTACAGAGCTGGCAGGGCGACCCGCATTCGATGCGGCGTGGAATCCATCGGCGCAGGCGCAGCACGCCTCCAATGGCCATAAGTGCTCCAAGAGGGCAAAGGTAGCGGCAGAAACCTTTGAACACGAACATGCCCAGCACCAGCCAAACTGCAGCATAGGCGACGTAGTACCATTCACGCACGAAGAACGTAGTGATCGCAGTTTTGAACGGTTCAATCTCGGCGGCCTTGTCCATGTAAGATGGCGCAAAGACCGTCACCGCCACCAATCCGGCGAGTGCCACGTATTTCAGTGATTTCAGCCGCGCATCCCAGACGGCGTTTGGTTCGATCTTGGGCAGGCGTAGCAGCCGTCCAAGATGATGCGCGAACTCTTGCATCGCGCCAAACGGGCACAGCCAGCCACAGAACAGGCCACGCCCCCAGAGGACAAATCCAAGGATCACAACTGCCCAGATCAGCAACGAGAACGGATCGTATAGCAAGAACGCAAACGACCCACTCGCCATTGTGGTTTGCAGGGCTGCCAACGGGGTCACGATCGACAACTGTCCCTGACCCCACCAGCCGATGAATCCCAGAACCACGGCCAAGATACTCAGCCGAACCGGCGTGAAGGACGCAAGCCCCGCCAACCAGCCTTGCGCGCCAAAAAGCACTGCCACCAACAACGTCAGGAACACCGCAAGAACGATCAGGTCGCTCTGTCGGTTCAGGATGGCCTCTTTCCATGGCGGAAGCTTTTCCACCACCGCTGGGCGGGCAAAGAATCTCTCGTCTGTCACATGGTTGGCGGCCAATTGCACCGATCCGATTTCTGGCTGAAACATCCCGTGCTCGCGCACCGCTTCGACGGTCATGGTCCAGTCGCGCGTGGGATCAAAGCCCAGCCGCCGATCGGTCCGCAGGATCATCGCAACGCCATCGTGCAAATCGTCCGGCACCGCGTCGCTCAACTCGACAAACAGATCCGCATCCCGCAGTGCCACCGGGAACCCGTCCTGTTCTGCGCCGATCCAGTCCGGCGATGTGTTGCGCACAAAGTCCTCGCTGACCAATCCGTGCCGTGCGGTCTCGATCACGAGGATCGGCTCGTCAAAAGTCGAGATCGACATGAAGCGATCCAGCTCTTCGACCGTGTCTTCGTCCAACAGCACCCGCGCGATTGACGTTGGCCCCACATCCGCAATCCACAGGTCCAGATAGGGCGCATCCGGGGCGTCCAGCGCCTCTGCGTCGTCATCGTCCCACACCGTGCCTTCGAACAGCGCCTGCACCTCGGCATTCGTCGCCACCCGGTGCGTCACCAACCCCTGTGTCACCAGATCATCCCAGGTCAGAACCTCGACATAGTCCGGATCGGGAAAGGCCGGCGGTCCCGACGCAATCCCCTGCATCTTTTCGCGCGCCACCTGCAACGCGGCCGCCAACACCGACTCGTGCGCGATCCGCACCGATGCTGTGGCCTTGGTCACACCGTCAAGATAGACCAACCCGCCGCCACCGGACGACCCGCCATAGGGTGTGCCCACCACAAGGGAATCGCTGATCGAATGGCCGCGATACTGCTCGAAGAACGCGTGAAACGGCGCCTGACCCAGACCCGACACAAAGATCGGCTCGTTATGGTCCAGCAACTGCACATCCAGAAACCGCCCGTCCAGGTCCAGCACCACCAGCACATTGATCGGCGCGCCGGAAAAGCCGGGCAGGGCGGCCATCGGTTCGGTCTGGAACACATAGCCCGCATGCGCACCGCCCGAATTAAGCAGCTCGTACACCCCGTTGTCGGAAATCTGCGCCCCAAGGCTCATCGGCGCGAAAATCTTCGCCGCGATCTCGTCCTCGGACCACACCTCGGCCAGCGCGCACACCGCACTCACACACCACACCAACGCGGCACATATCGCTCGAAAGCCTCCCATGACGGCGACCATAGAAGCGCACAGAGCGCCGCCCTATTGGACCTTGGTCCAAGAGCCACCGATCCCCGCGATCCCCTATGCTCCGGGCCATGCGCGCACCCGTTCACGTCACCCTGATCTCACTCGCCCTGCTGATCCTCGCATGGAGCGTCGGCGCGTGGGCGATGCAGGATCCCGACATCCTGCCAACCCCCATCTCTGTCTGGCAGGTCATCGCGGCGGAAAGCGCGTCCGGAGACCTCTGGTACCACATGGCCAACACCCTGCGCCGCGTCGCACTTGCCTTTGCGCTGGCGATGACGGTCGGCATGGCGCTCGGCCTGATCATGGGCCGGTCCGAGCGCATCAACATGTGGCTCGACCCGTGGGTCACAGTCTTTCTGAACCTGCCCGCGCTGGTGATCATCGTGCTCTGCTACCTCTGGATCGGCCTGAACGAGGTCGCGGCCATCATCGCCGTCGCCCTCAACAAGACCGCCATGGTCACCGTCACGATCCGAGAGGGCGTCCGAACGCTCGACCGGGGCGTGGCCGACATGGCGCAGGTCTACCGCCTGACGCCGATGACCCGCCTGCGCCACGTCATCTGGCCCCAGCTTGGGCCGTTCGTCGCCACGAGCACCCGCAACGGGCTGGCCGTGATCTGGAAAATCGTGCTGGTGGTCGAGTTCCTCGGCCGCTCCAACGGCGTCGGCTTCCAGATCCATTTGTATTTTCAGCTCTTCGACACCGCCACCGTCATGGCCTACGCATTGGCGTTTACGGGAGTGATGCTCAGCATCGAATACGGCCTCGTCCAGCAATGGGAGAGGCGGTCGAGCGCGTGGCGTCGCGCCTGATCCGGTAGAGCTTGGCGCTTTTCACGAACCCAAGAGGTCACCCCCAGCCCGGAACGGGCCAGCGCCCGTCCGCCCCCGGGCGGGCGCTTCTGCACCGACATCGCGCAGAAGAGCTGTTATCCTGAGCCAATCGGAGCGCCTCGCTCCCCCGTCGCAGCGCCCACCCCGGACGGACGCTGGCCCGGTCCTGCGTGACGCTGAGCATCGAGTGTGGCGTCGCCCAGGATGGGAGAGGCGGTCAAGCGCGTTGCGTCGGGCTTGATTACAGTTCGATGAACCAGATAGAAAATAAAGCTGAATATTGCTGCAACATGTTGGCAAGAAGCCAAGCTTTAACAAGCTGCTGAAATAGTCCTGCCTCGACAGCGGTTTGAGAACATGATTCATTCTCGCCACGGAAATGGCAGGGGTGATCATGCGGGGTTTGGATGAGACGAGCGGGTCGCTGTTCAGCTATGTTGATCTGGAGGAGCGCATTCCGCCGCGACACCCGCTGCGCAAGATCAGACAGGTGGTCAATGACGCGCTGGCAAGCTTGGACGCGGATTTCGAGACGCTCTACACTGATTTCGGCCGCCCCTCGATCCCGCCGGAACGGCTGATCCGGGCCAGCCTACTCCAGATCCTGTTCTCGGTCCGGTCCGAGCGGCAGTTGATGGAACAGATGCAATATAACCTGCTGTTCCGATGGTTCGTAGGGCTCGGCATCGACGACGCCGTTTGGGTTCCGACCGTATTCACCAAGAACCGCGACCGGCTGCTGACGACCGACATGTCGCG
>NZ_CBFHLV010000062.1:0-19714 GCF_965656765.1 Marivita sp. | reverse complement strand
ACATGAAGGCTTTACCGATTGGATCGTTGTCTTCCGTAAGCGCGCAGTACGGCAAGGAATTTCCGGCGATGTGTTCGACCGGGCCTTTGTCGGTGCGCAATACGACGCAGATGTAATCCGACGCGACCGCAACCAATCCGAGTTCACCAAGACGATATGGGATTACCTCGACAGCGCCGCCTCGGACGCACGGGTTACCAATGGCAAGGATGCCCTTCGCAAACACAATGCAGTGCTTAACCAGATTGAGGCGCGATACGGTGTCGATAAAGATGTCGTTGTCGCGATCTGGGGCCTTGAGAGCGCATATGGCACCTTTCGTGGTTCAAACCCGGTCATAGGATCGCTTGCCACACTGGCCTATGACGGACGCCGCGGCACTTTCTTTGAAAAACAGTTGATCGAGGCGCTGAAGATCCTGCAAAGCGGTGATGTGTCCCTCGCCAAATTCACAGGAAGCTGGGCCGGTGCGATGGGTCATACGCAGTTCATCCCAACCTCGTACCAATCACTTGCAGTGGATTTCGATGGTGACGGCAAACGTGATATCTGGTCGGACAACCCCGCCGACGCGTTGGCATCAACCGCGAATTACCTTGCCAAGAACGGGTGGGTCAAAGGCGCACCCTGGGGGGTTGAGGTGAAGATTCCCGATGGCTTCGACTACACTCTCGCCAAACGCGACACCAAACGCATGCCATCGGAATGGGCCAAGCTCGGCATTGTCGGGCTTGATGGTACGCCGGTGCCAGATCATGGGCCCGCCTCGGTGCTGCTACCTGCCGGGGCCAGAGGAGCCGCGTTTCTGATCTTCAAGAATTTTGACGTGATCGAAACCTACAATACCGCTGATGCATACGTAATCGGCGTTGGGCACCTGAGTGACCGGATCACGGGCGCCGGACCAATCCAGTCAAGCTGGCCGCGTGAGGATCGGGCGTTGAGCTTTGCTGAGCGCAAAGAGATGCAACGTCTTCTCACCGCCAAAGGGTTCGACACCAAAAAGATTGATGGCAAGGTTGGGCCATTGACCATCAATGCAGTGCGCGCTTTTCAAGCGTCTATCGGTGACATCCCAGACGGCTATGCTTCTCTGAACATCCTTCAGAAACTGCGCTAGACCATCCTGGAAACGGGCAGAAAATAGACTGTTTGTGCCGGGATGAACGACGGCCTACACGGCGAGCATAGACAGTGGGGATTGCCTGTGATTCTGAACATCGACGTGCACCTGACATATGAATTGTCCGCGCCCACCGACCTACTACTGCAGATTGAAGCAGCGGACCTGCCAGATCAGCGGGTCTTGGACGCACGGATCGACTTTTCAGAGGTTGCCCATATGGCCCGCGTTGCCGCGGATGAAGGTCTGGGAGAGCGTATCTGGCTTAAGGCAGACGGTCAGTTCAAGTGCGATTACACCACGCGGATCAAGATCGACCGCCCAGTGCTTGATCTCACTTCGCTCGCTGCTGTGCCGCCTCACCTGTTGCCGGGCGATACCGTGCGGTACCTGATGCCATCGCGCTATTGTCCGTCGGACGAATTTCAAACCTATGTCGCAGCCGAGTTCGGGCATCTTGAAGGCGGTGCCCGGATAACCGCGATCCGTGACTGGATCAACGCCGGGTTCAGCTATGTGCCGGGGGTTAGCAATGCCCAGACAACGGCCCTTGATAGCTTTGTGCAACGGCAAGGGATTTGTCGTGACTTTGCGCATGTGATGGTCACACTGGCCCGCGCCTCAACGATCCCGGCGCGCTTTGCCAGCGTCTATGCCCCGGGTGTGACACCGCAAGACTTTCACGCGGTGGCCGAAGTGTACCTAGATGGTACATGGCACTTAGTAGATCCAACCGGAATGGCGACGGCCAACACAATCGCCCGTATTGGCGTTGGTGCTGATGCGGCAGATGTGGCGTTTCTGAATATCTTTGGGCAAGCCGATTTCGTGGCTCAGAGCGTGGCTGTCCGGGTGGACTAATCCCGACCATCAAAACGAATTAGGAATCAAGCAAACCAGTCCAGCGGAACGCATTCTGTTCAGCTGCGACCCGCCCGATAGATGGAAGAGCAAAATGGCTACCCAGAACAATACAGGCGGCTTCGGAAGCAGTTTCCAATAGATGTCGCCGCGAGTTCACAGCCTGTTCAGGATCGACGTCGAACTTAAAATGCCAATCCGGATGCCAGCATTGGGCGGCTGAATGTAGCGCATCGCCCGTAATGATCGCTTGGCGGTCGCCACTTTTGATCCTGACAGACACATGACCGGGTGTATGGCCCGGTGTTGGAATTAGGCTCACAAAATCACCCAGCATGTGACCTGCTTCGACCAACTCTGCCTGTCCAGCGGCAATGACGGGCAACACGCTTTCTACATAGAGTTCGCCGTTGCGTACCTTTTGCTGGGATTCATCCGCTGCCGGCATCAGATATCTTGCATTGGGAAATGTGGGAACCCAACGTCCATCCTCGAGCCGGGTATTCCAGCCAACATGGTCGGAATGAAGATGCGTGCAAAGAACGTAGTCAATGTCATCAACCGTTAAGCCAGCTGCACCTAACGAAGACATAAAGCGTGTGTCAGACCGTCGGTGCCATTCAGGAAAGCCAGGAACTGTTTTGTCGTTACCAACGCAGCTATCGATAAGAATGCGGTGCGTTGGTGTGATGAGTAGAAATCCCTGAACTGGCAAAATCAGCTTACCCGAGATGTCACAAATGCTTCCCGGAGCAACAGACTCCATAATCTGTGCGACCTTGGGACCCGCTGTTGGGAAAAGCTCTGTCGGGGACATGAACGGACCATGCAGATCCAAAATCCGCCAAACCTCAACCTCGCCGATTTTGCACAACATGGAGGAATTTCCTTCCTATTACAGCGTCAGTTAATTACGCACGGTTCGCCACGAAAACACGCCAGAACCTTTTGTTCCTGCGCATTTGTGGGGTTAGCATAGGTCAAGCCGGGGCATGGGCCAATTTGCATCACCCATTGACGGTCTTCCTGTTTGAGAAAGGTCATATGATCGCCCTTTTCGGTGCCACCGCACCAAGGGCCAAGGCATGTCACTCGCAGGATCACATCCCGCTCGAAAGGCTTGGTGAAGCCGTCGCGGGTCAGCGATTCTCCTGTCAGCCAGCCGTTTATATCAACACTGTTCCGTTTGCGTGACATGCGCTGAGCGGTGCGGTCAGGAAGTGCGGCTTCGTCAAAAAATAGATCGCCTTTGACAATAATATACTTGTCGTTTGATTTCGCCGCGCGGTCAAAGTCGCGGGCGATGTCCGGGGGGGCGCAACTTAGTGCAAAGGCAGGGTGTGCCATCACGATCAGCCCAGCAAGGACGATGCCCAGCTGCTTCACAGGTGATCCTTGAAAGCCGCGAGAACCCGTTCGTAGACATGGCGTTTGAACGGCACAATATTGTTGACGAGCTGATCCGGATCCATCCATTTCCAACGGTTGAATTCCTGATGTTCGGTCGCGATATCGACTTGGTCATCGGTCCCTTTGAACCGCATCAGAAACCATTTTTGTTCTTGCCCGCGATACCGCCCTTTCCAGAGCTTGCCGACAAGATCATGTGGCAGATCGTAAGGTATCCAATCCTTCGTTTCTGCCTCGATCTTGACTAGACGCGACAGTACGCCGGTTTCTTCCCACAATTCGCGTAGCGCTGCGTCCCGGGCACTTTCGCCCTTGTCCACACCACCCTGCGGCATCTGCCACGCGGGGCCGGGGTTATCGATGCGCTGCCCGACAAAGACATGGCCATCACGGTTCACCAGCATAACACCAACGCAGGGGCGATATGGCAGGCGGGCAATCTCTTCGGGAGTCATCTTGGGGCCTTTGTGAAAACGCGGCACAGGCTAATCCCGTGCCGCGACGTGGTCTTAATCGTTTGACGGCTGAAGTGCAGTCAAACCCTTGAGGATGTCGATAGCGTAAGCCAGCTGATAATCCTCTTCGCGCAGCGCAGCGGCAGCTTCTGCCTTGGCACGGTCGGCTTCAATCTGCTGGATCTCGTCTTCGCTTAAACTGTCATTATCAAGGCTGCCACGCAGGTCCGCTTCGGAGCGGTTAAAGACGTTTGTCTCTTCCTCTTCCTCAGCGTCCGCTTCGGGGCGACGCGGCTGTGCGACAACGATATCAGGGGATACGCCCAGCGATTGGATCGACCGGCCAGACGGAGTGTAGTAGCGCGCTGTGGTCAGGCGCATAGCCCCATCACCCCGCAAAGGCATTACCGTCTGTACAGAGCCTTTGCCGAAAGATTTTGTGCCAACGACGATGGCCCGACGATGATCCTGCAAGGCACCCGCGACAATCTCGGACGCAGACGCGGACCCGCCATTGATCAGCACGACAATGGGTTTGCCTTCGGCCAGGTCACCCGGCGTTGCGTTATACCGGTCACCATCTGCGGGCTCGCGACCACGAGTGCTGACGATCTCGCCCTTTTCGAGGAACGCATCGCTGACGCGGATCGCCTGGTTTAGAAGGCCACCTGGGTTGTTGCGCAGGTCAAGAACGATGCCTTCGACATTGTCCAGACCACCCGCCGCTTCGACCTGTTCCGCCAATCCTTCTTCGAGGTTGGAATAGGTTTGATCGTTAAAGGTCGTGACCCGAAGAACGACGGCCTCGCCTTCCAGGCGGGTGCGTACGGCCGTCAGCTTGATCGTGTCGCGGATGATCGAGACATCAAATGGTTCAGATTCGCCCTCGCGAACCACCGTGATGATGATCTCGGACCCTACCGGACCGCGCATCATGTCCACTGCCGCGTCCAGCGTCAGTCCCAAAACCGAATCTCCATCGACATGGGTGATGAAATCGCCTGCTTCGATGCCGGCGTCATCTGCCGGTGTGCCATCAATCGGAGAGACGACTTTCACAAAGCCCTCTTCCTGCGTGACTTCGATCCCGAGGCCGCCAAATTCACCCCGTGTCTGCACGCGCATATCGGCGGCATCATCCGGCGAGAGGTAGCTGGAATGTGGATCAAGCGAGGTCAGCATGCCATCAATGGCTGCTTCGATCAAATCGCCTGCATCTACCTCTTCAACATATTGCCCACGGATGCGTTCGAAAATATCGCCGAACAGATCAAGCTGTTCATAAACATTTGTGGTACGGGCGCTTTCCTGCGCGACCAGTGGACCCACGAATTGCGTCGTGGCCACGATACCTGCAAGTGTGCCGCCCATGGCCGCCATGACTACTTTTTTCATTCGGTCCTTCCCTTATCCTCTGTGAACCACCCAAGGGGGTTCTCTGGCATGTCGCCTAGTCTTACTTCTATATAGAGCGTTTCAGACAGCGCTTCGCCAGCCCTTTCACCGGATGGTGATTGAATATCGTTGATTTGACTTGCTGGACCACCCATCAAACCGACTGGACTGCCCTCTGGAAGCACTTGTCCGGTTTCGCCAAAGACCGTGTCGAGCCCCGCGAACACAAACAAGACATCTGGCTCCGGCTCAAGGATGGTGACCAAACCATAATCCAACAACGGCCCCCGGTAGCGGATCGTGGCTGCAGTCGGTGTCGTGACAAGCGCACGTGGACGAGTGGCAATCAAAACACCCGGACGCATTACACCAGCCGCATCAGTCTCTCCCGCGCGGCGCAGAATTTCGCCCGCAACTGGCAAAGGCAGCTGACCTTTGCGATCCCGTGCAGCGGCCAGATCAAGCTGGGCTTCGTTTTCGGAAATTTGGCTTAACCCGGCAGCGAAACCATCAAGTGTTTCGGTCGCCGCGATTAGCAACGCGGTTTTTACGGGATCTTCGGTGAATTTTCGAGGCAAGTCGACACGGTCGGCCATGGCCTGACTAAGCGCAGTACGCGCGGTTTGGATGTTGGCCAAACCAGTTTGCAACGTGTTCGCTGCGTCTTGTTGCAGTTGACGCAAGACAGTTGCTTCTTCGACATCGGCCCGCAGGTCGGCAGCCGCTTCGGACAACGCAGGGGTCACAGACGCCATAAGCAAGCCGGCGCGCGCGGCGCCAATCGGGCCATCGGGGTGGACAAAGCTCTGTGGTCCTGCCGTGGTGCCCAGCGCGGAAAGCGCGGCCAGAAGGCGCATCACTTCAGCATCGCGCGAATCGAGGTCACGGCTCAGTTCCGTTTCCCGGATTGACGCCGCGCGTAGCCCATCGCGCATCGCGGCCAACCCGGATTCGAACGCCTGAACCGCTTCGGTCAGGGCCCTCACCCGGTCACGCGCCGAATCCGCCGCGTCGAGCTTGGCGGTCGCTTCTTCCACCAGCGTCATCGCATTGCGTGCCGCTTCTGCCGGTGTCTGCGCCGACAATGGCAGGCCTATCAGCCCAAAAAGAAGTGCCAAATGCTTCATGCGCGGATCAGGCTTTGTCCGGTCATCTCGTCAGGTTGCGGCAACCCCATCAGCGCCAAAAGGGTCGGCGCAAGATCGGCCAAACGCCCGTCGGCCAAAGTTGCCCCATCTGGTCCGCCATGCAACACAACGGGCACGAGGTTGGTCGTATGCGCAGTATGCGGCCCACCGGTTTCGGGGTCGACCATCGTTTCGCAATTGCCGTGATCGGCAGTGACGATCATCGCACCGCCGACTTTTTCAACAGCTGCAAGAACCTTGCCCAGACCCGCATCTACAGCCTCGCAAGCCTTGATCGCAGCTTCCAGATCGCCGGTGTGTCCCACCATATCCGGGTTGGCGTAATTGGTGACGATCAGATCGTACCCCGCTTCGACCGCAGCCACGAATTTGTCGGTCACTTCATCCGCTGACATCTCGGGTTGCATGTCATAGGTCGCCACGTTCGGGCTTTTGGGCATGAACCGGTCTTCGCCCTCTTCAGGCGTTTCCTGCCCACCGTTCAGGAAGAACGTCACATGCGGGTATTTTTCGGTCTCGGCCAAACGGAACTGTTTGCGACCATGCTGAGACACCCATTCGCCCAGCGTGTTCTTGATCTCTTGCTTGGGGTACGCCGTGGTCATGTAGACGTTGTGCGCCTTGGAATAGTCCACCATGCCCAACAGACCAGACAGCTCCGGTTGTTTTCGCTCGAACCCGTCAAACTCAGGGTCGCCAATCGCAGCAAGGATTTCACGTGCGCGATCGGCGCGGAAATTGAGGCAGAAAAACCCATCACCTTCCCCAAGACCAGCGTAGTCACTGATCACGCATGGTTCGATAAATTCGTCGTTCTGATTCTTGGCATATGCGGTTTCGACCGCCTCCAGCGCAGTGCGCGCCGCGTTCCCTTTGCCAAGGATCATCGCATCATAGGCACGCTCGACCCGGTCCCAACGCGTGTCGCGGTCCATTGCAAAGTAGCGCCCGATCACAGTGCCAATGATTGCACTGTCCGGTAGGCTATCGGTCATGTCGGCAATAAAGCCCTTGGCCGACGTAGGTGCTACGTCCCGGCCATCGGTGATCGCATGCAGCACCACATCAACACCTTGATCGGCCAACATCTTCACCGCAGCTTGGATGTGGCTGATATGCCCATGCACCCCACCATCCGAGACCACAGCCATGATATGTGCGCGACCAGCCGCGTCTTTCACAGTCTTGGCAAAGTCGAGGATTTGTAGGTTTTCGAAAAAGCTGCCATCTTCGATTGCAAGATCAATCTGCCCCAAATCCATCGCCACCACACGGCCCGCGCCGATATTGGTGTGTCCGACTTCGGAATTTCCCATCTGGCCTTTCGGCAAGCCCACGTCTGGACCATGCGTGATCAGCGTCGCATGCGGACAGGTCGCCACAAGGTGATCCATCGTCGGGGTATTCGCCAGTTTCGGCGCATTTGCCGTGGGATCGTCGCGCAGGCCCCAGCCGTCGAGGATGGTCAAAACGACTGGTTTCGGGGTGGTCATGTAAGATGTCCTCTGCTCGGCCCAGGATTATGGGCGGTGTAACAGAGGCGGGGCGCGATGTGGAGGGGCGCTTATACCGTTTGGTCCTAACACTTTCACGATCCCGCACATTGTGGCGTGCCCCCCAAACCCCCCGCGATATTTTGAAAAAGAGGTAGTGCAAAACACTCTAGTCAAACATTTGCCACCCCGCCAACCAGCGGGTCACGGTGGTGATGGCGCAAAGCGCGGCAAAGGCGTAGGCAAGCCATTGGAACGCCGACGGGAAAAGGCACATAGCAACAAAGAGCGCGATGGTCTCAGTACCTTCGGTCAGGCCACCGAGGTAATAGATGCCCTTGGTCGGGTACTGATCAGATGAAACACCACGCTTTTCAGCGATGATCGAGAAGGCGAGAAAGCTGGAGCCCGTTCCGATGAAACTGCAGATCAACACCGCTGCAGGAAGCGCATTTACCGCAGGATCGTGAAACGCAAAACCAAGCGGGAACAGTCCGTAGAACATAAAATCAAGTGCAATATCGAGGAATGCGCCGCGATCTGTCGGCTGAGTGAGCCGCGCAACTGCTCCATCTAGGCCATCCGCCAGTCGGTTCAGTGCCAGACAGAATAGCGCAGTCCCGAAGAGACCAAGCCAAAGTGCCAGCACGCCCAGAAAACCAATAAAAAAACCTACAAGTGTGATCTGATCCGCGCGGAACCCGTATGCAACCAGCATCCGCGCAGGCCGATCAATAGCGCGTTTCACAAGCGGCAATACTGCGGCATCAATCATTGTTTGGCGTTCCTCAACTGGGCCCAAAACCGCCATAGCGAGCCATCTCTTGTGGGTACACTGAAATCTTACACACCTGTTTGTCATTTGACCGTAACAGGGTAACGCTGGTTTTAAGCCCCCAACCAAGGCTTTTGCCGTTTATACTAAGGATCACAGTTTATGCGCACTCTTCTTGCCGCCACGCTTGCCACGATCACGGCCTTTGCCGTCCATGCCGAACCAGATCCATCGAATTGGGGAGCTGTTACCGAAGAGGCGCGCGGCCAGACTGTGTATTGGAACGCATGGGGTGGGTCAGATACGATCAACAGCTTTATCGCGTGGATCGGCAACCGCGTAAACGAAGACTACGGGGTGACCCTTGAACATGTAAAGCTGTCCGACACCGCCGACGCCGTCAGCCGTGTTCTGGCGGAAAAGACCGCTGGCAAGGACGAGGGCGGTGCCGTCGACATGATTTGGATTAACGGCGAAAACTTTGCAGCGATGAAACGCCAGAATCTGCTGTTTGGACCGTGGGTCGAACAGACACCTAGCTGGGCCAATGTGGATGTTGCGGGCAAGCCTGCTGTGATCTCGGACTTTACCGTGCCGACCGATGGGCTCGAGGCACCGTGGGGCATGGCGCAAGTGGTCTTCTACTACGACACAGAACGGCTGGACACTCCGCCAACCACGATGGAAGCGCTGGCGCAATATGCAGCGGCCAATCCGGGGCGGTTCACCTATCCACAGCCACCGAATTTCCTTGGGTCCACCTTTCTTAAGCAGGCGTTGATCGAGTTTGTACCGGACGCGTCAGTCCTACAATTGCCGGTCGAAGACGCGGATTACGATGCCGCAACCGCAGATTTCTGGACATTCCTTGACGAATTGGCGCCCACTCTTTGGCGCTCGGGCCGCGCCTACCCGCAAAACGAATCCCGTCAAATCCAATTGATGGCCGATGGTGAGATCGACCTTGCCATCAGCTTTAACCCGAACGAAGCAAGCAATGCGATTGCCAACGGCCTGCTGCAGAACAGTGTGCGCAGCTTTGTGATGGACGCAGGCAGCATCGGCAATGCAAGCTTCGTTGCTATTCCCTACAACGCCAACGCCAAAGCCGGCGCGATGGTGGTGGCAAATTTCATGATGTCACCCGAGGCGCAGGCGATGATGCAAGACCCAGAGGTTTGGGGTCTGAGCACGGTTCTGGACATTGCCAAACTATCGGACGAAGACCGCGCGCGGTTTGATGCGCTCGAATTGGGCATCGCCACGTTGCCTCCTACAGAGTTGGGCGCAACCCTGTCCGAACCGCATCCAAGCTGGATGGTCAAGCTCGAGGAAGACTGGACCGACCGGTACGGCGTCGCGCAATAGGCGCTCTAGGTGGCAACACGATGTGACAACAAGACAGCGCGGGCTCGGTTCCTCCCCTGGGCTCCGCTTTTAACCTTGGGCATCATGGTTGGCCCGGTGATTGCTGGGGTGTTGGGAACCGTTGGGCCAGCTTTGGGCTACATGCCTGCACTGGGTGCATACGAGGTAAATCTGAACGCCTTTGTCATGCTGTTTGACTGGCCCGGGATAGCCCGCGCCAGTGTTTTGAGCGTCACCACCGGGATTGCCGCAACCACGTTGTCGCTGTTGCTCGTCTCACTGATCTGCGCGGCATGGAGCGGATCACACGCGTTTCGCATTATCGAGCGGATGTTGTCACCGCTTCTGTCGGTCCCCCATGCGGCAGCTGCTTTTGGTTTGGCATTCCTCATTGCACCATCCGGCTGGATGGCGCGTGCGACCTCACCTTGGCTGACTGGATGGGACAGGCCGCCAGATTTGTTGATCCTCCAAGACCCATATGGCCTGTCACTGATCGCCGGGTTGGCGGTCAAAGAGGTGCCGTTCCTATTGCTGATGACGCTCGCCGCATTAAGCCAAATTCGCGCCGCACAAGCCCGTGACACCGCCTTGGCGCTTGGCTATGCGCCCGTCACTGCATGGTTCAAAACTGTCTTTCCCCGCGTCTACGCACAGATCAGATTGCCGGTCTATGCAGTGCTGGCATTTTCCATGACGGTGGTCGACGTGTCCCTGATCCTAGGGCCAACAACGCCGTCTACGCTTGCGGTACAAATCCTGCGCTGGATGAACGATCCTGACCTGAGTCTGCGGCTTCTCGGTTCGGCGGCTGCAGTTTGGCAACTGGCGTTGGTGATTGGCACATTGATCTGCTGGAGGCTAGGCGAGGTCGTGATCGCAAATCTTGGCCGTCGCTGGGTCGCCTCCGGCGCACGCGGGGGTGCCACGCGCAGCATTAAAGCCCTGTCTCTAACCGCTGCGATCCTCAGCGCATCTTCCATCGTTTTTGGCATTCTGGGACTTCTGGTTTGGTCTTTCGCCGGATTCTGGAGCTTTCCCGACCTTTTTCCCGGAGCGTTTACGGCCAAGACATGGATGCGCCATGCGATGAACTTGTGGCCGATCATCAACGAGACCCTGATCATCGCGTCTGTCGCCACTTTGATCGCTTTGCTTTTAACACTAGCCTGTCTTGAGGCCGAAGAACGCCACGGACTTAAACCCAGCAGCCGAGCGCTCTGGCTGCTTTATGTACCGCTGATCGTGCCGCAGATTGCCTTTCTGACCGGATTGCAGACACTGGCCATTTATACCGGCATCGACGGCAATCGGGTCGCGGTGATCGCGGTGCATACTATCTTTGTGCTCCCGTACGTTTTCCTGTCCCTCGCTGATCCGTTCCGCGCATGGGATTCGCGATACGGTCATGTTGCGCGGGCCCTTGGCGCGGGCTGCGACGGTGTCCTTTGGCGCGTTCGCCTTCCAATGCTGCTACGCCCGATCCTGACCGCCGCTGCGGTAGGCTTTGCAGTTTCGATTGGGCAATTCCTGCCGACGCTTCTCGCGGGCGCCGGGCGGGTACAGACGCTGACCACGGAAGCGGTCGCGCTTGCCTCGGGAGGTGACCGACGGGTGATTTCGGTCTATGCGCTCAGCCAGACAGCGCTTGCGCTTTTGCCTTTTGCGCTCGCTTTGTTTGTTCCCGCCATTGTCTGGCGTAATCGCAGAGGGCTGCGCCATGCCTAATACCGGACTAACCCTCGACAATGTGGCAATACGCAGGGAGGGACGCACACTTGTTGAAATCTCGGACCATGTCGCACCGGGTGACGTTCTGACCGTGATGGGGCCAAGCGGGTCGGGCAAGTCAACACTGTTGTCATATATCATCGGCACGCTCGACACAGGGTTCGAAGCAAACGGGCGTGTGATCCTGAACGGGACCGACATAACCGATCTGGCGCCCGAGGCCCGGCGAGTTGGTATCCTGTTTCAGGACGAATTGCTGTTTCCACATCTGTCCGTTGGGGCGAACCTTGCCTTTGGCCTAGATGCCTCTGTCACCGGTAGGGCAAACCGCGCGCGCCACATTGAGGCAGCGCTTGACGATATTGGGCTGGGCGGATTTTCAGACCGCGACCCCGATACATTGTCAGGTGGTCAAAAGGCGCGGGTGGCGCTGATGCGGATTCTGCTTTCCGGGCCAAGAGCACTGTTGTTGGACGAACCATTTTCCCGGCTCGACACGGAACGCCGGGATCAAATCCGCGAACTGGTCTTTGAGCAGGCCCGCGCCACAGGTTTGCCGGTGCTGCTGGTCACTCACGACCATGCTGATGCCGATGCGGCTGGCGGTCGGGTACACCGTTTGACCTAGGCCGTTACTTGCCCTCAGAGGCCGAGTACGATGTGGCTGATCCTGATCGCAACTTGAGAGCGTGCATCAGCTCAACGGGCAGGATCGCGAAACACTTTGCATAGCGCGGGATCAAGCGTGCTGGCTGAGACAGGGCCCGCCACAACCATTCCATCGCGATGGCCCGCACCCAAGCGGGCGCGCGCACCTGAGCGCCGGAAAAAAAATCGAGCCCGGCACCAATTGACACGAAACCCATGTTTTGCATTTTTTGCCGACCATAAGCCGCAAACAGTTCCTGCTTGGGCGCACCCAGCGCGATAAAGGCGATATCAGCATTGGCCGCGGCCAGCGCATCAAGCACGGCATCAGCAGACTGACCACTTGGATCAAAGCCCATCGGCGGTGCAATCGTTGCAACAACGCGCGTGCCGGGAATTTCGCGTTCTAGATAGTCCTTGGCTGCCGCGAGCGTGTCATCGGTACTTCCCACCAAAGCGATGGTTTTGTCGTGCCCAATAGCAAGACGCACCAGTGGCAAAATTGCATCAGAACCGGGGATCAAAGACACTGACCGCCCTGCCAGTTTCGACATCCAAACAATTGGATTTCCATCAGCTACAACCAAATCCTGCGCGGCATAAGCTGCGCGGAAGCGCGCATCCTGACGTAATTTTACCAAATGGTCTAAATTTATCGTGGCGAGCGAAAACCCATCACCTGCTTGCAAACGCATTGATATTTGCCGCTCCAACGCTGCCCAATCAGGTACGTTGATCGTCACGTCGAATGCTTCACCCCAAAAGCGCATCTGCGCCTCCTTTTTTTCCAAGTCGGGGGGGTTTACTTGAGTCATGCGGCCAAATCGCGGCCAGAGCGCTGCAAAATCAAGACAAACCAACAAGAATTCTCTTAAGACACATAAGAAAACCAGAGTTTGTCGAATTATGACCATTATTCGGTGGTCTACGCTTCTTTGAAAAGACTTAGTAATTCTCGTGAGCAGTCTGTGACAGGTACCCGATTCCGTATATTCCGTGACTTTGCGCACGGCCATTTTGCTGCACTGGGTGCGGCATGACGGGGGCTGTTTCGATCATTGGGTGCGGTTTTGTCGCCGACCTGTATGTGCGGTCGCTTCAGGCAATGGACGGGATCACCGTTGTTGGCGTCTATGACCGTAATTCAGAACGGCTCAAGCAATTCTGCGCCCACTGGGGCATGCCTGCAGTGTCGTCCCTTGATGAACTTCTGGAACGGCATCCTCGCGATGGCGTTGTGCTCAACCTGACAAACCCCGCTGCACATTTCGAGATCAACTCTGCCTGCCTTTCCGCTGGATGCCACACGTATTCCGAGAAGCCCTTGGCGATGAATGTCGAGGAAGCAAAGACGCTGCACGCCCAAGCCAACGCAGCCGGATTGATGCTGGCATCTGCGCCGTGCAGCGTGCTGGGCGAAGCAGCACAGACACTTGGACACGCGCTGCGCAGCGGTATCGCAGGTACACCCCGCGCGATCTATGCTGAATTGGACGATGGGTTCGTCCCACAGGCGGCGTACAAGAAATGGATTTCTGAGTCCGGCGCACCGTGGCCGTTCGAGGACGAATTTCGTGTCGGCTGTACGCTCGAACATGCGGGCTATTACCTTGGTTGGCTGATCTCGTGGTTCGGTTCGGTCCGCACCGTGGTCGCGGCTTCGGCAGAAACGATACCGGACAAAGAAGGCAATGGCCCCTTTGCGCCAGACCTTTCCGTTGCGACGCTGTTCTTCGACAACGGTCCGATGACCCGCCTGACCTGTTCAATCGTCGCGCCGCATGATCATCAGATTCGGATCATCGGCGACGGTGGCGTCTTGTCCTGCAAAGCCGCGTGGGACAATTCGGCCAAGGTTACCTTTGCCAAGCGCATGACGATCCGCCGCCGATTGATGGAATCGCCTTTTCCCAAAAGACTGAAACTGTCGCAACCGACCCACCCCAAAGTAAAACGCTGGGGTGCTGCCGCGATGAACTTCATGCTTGGGCCCGCAGAAATGCTGGACGCCCTCCGCGAAAGTCGCCCATCGCGTTTGTCGAATGATTTCGCGCTACACATGACAGAGGTCACGCTGGCGATACAAAACGCGGGCGAAACCTCTGGTGCTCAGGCGATGACCACCCGCTGTGAGCCGATGGAGCCGATGCCATGGGCGATGTGAAACGGGTTCTGATCACAGGCGCATCCGGGTTCATTGGCCATGCAACAGTTGCTGCCGCGGTCAAGGCCGGGCTTGAGGTGGTTGCGGTGCAACGGTCGAAACATAGCGACTGTGCGGATATAACAATTGTTTCGACCGACCTAACCGAGCCGGAAACCGTGCCGGTTCTGATCGAGGCGCTTGTTGAATGTGATGCGGTCATTCACCTTGCCGCGGCGATGTCCGGCGATCCCGAAGACCACGAACGCCTGACAGTTGGTGGAACGCAACATCTGGTCGAGGCGATGGCACAAGCTGGCACAACGCATCTGACCATTGCCAGTTCGATTGCAGTTTTCGACACAAGGCAAATCGCTGTAGGCGGCACCCTGACAGACAATTGCCCACTCGTGTCTCCAGAGGGTGCGCGAGATGCGTATTCAGCGGCGAAGGTACGTCAGGAACAGATCGCTAAGTCTGGTGGCTTTGCCAGTCTGGCTATTCGGCGGCCCGGCATTGTCTACGATGACGAACACCTATGGAACGCACATCTGGGCATTGGTTTGGGCCCAGTCTTACTTCGGTTCAAAAGCGATGATCGGCTGCCGATGTGCCACGTGGACCGCTGCGCAGCTGCGCTTGTGCAGACTGTTCTGCACAAGGTCGATGACACGTTTACAATTCTTGATCCTGACCTGCCTACCCGGCAGGAGGTGATCACCGCACTACGGCAGACAGGCTGGCCCAAAAACGTGGCTCCAATTCCTTGGCGAGCGCTTTGGTTAGCGTCACGCCTATTGCGGCCGCTATCCGCCAAGCTACCCGGTCTGCTGCGCGAGGACGTATTGCGGCAGCGCGGCTTGCCTTTAGTGTACAAAATGAACGACCCAATCGGCGCGAGTGATCTACCTGATCTGGCGCCAAATTGGAGGTCAGTGACATGACGCTCCCCAAGATTGCCTATCTGACCGGCGAATACCCTCGCGCCAGTGACACGTTTATCCAGCGTGAGGTCGCCAATCTCCGCGCGTTGGGGCACGAGGTTTTGACCTGTTCGATACGAACCACCGGGGCAGAACATCTTGTCGGAGCGGAACAGCGCGAGGAACACAAGCGCACTTTCAAGGTGCTGGACGCAGTTAAAAGCCCCTTTATGACAATCAAGGCGCATCTGCGTTGGGTGGCAGAACCGGCTCGCTACCTGTCGGCGCTGGGTCTGGCGTGGCGCACCGCTCCAAAGGGCATCAAGGGTCGCCTGTATAACCTGATCTATTTTGTTGAAGCCGGCGTGCTTGCGGCCAAGTTGGCGGATGAAGGCGTGACCCATCTGCACAACCACATTGCCAAGGCATCCTGCACGGTGGCGATGCTGGCAGGTGAGCTATCTGGTATCCGTTGGAGTTTCACCATTCATGGTCCGGATATCTTTTTCGAACCACATCACTGGCGGATAGACGAAAAAGCGGCCCGTGCTTCTTTTGTGTCCTGCATTAGCCACTTCTGTCGGTCGCAGTTGATGTGCTTTGCAGACCCGAAACACTGGGACAAGCTGCACATCGTTCATTGCGGTGTGGACCCGTCCCGCTATGCGCCCAATCCCGAGCGCACTGGATTGCAGGCGCTGTTTGTTGGTCGGTTGGCCGGGGTAAAAGGTGTGCCGATCCTGATTGAGGCGATGTCGCAGCTTTGTGAGAAGTATCCTGACCTGATGCTCCGTCTTGTTGGGGATGGACCAGATCGCAAAACGCTCGAATCTGAGGTCGCTCAGCGCGGGTTGCAGAACCGGATCGTATTTCTTGGGTACAAATCGCAAGCAGAGGTGGCTGAGGAATTGGCCCAGACCGATGTATTCGTGCTGCCGAGCTTTGCCGAAGGTGTCCCCGTTGTTTTGATGGAAGCAATGGCATCACAGGTGCCTGTTCTGGCAACACGGATCGCCGGTATTCCCGAGTTGGTCGAAGACGGTATTAGCGGGCGGGTGGTGCCCCCCGGCGATGTCGAGGCGTTCACAAAGGCGCTTGATGAGTTGCTGTCAGTTCCGGACCAGCGTGCAGCCTATGGTGCCGCAGGACGACGCAAGGTCATTGCAGACTACTCCGCTGCCGATGAAGCGCAGTGGCTTTCTGATCTTATCTGTTCCTATGCCGAGGAACAGTCCTCACCTGGTTTGAGACCGAACATTGGAAACGCCATATGAATGTTGATGTTGTAATCATCGGTCGAAACGAAGGGGCGCGGTTGGTGAAATCGCTCGCTTCAGTGATCCCTCAGGCGCGACGCGTTGTTTATGTCGACAGCGGATCAACCGACAACAGCGTGGCAGAGGCCAAGTCGGCAGGAGCGGACGTGGTCAATCTGGATATGTCCATTCCCTTTACCGCCGCACGTGCGCGCAACGAAGGGTTTGCAGCGTTGATGGCACATGACGATGCGCCTTATTGCGTTCAGTTTCTTGATGGGGACTGCTGCATGACCGACGATTGGCTTGCAGCCGGGGCAGCCCATATGCGGGCCAACGACGATATCGCGCTGGTGACCGGCGAACAGGAAGAACTGTGCCGCAACACCACTGTCTTTAACCAAATGTCAGACTTTGAATGGAAGCGTCCGACAGGCGAAATCGAAGCGTGCGGTGGCAATATGATGGTGCGCACGAAGGCATTCGTTGACGTCGGTGGGTTTGATCCAACCGTGATTGCTGCCGAAGACGACGAGTTCTGCACGCGTTTGCGCAAAGCCGGATGGCGGCTGGTCCGCATTCCGCACCAAATGTCAAAGCATGATGGCGGGCACCTGGTGTTTGCCCAATGGTGGAAGCGGGCAGAACGAACCGGGCACGGGTTTGCCCAGGTCGGTCATATACATTCCGACTATTTCGTGCGCGAACGCAAGCGGGTCTGGGTCTATGGATTGGCATTGCCGGTCATTGGGGTGTTTGGCGCGTTCATGACACCGGCCGTTCCTGTGCTGGTTCTTGGTGCGTACCTGTTTTCGTTTTTGCGCACCGCGCGCGGATTGCAAGGTGAAGGGCTTCCAACAGACGAGGCGCGAAAGCATGCGATTTTTCTCACGCTGTCCAAGTTCCCGAATGTCATCGGCATGGTGCGGTATCACTGGCGGCGGCTGAACAATGCGCAAATGCGTATCATTGAATACAAGTAAGGGGGTGGACGAATGACGTCTTCGAAAGTTCGGGTTGGCCTGATCGGTGCGGGATATATCGCAAGCTGGCATGCCGACGCGCTGCGGGCCACCGATGGGGTTGAGATCACAGCGGTTTGCGATCCGTCCGAGGCCGCCGGCAAGGCACTGGCCGATGGACTGGGTGTGCGCTTATTCGACGAACTCGCTGACTTGATCGACGCCGGAATTTGCGATGCCGTACATATCCTGACACCGCCGCACCTGCACCACGCATTGGCGATCCAATGCCTGAAAGGCGGTTTGCATGTGCTGGTGGAAAAACCAGTCGCGACATCTGCCGCTGAAACCGCCGAGATTGAGGCAGTGGCGCAGGAACATGGCGTGCGCTTTCATGCCGGACACAACTTTATGGGTCTGCCGTCTTATGACCGGTTGAAAGGCATGTTGACGAAGGGTGAGATTGGCCGTGTGTCCGTGGCCGAGGTGCATTGGTGTCTACCGCTTGCGCCACTCCGGTCGGGGCCATTTGGTATCTGGTTGCTGCGGGAACCTAAGAACCTGCTGCTTGAACTTGGGCCCCATTTGATGGGCTTCATCGTGGATCTGTTCGGCGTGCCGGATATTGAGTCGGTAAAGCTGTCAAAGCCAGTTGATCTGCCGGGTGAGGACACCCGCCACCAGGCTTGGCGCATAATGGCGCAAGCCGGTGACGTGGATGTCACGCTTACCATTTCGACGGTCGAGACGATTGATGACCGATCTCTGACCTTGCGTGGATCATCCGGTCGCGCGCGATTGGATTTCGCGGCTGATACGCTGGTAGTTGAACGCGAAAACGCATCTGACCTGGTGGTTAACCCGCTACGTCGGCAATTAGACATGAGTTGGCAGCACCTGCGCGAAGGTGTTGGGAACACCGTCACGCAAGTCGCGTCTTTGAACCGCAAATCACCCTACGCATTGAGCTTTCAAGGCATGGATGCCGCGATCTATGATGCGTTGCGGAAGGATCAAGAACCGGACGCCAGGTTCTCAGGCGCAAGTGCGGTAAAGGTCATGACCGCACTGGATCAAGCCTTGGCGCTGATCCCGGACTCTGACCTTACACCCGCCGCACCTAAAGCCAGAACACGCGACCCCAAGCCGACCGCGATGGTCATCGGCGGCACTGGCTTTATCGGGCGCGCCTTGACCCGCGCGTTGGTGGCCAAAGGACAGGATGTGCGTGTTCTGAGCCGTGGCAAACATGGCCCCTTCCCCGACCTGCCCGATGAGGTCGAGACACTTGGTGTTTCGCTTTACGACAAGGCGGCATTGGTCGACGCCATGCGAGGGATCGACGTGGTCTACAACCTTGCCCGGTCGCTTGAAGGCACGTGGGACGACGCGTTGAAACACGATGTCGGCGTCGCCTTGCGGATTGCCGAAGCGTGCCAAGAGGCTGGTGTGAAACGACTGGTCTATACCGGCACGATTGCCAGCTATGACATGTCGTCGCCATTGCAGAAAATCACCGAAGACGTCGCGTTCCCAGACGATATGAGCGATCGCAATATGTACGCGCGCTCAAAGGCTGAATGCGAGAAACGACTGATGGAGATGCATCGGCGTGACGGGTTGCCCTTGGTGATTGCGCGGCCGGGGATCGTTGTCGGCCATGGTGGACCGTTGCAGCATTGGGGCATCGGACGGTGGCACGGCGCGGGTGCAGTCCGGATTTGGGGCAACGGCCTAAACATCCTGCCCTTCGTGCTGATCGACGATGTTGCTGACGGGCTTATCCTGATGGGAGAACATCCAGATGCGGTGGGACAGAGTTACAATCTGATTGGCGAACCGATGCTGTCTGGCAAAGGTTATTTCGATGCCATCCACAATTCGCTTGGTGCGAAGATCAGAGTGAGCACTGGAAATCTGACTGTGTTCTGGGCAGCGGATGCTGTGAAACACGTGCTTAAGGTTTATGCACTGCGGCGGCGTGGAATAACACGCCCGTCACTGGCCGATTGGAAAAGCCGGG
>NZ_CBFHLV010000061.1:0-20098 GCF_965656765.1 Marivita sp. | reverse complement strand
ACTTGACCGCATGTGTTCAACCTTCATCGGACTGGGGGTCGAGAAACTGCGGATCACCGGGGGCGAACCACTGGTACGCCGCGATATAATGACGTTCTTCCGCTCGATGACGCGCCACCTTGAGGCAGGCACGCTTAAGGAACTAACGCTGACGACAAACGGATCACAGCTTGAACGGTTTGCGGACGACCTTTACGACGCCGGCGTGCGCCGTGTGAACATCTCGCTTGATACGCTGGACGATCAGAAATTTGCAGACATCACCCGTTGGGGCCGCCTGCCGCAGGTGATCAAAGGCATTGATGCCGCGCAAAAAGCCGGCCTCCGGGTCAAGATCAACACCGTCGCTCTCAAGGGTTTCAACGAAGATGAACTGTTCACACTGACAGACTGGTGCAAAAGCCGCGACATGGACCTGACCTTTATCGAGGTTATGCCCATGGGAGATATCGGCAACGAGGACCGTCTGGGCCAGTACTGGAAACTCAGCGATCTGCGTGATGACCTGCGCAAAGAATACACCCTCACTGACCTGCCCGAACGCACAGGCGGCCCAGCCCGCTATGTCCGGATTGAAGAAACCGGCCAAAAAATCGGCTTTATCACGCCACTGACGCATAATTTCTGCGAAAGCTGCAACCGCGTGCGTCTGACCTGTACCGGTGAGCTGTTCATGTGCCTGGGACAAGAAGACAACGCCGACCTACGTTCGGCCTTGCGCAACCACCCGCATAGTGACGAACCCTTGGAACAGGCGATCCGGGATGCAATCACGCTCAAACCCAAAGGGCATGATTTCGACTATTCTCGTCAAACCGTCGATGGCCGAGTCTCGCGCCATATGAGCCATACCGGCGGCTGAACTGTTGCACATGCGAGGGGCCAGCCCCTCGCGCTCCCCGGGATATTTGAGAAACAAAGAAGTTCAAAGGACCCCTTGCCCTGCGGCAAGGGGCTTCTTCGTTTGCGGTCATCGGCGTCCCCGCCTGTACCGCCTGATTTGAATAACGACGAAGAGTTAACAAAACCCTTCTTCTTTGTTTCAAATAGTATCCCCGGGTCTGGGGCGGCGCCCCAGTCGGATTGCATGGTCGAAGATCAGGCAATCTCAATAAGCGCGCCGCAGACGCACATTTTTCTTAGTTCCTTGAGATTTGTCCACCGCCAACCGGTGTACGCACACCCGTTGTGCCCGGCGCTGAAGTCGGCAAGCCGCGCATCACCCGGACAGCGAGATAGGCAAAGGCCTGTGCCTCAAGCATATCACCGTTCAGCCCAACCGTCTCGACCGGCTGCACCTTGCAATCCAGCGCGCTGTCCAGCATCGCCATCATAACCGGATTGTGCCGACCGCCGCCTGTGACTAGCAACCGGTCCGGCAACACTGGGCAATGCTCCATCCCCTGCATCACTGCGGCCGCCGCCATTGCTGTCATCGTGGCTGCCGCGTCAGCATCACCCAACTCACGCACCAGATCGAGCATTAGCGAAAAATCATTCCGGTCCAGAGACTTGGGCGGCATCTTGCGGAAATAACCTTCCTCCAGAAACAGCTCCAATGCGCCGTCGACCACCTGCCCCTGTGCCGCCAGTGCACCGCCCTTGTCATAAGACAAACCGCGCCGCTCCATCATCAGATCATTGATCGGCGCGTTTGCCGGCCCGGTGTCAAAGGCCAGCAACGCGCCCGGTGCCTCGGGCGCATCAGATGCCGGATCGACCCATGTCAGGTTACCGACCCCGCCGAGATTCAGAAACGCCACCGGCACATCTGCATCGACCCACTTGGCGCAGGCCCAGTGAAAGAACGGCGCCAGTGGCGCGCCTTCCCCTCCCATATCGACATCCGTTGATCGGAAATCCCAGACCACCGTTCGCTCAAGGGCTTCGGCCAATGCAGCGCCATCGCCCAGCTGATGTGTGCCGCGACCTTGCGGTTCATGCGCCAGGGTCTGGCCGTGAAACCCAACGACTTCCGCATCGAACCCACGTAAAGCCGCGATATGTGCGTCCAGTATAACCGACGCAGCCGCATCCAGGTCGTCGCCCGGCCATTTGCCCAACGCCATACGCAACACCGCCTGTTCGGCATCGGTATACCCGCGGTACCCGCACCCGCCAAATTCGGAAATCGTCACCCCGTCCGTCAGAACCATTGCCGCATCGACCCCGTCCAAAGACGTGCCCGACATCGCGCCCAAGGCCCAGATTGGTTCTGCCAACTTACCCTTCACCTTTTCCCCTGCCCTGCGTATAGCTGCCCCCACCATTCTATAACGAGGCAACCCCATGACCTACCATCCCAAATCGGACTTCATGCGTGTCATGATGGAGCGTGGCTTTCTGGCCGACTGCACCGATTATCAAGGCCTTGACGAGGCCTTGGTGCAAGGGGTGGTGCCCGGATATATCGGCTTTGACGCGACTGCCAAGTCGCTGCATGTGGGCAGTCTCATTCAGATCATGATGCTGCGCTGGCTGCAAAAGACCGGGCACAAGCCGATCACTCTGATGGGCGGTGGCACCACAAAGGTGGGCGATCCGTCTTTCCGTGCCGATGAGCGCCCGCTCCTGACGCCTGCGCAGATCGACGACAATATTGACGGTATCAAGCAGGTGTTTGCAAAATACATCAGCTACGAAGACGGACCCACCGGGGCTCTGATGCTCAACAATGCCGAATGGCTAGACGGACTGAACTACCTCGACTTCCTGCGCGATATAGGACGGCATTTCAGCGTTAACCGCATGCTGTCTTTTGAAAGCGTGAAATCACGCCTTGATCGCGAGCAATCGCTGTCCTTCCTCGAATTCAACTACATGATCCTGCAGGCTTACGACTTCCTTGAACTGAACCGCCGCTACGGCTGCCTGATCCAGTTCGGCGGCTCGGACCAATGGGGCAATATCGTCAACGGCATCGACTTGACGCGCCGCGTGCTGGACCACCAGATCTTTGGCTTGACCTCACCACTTCTGACGACCAGCGACGGCAAGAAGATGGGCAAATCCGCCGATGGCGCGGTTTGGCTCAATGCCGACATGCGCAGCCCCTATGAGTTCTGGCAGTTCTGGCGCAACACAACCGACGCTGATGTGGGTCGATTCCTCAAGCTCTATACCGAGCTACCCATCGACGAATGTGACCGCCTCGGTGCGCTCGAAGGGTCCGAGATCAACGACGCCAAGATCGTTTTGGCCAATGAAGTCACCACCCTGTGCCACGGGGCGGATGCTGCAGCCGCAGCCGAAGCAACCTCGCGTGAGGTCTTCGAAAAAGGCGGCGTCGGGGATGATTTGCCGACAGTTGCGCTGACGTCCGAGGACATTGGCGACGGCATTTCCATCGTGCAGCTGATCGTCAAAACCGGGTTGGCGAAGTCAGGCAAAGAGGCCAAGCGCCTGATTTCCGAAAACGGCGCTAAGATCGACGACGCGCCGCTGACCGATGCCGGGATGATAATCGACTCAAAAGCTCTTGCGAACCCGATCAAACTCAGCGCGGGCAAGAAACGCCACGCACTGGTCAAACTGAACTAAACCCGTACCTGCGCCCGGCCGGTTTCTAGGGTCGGGCGCGCGTTAATCGAATGGCAAGACCAGCAGGCCATATTGCCCTAATGGTCCCCAACCCTCTGTCTCAATCAGATGCCTATGCCAACACACTGTCCGCTTTGGGCACTGAAGTGCGGATCGATAGGGTCGCGGAAACCGGACGCTGCCTGATACAGACGCGCCATTTCCCTTGCCTTGGCCCGATCAACCTGATCTCACGTGGCCCTGTCGGGAGCGATCAAAACGCCGCGTCGGAGTATCTGCGCAGCCTACAGGTCAAGGGACCACTGATCGTCAACACCGGGCATCGGGCCCCCTCGATCAAGGGCTTCATCAGACTGACGCGGTCGAAATCCGTGGCCCTGCTGTCGTTGTCCACCCGCGACAGGATGCGCGCCAATCTGCATCAGAACTGGCGCAACGCCTTGAAACGGGCTGAAACCGTCGCTCTGAGGATTAGCAATACGCCATATCAAATGGATCAGCACAAATGGCTGATCGACGCAGATCAAGCACAGCAAAAAATTCATCGCTACCGCAATTGGCCCGAGCGTGTGTTAAGCACTTTCGCATCCGTCAACCCCGGTCAGATTCGAGTTATCTCGGCGTATCACGGCAAAACTCCTGTCTCTGGGATGATAATCTTATGTCACAGGCCGTGGGCAACCTATCATCTGGCAGTCAACACGGATTTGGGGCGCAACGCCAACGCACACCATCTGATGATATGGCAGGCCATGCTCTGGCTCGCAAATCGCGGCTACACAACGCTGGACCTCGGCCTAATCACTGGGCCACCTGGATTGGATCGCTTCAAACTGCGCACCGGGGCGGTGCGGCACGATCTTGGTGGCACATGGCTGCGCCTGCCAAAGCCATTGATGCCTCAGTTGTCCAGCATCCAGGTCCCATCGGGCCAGAAGGCATGATAGGCAAAGGCGAACATCACATCATGTGGCACGTCCCGCCCCTGCCCGTCACGCACACGGATCGAACCGACATCGCGCCCGTCGCCAATACGCCCGGTATCCAACGCCGAAGCCTGCCCTGCCTGCCATGAAATGACGACACCCGCCTCGCGCACCTCTCCCTCTCGCGCCAAGCGGGTCATCGGCCAAGCACGGTCTCCGACCCGCACAACCCGCGCCAAAGCGTCAATCCCATGCGGCGGCATCTCACCTGAATACAGAAACGGCTTTGTCGAACTGTCGTACCCCCGATACGGGTTGCGGCCATAATCGCGGTTATAATCCGGCTCAGCCATCACCAAACCATCGGGATGGCGCGCAGTGAACTCGGCCCAGCTTTCCATCCAGCTTGGCAGCGTCTTCAATTCTGCCCCTGTCAGATCACCGACAATTCCCTCGCCAATCGCCTGCTGCCACCAGCTTTCCGTTTCGCGATCATACATGATCATATCCGAATTCCGCAGCTTGCCGGACACGCCGAAACTCAACACCCGGCCATTTACCCTCCGATCAAACGTCAGCGCCGAATTGCACAAAGGGCAGAACGTCACCGCCACAGGTATGCCACCAACAGTGTCATTCACGATTTCGTGCCACGTCAGATACCGGATCGGATAGGCCCGCGCCTGCCCACCCATTTCAAGCGTGATCACCGGCTCGGTCGGAGATATCCCCGATTTACCGGAGGCACGCACAAATGACGGGTCACTGATCGCCGGAATGCCGTCTTTCGGTGGTCCTCCTGACAAGATCTCAACCCAATTGGGAACAGTGGTCTTTTCGAAATTCGTGTCGGGCCATTCGTTGCGCCAGAATTCTGGACTGGCAACGACAGAAGAGGCCATGACAATCGCCAGCACCGCAGACAACAAACCCAATCGCATCAGAACACTCCCTTTAATGCGAACAGCTTGCCGCAAACAAAACGATCTGCACAGCCTGGCACACGCAGCTGTGACAAAGTGCGATCCCATGCTTCTTCTTTTTGCAAATATGCAAGGACGACACTGCAAACCTGCAAACCATTCGAATGAACGCCGAGGTTTGCAAACTGCACCAGCCGCCGGTGGCGCCAAAGGCGACGGCGGCAAAATCTGCGCGTGGCCCCGCAGGGCCACGCACATTCAGATCATTCGGTCACGGTCACGTCAGCCATCACATCCGGCTGACCAACAACTGCGCCATTACGGCCCTCGCCGCGTTTGATCGCGTCGACCACATCCATGCCTTCAGTCACTTCACCAACGATTGTGTACTGACCGTTGAGGAAATAGCCTTCCTGAAACATGATAAAGAACTGCGAATTGGCCGAGTTCGGGTTCTGCGACCGCGCCATACCAACGACACCGCGATCAAAGGTCAGGTCCGAGAATTCCGCAGGCAGATCAGGACGATCCGACCCACCGCGCCCAGCCATAGCCATATCGCCACGATCCAGCTTGCCGAATTCGACGTCACCGGTTTGTGCCATGAAGCCGTCAATCACCCGGTGAAAGACGACGCCATCATATGCGCCCTCTTCCGCCAACGCGGTGATCTGCGCGACATGCTGCGGCGCCACATCTTCGAACAGATTGATGGTCACGGTGCCATTGGCCTCGCCCGCAACCTCGATCTGCAGACCTGTGGCCAACGCCGGGGAAGCCAGCAGCGAAAACGCAACCGCCAGCTTACGCATCTGCGGCCACCTTGACAGACACCATGCGGTCCGGGCTCGCAGGCGGCTCGCCCCGCGTGATCGCATCGATATGTTCCATGCCCGAGATCACACGACCATAGACCGTATACTGACCATTCAGGAAATGGTTGTCCGAAAAGTTGATGAAAAACTGCGAGTTGGCGGAATTCGGGTTCTGTGACCGCGCGGCGCCCAATGTGCCACGATCATGTGGCAGCTTGGAAAACTCGGCGGGCAGGTCCGGCAGATCCGATCCGCCTGTGCCTGCGCGACGAATTTCAAAGCCGTCTTCCATATCGCCATGCTCGACATCACCGGTCTGCGCCATGAACCCATCAATCACGCGATGGAAACACACGTTGTCATAGGCACCAGACCGCGCCAGCTCTTTCATGCGTTCGGCATGTTTGGGGGCCACATCGGGCAGCAATTCGATGGTGACAGTGCCATCTTTGAGTTCCATCAGGATCGTGTTTTCGGGGTCTTTGATCTCGGCCATGCCGCACTCCTTCATATCAAAACTTGGATCATGACTTAAAGCGCGCCCCCCGGATTGCCAAGGACGTCATTGACCTCTGCCTCGCTGCCCGCCATCACGGGGTCAGTTCAGATCAGGAGGGACACATGGCCTGGAAAACGCTCGACGACATGGACCTTGCAGGCAAGCGCGTGCTGACGCGGGTCGATATCAATGTTCCGGTGGAAAACGGTCAAGTGACCGACGCGACCCGGATTACGCGGATCATCCCGACGATCACCGACATTCTGTCCAAAGGCGGCACGCCGATCTTGCTGGCACATTTTGGTCGCCCCAAGGGCAAACCAAACCCCGAGATGAGCCTGCGCATCACCCAGACCGCGCTGGAAGAAGCACTTGGCCGCACCGTCACCTTTATGGAGCGCCCGTCACGTGCCGACATCGACGCACTGCCAGCCGATGCAGTGGTGCTGGTGGAAAACACCCGCTTTTCCCCGATGGAGGAAGCAAACGATCCGAAGATGGCCGAATTTCTGGCCTCACTGGGCGATGTCTTTTGCAACGACGCGTTTTCCGCCGCACACCGCGCGCATGCATCAACGACCGGCGTCGCGCATCTTTTGCCGTCTTGCGCCGGCCGATTGATGGAAGCCGAGTTGCGGGCATTGGAAAAGGCGCTTGGTGACCCAGAACGTCCAGTTGTCGCGGTTGTTGGTGGGGCGAAAGTGTCAACCAAGCTCGACCTGCTTTCAAACTTGGTGGAAAAGGTCGATATCCTTGTGATCGGTGGCGGCATGGCAAACACGTTCCTTGCCGCGCAGGGCATCGACGTGGGTAAATCACTGTGTGAACACGATCTGGCCGACACCGCTTTGACGATTGCCGAAAAGGCCACGACCACGGGGTGCGAATTGTTGTTGCCACGCGATGTAGTGGTTGCCCGTGAATTCAAAGCTGCGGCCGCATCCGAGACCGTCAAGACCGAGGATTGCCCGCCAGATGCGATGATCCTTGATGCGGGACCTGACAGCGTGGCACATATCTGTCAGGCGTTTGACCGGGCCAAGACGTTGATCTGGAACGGCCCTCTCGGCGCATTTGAAATCCCACCTTTTGATGCCGCGACCAACGCAGCGGCGGCTTATGCGGCGGGCCTGAGTCGGTCCGGCAAGCTGATTTCGGTTGCCGGTGGCGGAGACACGGTGGCGGCTCTGAACAAGGCAGATGCATCGGAGAGCTTTACCTATATTTCTACTGCAGGCGGCGCGTTCCTTGAATGGATGGAAGGCAAAACCTTGCCCGGTGTCGCCGCTTTGGGCTGATCCCTGCTGGCAGGCGAGTCCTGAAAGCAACACTGGCGCGGTTGCCATAAAAATTCGAAGCGGGGGAATTCCATCAGGAACTCCCCTGTGCAATTGTCCCTCCACGCGCCCGAAAAGAGGTGCGATCAGAGGCATATGATGACGCAACACCGCACACGACCGGCCCTTGGTGGCCTTGTGTTTTTCGCAGGGTCTTTCTGTGTGAGTGCGTATTTCATCTTTGCCGCTGTCCAGGGTGACTACGGCGTGTTTCGCCGCGCTGAGATCGTGGTCGAAACCCGTGATCTTGAGACCGAATTGCAAGAGCTTGAGATCGAGGTCGCGCGGATGGAAAACCTCACCCGCCGCCTGTCGGACACCTATCTTGATCTGGACCTGCTCGACGAACGTGCCCGTGACATGCTCGGCATGATCCGTACCGACGAAATCGTCGTTCACTAGACGCAGCAACCGGATTCGGAGTGAACCCGGTCTGCATACCTTGCCAAAACGCGATTACATAAATGCCGCGAGCAATCCGAGGAATGGCAGGAACATCATAAGGTCGGCCATACCGCCCATGTCGTCATCTTCTTCCGGCTCATTGTCTTCAAACAGCTGCGCCTCTTCCGCGGCCATAACTTCATCGATACCAGCTGCTGCCGGAACGGTTGGAAAATCAATGCCTTGCGTCGATGCAGCGGTTGGGAATTCAGTGACTTCAGGCTCAACCTCGACTGCGGCTTCGTCAGTGAAAGCGTCGATCAACGGTTCGGGCAGTTCGTCAGGCGCGTCTTCCGAGATGACATCCTGAAAATCTTGCGATGGGGTAAAGCCGAACATGCGCACCTGCATGATTTCGCCCTGGTCCATCTGCACCGATAGATTGGTGCCGTCCATGACAAGCGTCGGATCAACGTCTTCAACCACAGCATCCGAGGAGCTTGTGCCAATCGGGTCACCATCGGCCACACCCAGAACCGTGATTTCAACCCGGCCCGCGTCAGCGATCAGGCCCGAGAAATCGACAGAGGTGTCAGCCCCCTCTTCCTGCGTTGCGGCCACGTAAAACAAAAGCTCATCCGGCTCCCAGAAGCCGTGCAATGAAATGCCGTCTTCCTCAACCTCGGTGTCGGCACCAGATTCGGGTGTAAGGTCCAGCGCGGTCTTGCCGGGCATCGCCTCTTGCATAAGATTGAACATCGCGCCACCGGGTGTCAGGTCGGCTTGTCCGTCATCCACGCTTAACGTGTTGGGAGTGTTCTGGATCAATGGCCAGACATGCGCGTTTTCGACGTCGTAGCGCATGAACTCTTCCATGATGTTGATCATCTCATGCGACTGGAGGAGCCCATAGTCGCTGTCGCGATCCAAAGACCCTGTATTGCCTGCCGTGTTCCATTCGGTCACGGCAATTTGCGCATCAGGAATCTCTTCACCCCAAGTCTCGTCAGTGTTGTTGAGGAAAAAGCTGCGCTGGCCTTCGTTCACCTGACCGCGTGAATAGACATGGACCGCCACCTGATCGACAGCGTTTTGTTCCGCTTCGGTATCGAACTCGGACAGAATCATTTCATTGGCCACGTTGGTCCAATTGATCGCACCAGAGCTATAGATGCTGTCTTCACCAAGGTTCAGGTCATAAGTTGCATTCAAGTCGGCAATGATGTCTGCGCTCGACATGTCGTCGCTATAATTGTCGGACAGGCGCGCGAAATTGAAATTTGTGCCCGACTGAACAATGATGTCGGCATCCGAATTTTGCAGGCTGAGTTCGTCATTCACGACAACTGCCATTTCGCTGGCAAGCCGACCGTATTCGACCGACGACATCTGGCCACTGCCCCAGTATTCATTGCCCAGTTCGAACGCTTCGATTTCCGCGTCCCCGTGCACGCCAGTCACCACGTCGCGGACAAACCCGCGCAACACATCTTCATCAAAAGCAGAGAACCGGTCTCCGTTGGCGTCGGTGGTTTCGGACAGAAGGTTCCGGGTTGGAATCACGATGGTGACCGCCAAACCTTCGTCAGAGGCATAGTCCAGAGCAGAATTCAGCGGGATGAAGTCGCGCAATTCGCCCGTGTCGCGGTCTGAAACAACAGACGCGTTTGGATCAGTGATGTCGAAATAGCGTTCCGTCAGAGAGCCACCGGGATAGCGGAATGATCCGACACCCAGTTCCTCGATCAGACGATCATAATCGCCGCCCTGCTCCAAATTCGAGCGTGTGGCGAGGACATTGGCACCAAAAAGCCCCTGTGAGGCTTGGGAACCCATAAAACCATAAGCAGAAATTTCAGGCATAATTGCGGCATCCGAATGAGCAGTATCCATGATTTCTCCTCATTTTTGCCTAGATGTCTCTAGGTTTGTTAAAATCCGCCCAAATAAAGCCGTTATTGTACGTCGGCCCCGAACAGTGCGTACGGAGTCTCTGCAATTGTCTTGCCAGTTCAGCGCCACATTTAAAAAAGTTCGCAAAAGTGGACGAATCACCCAAACAGGGTTCTCGTCTGACCAAGATCGCCCCTTGCCTTTGCCGGAACCTTGATCGTAGGCTTTGGAAAAAAGTTTAACGCTAAACTTCTTGCAGGGAGGCGCCCATGGCGGCACGCAAAACATCGGCCAAGGCATCAGGCCAGCCGAATGTCTCGGCCGAAGAGCTAACAGCGTACTATCGCGACATGCTGCTCATCCGCCGGTTCGAGGAAAAAGCAGGTCAGCTTTACGGAATGGGCCTTATCGGCGGGTTCTGTCATCTGTATATCGGTCAGGAAGCCGTGGTTGTCGGGCTAGAGGCGGCCGCCGAAGAAGGCGACAAGCGCATCACCTCCTACCGTGACCACGGGCATATGTTGGCTTGCGGCATGGATCCAAATGGAGTGATGGCCGAATTGACCGGGCGCGAAGGGGGCTACTCCAAGGGCAAGGGTGGCTCTATGCACATGTTTTCCAAAGAAAAGGACTTCTACGGCGGACATGGCATTGTTGGCGCACAAGTGCCTCTGGGCGCAGGTCTGGCTTTTGCTGACAAATACAAGGGCACCGACCGCGTGACATTCACCTATTTCGGTGATGGCGCGGCGAACCAGGGTCAGGTCTACGAGACGTTCAACATGGCAGCCCTTTGGCAGCTGCCGGTTGTTTTTGTCATTGAAAACAACCAATACGCCATGGGGACAGCGATGAAACGCTCTACGTCAACACCCGATCTGCATACACGCGGTGAGGCATTCGGCATCCCCGGAGAAGCCGTCGATGGCATGGATGTACTGGCGGTTAAAGCGGCGGGCGACAAGGCGATCAAACACTGTCGATCCGGAAAAGGACCCTACATCCTCGAAGTCAAAACCTACCGCTATCGCGGCCATTCGATGTCGGACCCGGCCAAGTACCGCACCCGCGAAGAGGTGCAGAAAATGCGCGAGGAACGCGATTGCATCGAACATGTCCGCGAAATGCTGCTGACCGGCAAACACGCGACCGAGGACGACCTGAAGGCAATCGACAAAGAGATCAAAGCCATCGTCAACGCCAGCGCCGATTTCGCCCGCGAAAGCCCGGAACCGGCCTTGGACGAGCTTTGGACCGACATCTACGCGGACGCGGAGACGGCCTGATGTTCGAACGGCCCCCCCTTAGGCTTGCGACTTTGGCAATCTCAGCTTTGGCCGTGACACAGCTTCCAGTGTTTGCGCAATCCGCAGATGACGCAGCACGTACTTTGGAAACACTTTTGTCCGCCCAAGTGCGCAACGATTACCAATCTGCTGATTACAACTTTGACGTGGACGGATACATTTTGACCTTAACCTCGGAGTCACATGATGACGGCGCAACCGACACCTATGTCGCGTCGGTCGCCGCAAAAGATCTCCGCCCTGATCAAAGCCAACTGAACTATTCGGAAAGACAGATCTTCGTTCCGGCAAGTGAAGCAAGCGGCGTTCGTGTAAGTATGACGAAAACCAACCCGACCCCGCGTGAAAAGAACACGTATATGCAACTCTATTCTGGCGCGACATGCGACGATCAGATGTGCCATGCAGAATTTGTGGCTTCGCATTTTGACCTCGTGATCCGAGGCGACTGGGACATTACTTATCTAAACCAAGCGTTCGAAGCGCTCTTGCAGCTTGCGACGACGTGCTCGGAGGACACTTGAACAATGGCAACCGAAGTTCTCATGCCCGCCCTCTCGCCCACCATGGAAGAAGGCACGTTGGCCAAGTGGCTGGTCAAGGAAGGTGACACCGTCAATGCCGGTGACATCATGGCCGAGATCGAGACCGACAAGGCAACGATGGAATTTGAAGCCGTGGATGAAGGCATCATCGGCAAAATCCTGATCGCCGAAGGCACCGAAGGCGTGCGCGTGAACACGCCCATCGCAGTTCTGGTCGAGGACGGCGAAAGCGTTGCAGATGCTGCCCCCACCGCTCCGGCGCAAGCACTTGCCCCAGCGGACAAGGCACAAAGCTCCGAAGATCAGCCCGCAGCAGGCATGTCTCACCCTGAACCGGTCAAGGTGGTCGCCAAGGCCGAAGCGCCGTGGCCCGAAGGCACCAAGACCCGCCAGATGACCGTCCGCGAGGCCCTCCGCGACGCAATGGCCGAGGAAATGCGCCGGGATGAGGATGTCTTCCTCATGGGTGAAGAGGTTGGCGAATACCAAGGCGCCTACAAGATCAGTCAGGGTCTCTTGGACGAATTCGGCGCGCGCCGGGTGATGGATACGCCGATCACGGAACACGGTTTCACCGGCATTGCTGTCGGCGCCGCGTTTGGTGGCCTGCGCCCTATCGTGGAATTCATGACGTTCAACTTCGCCATGCAAGCCATTGACCAGATTATCAATTCCGCCGCCAAGACGCTCTACATGTCCGGCGGCCAAATGGGCGCACCAATGGTGTTCCGTGGCCCGAACGGCGCTGCAGCCCGCGTTGGTGCACAGCACTCTCAGGACTACGCGGCGTGGTACGCGCATATACCCGGTCTCAAGGTGGTGATGCCCTACTCTGCCTCTGACGCAAAGGGTCTGCTGAAAACTGCGATCCGGGATCCGAACCCGGTGATCTTTCTCGAAAACGAAATCCTCTATGGCAAAACATTCGAGGTGCCTGAGACCGAGGATTATACAGTGCCCTTCGGCAAGGCGCGCATCTGGCGCGAAGGCAGCGATGTCAGCATCGTCAGTTTTGGCATCGGCATGACCTACGCGATGGACGCGGCCGAAAATCTGGCGGCTGACGGGATCGAAGCAGAAGTGATCGACCTGCGCACCCTGCGCCCCATCGACTACGACACGGTGATCGCGTCAGTGCAGAAAACCAATCGTTGCATCACCGTCGAGGAAGGCTTCCCGGTTGGCGCCATCGGCAACCACCTGTCAGCAGTCATCATGGAACGCGCGTTCGATTATCTCGACGCACCAGTGCTGAACCTGACGGGCAAGGACGTGCCGATGCCCTACGCCGCGAACCTCGAAAAACACGCGCTGGTGACGACCGCCGAAGTGGTCGAAGCGGCCAAAAAGGTTTGCTACCGATGAATGAGGCGCTGACTGTCCGCACCCGTGACGTCGCGCGCGAGGCGTATCACGTGGTCACACCTGCCGGGCCCGCCCTTGTGCCCGAATGCCTGATGGAGCGGTTTCCACATGAATCCCGACCATCGCACCAAACCGCCTATGAATGGATCGGCGCACATCGGCGTCAGATCACCAAGGCAGTCGAGGCTCTAAAACGCGGAAAAACGCCGCGCGAGCCCTATGACCTGATCACCCTGATAGACGAGGCCTGACATGCCGATAGAGATTCTCATGCCCGCCCTCTCGCCGACCATGGAAGATGGCACGCTGGCGAAATGGATGGTCAAGGAAGGCGACACCGTTTCCTCGGGCGATATCATTGCCGAGATCGAAACCGACAAGGCGACGATGGAATTCGAAGCCGTCGACGAAGGCGTGATCGGCAAGCTGCTGGTCGCCGAAGGCACGGCAGAAGTGAAGGTGAACACGCCCATCGCGATGCTTTTGGAAGACGGCGAAAACGCCGACGATCTTGTGGCGCACACAGCCCCGAAAGCCGAACCGGCCTCGTCACATGTCGCCCCATCCGAGCCCTCCGAGGCGACCACCCCAGCGCAAGGCCATGGCCGGGGTGCCGCGCCTCAAACCGAAACGGGTGACCGCATCTTCGCCTCTCCCCTTGCGCGCCGCATCGCCGCTGACAAAGGTCTCGACCTCAGCCAGATCGCCGGCTCGGGTCCGCGTGGCCGCATCGTCAAAGCTGATGTCGAAACCGCATCACCCCAAACATCCACTCCGGTCAAGTCGCCAACGGATACCACTGCTCCTGCCGCAAAGCCGATAGATGCCAGCGCCGTCGCAAAAATGTACGAAGGCCGCGCGTTCACGGAAATTCCACTCGATGGAATGCGCAAGACGATCGCGGCGCGCCTGACCGAAGCCAAACAAACCATTCCGCATTTCTACCTGCGCCGGTCTGTCAACCTCGATCCCCTGCTGGCCTTCCGGTCGCAACTGAACGCGCACCTCGAAAAACGCGGTGTGAAACTCAGCGTCAACGATTTCATCATCAAAGCCTGCGCATTGGCCCTGCAACAGGTGCCCACTGCCAACGCCGTCTGGGCCGGTGACCGTATCTTGCAACTCGAGCCTTCGGATGTGGCCGTCGCCGTCGCCATTGAAGGCGGCCTCTTCACACCTGTTCTCAAAGACGCAGATAAGAAATCGCTTTCGTCACTGTCCGCTGAAATGAAAGATCTCGCCACGCGCGCCCGCGACCGCAAACTCGCGCCGCATGAGTATCAAGGCGGCAGCTTTGCAATCTCCAACCTTGGCATGATGGGCATCGAGAATTTCGACGCCGTCATCAACCCACCACATGGCGCGATCCTTGCCGTTGGCGCTGGCATGAAGAAACCTGTTGTCGGCGATGATGGTGAAATCTCGGCGGCAACAATGATGTCGATGACGCTGTCTGTCGATCACCGCGTTATTGATGGCGCGCTTGGCGCAGAGCTTTTGCAAGCCATCACTGACAACTTGGAAAACCCAATGGCGATGCTCGCCTGACCAAGTCTTTTCTGGTTAAAAAATACCTTGGGGGTGTCGCCTGCAAAGCGCCGGGGGCAGCGCCCCCATTTTCCCGCCAACGGAAACCGGCGATGCGTCATCGCATCGCCACCCTTGTCTCAAGCGCCAGAGCGCAAAATCTGATCCATGCTGATCGCCGGCTGCGAACACCCAGCCTCGCCCACGATCCGCGCTGGCACGCCAGCCACGGTCTTGCAGGGCGGCACCTCCTCCAGAACAACCGATCCGGCAGCCACACGAGAACAATTACCAACCTTGATATTGCCCAACACCTTCGCCCCGGCCCCGATCAGGACGCCGTCACCAATCTTCGGATGTCGATCTTCCTCTTCCTTGCCGGTTCCGCCCAATGTCACCGAATGCAGCATCGACACGTTATCACCAACCACAGCGGTTTCACCAATGACGATGGAATGCGCGTGGTCGATCATGATGCCCTGCCCGATCTTCGCAGCGGGGTGAATGTCTACACCAAACGCCTCAGAGCAGCGCATTTGAACAAAATAGGCCAGATCATGCCGTCCCTGACGGTAGAGCCAATTTCCCAGACGGTAGCACTGGATCGCCTGAAAACCCTTGAAAAACAACAAAGGCTGCAAAAACCGATGGCACGCCGGATCACGCTCATAGACCGCAACAATGTCCGCACGCGCGGCCATCGCAAGGCTTGGGTCAGCGGCAAATGCCTCGTCACAAATTTCGCGCAGGATCTGCTCGGTCATCTCACCATTGGCCAGCTTAAGCGAAATTCGGTAGCTCAGCGCTCGCTCAAGGCTCGGATGGTGCAGTACCGAATAATGGATCATTCCGCCCAGCAGCGGTTCATTGGCGACAGCCTCGTCCGCTTCTTTGACAATGCGGCCCCAGACCGGGTCAACCGATGCGAGTTTTGCGCGTGTTTCAGCCATGCCATCTCTCCTTTGACGTGCCGAGTATAGCAGATAGGATCAGAATCCAAAAACGCAAAGCTGTGATTGCAAGGATCAAGCGATTGAATGCAAAAGAACAAGATCGCTTTCGCGAAGTGATGCTGACCCGCCTGCAAGAGCTCGATGCCGAGGATGAACTCGGACGCGACAGTCAGTCGGTCGTGTCGCTCGATCAACAGTCCGTTGGACGACTGTCACGACAGGACGCCCTGCTAAGTCAATCGATGGCCAAAGCCACGCAGGCCCGCCGTGACGGGCAGCGTAAGGCATTGACTGCTGCGCTCAGCCGTTTGGACGAAGGCGAATTCGGCTATTGTGACGACTGTGGTGAGGATATCGCCCTCAAACGGCTTGAGCTCGATCCAACTGCAACGCGCTGCATCGGCTGTGCTTCTGGTTGATCCAACCTGTTCAATAGCGCAGAAAGCACGCACACCCATGCGCCCAGCGCATCACGCGTCTGGAAAGACGTACTGCCTTTTACGTCATATTTTTGCGCACTTGCCAAGAGACTGCCATCGCCAAAGATCGGATGTGCAGCGTGATGCTTCAGACGGTAAGACTCAGCCTCGATAGCTTCATCCAACAGCCGCGCCATCTTCGCTGGTCGCTGTGCGTGCGGCACGGCCGAGACCACAGCAACCGCCGCCAGCACATCATTATAAATCAGCGGTTTCATACTAGCACCATGAGTGTCGCTGCGGGACCAGGACCAAACCGCGCGGAAACTTGCGCCACTTCGATCAACGCGGTGCCCGTCACCCCATCTTCGGCTTGCATGTCAAACGTGTACATCCAGTTTGGCGTTCCAACTTCGACCTCACGCAGAACTGCGCCACCAAACAGCACCCTAACGCGATAGGCCTCAGCGTCTTCGCCCAACGGAATGTCCGGTAAATCCCATCCATCGGCTTCAACCCGGGCACGGCGCACCCAGTGGGTTTCAAGTCCCTGCGCTTCGCTATTCGCCCTGAGGTGAACCGGGCTATAGGGCCGCAAGCCGATCCCGGAAAACGACTGCACGCTGTGCCGGTAGGTTGCATGATCGTAAGCTTTGTCCGCCGGTCCAATTCGAAAATGCCGGTTTTGACCACGCAAGGCCAAAGGCCACGCAATCTGACGCGGGGTGCCGTTCAGAAGCACAAAATATGCTCCCGCAGACAAACTTTCAGCCATCAGGGCATCCGTCCCGGCTTGCCCGCGCAGCAACGTGCTCAACCGCCAAAGTTTATTGCCGATCAATTCCGCGGTCTTAAACTGGATGACTTCCCATTGATCCGGCGCGCCGGTTCCAATCGCCGCCAAGTTGGCCCCGCCCAACAGTGCCTCTTCTGAAACCGAGCTCAACGCGCCCGAAGTCAATGCCACGTCGATCTGCGTTCCACGATCAATCAAACCAGACGGTGCGGATCCAACCTCGTTCACCGTTACACCGATGGTCGAGGCTGTTCCGATCATACCATTCAACCCATAGCCGGAATCCTCGATAGCATCATAGACCGCAACATCACCCGGCCACGGGTCCGATGTGACCGCGATATGTGGTGCGTGGGGGATCTCGTCCCCAGTGATCAATGGCAAATCAAGGAACAGCGGCAACACCGGGCCACTTGCCACGAACCTCTGTGACGGCGTCGGATCATCCGGGAAATCCGCCGGATGATACACGTCAGGTTCGATACGGACTGCATCAATCAGCTGATGAGTGGTTTTTTCGACCCGATCAATGCGCACCGTCATCTCCCCGGCGCCAGCGGGCATCCGCACAACATCGCCTGCGCCCAGCGCGTGTTGCGACAATGGTAAGGCAAACCGCACCCCATCCCGCGACACACGAGCCTCGCTCAGCCAGCGTTCGACAGCTTGTCTCCCTTCCGGACGGGTAAGCAGTATCGGCACCTCGCTTTCGGCAACCGCGTGCGTTTCTTCATCAGGCAGAACAGATTCCTCAGCAATATTGCGGTAATCCCCATCCGCTTCGACAAAGTTCAACCGCACCCGTCCCGACATTTCCGCCTCTGAGCTGCGAGACTGGGTGACTTCGCTGCCGATCTCGTCGTGATACGCCAACTCCGCCATGTCCAGCGACACCGCCCGCGCCCCATCGCGGTTGCGGAATACCAGCACCCCGTCCCGTTCGATGGCGTCAAAGCCGTAGGCCATCATCAACGGCTGCAAAGCCCGTCGCGCATCAGCCACATCCGGCGCAAGGTAACCGCGCACAAAGCCGTACAGTGCAGTCACGTCATAATCCTGCAGCCCTGCGCGTTCGCAAATCTCGGCCACTACCGATGCCAATGTGCGTCCTGAGACCCGCCCATTGATCCAATGCCCACGCCGATAGTTTGGCCCGTCAGACCACATCTCGTCCACATTCGGGAACCATGGATAAGGTCGCGCATCCCACGCCCAAACAAACACCCGCCCCATGTCGATCATTGGACCGCCATAGAGCCCCGAAACGGGGTTATGCGCAGGATCTTCCCAATAGCTGAGCATTGCACGCAAATACTGGTGCTGGATCAATTCATCGCGCATCCCGTTCGAATAGGCCGCCAGCGTACTCTCCGAACTTTTGGGATCGAGAAACTTGTTCGGCTCATTCGTCGCTTTATTGACCGCAGCACAGCCGATCTCTGTGAACCAAACAGGCTTGCTCTCAGGCACCCAATTCGTCGGGTTTGATTGCCGCACTCCGCCAATCCGGTTGTGGTGCGGCTGCGACCACCAATTGCGGATATCCTTGTAGCGCCAAACCCAGGGCTCGCCATATGCGCCGTCCGCAATCGGTTCACGTAGTTGAAGGTCCCGTGCGTCTTGCGACGGGTAGTACCAGTCATACCCTTCGCCGCCTGCTACATTGGCGCGTAGGTAGTCAAGGTTGTAGATCGACTGCCAGTCAGCATCGGCGTGATCTTCACCATCCCGCCAATCGGACAGGAGCATGTAATTATCAATGCCGATGAAATCGATATTCGGATCGGCCCAAAGCGGATCAAGGTGGAAATACACATCACCGCTGCCATCCTGCGGATGATAACCAAAATATTCCGACCAATCCGCAGCGTACCCGATCTGCACGTCCGGCCCGAGGATCGTCCGACACTCTACCGCCAGCATGCGCAAAGCATCGACTGCTGGAAAACCAGTGGCGCCGCGCAACTGTGTCAGGCTCCGCATCTCGGACCCGATGCAGAACGCCGTCACCCCACCGGCAAGCGCACAAAGATACGCCTGATGAAGGATGAACCGGCGATAGCCCCAATCCTCGTCTCCGGTATAGCTAACCACCTCGTCCTCAACGGCAAAATCGCTCAGTGCGGCCGTCCCAAAGAACGCGTTCACTTGATTGTCTATCGCATTGGTTCCGGTTAGGTCTCCTGCCTGCCCCGGAGCGACACTTGCTGTGATCCGCCCGCGCCACGGCAGCTTGGGCTGTTCGTCCTCACCTGTCCACGGGTTCGGCAAGCCATTGCCCGGCATCTGCTCCATCAGGATGAACGGATAGTACAACACCTCCAGACCCTTTTGGGTCATATCCCGGATTGATTGCACAACCGACGCATCGCAGGGTGTGCCACCATAAACCGGACGGCCTTCGTCTATCGGCACGACACCTGCATCAGCCCGCGCCAAACCGCTCACGAGCCAAGGCATGTCGGCGCTGTCCACCTCAGTCTGCTCGACCTTTGGCTGGATCACGCAATCCCCGCAACTGAGATCACTGCCAAACCAGCTCACAACCAACGACGCTGCCCCACAATCGGGCACCTCGTCCTGCAGATGCTTGAGCGATGTAACAAAATCAGGGCGGTCGGACGGCGTGTTCACATTGACGATATCGGACTTGCCCGCGCCGCCATCCAGCGCCACTGCCTCCGTCGCCAAGGAATACTCACCCGTTCCCGGGATCATCGCCACCGCGCGAATATTGAAGGGCACATCCTCGGGATCATCTTGCACCGGCCGTGTGACCTCAAACGAAAACTGTGGCACGCGATTGCCAAACCGGCTTAGGTCCAAATCCTCGAACACCACATAGGCCGTTCCACGATAGGCCGGCACC
>NZ_CBFHLV010000060.1:0-20420 GCF_965656765.1 Marivita sp. | reverse complement strand
CGGGGCGTCGAACGCGTCCGATCCCGCTTCATCCTGACCATGGCCGCCAACAACCTTGCCCGGCTACCAAGGTTGCTGGGGGCATGACGGGAAACATGGACACAGAAGCGAGCCGTGGACGCGCCGACAGACATGACCCATCGGTCGAACCGGACCTGATGACGGGAAAGCGTTCCGGCTCAGCGACTTTTTCAGCGACCTGTTAAGGGAGACGCCCGTCAACGGGATCACGCGGCGGGCGTAGTGGCTCTTCAACTGCCGCCCCTCCGCTTCGATGGAGATGTGCGGCACGTCGCAGTCGAGCCGGATCGTGTCCACCGTGAGCGCTGCGCCTTCGGAGGGCCGGTAGCCCGTGTTGATCATCCCGAGCAGCAGAGCGCTGGCCTGACCGTTCAACCCGTCCAGCGCGCCTGAGGCGAGCAGGCGCGTCCTGATCCACTCCTCGCTGAATGGCGGGCGCGTCAGCTTCTCGCCCTCCTTGAAGGACAACTCGCCCAGCGGCAGCACCAGTCCAAGCCGCTTCATCGTGTTCACGGTCTTCAACACGTCGCCCAGGTGGATCAGATCCTTGTTGGCCGAATTCGCCGTGACCTCGCCTGCCTCGATCCGGTCGAGCCAGTGCTGGCGGAAGTCCAGCATGTCGTCGCGGGTGATGTTGGCGATTTCCTTGTCGCCGACGACCGCGACGAAGTTCTTCACCGCCTTCTTGCGCGGCGCTTCCCAGCGGCGAAGTTGGTCCTCACTCTTGCCAAAGGTCTTCTCCCTCGCGAGCGTCCAATAGAGTTGCAGCGCCTTGGTGACCGTGATCCGGGGTTCGGGGACAGTTCCGAGAAGGGCAGCGGCTTCCACCGGGTCAGGCTGGTTCGCGGGGCCCGGAATGGCCTCGACGCGTTCTACAACGTCCTCGACCGGCAGTTTGGCCACATTATCCGCGTCAAGATACCGGAAGCCCCGCGCCCGGGCGAGGTCGCGGGCGGCTTCGTAACGGGCTTCCGCGTCTGTGCTGTTCCCGGCCAGACGCGCTTCCCAGGCTTCGATCATCTGGGACCACGCCCGATCCGCCTTGCTCCGAGCGATGGTCTCCGAGTCGGTGTGCAGGCTGATCCAGACGGTTTCGCGCGGCTCGATGCTCCGGTACCGGCGCGGAACGCGGCGGCGAAGATGATAAAGACGGCCTCGTTTCGCGATGCTCATGGCGGAGAAATCCCCCATTTGTGCAGCAAATTGTGGTGCAAAATGTGTAGCAAATCAAGCGGACCAAACACCGCCATCAGCGCGAAAGCGCCGAATTACGCCCTACTATCAGTATGTTGAGAAGGGTCGCTTTGGGCCAGAACTGGCGGAGAGACAGGGATTCGAACCCTGGGTGGAGTTGCCCCCACAACGGTTTTCGAGACCGCCCCGTTCGACCACTCCGGCACCTCTCCGCGGGGGTCTGATGGGGCGTTTAGCTTTTGCATCAATTGGGTGCAACCTCTATTTCACACCAATTTCAGCGCACCGAGTTTTGATGTGCTGGGTTGGAAATGGCTGCATCCCGCCATAGGTATAAAGCAAGTAGGCAAGGAGCCCTGATATGATCCGCAATCTGATGGTGACAGCAGCGACGGGACTGGCTGTTCTCTCGTGGTCATTGCCCGCTTGGGCGACACCGACAGATGACCTGATTGATGCGCTGGGGGTTCCGCAGATTGTTGAGATCATGCGCGAAGAGGGTATCGAATATGGCGATACGCTGGCGCAAGACATGATCCCGGGCGGTGCCACAGGTGGCTGGAACGCGACAGTTGAGCGAATTTATGACGAAGAGCGCATGCTTGCCACTGTGCGAGAGGTGTTTGCCACTGAATTTGGGGATGCAAATCCTGAGCCTCTTTTAGAGTTTTTCACTTCTGAGACCGGCCAGCAGATCGTCAGTCTTGAACTCAGCGCGCGCAATGCGATGCGAGAGGAAGAGATCGAGGATGCCGCCCGCGCAGCCTTTCTGGATCTTGAAGGGACTGACTCTCAACCCTTGGCGACCATTTCAGACTTTGTTGACACAAATGATCTGGTCGAGGCCAATCTCGTGGGGGCGCTGAATGCCAACTACATGTTCTATTTGGGCCTGGTGGATGGTGGTGCGCTTCAAATGAGCGAATCCGATATTCTGACCGAGGTTTGGTCCTCTGAGGAAGAAACCCGCACTGACACCCGCGAGTGGGTCTTTGCGTTTCTTCTTATGGCATATCGGCCGCTCGAAGATGGCGTGGTACAAGACTACACCGAATTGTCGCGTACGGATGCGGGCCGCGCGTTGAACCGCGCCCTTTTTGCCGGGTTCAACAAGATGTATGACGATATCTCATATGCGCTTGGCATGGCGGTCGCACGGCAAATGCAGGTGCAAGAGCTTTAGGCAGCAAAGCCCGTTGACAAACGCAGCGCGCCACAGCATAAGCCGCGCACGCAAAGTCGGGGCTTCGGTCCCGCCTTTTGTTTTTGGTGATAACTCTGTCCCTGACGGGGCACGCCGTTCGAGGCGGGGATACCCCCCACAAACACCGCAGATGCGGGGCCACAGGACGCGGGTGACAAAGGAAAGACACGATGTTCGCGGTCATGAAAACCGGCGGCAAGCAGTACAAAGTCCAATCGGGCGATACACTGCGCGTCGAAAAGCTGGCAGCCGATGCAGGCGAGAAAGTCCAGTTCAATGATATTCTGATGCTGGGTGGCGACAAAGTTGTCGTTGGTGCACCTTTGGTGGACGGCGCTGCCGTTCAGGCCGAAGTTGTGGATCAGATCAAAGGCGAAAAGGTTATCAATTTCGTCAAACGTCGCCGGAAGCATAGCTCCAAGCGCACCAAGGGTCACCGTCAGCAGCTCACTTTGCTGCGGGTTACGGACATCCTTGCGTCCGGCGCGGACAAGTCCGGTATTAAAGCTGCAGTCGGTGCAGGCTCTGTTGCAGGTGTGGCTGTTGCCGCTGCTGCGCCCAAGAAAGCTGCCGCTCCGAAAGCTGAAAAGAAGACCGAGGCGCCCAAGGCAGCCGCTGCTGCTGGTGCGGACGATCTTAAGCAGCTGTCCGGCGTAGGCCCGGCGCTTGAAAAGAAACTGATCGAAGCAGGCGTCACCAGCTTTGCTCAGATCGCAGCTTGGACAGAGGCTGACGTCGAAGAGTTCGGCGAAAAGCTGTCTTTCAAGGGCCGGATCGAGCGTGAAGGCTGGATCGAACAAGCCAAAGAACTGGCATCGAAGTAAGGAGACCTGACCTATGGCACATAAAAAAGCAGGCGGCTCATCCCGCAACGGTCGCGACTCTGCCGGACGCCGTCTTGGCGTCAAACTCTACGGTGGCCAGTCTGCGATTCCCGGTAACATCATCGTACGTCAGCGCGGCACAAAGTTTTGGCCGGGCGAAGGCGTGGGCCTTGGCAAGGATCACACGATCTTTGCAAAAGTTGAAGGCAGCGTGACGTTCCACAAAGGCCTTAAAGGCCGCACCTTTATTTCGGTTCTGCCAGTGGCGGAGGCCGCAGAGTAAGCCGACCTTAAGGTTTTAGAAATCAAAAGGGGATCGGCGCAGTTGCCGGTCCCCTTTGCTGTTCCGGGATTGCGCCGCCCTATACGGTATCTGCGTTGAGGAGAGAGCAGATGATTCACGACACGCCCATCGCCGACCAACCAGTCGTTACCACCGACCGGTTCATCCTGCGCCCGTTACGGGCCTCTGATGCTGGCTTGATCACGCATTACGCCAGCGAGAAGCGGGTGGCGACAATGACATCAAATCTGCCGCACCCATATCCGCCCGGCGCTGCCGAGGCATTCATTGAACGTATGTCCGCCACAGATCGGGTCGAAGACGCTTGGGCGATGGATGGCACTGCCGCAGACGCGCCTGAACTGATGGGGGTAATCACGCTCAAGCGGATGGATCGCAATCAATCCGAAGTCGGGTACTGGGTCGCACCACCGTTTTGGAACACCGGCCTCGCCTCCGAGGCGGTTCAGGCATTAGTCACGGCCAACCCGCTAAGCAACGCAACGATGTTCGCCAGCGTGTTTCAGGACAACCCGGCCTCGGCGCGTGTGCTGACGCATTGCGGCTTTGAATATATCGGCGACGCGGAATCCTTTTCCATCGCCAGAAACACAAGTGTCCAAACCTGGACCTATCTGAAACGTATGGGCTGACGCGCGGTCGCAAACCGTTTAGACCGCGCATGGGCTCGATCAAAGGCTAACACATGAAGTTCCTCGACCTCTGCAAAGTCTACATTCGCTCGGGATCGGGCGGAAATGGATGCATCAGCTTTCGCCGCGAAAAGTACATCGAATTCGGCGGCCCCGATGGCGGCGATGGCGGCTGTGGCGGTGACGTATGGGCCGAAGCGGTTGATGGGCTGAATACGCTGATCGATTTTCGCTATCAGCAGCATTTCTTTGCCGACAATGGCCGCCCGGGTGCGGGCCGCCAACGGACCGGTGCGGATGGCAGCGACATTGTCCTCAAAGTGCCGGTCGGGACCGAAATCCTTGACGAAGACGAAGAAACCGTAATCGCGGATATGACTGAACTGGGCCAGCGCGTTTTGCTTGCCCGGGGCGGGAACGGTGGCTGGGGCAACCTGCACTTCAAAACGTCCACAAATCAGGCACCTCGCCGCGCCAATTCCGGGCAAGAGGGTGTCGAGCGCACGATCTGGCTACGGCTTAAGCTGATTGCGGATGTTGGGCTTTTGGGCCTGCCCAATGCCGGTAAGTCAACTTTTCTTGCAGCCACGTCCAATGCGCGACCCAAGGTGGCGGATTATCCGTTCACCACGCTGCATCCGAACCTGGGTGTCGTCGGCGTTGATGATGCCGAATTCGTCGTGGCCGACATCCCGGGTCTGATCGAGGGCGCGCATGAGGGCAGGGGCCTTGGGGATCTATTTCTGGGCCACGTTGAACGCTGCGCGGCCTTACTGCATTTGATTGATGGCACCTCGGGGACACTGCTTGAGGACTACCAGACCATCATCGACGAGATCGACGCTTACGGCGAAGGGCTAACAGACAAGCCGCGTGTCACCGTGCTCAATAAGATCGACGCGCTGGATGATGAAGAACGCACCTTCCTGAAAGAAGAGCTGGAGGCCAAGACGGGTCACCCTGTCATGCTGATGTCTGGTGTCTCAAAAGAAGGTCTGACAGACGTGCTGCGTGCCTTGCGGCAACACGTCAAAATCACCCGCAAGCGGGAACAGGCGACAGAGGAGGCCGAGCCGTGGCAACCCTAGGCGATGCGCGCCGACTGGTTGTCAAAATCGGCTCGGCGCTCTTGGTCGACAAAACCCAAGGGACACTGCGCCGCGACTGGCTTTTGTCGCTGGCCGAAGACGTAGCACGGATCAAGGCGCGGGGCACGGATGTGATCTTGGTGTCTTCTGGTTCTATCGCGCTGGGGCGCGGTGTATTGGGCCTGCCGCCAACCGTCTTGCCGCTCGAACAATCACAAGCGGCCGCTGCCGTCGGTCAAATCCGGCTCGCCCGTGCCTATGAAGAAGCGCTTGATCCATATGGCCTGACCACGGCTCAAGTGCTGGTCACACTCGAAGACAGCGCTGACCGTCGGCGCTACCTCAACAGCCGGGCGACGTTAGAGACACTGATCGGCTTTGGTGTTATTCCCATCGTCAACGAAAACGACACCGTGGCGACCGATGAAATTCGCTATGGTGACAATGACCGCCTCGCTGCGCAGGTTGCGGCCACCGTGGGCGCGGATCAACTGATCCTGCTTTCCGACGTTGACGGGTTCTATAGCGCCAATCCGATGCAAGATCCCTCCGCGCATCACTTTCCGATCATTGACGCGATCACCCCCGACATCGAGGCAATGGCAGGCGATGCGGGTTCTGGCCTGTCCAAAGGTGGCATGAAGACCAAGCTGATGGCGGCCAAAACTGCCACGGCGTCCGGCTGCGCAATGGCGATCACCGAAGGGTCGCGCCTGTCTCCGCTCAAAGCTCTGGACGAGGGCGCGCGTGCCACTTGGTTTACGCCGCAGCTTGATCCGCACGCGGCACGCAAACGCTGGATCCTCGCGATGAAACCGCAAGGCGCGCTGACCATCGACGACGGGGCTGCACGGGCGGTTCAGCGCGGCACATCGCTGCTCCCACCAGGAATCGTATCTGTGGCAGGCACGTTCGGTCGTGGTGATCCGGTCATGATCAAAAACGCAGAGGGGCGCGAACTTGGTATGGGCCTCAGCCGTTACACCGCGTCCGAAGCACAGGCGATCAAAGGGCACAATTCGGCCGAGATCGAGGAAATTCTGGGCTACCCGGGCCGGGCTGTGGTAATACACCGCGATGATATGGCGATCTGATCTGCTTCTTCTTTTTCCAAATATGCACTTCTGACTTCTGCAAGGGCGAGACCGATGAAAGACCTCACAGACATCCCCGCACTCATGCATGACATCGGCACACGCGCCAAAACGGCGGCGCGGGAACTGGCCTTTGCGTCGGCGGAACGCAAGCATGCGGCCCTGATTGGCGCGGCCGAGGCAGTTTGGAAAAACCGCGCCGCGATTATCGACGCGAATGCCAAGGACCTCGATTATGGGCGTGAAAAGGGCCTGAGTGACGCGATGATGGATCGGCTGATGCTTAACGAAGACCGCATTCGCAGCATTGTCGATGGCTTGCGTGCTGTGGCAGAACAGACCGATCCCGTTGGCGCTGTGATGACGGAATGGGATCGTCCATCTGGTCTTCATATCAAGCGCGTGCGCACGCCGTTGGGCGTGGTTGGTGTCATCTACGAATCTCGCCCGAATGTAACGGCGGATGCTGGTGCGCTGTGTCTCAAGGCTGGAAACGCGGTGATCTTGCGCGGCGGGTCGGAGAGTTTTCATTCGTCGACCGCCATTCATGACTGCCTGGTCGACGGCGTGCGCAAAGCTGGGTTGCCCGAAGATGCGATTCAACTGGTGCCCACCCGCGACCGCGCTGCGGTCAGCGAAATGCTCACCATGACTGATTTCATTGACGTGATCGTGCCACGCGGCGGCAAGGGCCTAGTCGGTCTTGTTCAGCGCGAGGCGCGGGTTCCGGTTTTTGCCCATCTCGAAGGCATTGTGCACATTTATGTCGATAAAGACGCGGATCCGGTCAAGGCGTTGAACGTGATCTTAAACGCGAAAACCCGCCGCACCGGGATTTGTGGCGCCGCCGAATGTCTGTTGATCCACAAAGATGTCGTCGACACGATTGGGCAGGGCGTCATCAAGGCGTTACTGAAAGCAGGCGTCGAAGTGCGTGCAGATGCAACTTTGCGCGCCATCGATGGAACGGTCGCGGCCAGCGATGAAGACTGGGGCTGCGAATACCTTGATAGCATCATCGCGGCCAAAGTGATCGACGATGTGGATGCAGCGATTGAGCATATCAATACGTTCAGTTCGAATCACACAGACTGCATCCTGACCGAGAACGACAAGACGGCGGACCGGTTTTTCGAAAGAATCGACAGTGCCATCCTCATGCGGAACGCCTCAACCCAGTTTGCCGATGGTGGAGAGTTCGGTATGGGCGCCGAAATTGGCATTGCGACGGGCAAGATGCATGCGCGCGGGCCTGTTGGGGCAGAGCAGTTGACCAGCTTCAAATACATCGTGGTCGGTGACGGCACAACGCGGAGCTGAGGGGTTGTCGTTGTGCAATCAGGCTGCTACCTGACATAGGCTAATCCGATACTTTTACTCGGAAAAATCGTGAGGCAGCAGTGACCGGCACCCATCCAAGGCTGGAAATCCGCAATATCGTGCGCGACTACGACGGCAAACGCGTGGTAGATGACGTGTCGTTGGTCATCCAGCCGGGCAATGTGACATGCCTTTTGGGGCCGTCCGGCTGCGGCAAGTCCACAACGCTTCGGATCATTGCTGGTGTCGATATGCAAAGCAGCGGCACGATCCATGTCGATGGCCAATTGGTCTGCGATACGGTGTTTCGCGTGCCACCAGAACGGCGCTCTATCGGTCTGATATTTCAGGACTTTGCCCTGTTTCCACACCTTACGGTGGGGGACAATGTGGGCTTTGGCCTGACCGGATCGCGTAAAGATAAGCTGCCTCGCGTGGGCGAGCTGCTCGAACGGGTGGGTCTGTCGCATTATATCAATGAGTACCCACATCAGTTGTCGGGAGGTGAACAGCAACGTGTGGCGTTGGCCCGTGCGATTGCACCGCGCCCGTCGATCATGTTGATGGACGAACCGTTTTCGGGCCTCGACAATCGTTTGCGTGATGGCATCCGGGATGAAACACTGGCTTTGTTGAAGGACGAAGGCACGTCGGTTCTTTTGGTGACGCATGAACCAGAAGAGGCCATGCGCATGGCTGATGAGATCGCGTTGATGCGCGATGGCCAGATCGTGCAACGCGGCGCGCCTTATAACATCTACAATGCGCCCGCGGACAAAGCGGCAGTTGCCTTCTTTTCCGACATCAACCTGCTGACGGGCACGGTGCGCGGCGCTTTGACTGACACACCCTTCGGCCAATTCCTTGCGCCGGGTGTGCCCGACGGAGGCGAAGTCGAGATTGTCTTTCGCCCTCAGCATGTCGGTATCGACTTTGACCGCCATGGGCGCGGGCCCAACCCTACGCCATTGGCCGGTGCCCCTGCGCGGGCTGTGGTCGAACGCGCGCGGTTCATGGGATCAGAAAGTCTTGTCGAGTTCCGTATGGACCATGATCAAAGCATGATCCGCGCAACCGTACCCAATGTCTTTCTTCCCAAGCCTGGTACAGTCATGTGGCTGACCGTGCGGCGTGACCGCTGCTTTGTGTTTCGAAAGGACTCAGGGTCGGTGATCAAGGCCTAATCCTCGTTTTCTGAGGATGTGTTCAACGTAATTTCACCACTGTCTGCCAAATCACGGATCACCCGGACAACGGCATTCATTGCCGCCTCAATCTCTTTTGGCTTGATGTCACCGAAATCTTGAGACATTTCGCGAAGAGTGTCTGACATCCGATTGGAAATATTTGATAAAATGAAATCTACGCTGGCCCTATCTACTTCGGCTACGGCGCCTGCAATGACCTTTGCAAGCGTGTCTTGTTCCAGATCGCGGGTGAGTTTTGGCACATCAATGGCGCTCATACGTTCTGGGATATGTGCGAAGGTGAAGATTGATTTGCGCACCTCGTCGGCAAAGCCCTTATCCTCTTCATCAAGCGCTGTCAGTAAATCCTCCCGCGTGGCCGCGCGGGAGAAATTGAGGATTGCGCCAACCCGTTCGGACGGGTGAGAGCGAAAGGCCTTGGGCGGTTCGGAATCCATCTGGCTCGCAAGGCTGAGCCCGATCCGGTCTGCGGCATCAGGTGTGACAGCGTCGGTCATCGACATGGCATAGGTGATGCGCCGCGCGACATCACCGGGCAGATTGCTAAGCAGGTCAGCCGCTTTGGACACGTCGAGCTTTGACACCATCACAGCGACGACCTGTATCGATTCCGACGACACGAAGTCCTGCAACCGCGCAATTGGCAGGTCGGCAACGCGTTTCCAAGGATCGCCGGTCTGTTGAACACCGGCCTCTTTGCGCAGTCGGTGGGCGGTTTGGTCGCTGATCTTGCCATCCAAGGCAGACAAGGCACCTGCAATGTCACCGGGGAATGACAGGCCAATCGATTCGAGTTCGTCCGTGAATTCGGAAATCACGGTATTCATCGTCTGACGGTCGATATAGCGCATCTCGCCCAGCAATTGGGTCAATTGCATTTGAAGATACTCGGGTAACGCGGTCAGGGGAATATCCGCGCCTTCCTTAAGGATAAACTGCACAACAATTGCTGCTTTTGCGCGACGGGACAAACATGTCACCGGCCCGGGCGGCGGCGCGTCTAACGAAGGGCCTGAAATCGTCGTCAGCTGTGACATCTGCCAGTCTCCATCTGTGTCCCAAAGGAATAGTCGGAGGATGTTAAGAAAGTGTCAGTGGCTGCTATAGGATGATGCTCCAAACTGCGCCACTTTGCACAAGAAAAGCGATGCGCAAAAAAAAGACGGCCAAAATGGCCGCCCTCAAGAAGTCTTTGTGATGTCAGGTTTAGCCGCTGACAACCTTGCAGGAATTGGAATCCGCGTCATACACCATGCCTTGTGAGCAGGTCATTTTGGCCTCTTCATGTCCCCATTGGCAGGACGCAAAGCTGGACGTTGCCGTGGCAAGCGTCAAAGCAGCGGTCGTCAGAAGCATCTTGATGGTCAACAGTCATTCTCCTGTTTTAGGTGATCTTACGGTAGCACGCTTCGTGAATTTGGCAAAACCTTACGCCATCATACTGCAGTGCGAGTATAGTCATTGATCATTTCGTAGGCTTTTCTTGGGCCCAAGACATTCCAAGTGCTGCGCCATTTCGGCCATTCGGTGAAATCATACGCCACATCATAGGTATCGGGATCGCACCAATGCGTGGCGGCTGGGTGCGCATCATCGAAGCTATGAAAGAACCGTCCATCGTCGAAAAATACATGGATGACGCCCTCAACCTCGCGCCAGTGGTAACGGCGTTCAGCTTGGAACGGCGATTGTCCTGGCAGGTAAAGCTGACCGGACTCAAAATAGGAAAGACCGTCGTCATCTGGTGTGAAAACTGCCGTGCCGTCAAACCGGCTCATGGTGCCTGACCGGTGATCTGTGATGATCCGAGCAAGGTCCCATGCCCCTCTAAACGCAACCAACCCCAGAGCCGTCTGACCGATCATGCGCACGACAGCAAAAATGGGGTCAGGGCAAAGCGTCTCATTCAGGTTGGCCTCTCTTGTCGCGCATCGGCCAGCAGTCTAGGACTGCGGCAAAATTCCGCAAGCCAACCGATGAAAGGATCGCCTGCATGATCCCCCGTTATTCCCGCCCCGAGATGGTGTCCATCTGGGAACCCGCCACCAAGTTCCGCATCTGGTACGAGATCGAAGCCCACGCCTGCGATGCAATGGCCGATCTGGGGGTGATCCCACGTGAAAATGCCGAGGCCGTGTGGAAAGCCAAAAATGTGGAATTCGACGTGGCACGGATCGACGAAATCGAGGCTGTGACCAAACACGACGTCATCGCGTTCCTGACCCATCTCGCCGAACATGTAGGATCAGACGAGGCGCGCTTTGTGCATCAGGGAATGACATCGTCCGATGTACTCGATACCTGTTTTAATGTGCAACTCGTGCGCGCCGCCGACATTCTGATCGCCGATCTTGAAGGGTTGCTGGCTGCGCTCAAGCGTCGGGCGTTTGAACATAAAGACACCGTGCGTATTGGCCGCTCACATGGCATTCATGCTGAGCCGACGACGATGGGCCTGACTTTTGCGCGGTTCTACGCTGAAATGGACCGTAACCTCAGCCGTATGCGCGATGCGCGTGCCGAAGTGGCAACCGGCGCGATTTCCGGTGCTGTGGGAACATTCGCCAATGTTGATCCCGCAGTAGAAGAGCATGTCTGTGAAAAGCTGGGTTTGGTGCCAGAACCAATCAGTACTCAGGTTATCCCCCGTGATCGTCATGCGGCTTTCTTTGCAACACTGGGTGTCATCGCCTCGTCGGTGGAAAACATCGCGATTGAGATCCGCCATATGCAGCGGACCGAAGTTCTGGAAGGCGCCGAGTTCTTTTCGATGGGCCAAAAAGGCTCTTCGGCGATGCCGCATAAAAAGAACCCGGTTTTGACCGAAAACCTCACAGGATTGGCTCGTATGGTGCGCGCGGCCGTGATCCCTGCGATGGAAAACGTCGCGCTTTGGCATGAACGCGATATTTCGCATTCTTCTGTCGAACGCATGATCGGTCCAGACTCCACGATCACGCTGGATTTCGCCTTGGCACGACTGACCGGCGTCATCGACAAGATGTTGATCTTCCCGGACAACATGCTGGAAAACATGAATAAGTTCCCAGGTTTGGTGATGTCTCAGCGTGTGCTTCTGGCTCTGACACAGGCAGGTGTTAGTCGCGAAGACGCCTATGCCTATGTGCAACGCAACGCGTTGAAAGTCTGGGAGCACCGGACAGATTTCAAGGCAGAGCTTTTGGCGGATGTGGACGTGGTCGCAGCGCTGAGCCCGGAAGAAATCGAAGAAAAGTTCGATCTTGGTTATCACACCAAACATGTGGACACGATTTTCGCCCGCGTGTTTGGCGACTAAACTTGTTCCAATATTCTAAGAAGCGGCCTCAAGGCCGCTTCTCTATGTCCTTTCCAATGGACGTCAAAAATGCGCTTGGAAAAGCCTTTGTGCTTAATTCAAATGATCGACGACCATCAAGTGCTGCGCCAGCGTTTGAACTTCGTCTAACCACCGTGCGACCAGTTTAGGATCATGCGGGGCAGGGCTGACCCCTGGCGGGATTTCGCGGTTGATCACCGCCTCAATGGCCAGCGATACGGGCACTGAAACCAGCCGCGCCATCGCTGTCCCGCGTGCATCCCCCCACGCATCCATTACGTAGGTTTTGTGCCAGACCGGTTCGCCGTCTTTTTCGGCCAAAAGATCGACACACAAAACAACGCGATCTGCCTCACCCTCGGCATAGGCGTTCTTGGCCAATAGATCTTCGGCCATCTCGGTCAATCTTGCATCATCCGCAGCGCCCACTTCGGCAAAGACATCCGCCCAGGCCTCGGTCCAGCCGTTCAGGCGCAAGGTTCCGCGTACGAATTCTTTGACTTTCCAGCGGGGATCAAATCGGTAATCAGCCATGAATGGCAGACTGTCGCGGTTTGGATAGACCTCAAAGGCCTCGGGCTGAGGCAGTGGCGCGTCATAGCGGCTGATTGCATCCCACGGGCGTTTGATCTCTAATTCGGTAAAGTGCCGGATGGATTTCGACGGCGACCGCAGGGCCTTGAGGACCCCGACGGGCGCCCAGCTGAATTTGTAGCGAAACGCGTTGGCAACCTTTGGCACACCACCACAGTATGATTTAAAAGAGATCACGTTATCAATATTATAGGCGTTACTCTTCATGTAATCCGCGACCAGATGGTGTGCCATCAAATGATCGATTCCCGGGTCCAAGCCGACCTCGTTTACCAAAGCGACACCAGCCATTTTGGCAGCCGAGTCCAACCCTCTCATTTCTGGTGCGATATAAGACGACGAAACGAAATGTGCGCCTTTGTCGATCGCCAACTCGGCCAATTGGACATGCCAATCACCAGGCAGCATTGACACCACGACATCCCCTTTGGTCACAACGTCAGCCAACGCGGCAGGGTCGAAGGCGCGGATATCGTCGATCAGGTCTCCAACCGCCGCTCGCGCCTTTTCCACCGTGCGGTTCCATACGGTGACGGCATGGTCGTTTTGCATCAACCGTCGCAACCCGGGAACCGAGGAAAGGCCTGTGCCACACCAATGAACCGTCATGTCGTCACCTTTTGGATATGTTCGTCGAAATAAGTCTTCGCGCGCGCCCAAACGCTGCTGTCGATGTCCGTCAGCGTCTTGAGGTGTGGCAGAAGTTGGCCTGCAAAGTCCTCTGAGGATTCGCGCGGCATCAACGAGGGTAGGTTGTCGATCGCCATTACATCAAGCGGCGGCGCGTCGCAGACCCGCAGAACCGGCACTTCCCAGGTTGTAACTCGATTATAGACTTTGATCGGAGAGAAATCGCTATCGGGATCACAGGCAATATCACCGATCACCCGCAACCTGCGAGACGTTTCGCTGGCATCGGTCGGGATAAACACAGGTGTGCCGGGCCGCGCGAGAATACAATTGAAAAACAACGTGTGATCAAGCACTTCGGGGAATGGGCCTCCATGCGCGGTTTCCGCCATGTCCCATTTGGTGACACTTAAACCGACCTCTTCACAAAGATCACTGGCACCGGTGCCGACGCGCCCCAAAGCGCCGATCACCAACGCATTGGGCGTGGCTCCGTCCAAAGCGGCCTTTACGTCATCGCGCATCGCCTGTGACGAGGGCCAAGTGTTAACGGACGGGCAGGGCGCGTCGGCCTGCTGTGCCGCATACGCCAGCAAGGACACCGCGGCTCCGGCATAGCCCGCCCAATACCCAAACGCCGCCACGCGCCGCCTTTCTGCGTCTTCGAGGTATTCAAGATCATAAAGCGTGCCGCCACCCGCCTTGAACCGCGACAACAGACGCTGCCCGGCAGGCTGACCCTTATAGGCATGACCGAACATGATGTGGCGATGTCGCAAGGCGGAACTATTATCCGGTAATTCTTTCAACCCGAAAATAATCGCATCCTCTGGCGCGTTCACCCAGTCACTCTCGGCAGCAATCGTGGCCCCTGCCGCTTCAAACTCTGCAATTGGAATCACCCGCGTCGGGCTGTCTTCAACGGTAACGGTCATGCCCTGGGCGATTAGGGCCTCCACACCGTCAGGCAACACACCCACACGCTCTTCATTCTCGCGACTTTCCGCGCGCACCCACAGATGGGTCATCTTATTCCCTCACTCCGACTCGCCGCACCCTAGCCAGCACAACTGACGGACAAAAGCCCTGTCTCATGCTTCTTCGGGTCAAAAATACCTCCGCCGGAGGCAAATCCGAGGCCGTAGCGCGAAGCGCAAGGACCGAGTAAACTTGTGTGCGCGACAGCGCACTCATCAATGTCGATGCCAATCAGATATGCGTCTGAGCAAAAAGCCTGTCCGGTGTGTCCAGATGCGGCAACGCGTTGAATTGGGTCAAGGCCAGCTGTCCCTCTAGAGGCAACCACGAGCTGACAGACGTATTCTGGATCGACAGGCACACGTTGCAAAACGCGGGCATGTCCAAGCCTAGTGTCAATCGCATCGCCATGCCGATCAATCCACCTGATGTGACGACCAGTGATCGGCCCGGCTGCGCACTGATCTCGGCCAAGGCATCGCGTACACGGGTCTCGAAATAAGAAAAACTCTCTGGCGCCCCCTCAAGTTTTCCATCGCGCCAATGGCCGAACAAACAGGGCAGGTGCCGCACAAACCCTTCTCGGGTATTGGGCAGAGTGATCGCGTGCTGATCTGCCAAAAGCTGGGAAAGCGTGAAGTATTCAAGCTCGTTCAGCCGGTCATCGCGGGTTATTGGGCCGGGTGTGTCGGCAGCAATTCCGTCGGCGGTTTCAACATGACGTCGCAGCGTGCCAGTCCAGACATGGGCAAAGACATCACCCTTGTGCCGGAAATGATCGCCCAGCCAACCCGCTTGTTGATGGCCCAGTGGGCTAAGCTTGTCGTAACCGCCTTCGTCTTTGGCCCCGGTATTGGCCTGTCCATGGCGGACCAGAACGATATGCGACATGCGACCTCAACTTGGATATTTCTGAATAGCAAAGCGCGCCCGTTGATCCGGACGCGCGGTGTAATTCTGTGAGAGGATCAGCCTTCGGCCATGATCTGCGTTTTGGCGACGACCATAAGTTCGGCCATCTTGGCGCGAATCTCGTCGTCCGAGGCTTTGCCGCCCAGATCGCCCGACACTTTGCGGACCACATCTTCGTGCCCGGCTTCTTCGAAATCGGCTTTCACGACCTCCTTGGCGTATTCAGCAGCGTCGTCACCGGATTTGCCCAACAGGTCTGCGGCCCAAAGACCCAACAATTTGTTGCGGCGGGCCTCAGCCTTAAACTGCATTTCCGCGTCATGGGCATATTTGTTCTCAAAGGCGTTTTCACGATCATCGAATGTCGACATGAGGGCGTTCTCCCAGGGAAGTGTTTGTGTTGCCTCTGGTATGGCCTGACGCGCCGTGCGGTTCAAGTGCGTGCGTTGCTTGCGGCATGACCCAGCATGCACTAAGAGGCAAACAAACGCCGCCGTTTTTTGGACACGCGAACGGCGATGCGAGCAGTTTTTTCGTGCCAACAGGCGCATTGACAGAAAGACCCCACATGGCCCGTCGCAAAAAGATTTACGAAGGCAAAGCCAAAATCCTGTATGAAGGCCCGGAGCCGGGCACAATCGTCCAGTATTTCAAGGACGATGCGACCGCCTTTAACGCCGAAAAGCGTGATGTGATCGATGGCAAGGGCGTGTTGAACAACCGCCTGAGCGAGTTTTTCATGGTCGGCCTGAACTCCATCGGAGTGCCGACCCATTTTCTCAAGCGGCTCAACATGCGCGAGCAACTGGTGCGTCAGTGCGAAATTATCCCGCTTGAAGTGATTGTGCGCAATTTTGCCGCTGGCACGATGGCAAAGCGCTTGGGTATTGAAGAAGGCACTCCGCTGCCGCGCCCTATCGTTGAGTATTGCTATAAAGATGACAAGCTGGGTGATCCGCTTGTCACAGAAGAGCATATTGCCGCCTTTGGCTGGGCCAGCCAACAGGACATGGACGACATCCTCAGCCTCGCGTTGCGGGTCAATGATTTCATGTCCGGACTGATGTATGGCGTCGGCATCAAGCTGGTAGATTTCAAGATCGAAATCGGCCGCGTGTTTGACGGAGACTACCAGCGCTTGATTGTGGCGGATGAAATCAGCCCCGACAGCTGCCGCCTATGGGACATCGAAACCGGACGTAAGCTGGACAAAGACGTGTTCCGACGCGATTTGGGCGATCTGGCCGATGCCTACACTGAAGTGGCCAAACGTCTGGGCGTCATGCCACAGAACGCAACCCCAATGGAAAAGCCGAAACTCATCAACTGACGTTGCGCCCATGGTGGGCGTTGCGTGTGCATATTTGGAAAAAGAAGAAGGGGGATGGTCATGCCCCCAAAGCTGGCGGAGACGATCATGAAAGCACGTGTGCATGTGATGCTGAAAGACGGGGTTCTTGACCCGCAAGGCGAAGCGGTGCGCCACGCGCTTGGAGGGCTGGGCTTTGACGGTGTCGACAAGGTGCGTCAGGGTAAGGTGATCGAGCTTGATCTGGCGGATGGTACCTCGGAAGACACCGTGCGCGAGATGTGTGAAAAACTGCTCGCGAACACAGTGATCGAAAGCTACCAGATCGAGATGAGCTGATGCGCGCTGCTGTTGTTGTTTTCCCGGGATCGAACTGCGACCGGGACATGGCCGTGGCTTTCCGCGAAGCGGGATGTCAGGTCGACATGGTATGGCATAAGGATACGTCCTTGCCCGAAGATATCGACATCGTCGGCATCCCAGGCGGATTTTCCTTTGGCGATTACCTGCGTTGCGGCGCTATTGCCGCCAATTCCCCAATTTGCACCGAAGTCAAAGCACATGCAGATCGGGGCGGGTTCGTTCTGGGCGTTTGTAACGGGTTCCAGGTTTTGACCGAGACCGGATTGCTGCCTGGTGCGCTTCTGCGCAATGCGGGGCTTAAGTATATTTGCCGGACTGTGCCACTGGTCGTTGGCACCTCGGATAGCGTCTACACAAGTGGATATGAGCTTGGTCAGGAAATTGGCATTCCGGTTGCGCACCACGATGGCAATTACACTGCGTCTGACGACATTGTCAGCCAACTGACCGCAGAAGACGGTATCGCCTTTCGGTATGGCGACAATCCAAACGGCTCCACCGGTGATATTGCGGGTATTCTGTCGTCCAATCGCCGTGTGCTCGGAATGATGCCGCATCCGGAACGGGCGGCGGACGAAAGACATGGTGGCACAGATGGCAAAGCGATGTTTGCAAGCATCGCCAGCGCTCTGGCAGCGGCATAGCGCCGGTTGACGCAGCTGTGTGTGCCACGCGCTTGAGAGGCGCGCGGCTTTTGCATATCTTGGCGCAATGGCCACTGGCACTTCAGTAATACGTCACCCATCCCGGACAGGTTCCCTGTCCTGGCGCGTGCGTATTGCACTGACATTGCTGACGGCTGTTGCGGTGGCCACGGTCTTTGTCACAAACCGCTTTCTGACTGACCGCTTCACTGAAAGCACCCGCAATCGCGCCGAACTGCGGCTGGCACTCTATTCCGGCAACCTTGTATCCGAGCTACGCCGCAACGCGATTGTGCCACAGCTCTTGGCGCGCGACCCAGCTCTGATCGGCGCGCTCAACTCGGCGGATTTTTCACAAAGCTCACAGCGGTTGATTTCCTTTGTCGATGAGATTGGCGCGGCATCGCTGATGCTGCTGGATCGCGAGGGGCGGACAGTGGCGGCCACCAGTCGTGAACGGTTGGGCGAATTGCATAGAAGCGCTGCCTATTTCGTTGAAGCCTTGCGGTCGAACGCCACCGTTTTCACGTCTCAACGCGAAGAGGTGGGCAGCTTCAACTTCAGCTATTCCCGCCGCATCGAAAGTCAGGGCCAATCCATCGGCGTGATCGTGGTTGAGGTCGATCTGGCCAAGTTCGAACGCGCTTGGGCCGGGATTTCTGATGCAGTTCTGGTCACCAACAGTGAAGGTGAGATCATCCTCGCCACTGAGCCACGATGGCGTGGCCAGACCGTCGAAACGGCGCTTGAGCGGCAACCTGCAGATAGCGCGATTGAACGCGCGATCCGCGCCACAGCCGATTGGACAGCGCTTCCGGCTGATGCGTACTTCCAAGGCGAAGCGGTGATGAGCATCGAAGGCCGCATTCCGTTTCGCGGCTGGAATATGGTCTCTTTCACCACCTATGCCAGCGTGCGCGAACGGGTGAATGCGGTGCTCGCGCTTGAGATTATGGCGTTTGCGATTCTGCTGGCGCTAGCATTCTATGCTTTGAGCCGCCGGACAGCGTTGCGCATGGCCTTGTTCCAACGCGAATCGGCAGAGCTTCGCGCATTGAACCAAAGGCTGCAGCGGGAAATCGCCGAACGTGAACGGGTCCAGGAAACCCTTGCGGTGGCCGAACAGACCCTTGCGCAAAGTTCCAAGCTTGCCGCTTTGGGCGAGATGTCGGCCGCGGTCAGCCACGAGTTGAACCAGCCGCTGGCGGCGATGAAAACCTATCTTGCGGGGGCTAAGCTTTTGATGCGCCGCAATCGGTCAGAAGAGGCGCTGGCCGCATTTTCGCGGATCGATGATCTGATCGAGCGCATGGGCGGTATCACACGGCAACTCAAAAGCTATGCGCGCAAGGGACAAGAGGCGTTTTCCCCCGTAAACATGGGCGATGCGCTGGCCTCCAGCCTGTCGATGATGGAGCCACAGCTGAAATCCCGGAAGGTCAAGATTACAAAGATTCTGCCCGAAGACAGGGTCTTGGTTATGGGCGACAGAATGCGCATAGAACAGGTGATGATCAACCTGCTGCGCAATGCTTTGGATGCCACCAAGACTGTGTCTGACCCGCAACTTGAGATCATTCTGGCCAGTGGTGAAACTGCCACCCTGACCATCCGCGACAATGGGCATGGTATCGAAGACCTCGAAGCATTGTTCGAACCGTTTTACACGACCAAGCAACCGGGCGATGGCGTTGGGCTGGGGCTTGCCATTTCCTCGGGGATCGTCAACGACCTAGGGGGACGGTTGCTGGCTCGCAACGCCGAAGGAGGTGGTGCGGTGTTCGAAATGCAGTTGCCGATATTGAACGACCAAACGCAGGCGGCGGAGTGAACCCATGGGCAAAGCCATGAAGATTGCCATTGTTGATGACGAAAAGGATATGCGCCAGTCTATCAGCCAATGGCTCGCGCTTTCGGGTTATGACACCGAAACCTTTTCCAGCGCTGAAGAGGCGCTTGGATCGCTTGGGGCGGATTACCCGGGGATTGTAATCTCGGATATTAAGATGCCGGGGATGGATGGTATCCAACTGCTGCGCAAGCTGATGGGCTCGGATTCTGCGCTGCCGGTCATCATGATCACAGGCCATGGCGATGTTCCTATGGCAGTCGAGGCGATGCGCATTGGCGCATTCGATTTTCTGGAGAAACCGTTCAACCCGGACCGCATGTCCGATCTGGCAAAGAAAGCGACAAATGCGCGCCGCCTGACGCTTGATAACCGGGCCCTACGCCGCGAGTTGGGCGATGGCACCCAGATGATGCGCAAACTCATCGGAGCAAGCCCGGCAATGGAGCGTCTGCGTGAGGACATTCTAGATTTGGGGCAGGCCGACGGGCATGTCCTGATCGACGGTGAAACCGGCACTGGCAAAACGCTTGTCGCGCATGCGCTGCACGCGGTGGGCAGCCGGGCAGGCAAAAAGTTCGTTCTGATCTCGTGTGCGGCAATGGACGAGGACACGCTGATCCGGCGGATCTTTGGCCCAATGATGCCCGAAGACAATCGTCTGCCAGCTGTAGAAGAGGCACGCGGCGGCACCTTGGTGCTTGAGGATGTAGAGGCGCTTTCTGATGCCGCGCAAGCGCGTCTGTTGACCATGATCAATGATCAGGGCACTCCGCCAGAGACGCGGATCGTCGCGATCAGCAATTTGCAAGATGAGGGGCGCACCTCTGAAGAAGCGCTTCGGCCTGATCTTTATTACCGTCTGGCCGCACTCAAGATCACCGCGCCGCCGCTTAGCAATCGGGGTGAGGACATCCTGACGCTCTTCACCGC
>NZ_CBFHLV010000059.1:0-20929 GCF_965656765.1 Marivita sp. | reverse complement strand
TTGCCAGCTCCTGCAACGATATAATCGTCATTTGTATTGGTCGCGTTGTCGTTGGCATCGACCAGATCGCCTTCGGGGTCGCCAGTATAGGTTGCATTAATCAAATCTGCGCCAGCGGTGCCTTCGACGATGAAATCGCGCGCATCGGGGATGCCAAGGGCGACCAGTTCGTCAGCCGTATCGACTTCGCTGGCCAAGATGCCAACCAGCGTGATGCTTTCCCCGCCCGGGAAGGTCAGGATCGCGTCGCCGGTGCCGTCGCCATTGGTGTCCGTGACCACCACGTCGCCAGCATGCACCGGCGTGGTGCCGCCATCTGATGTCAGGCCAGACACATCCAACTGGTCGTTGCCGGTGAACGTGCCGTCACCATTGTCGGTCGGGGCTTCAAAGCCAGAGACTGTATCGTTGCCGTGACCGTCTGAAAAGACCACAGTATCGTTTTCGCCATCCCCGGTGCCAGTGCCGGTGTCGAGTGCAAACGTATCGCTCCCGGTGCCACCAACAACAGTATCCGCTCCGGCGCCGGTCGTGACATTGTCATCTCCGGTAGAGCCAAGAATACTGTCATCGCCAGACCCAAGCGCTATTGCCTCGACTTCAGAGAAGGTCGAAACCTCAATTTCGGGCGCCGTGAACGAGGAGTACATCTGGCTCCCGTTGAAGCTTGTCGAACCTGTGGGCGTGCCTGATAGCACAGGCTCGCCTCCTGCAGCATCGGAGACGAACAGATAAGAAAACGCCGGAACCCCGGTGGACCCCGCGATCGTCGCGGAGGTCAGCCAGCCGACGTTAAAGGTGTTGCCGTTTGCGTCTGTGTAGGTCGATTGACCCGGTGCGCCGATCCCGTTGCCGGTTGTGGGCAAGCCATCCAGGTCCTCGGCAAAGACTTGGTCGGCGTCGTTGTTTTGGCTGTCGTTCAGGAGTGTGTCACCGTCTGAAACGAGGACGTAGTGCCAAGTGCCACTGGTAAAGTCGATGGCACCGTCTGGATAGATGCCGGAACTGCTGATCGACCCGGGGTCATCGGGCGCAAAGACCCGGACGTAATGCATACCCGCTGGCGGTGTGGCAAAGCCTGATTGCAGAGTGCCGCTTTCACTATCGGCACTGTTACCAGCAGTCAGATCGAGCGTTATGTTTCGGGTCACACCACTGGCGTCGATGGTGTCGAAATCGACCCCGGATGTGACAGCCTCGCCACCGATGATGGTGTCGTTGCCGAACGCGTTCTCGATCAGGAAGGTATCGGCGTCCGCGCCACCATCCATCAGGTCTTCGCGCACGCCGCCCGCGATCGTGTCGTTGCCGTCATCGCCATAGATCGTATCGTCCGACAAACTGCCGCCAGTGTCGGTGATCAGGTCGTCGCCCGCATCGCCGTGAATGACGTCCGTACGATTGCCACCGTCGATGCTGTCATTGCCCGAGCCACCGAAGATGGTGTCCGTACCGTCGCCGCCCAGAATGGTGTCGTCGCCGAACTGGCCAAGGATCGAGTCGGACCCGGCGCCGCCGTCGATGCTATCATTCAGCCCTTCGGCACCGTAGTTCACCGTCTGGTTCGGCGCCCCTTCGATCAGCTCGAGCCAGTAGCCGTCGCTGTCCCGAAGCACCCAGTTATGCTCTTCAAAGGTCGGCTGGACAAAGGTGTCGCCAGCCTGGATTGTCGCATACTGTTGGGGGGTTCCTGTCCCGTCGATCCACCAGAGTTCAATTGGACCATCGGCGCTGTTGATGATTGTCAGGTTGGTGGAAGCACCTCCGCCCGCAGCATAGTCCTCGATCGTGTACCACTGGCCGTCGCCCAGAATGATGTCACTGTCATTTCCGCCAAACAACGTATCGTTGCCTTGGCCACCTTGCAGATCGTTGTTCCCGTCGCCGCCCAGGATCTCGTCGGCACCAGAGTTGCCGCTAAAGGTGTCGGCCCCGTCACCACCGTAGACGACATCATTACCGTCGCCACCGTAGACAATGTCATCTCCTGCCCCGTCAACAATCGTGTCTTGGCCTGTGCCGCCATAAACGACGTCATTGCCGGCACCAGCAAGGACCGAGTCATTTCCAGAGCCCGCGACGACTTCGTCAGCGCCGCCGCCTGCGTCGATGGTATCGTCGCCAACTCCGCCCATCATGTCGTCGTCGCCATCGCCTCCGTTGATCACATCGGCATCGCCGGCCACAGCCTCGACAGCTTCGAACATCTGCACATTGTCGAGCGATGCGCCAATTCCGCTCGCATCACCCAGCCCCGCAAAGGTCAGAGTGTTGGAGCCGTCGCCGGACCCGCCGATCATGTGGAATTCATAGCTGCGCCAGTTGCCGTCGACCGCGTCAATGGTGCCCACTACATCGCCGTTCCAGATCACCTGCAACTGGTTGTCGAGCGTGGTGCCGTCGTCGATGTCGGACAGGTCGGCGGCGTCGAAGCTCAGGACATAGACCTGTCCGTCCGCCACGCCTGCGACGCTCTGGCTGATGCTGCTGTTCTGGCCGGGATTTGCTTCGAGGTCGGCCCAGTTCGTCCCATCGGTCGCGTTCAGCCCGCCGCGCCCATCGTTGTGGAACTCGACCGCAAAGCCATTGTCGTCGGTCCAACCTGGTGCGGCGCCTGCGCTGGTGAAGCCATACACGGTCGCCGTCATCCCGGTCGTGTCCTCGAAGGACCCGTTGACGATCAGGTTCGGTCCCGTCGTCGTGAAATCGTCGCCCGAAATGGTGTCGTTGCCGAACTCGGCATTGATCGTGTCGCGGCCGGCACCGCCAAAGGCAACATTGTCGCCCTGTCCGGTCGAGATCCGGTCGTCGCCGCCTTCGCCATGAACGGTGTCATTGCCGTCCTGCGCCCAGATCGTGTCGTTGCCATCGCCTGCGCGCACGGAATCGCCGTCGCCTTGCCCTACGGCATCGCCATTATCGATCCAATCCCCATCGGCGTCGTAGTAAAATTGTCCAATTTCGTCATTGCCCGAAGTGCCGTCAACCACGCCGTCCATGTTTTGCTGAACAACAGCCTCGATCTCGGAGAATTGAAGCGATGTGCCATCATTGAAGGTGACGGTGCCGCTTTCGGCAGTGGTGTAGTTGACCGAAGAGACAAAGCGCGCGTCGACATACAGCGTGTCGTTGTCGTCCCCGCCTTCGCCGCCAACAATCGTGTCGCCTGCGTTGCCCCAGATTTGGTCGGCATCGTCACCGCCGTCGATGCTGTCGGCCCCTTCGCCACCCGTCAGGACGTCATAGCCGATGCCGCCCGTGATCGTGTCGCTGCCAAGGTCGCCGACAATACGGTCATTATCCGCGCCGCCTTGCATATTGTCGTCACCAGCGCCGCCGTCGATCCAGTCGTCGCCGGTGCCGCCCACGAGCAAGTCGTTGCCGCCATAGCCAAAGAACAGGTCATTGCCGTCATCCCCGTAGATCGAATCGTTGGCGTCGTCTTCCCAGCCACCTTCCAGCTGGTCGTCACCAGTGCCGCCATAGATCAGGTCGGCCCCGGCACCGCCATAGACGCTGTCTGCACCGGAATCACCGTAAAGCGAGTCATCGCCGCCTTCGCCAAGTAGACGGTCGTCGCCATCCCAGCCCACGAGCAAGTCGTTGCCGACGCCGCCATAGCCAAGGTCGTTGCCAGCGCCACCGTACAGTTTATCAGCGCCGCCATTGCCGAAAAGCGTATCGTTACCTTCGTTGCCTTGCAGTAATTCATCGCCGGAATTGCCATCGAGAAGATCGTCATCTGTCGAACCAGCAAGGAAGTCCTGTCCCTGAGAGCCCTCGATGCTGGTGAAATAATCCAGCAGCGTCGAGCCGCCGAAATTCGCGTCTGTTCCGGTCACCCCGGCTTCGCCCACGGTGAAAGTGGTCACCCCGTCCGTGATCGAAAGGATACCGGACAACTGATCGACCATAACCTGGAAGGCAGGACCCAAATCCGAAAAATCCAGCGTATGGCCAGTTGAAGACTCGCTGATGCTCGCCCAGAAACTGCCAGAGTTCCAGTTCAGCGTTGTAACTGTATAGGTGGCCATTCCTACGCTCCCGTGACGTGTTGCGCGTTAGATCTGTGAAACGGCGGTCGCGCTTCGAACTTTAGGGAATAGAAGTGCTGGCCAGATGCGCTGTGGTCAGGAAACACCATATATTTCGACAAGACAGACGCTCCTGGTCACTTTTTACTGGTCGGATACAAGCGCTCTGATGGTCGGAAACAGTGACCGCGCACCTCGTCCAAAGACGGGTAATAGTCGGAAAATACGGCGACATTTCTTTGCCACTTGGGCGGCCATGTGACGTTTGCCATCCCGCGTTGGCAACAATACTCACCCAGGCCATGATTGTTTCAATTGCGGCACCAAAGGGCAGGCCAATTGTGCATGGGTGTCAGACAGATACGGGCAGGTATAAAGTGGGTTGAACAGTGTCGGAACTCTTGAGGTTGGCTGTTGTGTTATCGTTGTCCACGGTAGTGTCGCGGGTCCGGGCCGGACGTTTTGCGGCCTATGACCGGATCTGGAATTCGCTGCAAAGGGCGACGCTTTTTTCTTCAACCCTTCTTTGGTGCGCTGAAGTAGGGCGGTCGTGGGCCTGTGTTGGAACTGTGCTTGGCAGTTGCGGCATGGCCCGAAGGCAATAGTTTCTCGACAGATCTGAACTCCCATTCGCTTGATGGGGGCCTGCTCCTGACGGCTAGATCGACCTAGTGTGCCGAGCGGTGCAAAATGGCTGGACCGGCATGTAGCTTCGTGATGCACTGGTCGAGATGGCAACGCGGCAGGCCGCATAAACACAAGGCAGCGACCATGATAAACCTACGTGTTCCCTTTTTTCGTCCGCTTTTGCGTCGCGCTTTGACGACTGGGATCACTTTGGCCTGGGCGCTTTTCGAACTGTCCCTCGGAAACCCCGGCTGGGCGCTGCTATTTGGCGCTGTGGGCGCTTATTGCGCCTATGAATTCTTCGTGGTCTTCGATCCCGAAAACTACCAGGACAAAAACGATGGATGAACTGCTGTGCGAATGGCGTTTTGTTGCGACCCCCGAGGTCGAATGGATCATGGATTGGGAGGGCTAAGCGTTCTCATTGCCTTTTGGGCAGGCCTATACCCGGTCTTGATCCGGTTCTGTAACGGCTTGTGTAGATACAAGAATGGTCGCATCTTTGCCCAATGTCTTACATGCTGGAAAATAGGGCTCGCATGAGCCGTCAACATTGGACTGCCGCGCTGGCTATAGGGGCCGTGGCAGTGTTTTTGGCGGCACTGGTTGTCGTATTTCCGGCGTTGGAACGTGTTTATCTCAATCAGCTTGGCACACGAGAGGCATCTACCCTGACGCTTGCCGTCGAAGGCTTGAACGGATCACTGCGCCGGTTTGAGGCGCTGCCTGGTTTGATCGCCGAACGACCGGATTTGGTTCGCGCATTGCGCACGCCCTCTGAACAAGGCGTCATTGACCGCGTGAACGAAAACTTGCAACGCACAGCCGACGAGGTGGGCCTGTCAGACATCTTTTTGATCGACCCAAGTGGGTTGACCATCGCAGCCAGCAATCATTGGAAAGACCTGTCTTTCGTCGGACAGAACTTTGCCTTTCGCCCCTATTTCACGAGCGCTTTGTCCGGATATCAAGGCCGGTTCTTTGCGCTTGGGACCACTTCGGGCGAACGTGGCTATTTCTTTGCCGAAGCGGTGCGTGACGGGGCCGAGATTGTTGGTGTTCTGGCGGTCAAATTCACAGTCGATGCTTTTGAAGAGGCCTGGCGTGACGGGCCGAACGACATCATTGTTCTAGATGATGCCGGCGTCATCTTTATGGCCAGCCGCCCAGAATGGCATTTCCGTTCTCTCGACGCTTTGACGCCGGATGCGCGTGCCGCCATCGAAGATACCAAGAAATACCCGATGGATGAGCTTCAACAGCTGAATACAGATCAACAACCGTTCAATGCGCGCTTTGATCAACTGTCGATCACTGATGCCACGGGAACTACAGAGCGGTTTATCGTCCAAAGCCAGATGATCCCCGATGCGGGTTGGCAGGTGTCACTGCTCACCCCGGCGGACCCGGCGTGGCGCGGGGCTGCTGGGACATTTGTTTTGACCGCTCTGTTGCTCTTGCTGGCGGGCTTGATTGCAACGGTGGTGATACAGCGTCGCATTCAGTTGCAGGAACGGATCGCAGCGGCGCTGTCGATGCAGGAAGAACTGGAACATCGAGTGACGCAACGTACGGCTGAATTGAAAAAGGCCAACATCCACATCATGCAAGAAGTCGAGGAACGTCGCGCCGCCGAAACGTTGCTGCGGCAAACCCAGACCGAACTGATCCAAGCGGGCAAGTTGGCGGCTTTGGGACAGATGGCGGCGGCGCTCAGCCATGAATTCAATCAACCTTTGGCGGCGGTCAAATCATTTGCCCGCAACGCCTCGGCTTATCTGGACCGGGATGAGCCTGAAAAAGTCCGGCAAAATGTCGGTATGATTGACGACATGGTCGATCGGCTTGCTGCTATCTCGACCCATCTGCGCAATTTTGCCCGACGCCCCGGCGAAAAGACTGAACCCATCCTGCTGAACCGGGCGATTGACAGCGCTTTGGCGATTGTTGAACCCAAGATGCGCGCGGCGGGGTGCCGGGTTGATCGGCACGACGCTGAAGATGCGCTTTGGGTGCTGGGCGGACAGGTGCGCCTTCAGCAAGTTTTCGTCAACCTGCTCAGTAATGCGGTGGATGCGATGTCAGATCAGTCGGATCCGGTTGTCGATCTTGCGATTACAGCGGACGATGCAAAAGCCGTCGTCCAAGTTCGGGATCGCGGCACCGGCATGACCGACGATGAAATCGCGCAGCTTTTCGATCCGTTCTTCACCACCAAAGAGCCGGGCAAAGGCATGGGGTTGGGTCTGTCCATCTCATACAACATCGTGCGCGACTTTGGTGGAAAGCTTGAGGGACGCAATCACGCAGAGGGTGGGGCGGTGTTCTCAGTCACCCTGTCGCGGGCGCAGGCTGCTGTGGCGGCTGCAGAATGACTGAAGCTGGCCCGATCCTGTTTGTCGATGACGAAGAGCCGCTGCGGATTGCAGCGCAGCAAACGCTGGAATTGGCAGACCTTGGCTGTCTCTGTTTTGATCGAGCCGCGTCCGCTTTAGACCACCTTACGCCAGATTTCCCCGGCATCGTGGTCAGCGATATTCGAATGCCTGGGATGGATGGCACTGCACTGCTTCGCGCCGCGCTACAGAAAGATCCGGAAGTGCCGGTGATCCTTGTGACGGGGCATGGTGACCTTGAACTTGCTGTATCGATGATGCGCGAGGGTGCGTATGACTTTATCGAAAAGCCCTATGCGCCGGAACGGCTTGTGGATGCAGTGCGCCGCGCGCTGGCGATGCGGCGTCTGACCATAGAGAACCGTCAACTGCGGTCTCAGGTGGCTCCGTTGATCGGCTCCAAGGATGGCTTGCGCGGGTTCAGCCGCGAAATGGAAACAGTGCGCAAACAGATCACTGCGGTTGCGGCCAGCGATGCAGATGTGCTGATCGTTGGCGATACCGGCACCGGCAAGGGTTTGGCTGCGCAAGCGCTACACGCGGCCAGTGCACGCGCGGACAGACCGTTTGTAGCCATCAACTGCGCCGCCCTACCAGCCGACATGATCGAAAGTGAACTCTTCGGCCACGAAGCCGGCGCCTTCGCCGGGGCCACACGGGCCCGAGCCGGTAAGTTCGAACATGCCCGCAGAGGCACCGTGTTTCTAGACGAGATCGACAGCCTTCCGCTGGCGTTGCAGGCAAAGCTGCTGCACGCGGTAGAAACAAGGTCGATCAACCGGCTTGGATCACATGACCGGATCGACCTTGATGTCCGATTTATTGCCGCCTCGAAATCCGATCTCGAAGCTGCGGCAGCGCAAGGTACATTTCGAGGCGATCTGCTTTATCGGCTGAACGTCGTGACAATCCGCATGCCACCGCTGGCGGCGCGGCGCGAAGACATCCCGATGCTGTTCCTGACCTTCGTAGGTCAGATGGCCGACCGCTATGGGCAGCCTGTGCCGCAAGTTCCGGGTGCTGTGTTGGATGCGATCGCCGCACGAAACTGGCCTGGCAATGCCCGCGAACTCAGGAACGCGGCAGAGCGGTATGTGCTGGGATTGCCAGACGGATCCGAACAGGTAATCGCCGCGCCGGGCACCTTGTCCGAACGGGTGGCAGAACACGAACGTGCTCTGGTTGCTGCTAGTCTGGCTGCCAATGCAGGGCGGCTCAAAGACACGTACGAGGCGTTGGGAATCTCGCGAAAAGCGCTTTACGAAAAGATGCAGCGCTACGGTTTGGACCGCGAGTCTTTCGTCGAACCCGACACCTGAGAACAGTCAGCAAACCGTGGAACGTCATTCATGTGTCGCTTTCCGCCCATGAATGACCACGTTTGTCACCATTTCCACCCACCGTGGCGAGAAATCTGACTTTCCGCGAAATGTTGGCGTTAATAGAGCTAGGCGTTCCGCGCTTTTGCATGGTTCGTAGCCTGCAACCCGGCGGGGAGACACGGACCGGGTGTTACCAGAAATATATGCGTTCGGGAGGAACCAATGCAGAAAATCACAGCAATCACCTTTGCCGTCGCCTGTGCCGTTACGGGCCAGGCCAATGCCGAAAGCCACGCAGATCGTAGTGACTGGCCAGAGAGCTTTACCGTCGGCACCGCGTCGCAGGGCGGCACCTATTTCGCCTACGGCTCAGGCTGGGCCAACCTTGTTGCAGAAGAACTGGACGTGTCCGGTGGTGGCGAAGTCACCGGTGGCCCGATGCAGAACATGGCGCTGGTCCACACCGGTGACGCGCAGTTCGGCATGACCACGATGGGTCCGGCAGCAGAATCGCTCGGCGGCACAAACCCCATCGCACCGGGTCTTCAGATGACCAATGCCTGCGCGATGTTCCCGATGTATCAGACACCATTCTCGGTCACGGCGTTGTCTTCCTCTGGCATCACGTCGATTTCGGAAATCCCAGACGGTGCGCGCATCGGCTTTGGCCCCGCCGGTTCGACATCTGACACCTACTTCCCGCGCATGATGGAAGAACTGGGCGTCAACTTTGAGCGTCGCAACGGCGGCTGGTCCGACCTTGGCGGCCAACTTCAGGATGGTCTGCTGGACGTGATCGCATTCGCAGCCGGTGTTCCGGTTCCGGCTGTGTCACAGCTCGAAGTCCAGACCGACGTGAACATCATCGAATTCACCGAAGAAGAGCAGGCGACGATTCAGGCGGCCTTCCCGGTGTCTAACTTCGAAATCGCAGCTGACAGCTATACAACACTAGAAGCACCGGCACGGTCTGTATCGATGTGGAACTTTGCGATTGCAAACTGCGATCTGCCGGCAAGCTTTGTGAACGCAGCGGTTGACGTTGTCATGTCCGACAACGAGCGTATGGTGAATATCCACCGTGCGGCCCGGTCCACTCTGCCCGAAAACTGGGACAAGAACGGCGTTCTCAAGTGGCACCCCGGTGCGGCTCAGTGGTTCAAGGATAACGCAGGTGCAGATATCCCTGACGACATGATCCACGGCATGTAAAACGACCAGAGCGGCGCAGCTTGAATTGCGCCGCTCTATTCTGATGCTTCACGCACACGTCGCGTATCGCGTGTGATCGAAATCAGCTATTACTCAAGACATAAAGCGCCGACGCACGCTGCAAGGCGGCTTTGCCAGGGAGGTGGCAATGGTTCAGGAGTCAACACAGGCCGACGAGGCTGTGATCGCAGAAGGCGTCGATGAAGAGCCTGTAGAGGGCAATCGCCGATTGTTCACCGGTTGGCGGATGCAGATTGTTGCAGGCTTTGCCGCGTTTTATGCGCTTTTCCACATGGCAGCACTGAATGGTGTGTCGATCTCGGCCTACACGGGGATTGATCTGCCATTTTTGCCGCAATTCCCGATGGAAACATGGAATTTCCGTATCGTTCACATCGCAGGTGCATTGGCGTTGGGTTTTGTCGTCTACAACGCGATGTTGTTCTCGGACAAAGACGATGCGACCAAAAGCGGCCCGTGGGACAAGATTGCGTATGTGCTTATTTTGCCTGCGCTGTTCGCGTTTGGAACCAGCCTTTGGTTCGCGCGCACGGTCGCATCCGGCACATTGCCCGAGATGGGTGGCCTTACGACATGGCCTGCCTTTGCTGGCACTCCAATCTACACCCAAGAGGTCTGGTATTTTGGTGTTCCACTTTTGGTGGCGACATTCGGAGGGATCATCCTTGGGTGGTTCGAGAGAGCGCCGCGTGATCAGTTTCGGGTATCGGATATCCTGCTGGGCATCTGTGGTATCGCTGTCGCGGCCTATCTTATCGCCATCTATGGCACCGCGGCACGTAACTCTGTCGGTACGCCGTTTGTGCCCATCGGGGTGGCCTTTGCCGCAACTGCAGGGTCTGCGATGATCCTTGAACTGACGCGGCGCGTTGCTGGTCTGGCGCTGGTCATCATTACTGGTGTGTTTCTTGTCTACACTTTCACTGCGCACTTACTGCCTGGTATCCTCGCCGTGCAAAGTGCCTATAGCTGGCAGCGGTTCTTTGGCCACGTTTATTCGGATGCTGGTATCCTCGGGCCGACAACAGCAGTTTCATCCACCTATATCATCCTTTTCATCATCTTTGCGGCTTTCCTTCAGGCGTCAAAGGTGGGCGACTATTTCGTGAACTTCGCCTTTGCCGCCGCAGGGCGGGCGCGAGGTGGCCCGGCCAAGGTTGCGATTTTCGCATCTGGCTTGATGGGCATGATCAACGGGACATCCGCCGGCAACGTGGTTGCCACCGGGTCTTTGACCATCCCGCTCATGAAGAAAGTCGGCTATCGCCCAACCACCGCAGGAGCGGTGGAAGCGGCGGCCTCTACCGGTGGACAAATCATGCCGCCGATCATGGGGGCAGGGGCTTTTATCATGGCCGAGATCACTGGCATCCCCTATCAGGACATTGCCATCGCGGCGATCATCCCGGCGGTGCTGTACTTTGTTTCGGTCTACTTCATGGTCGATTTCGAAGCGGCCAAATTGGGCATGCGCGGCATGCGCGAGGATGAACTACCCAAGTTCAACAAGCTGGTCCGTCAGGTCTATCTGTTCGTGCCAATCATAATCCTGATTGCAGCGCTTTTCATGGGGTATTCGGTGATCCGTGCGGGTACCTTGGCGACGATGGCGGCAGCCGTGGTCTCGTGGTTGACGCCGCACAAGATGGGCCTTCGGTCAATCATCAAAGCGTTCGAATTGGCAGGGATTATGTCGATCCAGATCATCGCGGTTTGTGCGTGTGCTGGCATCATCGTTGGTGTGATCTCTCTCACTGGCGTAGGCGCGCGGTTCTCGGCTGTGTTGCTTGACCTTGCTGGTGTGAGCCAGCTGCTCGCGCTGTTCTTTGCGATGTGTATTGCGATCCTTTTGGGGATGGGCATGCCGACAACTGCGGCCTACGCAGTGGCGGCTTCGGTCGTGGCGCCGGGTCTGGTTCAGCTTGGTATCCCGCAGCTTACGGCGCACTTCTTTGTGTTCTACTTTGCCGTTCTGTCGGCGATCACGCCACCCGTGGCCTTGGCCAGTTATGCTGCGGCCGGCATTTCGGGGGCGAACCCGATGGAGACCAGCGTTGTCAGCTTCAAGATTGGGATCGCGGCCTTCATCGTACCGTTCATGTTCTTCTACAACAGCGCCTTGCTGATGGAAGGCACGTGGTACGAAGTTGGCCGTGCAGGTGTTACTGCCGTGTTTGGTGTGTTCTTGCTGTCTGGCGGTGTGCAGGGCTGGTTCCTTGGTCAGCGGTCAGCATGGTTTATCCGGCTGGGTCTGCTGCTTGCGGCGCTCTTCATGATCGAAGGCGGGCTTATAACCGATCTGATCGGCATTGGGGCCGCTGTTGGGGCATGGCTGGTTCAGAAGCTGTTCCATCCCGACCCGAACGCGCCAATCCCTGTCCGTGGAGCAGATTAACAAATCGGAAAGGCCGGGCAGAGTGTCCGGCCTTTTTCTTTTGGGTTTGTCGGGTGGCGGTCGCTTGGGGAAAACACGTCCCACAGCGATCAATTCGCGTGGAGCGTCTCTCGCGCGTCGCTGCGTGCGTTACCCGATAATGACCGCGTCCAGTATCGTTTTGGATTCCGAGATCGACAACGCACCCCAGCGTTTCTAAGCCATGGGTCACGTTGAGGCTGTCGCGTTCATTCTAGACTGCAATCTTACGCGTAACGTTAGGCGCGGTTTTCATCATTATTCTAGCAGTTTACCAGGCTTTGCGATGGTATCACGTTGTGTAAGTTTAATGCGGCGAAGCCTAGGCGGGGGCTTGTACGGCTGTTGCATCGTTTTTTAGGATCAACGCCAAACCAATCACAATGAACCAAGCAATTGCGCCAAGGCCAAAAACGGCACCAGCGACATCACCCAGCGGTGGCAGTATCGTCAGCAACCCACCCAGCCCGGTCAGTAGCCCAAGACCGAAAACGATTTTACCAAACGCATGGTGCAACCATCCGGCGACGCTGACACACAGGATCCAGACCCCTCCGGCAATTTCATTCCCGCCACCAAGACCAACCTCTACCGCGTGCAAGGTTTCCCAAGCCCTCACTGCCGCAGGAAAATCGACTTGCGCAAGTAAGACTGCACGTTCAGTGGCCACATTGGCGATCATTCCGGCACCCAAGACCAGTGTTGTCCAGATTGTGCCAAAGGTCAGAGTGATAGTGCTCCATTCCGCCGAGGCCTTTTTCAACCGTGCCGCTAGTGCGACAACCAACACTACAAGTGCGAGCGCGTTCACGATGTAGATGACGGTGTTCCATGTGATCATCACCGCTTGATTGGTTTGGCTGAATCGAACTACCGCTGCCCCGTCGATGTTGTTCGTTCCGAAGCCCAATGGGGCCAGCAGAGTGAGAAGCAGGACAAAGCCGAAAATGTATGTGGCTGCGCAAATCAGGGCGGCGATTCCGCCAACATGCCCGAGGTTCATGGTCTTTCCCTTTCCGCATGGGGGTCGAGCGTACGTATTGTTTGGTTACGCCAAGGCTGCTTTCAAAGTGATCTTTGAGGTGATGTGTGCCGTGCTGTGCGCCAACCATGTCGTGAGCGATTGCGCTCAAAAAGAAGCGGGCAGGTCCACTGATGCGGCGCGGAGTGACCAGTGGAAGAAGGCGAAGGGCTAGACGTCGAAAAACGTCTGGAAGAAACACGATACGGCTGGGTTTCCCGAGGCAGGTGAATGCGAGTTCAGCCAGTTCTTTTTGTGTGACTATATCAGGTCCACCGATGTCGCACCACTTAGACCCAGCTTCAATGGCGTCAGCAGTTGCCAGGGCAAGATCAGCCCCGTGAATCGGGTTGATCCGCTTGCTGCCATCTCCAAACAGCCAAACCCTTCCGGCCTTTGCCATTTTTAGAAAATCGCCCATGTCCGAGAAATAGCCGGTTGGCGCGATAACAGTGGTTGCAAGCGAACTGTTCTGAAGCTCATTTACAAAGGCAGATTTCGCGGCAACCAAAGGCACATGCGCCATCTCGGCGGCGCGCAGGACATGGATGTAGGCAAAACGCCCGACACCCGCCCGTTCCGCCTCGTGCAGCAGATTAACGTTGGCCTGATAGTCGACGTCCCAATATCCTAGCCCATCGGCCTGCCTGGTAATCCCCAGGCAGGAGATCACCAGATCAGCCCCAGCCATGAGCCCTTCGAGCGTGGCGGGCTGGGTTGCTTGCGCCTCGATCAGTTGATCGGCCGAGATGCGTTGGGCACGGGACGTCTTGCGCACAAGAGCGATCACATACCAGCCACGGCGCTGGTATTCGGCGCAAATGAAGCGACCAAGGTAACCGGTCGCTCCAGCAATAAAAACACGTTTCATGGCTTGGTGCCTTTCGTTGGTGAGCTTGAGGTCAGTGTTTGTCTGAGTGGATTGAGGAAATGCCAAACCGGCTTGGGTGGGGCTGACTTTGGTGTGACCCCGGTTCGTCCAAGTCATCAAGAATGTGAGTAGGGGCATTGCGCTGTCCAGGCCGCTCTGAATGAGCAGCACCGGTAAGGAGTTCATAGAGTGCGCAAAACCGCCGAGCACGCAGGTGAATGATATCAGTCATCTCAACCCACGACCCGATGGCCACGACCACGCAAACATTCCACAACAATGGCATCACGCCGTTCGCTTGCGTTCACCGCACCGGCAACACCTCCAGCAAGACCACCCGCAATGGCACCACCCAATGCGTCGCCATCATCGGCTTCACCAAGTGCGGCACCGGCGCCAGCACCAAGAACAGCGGCCCCGAGCGTTTCCTGATCGAACTGGTTTTGATTGCGCGCTAGGGCCTGACAGGCGGCCAAATCAGCTTGGTAAGAAGGTGTTGGCGCGCCATCGAGGATTGGTTGGTAATTTGCGCCTCTATCGGCACAAGCCGTCATCAGAACCAACCCGGCTGCGGATATAATTATTGGTGTTTTCATTGTCTGACCTTTCTCGTTTCAGTGTCGAGAAAGCAGATAGCCAGTCACGGCTTATAGCGGCATGACCGCAGGCATCATTAAATTGACACTTCGTAACAAGATTTGGTCACATGGCCTTATTAAGGTAAGCGGTCGGGCTTAACCCAGTCCACCGTTTGAACGCGCGAACGAAAGAGGACGCTTCGGAAAACCCCAGAAGATAGGCTGTCTCGTTTACCGTAACCTTTTGACTGCCAAGATATTCTACCGCCATGCGCTGGCGGAGGTCGTCATGGATTTCAGCAAAGGTCACGCTTTCTTCCTTAAGCCTGCGATAAAGGGTTTGACGGCTCATCCCGATGTCCTTTGCTACCCGATCCATCGAGATTGTTCCTTCATGCAATTTGGGAAGGATCTGAGATTCAATCTGTGCTCGGATCGACGTATCGGCCCGAAAATCCTCGAGCAGCTTGTCTGCATGGCGGGTGAAGATGCCAAAGACGTATGTGTTTCCAGGCTTGAACTGGGTTTCTGGGCTGTCCCAGACCAGGTCAATCTGCAGTGCATTGCGGCTGGCGTTGAACTGCACGGGTACGCGGAAAAGCTCTGGGTATTGATCCACGTGAGGCGGCGGAGGGTAGGTGACTTCCAGCCCGATTTCGAAAGTTGCTGCCGGGAAAGACCTACGGAATTCGCTTATGAAACGGGCGAGCGACGCCTCAACTCCCAAATACGCTTCACGCGGCACAAACAGATGATCGACGATCCAAAGACCTGCATCCGTATGTTGCAATTCAAACCGGTCTGCGCCTGAGGGAAGGTTCACATCGGCCATTAGGTGCAGGTAGCGGTTCAATTGTTCGATCGAGTGACGAAGCGACGCCGACGTGTGTACGATTTGTCCGACAACAGATATGGTTTCAAGCCGCGATTCTAAAGTGTGACGTAGCAACAAGGCGGTGTCACCGGTTTGCGCTATCGCCGCGCCGATCAGTGACTGATACGCAGCGACAGCAACTCGGTTGTCCTGATCCGACAGATCATCTTCGGCCAGTCCGCTATCGGCCAGTAGCGCCGGACGGTCCGCACCGTTGTCGCAAGCATAATCCGCAAAAGCGGCGGCAAAGCCCGCTGCCATAGTCTGCTCAGTCAAGGTTTGTGCCCTATTACCGTCTCATCTGGATCAGATTACATCCGGTTTTTGGATTTCAATCAACTAACGCCGGGCAAATGGTGCTTTGCGCGGTGTCTCCACCTCCGGCGGTTTAGGGCAACGCTGCAGACAACAGCGAATTGGTTAGGACCTGTTGATAGCGGCACGCCTTTATGTCGCCGAGGCCCTAAACCACGACCACATTGCCACGCTTGCGGCCTGTTTCGACGTAACGATGCGCTTCTACGAGATCGGTGAGAGGGTAAGTCCGGTCGATCACAGGTGAGAAATGTTCATTTGCCATAAGTAAAAGGATTTCTGAAAGTTCTTCGCGATGAACCTCGGGCTTTGCCATTCCGGCTGCCGCAAACTTGGCCCTTTTACGTCCTGACCAAGCTGTCCAGATGACGTAACGTAGCAAAGCAAAGCCCAGCGCTGGGCAGATATATTGGCCACCTTTCATCAATGCTGGTTTTGCCGCAGCGAAAGAGGAAACCCCGAGTGTGTCAAAGATGACGTCATAAGCGGAGCCCTGTTTGAGGGGATCTTCTGATGTATAGTCAACAACGTGATCCGCCCCAAGAGACCGCAGCAGGTCTGCATTGCGCGCACTGGCAGATGCTGTGACGTTTGCTCCCAAAGCTTTTGCAAACTGAATAGCCGCAGTTCCCAGGCTCCCCGACCCACCTAGGACGAGGATCTTCTCATCTGGCTGAACGTCGGCTAGCCGGGTCAGGAAGTGCCAGGATGTCATGGCCCCATCAAAAAGCGTGGCAGCTTCTTCGTAAGTGACTGTTTCCGGCTTAGTCAGTAGGCTTCCGTTTTCATCGATGCAGATGTGCGATGCGTTGGCACCAAATTGCAAACTTGCCTCACCGAACACGGCGTCGCCAATATGAAATTGCGTCACGTTCTTTCCGACCGCGACGACATCGCCGGAAAAGCACGTTCCCGCCAGTCCGGCACGAGGACGTGAAAGGCCTAGAAAAAGCCTTGCAAACTTGGGCTGCCCGGCGCGCATCATACCATCCGCCCGAGAAACAGCCGAGGCGCGGATGCGCACAAGAACCTGCTGCGCGGTCGGCGTCGGCAGGGGGCGCGATACAGGGGTGAGTACGTCGGGCCCACCATAGCGGTTGATGTGCCATGCGTTGAAAGTCGCTTTCATAGTGATCTCCATTCTTTGACTGCGGACGGAGATACCGGATGTATTTTGATCCATTAATTGTCTAATATGAACCGCAATGGTTCAAAATTGACACTTAGATCATGGATTGGAAATCACTCCCTGCCTTTCTTGCTGTTGCCCGGTCCGGGTCGCTTCGCGCTGGCGCAGAACAGATTGACGGGACACATGCAACTTTGCGGCGCCAAATCGAAGGGCTGGAAGCACAACTGGGCACAACGCTCTTTCGCAGGGCTGCAGGTGGGCTGACGCTCACGGCCGCGGGCCGGCGTTTGTTGCCACAGGCCATCGAGGCAGAAGCAGCACTGCTGAAGGGTTTCAGTGCTGTGAAAGGGCTGGACCGCGAAGCATCAGGGCGCATTCGTTTGTCAGCCGATCCGATGACGGCGAACTATCTGCTGGCCCCGGTTCTGGCGGATTTTGCGGTGCTTTATCCCGAAATCGAGATCGAGCTGAAGCTTTCGTATTTCCTCGACTCGATCGCAAAGGACGAGACCGATGTCTCGATCCGTCATGTTCTGGCGGTCGAGGAAGACGCCGTCGGGCGGAAACTGTTTCCGCTGTCCTTGGGGGTATTCGCAGCACGCAGGTACATTGATGCAGAGCTTCCAAACGCGGGTGCAAAAGGAAAGGGCCTCACCTGGATCGGCTATGGAGAGGTGCCTGAAATGCAAGCGATGATTGCAGCCACGCAATTCCCAAATGCGCACGTTCGGCACATGGTGGCCGACCCCCAGATGCATTTACACTTGGCTCGTGCCGGGGCGGGAATGACGTTCTTGCCCAATTGGGTTCCCAGCGTCTTTCCGGAAATGCAGCGCGTGCCCGGCACGCAACTGGATCAACGCCGCTCGACCTGGATCCTTTTACATGGTGGGCTGCGGCGTGTCCGGCGCGCGCGGCTTTTGGTTGACTACCTCAGTTCCGCCCTTTTGGAGCGGCGCGCAGAGTTCATCGGTCAATGACACGCGCCGCACCTTGGTAAACAGGCATCACACGGGCTGTGGTTGGGTTTGGGCCATCCAAAGGAGCCCGAACAAAAGCAACGCAGAAGATGTGACGCATGCGATTGTCCGCACCGAGTTCCAGAAGGTCCATTGGGGAACATAGGTCTGAAGCCAGTAATCGTGGGTCGTGCCGGATGACATCTCCATGCCTGCCAGTGCTTCATTCATCGGAACGTTGAAAAAGACTGTGACGCCGAAACATCCGATAAGGTAAACGAGCCCTGCCATAAGGATCAGAGTTCCGGCCGTGCCCGATAGGCCAAATGCGCCATAGCCTGCAATGATCAGTGAAACGGCGGCCATTCCCAGAAACATCGCCATAAAAACCCAGCGAAAGACCTCTCGGTTGATGACCTGCATAGCTTCGACGCCACCATGCCCCCCTGTCAGTGAAAGAGAACGCATGATGAAATCAGAGAAGGCGAGGAAAACGCCTCCTACAAGGGCATAGGCGAGAATTGCGAATTGGAAGAGGAAGAAGATCGTTGTTGGCATTGTCTGAATTCCTGATGAAGATTGTGCGGCAGGAGCCAGATACGCCTCCTGCCTTTCAATTTGAGGGGATCACGCGGCGGCAGACCAAGCGCCTGCAGCCATCGCTGTTTGTGCGAATTCTGAGAAATCGCGCGGCTTGCGCCCCAAAGCACGTTCGACACCGTCAGCTGTGTGGGCATTACGACCGTCCAGCGTTTCGCGAGCGATCTGGGTAAAGACGTCAGCTACAAATTCACCGCCAGAGGCCGCGACATTGGCATGGAAATCTTCAAAAGTGATCGGGATGTGTTGGATGGGGCGGCCTAGCATTGTGGACAGCACGTCGGCCATTTCAGCAAATGTCATCAGGCGCGGACCGGTCACTTCGTAGCGTTCGCCGATGTGCCCCTCTTCGGTCAGGGCCGCGACGACCACATCCGCGATATCGTCAATATCGATGATCGGCTCGGGCATATCGCCGCCCGGCATCGGCAAAATACCACCCAAAATCGGGTCGCGCAGGTAGCCTTCGCTGAAGTTCTGCGCAAACCATGCGGCCCGCACGATTGTGAACGGGATGCCGGAGTTGCGGACGATCTCTTCGCCCATCGTTGCGAAATGCTCACCCCGACCAGACAGCAGCACGATATGCCCTAGTCCGCTTTCCAAGGCGACTTTGGTGAAGGCTTCGAGTTTTTCCACCGCACCCGGAAACGCAAGGTCTGGAAAATAGGTGACATAAGCCTTTGTGACGCCATGCAGAACAGGTGCCCAGGTGGCTGGATCGTCCCAATCGAAAGGCGTCTCTGACCGTCGTGCACCGCGTCGCACAGCAACGCCTTTGGCTTCGAGTTTGGTGACGACGCGAGCGCCAGTTTTGCCAGTTGCCCCGACAACGAGAATAGGGTGTTCAGTCATTTTCAGTCTCCTTGGTTTCAGTTGATGACCAAGGTTTAGAAGGACGAATGCCAGCTGGTATTGACCGCGAATGCCAGCGTTTTGACATCTGCTGCCAACCTGTATTCGGCTAAAGCCTCCCTAAGTCGCAAAAAAGTTGCGGCGCTGGGTTACCCAACGCCGCTCGTTTCCGTCGCAATGTGTTTTTCTATATTTATTTTGTTTCGTAGAGTGTGAATTGCATGTCCGCGGCTTCTTCGCGAAGAGGCTTGCAGGCTGTGTATTCGGGTGAGGTGAACCATGTTTTGGCTGTGGCAACATCCGGGAAACGGACCATGGCGACGGATTGCCTTTCGTCGTCCCCGACCAACGCGCTGATCTTCTTTCCCATGGCGACAAATTCACCCCCATGAGCGAGAACGGTTGGGCCGGCGGCAGCAGCGTAGGCATCCATTTTCTCGGCGTTTCTTGCGTCAAAGCGTGCAACGATAAGTGCGGTCATCTTCTTTCTCCTTGGGTTAAGTTGACGACCAAGGTGTAGAAGAACTGAGGCGTCCCGGTATTGACCGCGATTGCCAGGGTATTGACACTTGCTGCCAATACCAAAGTTCGAGCTAGCCTTACTTTAGTGTTCTCCGATAGGCCGCTGGCGTCACACCCATCCATCGTTTGAAGGCGCGGTTGAAGGCGCTTTGTTCGGAATATCCGGTGAGGAACGCAATCTCGGATAGCGCGTAGCGTTCTTCCTGAAGCATCGCGGTGGCGATTTCTCGACGTGTTTCTTCGGTCAGGGTCTGGAAGCTGAGCCCTTGTTCCGAGAGCCTCCGGTGAAACGACCGGGCGCTCAGACCCAAGCGGCGCGCGATATCTCCCATCTTGGGCAAGCCCTCGCTGAGTGCGCGTGCGATCTCGCCTTTGGTCTGTGTCTGCAACGCTGGTGCATCGTCGACCTGTGCAAGCTCCTGATCCAAATGGGACACTAGGAATTGGGTAATCCCTTCGTCGCCAAGGATATTGGGCTCTGACAGAGACTGATGAGACAGGAGCATCGCATCCTTTTCGGCGCCAAAATGTACGGGGCAGCCGAAAAAAGCTTCGTGGTGTTCGACTGTTTTAGGCGCCGCATGTTGGAAATAGACTTCGAGCGGTGCAAACGGCCGTGGCGACACTTGCCGACTGAGCGATACGCTGCTTGCTGATGTGGCCTCGATCGAGATGCGCATTCCAAGCCGCCGGGGGCCGTCCCGGCGCTGCACATACAGCATTCCTCGGGTCGTTTCCTGCAGTTCGTATTGTGTAACACTGGTCCACAGGCGCCAATACCTGACGACCCGAGAGAACGATCCAAGAAGATTGGGCGCGGCCTTCCATGCGAGGCCAAGGGCCCCGTATTCATCGGGCCGCATCGCGGCACCGACGACCAATGGCAAAGGCGTGATGTCCATCTGCTCGGCCATGAGTTCGATCATCCCGTAGTAGTCATCGTCATCAAGCATTTGCTTGGGGTCCCAAGGACCGTCCACATCCAGCCCGACTGACGCAAGGACGGCGCTTGCGTCCACGTCATTGCCTATGGCGCCAACAACCTTTCGAGCAAAGAGTGATGTGACTTGACCCATAGGCTTAGGATAGGCAGATCAAGCGCCTGAACCAGACCGGGTTTACCGGAGAGCCAAAAGCTCGGAAGGTAAGCTATGGAAAAGGGAAACCCTGGGAACCG
>NZ_CBFHLV010000058.1:0-20988 GCF_965656765.1 Marivita sp. | reverse complement strand
GACGCTCGCACAGGTGATTTGGTCGAGATGTTCACAACAAGCTGCGCGCCAACCACATCGGACGCCCGTACCAGTGATCTTGTCGAAATGTTCACCACAAGCTGTGCGCCAACCACGTCAGATGCTCAGACAGGTGACTTGGTTGAAATGTTCACTACGAGCTGTGCACCCGCCTGCTGATCCGGCAACGGGTGTATCCGATCAAACGGACCTACCCGACACTTGGACGTAGCAGCGACCCGGGGCGGGAACCCGTCCTTCGACCCTATAGGAGGCATGGACCATGACCAACGTCATTCAACTCACCCCCCCGTCCCGGATCAACCCTCAAGAGATGCGCATCGGCGCGCTTCTGAATTGTTTTTCCCAACATCGCCGGCATGTCGATGACGTGTTCTGGCTCAAAGAAAATGCAGAAGTACTGAACATCCTTGAAGCGACGAATGCCCGACCCGGAGATGGTGCTCTGGAAACCTACGCGTCGTTCTATGCAAACGTCGAAAAGCGGATGCAGTTCTTCCCACAATACTATCGCTTTTTCCTGGGCATCGTGCTTGATCTCGAAGACCTCGGGATGCCGGGCGATCAGGGCGAAAAGCTAGTTGCGTGGGCGCGTGAACAAGATCTGCCCCAAGCCGAGCTGTCCGACCTGCAGCGCATGGAAGCTGCCCGATTGTTTGCGCGCCGGGAAATGCAACCCAAGGGCAGGGATGCCCTGCTTGAAGACCGTGTTCGCCGTTTTATGAAGCGCTCTGCAACCTTTGCCTTGCCGAACAAGAAAGCCGCCTACGAACTGACACATCTTGTTTTTTACCTCAGCGAATACGGTCGCTGCGATCCCAAGTTGGGTTCTGACGCCAAACGCAGTCTGCATTTTGCAGGATTGTTGGCATTCATCGAACAGAACGCGGATCTGTTGTCCGAGATTTGCATCGCCATGCAGTTTGCCGGTGAAACGCCGCCAGCGCTATGGACGGATTGGCTCAATCGGGAAACCGCGCTTTTTGCAATCACCGAAGGCCCCACAGTCAGCGTTCAGGACGATTACCACGAATTTCTGGTGTGCAACTGGCATCAATCCGTCATCGGAGACGCAGCCTTTGCCAAAGGGTTTGTCTATGACCGGATGCGGTTCGACCGTAGCGCCAACAGGGCAACCCCGATGCGCGAAATGTCCGAAGCAATGTTCAACCTCGATGAAGCACGTAGTGGCGATTGGGTGTCGATGCGTCTGCGGATGGAGGACACGCTGTCACCAGAAGCGATGCACGTGCTTGCGCAGGCCGAAACGTCATCCCAGCACTTTGAAGATTTCTTCCACGGCTTCGCCCGCGCAGAAAAGCTGTCCACGCTCCACTGAATGCAGCCTTAAAGGCCAAACAGTCTACATTGAAAAGCTGGTGCCACATCCGCATGATGATGTGGCATTCGGGTTGTTGATCACAAATCTTGCGCCGATCAGTTCTTCGGAAAAGTCGATCACGGCATCTGCCAGAAACGGCAAAGACACCGAATCTACCACAACTCGTTCGCCTTGCCCTTCAAGGACGAGATCGTCATCGGCTGGATCGTCCAGCTTGATCTCGTACTGGAAGCCCGAGCATCCGCCGCCCTCGACCGCAACGCGCAGGGCCTTGCCCTCGGCGCTGGCGCCAATCTCCGACAAACGCTCGAACGCGCGCTCTGTCACTTTTGGTGGAAGCTGCATGTCACCCTCTGGGTTTGCTTTAACTTATCGCCTGCACTCAATATAAGGGCAGGCGGGACAGGGAACAAGAACAGGCAGTCGATCATGACGGCGCAATATGCATGCGACCCGAGCAAGTCGCGCGGCAGACTATATCCGGAAGAAGAAAGTGAATTTCGTTCGTGCTTTCAGCGCGACAGGGATCGCATCATTCATGCCTCGGCGTTTCGGCGCCTCAAACACAAGACCCAGGTCTTTATTGAACATGAGGGGGATTATTTCCGCACCCGGCTCACCCATTCCATCGAAGTTGCGCAGGTCGCGCGGACCATCACCAAGGTGCTCGGCCTTGATCCGGAACTGACCGAAGCCGTGGCGCTGGCGCATGATCTGGGCCACACGCCGTTCGGCCATACAGGCGAAGACGCGCTGGACACACTCATGCAGCCCTATGGCGGTTTCGATCACAACGCACAGGCGATCCGGATCGTAACGGCGCTGGAACGGCACTACGCAGATTTCGACGGGTTGAACCTCTCCTGGGAAACCCTTGAAGGCATTGCAAAACACAATGGTCCGGTGGGTGAACCGATCCCCCACGCACTGGCCGCCTACAATGCCCGGCACGATTTGGAGCTGCACACCCACGCCAGCGCCGAAGCACAGGTTGCAGCCCTTTCCGATGACATCGCCTATAATCATCACGACCTGCATGACGGGTTGCGCGCTGAGCTGTTCTCAACGGATGAACTGGCTGAGCTTCCCATTGTAAGCGACTGTTTTTCCGAGGTAGACCGCATTTATCCAGGCCTGAACTACTACCGCCGCCGCCACGAAGCTTTGCGCCGCTTTTTTGGTGTTCTGGTGGGCGACGTCATTAATGTGACCAAGACCAATCTGGCCGAGCTTGATCCGCAAACCCCAGAAGACATCCGTGGCGCAGGCAAGATGATGGTGCAGTTTTCGCCCGGCCTTTGGTCAGATCTCAAAGTGATCCGCACCTTCCTGTTCCACCGCATGTACCGCGCCACCGATGTGGTCGAAATGCGAGTACAGGTCACCAAGGTGATCAACGAACTCTTCCCGCTTTTCATGGCAGAACCTTCGCTGCTGCCCAAGCAATGGCGCAAAGATGTTGCAGAAATTCGATCCGACGTGGAACTTGCACGGCTTGTAGGGGATTACATAGCCGGGATGACCGACAGGTTTGCCCTGCAAGAGCATGCGCGCCTCACAGGGTCGGACGTTATCTCCGCGCGGTCATAAAGGATTTCAAAGTGGCAACACCCGCCGATGCAGGAATGAACCCAGTGACAGCATTCGCCCTTGTCGGCGGATTGGGGGTTGGGGCGCAGTGGCTGGCCTGGCGCCTGAACTTGCCCGCCATTGTTTTGATGTTGCTGGCTGGTTTGCTGGTTGGGCCGGTGCTGGGTATTTTGGATCCTTCGGTCGCGATGGGCGATTTGCTCCAACCAATTGTTGCTATTGCGGTGGCGATTATTCTGTTCGAAGGCGGTCTCACGCTCAATTTCAAATCACTGTCAGATGCAGCAGTCGGGGTGAAGCGCCTTGTTATTGTGGGTGGACCTGTGGGTTGGCTGCTGTCTGCCTCGGTCTTGCATTATGTTGGCGGCCTCAGCTGGGCCACCGCCTCAGTCTTTGGTGGCATTATGATCGTCACCGGCCCAACGGTCATCGCGCCGTTGTTGCGTCAAGCTCGGTTGAAACGCCGACCAGCCGCGCTGCTTCAATGGGAAGCCATTGTGAATGACCCGGCAGGCGCGTTGGCTGCGGTGCTTGCCTTCGAAGTCGTTCTGGTTTGGCAAACCGCCACAACCGTTGAACAGGCATTGACCGAACTGGCCATCGGCATTGTTGTCGCCACTCTGGTGGGCCTCGCCGCGGGGTGGGGGATCGCCAAATCCTTTTCCAGTGGTTGGGTGCCGGAATACATGAAAGTGCCGGTGCTGTTCGTCAGCGTATTGGTGGCCTTTGCCGCCTCTGACTCGCTTTTGCACGAAAGCGGACTTCTCGCCGTGACCATCATGGGCGTCTGGATCGCCAACGCACATCTGCCCAGCCACGCTGAAATGCACCGTTTCAAGGAACATGCGACGATCCTGCTGGTGTCCGGCGTTTTCATCCTTCTTGCCGCGAACATGACGCGCGAAACGCTGCTGTCGATGAACTGGCAGACGCTGGGAACCGTTGTTGCCGTGATCCTTATCGCGCGCCCCTTGACCGTTCTGATCTCGCTCTCATTTTCGAATGTCCCTTGGGCCGAGCGCCTGCTGGTGGCGTTTACTGGCCCGCGCGGCGTGGTTTTGGTCGCAGTGGCGGGGCTGTTCGGGGACCGTCTGGTGCAAGCCGGGATCGAAGATGCTGCGCAGATCTCGACACTCGCTTTTGCTTTGGTTGCCGGGACAGTTGTGTTGCACGGTTTCACACTTAAACCGGTCGCGCGGATGTTGGGGCTGAACGCGTCCTCCACACCCGGCGTGTTGATCGTGGGCGGCAACCGTTGGACGGTTGAATTTGCGTCGCTGCTTAAAAAGCTCGACCTCCCGGTAATGATATCCGATCCCAACCGCAGCCACCTTCGCGACGCACGCGAAGCAGGAGTGCAAATCTACACTGGCGACATTCTGTCCGAAGGCGCAGAACACCGACTTGACTTGATGGCCTATGAAACCGTGATCGCCGCCACGGATAATGACGCCTACAATACTTTGGTGGCCACCGATCTTGCTCCCGAATTCGGGCGCGAGAATGTGTATCAGCTTAACCGTGAAACCTCGGACTCTGCGCGCTATGCATTGCCACCCAAGCTGGGTGGGCAATATATCGGCGCCGGCGAGACCTATTGGCAGGTTCAGCGGCGCATGTGGGATGGATGGGAATTTCGCTCAACCACACTGTCGGATGAATTTACCTTGCAAGATTGGTACGAAACCCATCCCGAAGGCATCCCGATCGCCGATGTCGGACCGCGCGGAACATTGCGAATTCTTGGGCCGAAAGATACGCCCAAGGAAACCCGAGGCACACGGTTGATCGCCATGCTTCCTATGAAAGAGCACCGCGCCAAGGCGGAAGGGCAAGCCTAACATTTGACGCCACGCACCAAGGTGGTAGAGGACGTCCCGAACAAAGGACGTGTGACATGAACCTCTTCTCCGATATCCGGGCGCTTGTGATCGACAGCCTGAACGCGATGGTAGCCGAAGGCGCGCTGCCGGATGGTCTCGACTTTGCCAACGTGACGGTCGAGCCGCCGCGTGATCCGCTGCACGGGGATATGGCGACCAACGCGGCGATGGTGTTGGCGAAACCTTCCGGTCAGAAGCCCCGCGACATTGCCGAAGCCTTGGCGGCCAAGCTGTCGGACGACACCCGCGTGTCGACCGCAGAAGTCGCGGGCCCGGGCTTTCTGAATCTGCGGCTGGATGCATCGGTTTGGCAGGCGCTGCCCAAGGTTATTCTGAACGCTGGAGAAACTTATGGCAAATCCACCATGGGGCAGGGGTTAAAGGTCAACGTCGAATATGTGTCCGCCAACCCGACTGGTCCGCTGCACGTTGGCCATACCCGTGGAGCGGTATTTGGTGATGCGTTGGCGTCATTGCTGGATTACGCTGGCTACGACGTTACCCGCGAATACTACATCAATGATGGCGGCGCGCAGGTCGATGTCTTGGCGCGGTCGGTGTACCTCCGGTATCTTGAGGCGCATGGTCAGGACGTGGCGTTTGAGGACGGCACCTATCCTGGTGATTACCTCATCCCCGTGGGTGAGGCGCTTAAGGACAAGGTCGGAGATGCCTATGTCGGCCAACCTGAAAATGTCTGGCTTGAAGTTGTACGGGATTTTTCCACCGATGCCATGATGATGTTGATCCGCGCCGATCTTGGGTCACTCGGCGTTGAGATGGACAAGTTCTTCAGCGAAAAGTCGCTTTATGGAACGGGTCTGATCGAATCCGCGATCAAGGATTTGGACGACAAAGGCCTGATCTATCGCGGCACGCTTGAACCGCCCAAGGGCAAAAAGCCCGAGGAATGGGAACCACGCGAACAGACGTTGTTCAAATCCACCGAACATGGTGACGACGTGGATCGTCCGATCCAGAAATCGGATGGTGCCTGGACATATTTCGCGCCTGATATCGCCTACCACTATGACAAGGTGCAACGCGGCTACGACCTGTTGATCGACATCTTCGGTGCCGATCACGGCGGCTATGTTAAACGGATGAAGGCGGCTGTCAGCGCGTTGTCGAACGGCCAAACGCCGCTCGATATCAAGCTGACGCAATTGGTGAAGCTATATAAAAACGGTGAACCGTTCAAAATGTCCAAGCGGGCAGGGACGTTTGTCACCCTTGCGGATGTCGTTGAACAAGTCGGCCCGGATGTGACGCGCTTCCATATGCTCACCCGCAAAAACGACGCGCCTTTGGATTTCGATTTCGACAAGGTGCTGGAGCAGTCCAAGGACAATCCGGTTTTCTATGTCCAGTATGCCAACGCGCGTGTGCATTCGGTCCTGCGCAAAGCGCGTGAGGCGGGCGTAGATGTTGATGACGCCACGCTGGCGGAAATCGACCTTGGCGAAATGACCCATGACAGCGAACTTGCTGTCGCCCGAAAACTGGCCGAATGGCCGCGTCTGGTCGAAATCGCAGCACGCACAAACGAACCGCACCGTGTGGCGTTCTACCTATATGAACTCGCGTCAGAGTTGCACGCGCTTTACAACAAGGGCAACGATGTTCCCGAACTACGCTTTTTGCAGGAAGGCAACACCGACGCCACACAGGCGAAAATCGCCCTCGCACGGGCCGTCTCTGTTGTTATTTCCGCAGGCCTTGGTATCTTGGGCGTCACACCGGTTGAAGAAATGCGCTGACAAAAGCGCCATGACCGGGTGAGGCGAAGGCAAGAAACACCGGTGGCAACGACCGCCGGGAGATGAGGCGGACATGGCAGACATGCATATGACGGGCCCCGTGCGCGGGGCAAAAACGTCGGGCAACTTGGCCTCGACAGCCAATTGGCTGGGCGCGGCGATGTCTCTGGCGTTGGTAGTGGGCGTGACAGTTTGGGGATACAAGCTGATCATGCGCGATGTTTCCGGCGTACCGGTCGTTCAAGCCATAGAAGGTCCGATGCGCGTGGCTCCTGAAAACCCGGGCGGGCAAATCGCACGTCACGAAGGGCTGGCGGTGAACAGTGTGGCTGGAACAGGCGTATCGGCCCCGCCGCCGGATCAGATCGTTCTGGCCCCGCGTCCCTTGGACATCACCGATGAAGACGTGGTTGTGTCGGGTGTGACTGACGCCCCGCTCGATCTGACGGAACGTGAAGAGGTCGCGTTGGCGTCCTTGCGCCAAGACGCGACAGCCGAAGCTCCGGCATTGGCCCTGACCGACATAGCGGACGCGGACGATCCGATCAAAGCTCTGGCAGACCAGATCGCCGCCAATGCCCAACCGTTTACCGAAGTGGCGCCTGCGCCCGAAACCGGAGTTTTCGACCGCCAGACCACGCAAGAGGTCGCAACCGCGCGCAATGTCATTCCGGCCTCAGTGCCCGGTGTCGCGCGGTCCTTGCGCCCGGCCCCGCGACCCGCAGGGTTGCAGCTGGCGTCTTTGGCTGCGCCCACAGCGGCCACTGCATCCGCCAGCGGTGCGTCCGAACGTAATCCTAGTGACATTCCCGCAGGCACACGTCTTGTGCAATTCGGAGCCTATGACAGCCCTGAAATTGCCCGCGAACAATGGACCAAGCTGCAAGCTCGATTCAGCGAATATCTCGATGAAAAAGAGCGTGTGATCGAAGAAGCGTCGTCCGGGGGGCGGGTATTCTATCGCTTGCGCGCCCACGGCTTCGGCGATCTGAGTGACTCCCGTCGCTTCTGTGCAGCATTGGTAGCAGAAGGCGCGGATTGCATTCCCGTGGTCAGCCGGTGACGCACCAACCGTTCGGAGCAGCCATATTTGGTTGCGATGGCGCGCGCCTGTCTGTGGACGAGCGCGCGTTTTTTAAAGACGCCCACCCGTTTGGATTCATCCTGTTTGACCGGAACCTCGAAACGCCAGACCAGATCCGCGCACTGACATCCGACCTGCGTGGCGCGGTTGGATGGAACGCACCCATTTTCATTGATCAGGAAGGAGGCCGCGTGCAGCGCTTGCGCCCGCCGCTGGCCACCGAATGGTTGCCGCCGCTGGACCATGTCGCACTGTTAGGCGAACACGCAGAGGCAGGCATGCGCGTGCGCTACCAGATCATTTCGTATGAATTGATGTCGCTGGGCATTGATGCGAACTGCGCGCCAATGCTCGACGTCGCGCGCGCAGAAACACACCGGTTTTTGCGCAACCGCTGCTATGGATCAAATCTTGACCAAGTGGTCAAAATTGGCCACGCGGTGGTCGAAGGTCATCTTGCAGGCGGCGTCTTTCCCGTGGTCAAACATATTCCCGGCCACGGATTGGCCCAGATGGACAGTCATCTAGAACTGCCGCGTATTGATGCATCCGAAAACACCCTGTCCGCGATTGATTTCGCCGCCTTTCGGCCCTTCGCCGATGTGGCAATGGGGATGACTGCACATCTGGTCTATAGCGCGTTGGGTGAAACCGGCCCGGCGACCACTTCGCCCAAGATGATCCAACGCATCCGAACAGACCTTGGGTTTGGCGGTTTGCTCATGACCGACGACATCTCGATGCAAGCGCTGTCCGGCACCGTACCAGAGCGTGGCGCGGCGTCGATGCAGGCGGGCTGCGACGTGATTTTGCACTGCAATGGTGATCTGCCCGAACGCGTCGCGTTGATGGAGCGTATTGGCACGATGCCTGCCGCCAGTCAGGTGCGCGCGGAGGCCGCAATTGCCAGCCGCACACAGCCGCAAGATGTTGACATTGCCGCCCTCACCGCCAAGCTTGCACAACTGGAGCAAGGGCGCAGTGCATGACCGACACAACATCAGACATCACGGATCCCTCGGTCGCCGACCGTGTGGCCGCCGAGGCGCTGATTGTTGATGTCGATGGCTTTGAAGGCCCGCTCGATCTACTTCTGACGCTAAGCCGGACGCAAAAGGTCGATCTGCGCAAAATCTCTGTCCTACAACTGGCTAAGCAATACCTGAACTTTGTCGAAAAGGCCAAAGCGCTGCGGATCGAGCTGGCGGCGGATTACCTCGTGATGGCGGCGTGGTTGGCATTTCTAAAATCACGCCTGCTGCTGCCACCTGACCCAACCGAAGAAGGCCCTTCTGGCGAAGACCTTGCCGCGCATCTGGCGTTTCAGCTTGAACGTTTACAGGCCATGCGCGACGTGGCTGCGAAACTGATGGCGCGTGACCAATTGGGTCGCGACTTTTTCGCCCGTGGTGTCACACAAGAAGTCGAGCGCGTTCGCAAAGTGGATTACACGGCCACACTACTGGACCTGATGCAGGGCTATGCGCGCATTCGCACCAAGGACGAATTTCGCCCCTTCGTGATGGACCGCGACTCGGTATTCACAATGGAGCAGGCGCTGGAACGCATGCGCGGTTTGATCGGCTTTGCAGGCTCTTGGACAGACATTTCCACGTACATGCCAGACGGGTGGGAGGTGGACCCCGTGCGCTGGCGTTCGGCCACAGCCTCGACCTTTGCCGCATCGCTGGAACTTGCCAAAGAAGGCAAGGTGGAGCTGCGCCAATCCGACACTTTCGCGCCGATTGAGCTGCGCCGGAGAGACGGGCGATGACCGGCGACACAGAAATCAAAACCGAAGCCGAACAAAGCCTGTTCGAAGCGCCGCCCTTTGGCGAACAGGAACGTATGGTCGAAGCGATCCTCTTTGCCACCGCCGAACCGGTCACTATCAAGGAATTGAACGACCGCATGCCACACGGATCGGACGCAGCCGAGGCGCTGGTGTATCTGCGCAAACGCTACGAGGGCAGGGGCGTGAACGTCGTCAAGGTTGGCGATGCATGGGCCATCCGAACAGCCCCGGATCTTGGATTCCTCATGCAAAAGGAAACGGTCGAAACCCGCAAACTCAGCCGCGCTGCCATCGAAACGTTAGCCATCATTGCCTACCACCAGCCCGTCACCCGCGCCGAGATTGAAGAGATCCGCGGCGTGTCTGTCAGCCGGGGCACAGTGGATCAGCTTTTGGAAATGGAGTGGATTCGCTTTGGCCGCCGTCGCATGACACCGGGCCGTCCCGTGACGTTTGTTGTCACGCAGGATTTCCTTGACCATTTCGGGCTCGAATCCGCCCGCGATCTGCCGGGGCTCAAGGAACTGCGCGCGGCGGGATTGCTGGAAAACCGCCCACCTCCTGGCACCATGCCGCAGATGGGCGAAGGCGATATCGATGCCGAGGAAGAGACCGAAGAAGGTCAGTCCGAACTGTTCGAGGACTGACCCGCTTTTCGCGTGTAGGGAAGGCCACGAGGCATTGACGCCTCGACGGCGAAGCCCAGATGGTGTTCAGGAAAAAACGCAGTTTGCCTGAAACAATGCCTGAAAATCGACGCATTTGTTCTCTATATCTAATCCTGAGGCAGACAAACCCAGCAGGAGGACGACATGAACCTCAATCAGATTATCAATATGGTGATGCGCACCGTGATGCGCCGTGTGGTGAATTCCGGGATCAATGCCGGTATGAACGCGGTGTCCAATCGCAAAAAATCCAAGTCCAAGCCGCAGGACGATCAGCCGCGTTAAGCCGCCTTGAAATGCTTGGACAGCTTTAGTCCCTGTCCCTGATAATTTGACGCAATCCCCGCGCCGTATAGCTGGCTTGGGGATTGGTCCATTTGTTCGTAGACCAAACGCCCCACGATTTGCCCATGCTCTAGCACGAACGGAGCCTCGTGGCAGCGCACCTCAAGCACGCCGCGCGATCCCATGCCGCCCGCTGCATCATGGCCAAAGCCGGGGTCAAAGAACCCTGCATAATGCACGCGAAATTCACCGACCATCGCAAGAAACGGTGCCATTTCAGCAGCATAGTCGGGTGGAATATGTACTGCCTCACGGCTGACAAGGATATAGAACGCATCTGGATCAAGGATGATCTGTCCACTTGTCGTGTGCAACTCTTCCCAAAATTCGGACGGTGCGTAATGCCCCAATCGGTCAAGGTCGATCACCCCGGTGTGCGGTTTGGCCCGATATCCGACCAGATCACCATCGTCGGGTTTGAGATCAACTGAAAACCCCAGCCCGTCGCTGATCACAGCGGGACCACCTGTCACCAAGGTTTGTTCTTCGTGTAAGGCGCGAAGTGTATCATCAGAAAGTACCGATTGCCCGTTACGGAAGCGAATTTGGTTCAATCGCATTCCTGGACGCACCAAAACCGAAAACGACCTTGGACAGATCTCGGCATAAAGCGGGCCGGAATAGCCCGCTGTTACACGGTCAAACTCCGTGCCTTCGTCGGTGATTGTACGTGTCAGCAGGTCAAGCCGTCCGGTCGAGCTTTTGGCATTGGCAACCGCGCTGATATTGTCCGGAAGCGCCAATCGCTCCATCAATGGAACAAGATAGACGCAGCCTTTCTCCAACACCGCACCGCCATCAAGCGAAATCCGGTGCATTTCAAAATCCGCCAAACGGTCTTCGACGCGCTGACCTTTTCCCGCAAGAAACGACGCGCGCACTCGGTAGGCGACAGTCCCCAACCGTAGATCAAGGCTGGCCGGCTGCACCTGACCGTCGACGAAGTCAGTGTCGGCCGCAATGATGCCGAGTTCCATCAGGTCCGTGATTTGCTGATTGGCCAACACACCTGTCATACCATCCCCCATCCGCGTTCTGCCTTGCATAGCAAGCGGTTGCGCCTCAGGCGAGGATGTTTTTTACCTGCGCGTGGCGCAAGTGGCGAATTGATAGCTATGTTTTGATTGGTCGGGCTAGCAGGACTCGAACCTGCGACCTTCCGTCCCCCAGACGGACGCGCTACCAGGCTGCGCCATAGCCCGACTGCCGCCTGTCATAACGGTTTTGGATCAGGCCGCAAGAGCGAATTTCAGTGGTTTGACTATGGCGATCTAGCGCGAAACCTGGCGCAGCTGTTCGACAATTGGCGCGATCTGGGCGGTAGCTTTTGGCGAAAGCTGTTTGATTTGCGACAAATACGTCAGCGCACCCGGCACCGGCTCAATAATGGCAGAAGGCGGCGTAGCTTCTGTCACCTCAGATTCGGATGAGTCCGCCTCTGCTGCATCTCCGGCTCGCCGATCATCCATTGAGTTTTGCAGAAAGCTGGGCAGAGCGGACGTGTCATCTTCGATGACGTTTGGTGCCTCTGGCTCGGTTGTGACCTCGGCGGCATCAACAGGACTGTCTTCGACGACGGTTTCCGCTGCGACTGCCACTTGGTCTTGTTCCGGTGCGGCCAATTCAGTCTCAAGTTCAACTGCTTGCGCGTCCTCAAATGGCTCGGCTTGGGTGGGCGGGATGACCTCGGCCTCCTTATCCGTCTCGGACAGCGAGTCTACTATCTCAACTGCCTCAGCGACCTCATCAGGTACGGATTCAGATTCCTGTTCGGTCAGAAGATCGGGCTCTTGCTCGGGTTTGGCAAAGGGCACAACCGTATCTATGGGTTCCGCTTCTTCGACCATGTCCAGTTCGATAGCATCGTGATCGTCTTCATCCTCACCAAGATTTAACTCACAAAGTGAAGAAACGTGCTTAACCCCATGTTCTCGAAGGATTTTCTGCACACCCTTGATGGTCATGCCATCGTCGTGGAGCAATCGCTTGATCCCGCCCAAAAGGCGCATATCGGCAGGACGGTAATACCGCCGGCCACCTGCGCGTTTCACGGGTTTGACCTGGGTGAACTTGCTTTCCCAAAAGCGCAAAACGTGCGCAGGCGTGTCCAGCCATTCGGCGACTTCGCTGATGGTGCGGAAAGCGTCTGCAGATTTGCTCATGGCAGTCAGCCCTTATTGCCTGCAGCCACTCTGTCTTTCATCAGGTGAGACGGACGGAAAGTCAGCACACGGCGTGGGTTGATCGGAACCTCTTCGCCGGTCTTGGGATTGCGCCCGACGCGCGCCGCTTTGTCCCGAATCGAGAACGTCCCAAAGGACGAAATTTTAACCTGATCGCCATCAACCAACGCATCGGACATGTGGTTTAAAACGGTTTCCACAAGATCGGCACTTTCATTCCGTGAAAGGCCAACTTCGCGAAACACAGCTTCGCTCAGGTCCATGCGTGTCAGTGTCTTTTGTCCCATAGCACAACCTCCCCGGTTCCGCACAACATGCGCCTTGCGAATTTCCGAGTCAATATCAACGGCTTGCGAGAGGGATTTTAGATAGATTTCGCCTACCAGCGCAGCACAACCGCGCCCCAGGCCAGCCCGCCGCCGATCGCTTCGGTGACAATGACATCACCACGCTTGATCTGACCGCGGTCCACACCAACGGAAAGTGCGAGAGGAATCGATGCCGCTGACGTGTTGCCGTGATCCTGAACAGTCACCACAACGTTGTCCATCGACAGGCCCAGCTTCTTGGCAGTGCCTTGAATGATGCGGATATTCGCCTGATGCGGTACAATCCAATCGACCTCATCATTGGCAATACCGGCGGTTTCCATGGCAGTGGTCGCGGTCTTGGCCAATTTCTCAACCGCGTGGCGGAACACCTCTTTGCCCTGCATTCGCAGATAGCCGGTGGTTTGCGTGCTTACACCGCCATCAACATACAAGATGTCGCGATGCGTGCCGTCGGAATTCAGGTCCACCGAAAGAATGCCCCGGTCAGTTTTGTCGCCAGCACCATCTTGCGCTTCCAGGATCACCGCGCCAGCGCCATCGCCAAACAGCACGCACGTGGACCGGTCGTTCCAATCCATGATCCGGCTAAAGGTTTCGGCCCCGATCACCATGATCCGCTTGGCTTGGCCCGACACGATAAGCGCGTTGGCGTTGGCCACTGCATAGATGAACCCGGCGCAAACGGCCTGAACATCAAAGGCAAAGCCACGCGTCATACCAAGTGCGGATTGCACCATTGTCGCGGCGGATGGAAAGGTCAGATCTGCTGTTGAGGTGGCTACGATGATCGCATCAAGGTCATTAGCGGTCAGACCGGCACACGTCAGCGCGTTTCGCGCGGCGTGGGTTGCCAGATCAGAAGTGGTTTCACCCTCGGCCGCGAAATGACGGCGTTCGATGCCTGATCGGGATTTGATCCATTCGTCCGATGTGTCTATAGAGGCCTCGAACTCGGAATTAGGCACAACGCGCTCGGGCAGATAATGGCCAAGCCCAACGACAACCGAACGTATGGTCATTTCGGGCTCTCCTCGTGTGTCGTTACTTCTGTTTCTGCGTCCAACGGGACGTCGGTGATCGATGCCAGTCGCGCCGCGAGCCGGTCGGAAAATCCGGATTGCGCCAATTGAAAGGCCAGCTTGATCGCCGCCGATACGCCGGTTTCATCCGCCGACCCGTGAGATTTGACAACTGTGCCGTTCAGCCCAAGGAAAACACCGCCATTCACCCGGCGCGGATCGATCTTTTTCTTGAGGCGGCGCAACGAGGTCAGCGCAAGCAGCGATGCCAATCGGGACAGGGGGGAATAGGCGAACGCCTCTTTCAACCGGTCGCCAATCAACGATGCGGTGCCCTCACCGGTTTTCAGCGCGACATTGCCGGTAAAGCCATCTGTGACGATCACGTCACAGGCTTCACCAGGAATATCGCCACCTTCGACAAATCCAACGAACTCGAACTGCGCCCGGTCCGCCATGTTGCCGATCAGCTCGTGCGCTTCTTTAAGCTCGGCACGGCCTTTGTGTTCCTCGGTGCCCACATTAAGCAAGCCAACACGCGGGCGGTCCAATTCCAGACCGTTGCGGGCATAGGACACACCCATCAAAGCGTATTGCAGCAAGTCCTGCGCATCAGCCCGAATGTCGGCACCGACATCCAGCATCACGTTGAACCCCTGCGGATTGCGCGAGGGCCACAGAATCGCGATTGCTGGGCGGTTCACACCGGGCAGTTTACGTAAGCGGATCATCGACAACGCCATCAACGCGCCTGTGTTGCCACAGGACACCGCAACGGTCGCTTCTTTGTTGCGCACAGAATCAATCGCCGCCCACATGGACGTGTCCTGCCCGTGGCGCATGATCTGACTGGGCTTGTCTTGCATCGACACGACGCCCGCTGAGTTTCTGATCTCGCACCGTCCAGCCAAAGCCTTTCTGCGTTCAATCAGTTTGATCAGCTTCTTTTCCGGCCCGTGAACCAGAAAACGGATATCAGGATTCGCCTTCGCAGAACGAGACATGCCGGAGACAACTGCCTCCGGCCCCAGATCGCCGCCCATAGCGTCGATAGATAGCACTATTGGCGCGTCACCCACCTTTTTATGATCCTGCGATGAGGTCATTCGGAGGGGTTCGCCCAATCGTTGCTTATGCCGCGTCTTCGTCCAGGTCGATTTCGTCGGCCTGTGCGATCACTTCGCGATCCGCGTAGTGGCCGCAGGACGGGCATACGTGGTGCGGACGCTTAAGTTCGCCGCAGTTGGAACATTCGTTCGGGTTCGCAGCAACCAGAGCGTCATGCGCGCGACGATTGTTGCGACGCGACTTGGATACTTTGTTCTGTTGGACAGCCATGTCTCAACCTCAATTATCTATAATCTGTGGCATGCTCGCCATGCCGCGTTTAGGGTGTGTCCGGCCTCTTAAGGGGAAACCGGGCCGGGTGACAACCCCACCTCGGATGAAGGCGCGAACATAGGGGCAATCGTGAAATCCGCAAGCGTTTTCTGGCTGTTTTTGTCAGGACTTTTCATCAAGCTGGTCGCGCAATGCCGCCAACCCTGAAAACGGCTTTGTGTCTTCGTCCTTCAACGGGGTCACACCGTCTTCGGCAAACACAGCTTCGCCAAGTTCGGCATCCGTGGCACGCGGATACTGCGGCAAAGAAAGCGTCAGCGATTCGATCATCGCGTCATGAGCCGAGATGATCTGCCCCAAAGGTTCGCTGCTGGTGTCCTCTGGCATCTCCATCTCGGACCCGGCCTCCAGGTCATCGAAATAATCCGCAGGCATGAACATTCGCTCAACAGGCTCATCGATCCGCGTCGTCACCGGATCAAGCGTCACTACGCATGGCTGCACCACGGTCGCGCCCATTTTGCCGGTCAACGACCAGCCGCGCGCGCCGGCAGGCGAAATCTTGCCCTCAAAGCGCAATTTCTTGAGGCCCAACAAGCCAAGCTGATCGGCAATGACCGCTCGTGCCGGGGCATCGGGTTGGAGTTCGAACGTCGTCTCTCGGCGAGTCGACAGGTCGCTCACACGAAATTCTCCGGGTTTCAGAACCTGTTGTGGCATATCTTGTGTGCACCCTTTGCTTGAACGCAGGCCAAAGGCCGTGTAATCGGGATAAAAGGCAGCGAACGCCAACGCAAGAGAGGCGCCATGCAGGGCATCAGATCGACAATCAGGATCGGGCTTGTGACGCTTCTGTGTATTTCCCTTGCGGGATGCACCGCGCGCTACCGAACGCATGGGTACGTTCCATCCGAAGACGAATTGCAGCAAATCGTGCCGGGGGTTGATACCCGTGGCACGGTAGAAGACCTTGTTGGCGTGCCATCAACATCGGGCACCCTGAACGAGTCCGGCTTCTACTATATCGAAAGCGACGTGCGCCATTTCGCATGGCAGCGCCCCGAAGTTGTCGACCGCGAGGTTTTGGCGATCACCTTTGACAGCGCTGGCGTCGTGCAAAATATCGAACGCTACGGATTGGAAGACGGTCAGGTTGTGCCAATCGCGCGCCGCGTGACACGGTCGGGTGACGGTGACATCAGCTTTATCCGCAAACTCTTTGGAAATATCGGCGGCATCAACGCGGCCGAGTTCTTCAACTGATGACACCGGGTGCAGCGGCGCAATCCGTTGCTGCACCGGAATATCCAGTTGCCCTGCAGCTCGGACCATACACAGCGAAAATCGGCACCACACCGGACATTCGCCAAAAGGCACTTGCCTTGCGTGCTCAGGCCTTTCGCAAAGGGAGCGACGATCAAGATAGGTTCGATGACGATTGTTTGCACGGAGTGGTCGCGGTCGACAAAGGCTCAATCCGCGTGGCTTTCAGGGCACGTGTGATCCAAGACACAGCAGACCTTGCCGAAACATATACTGGCCAATTCTACGACCTCAGCCCACTGCAAGCCTTTCCTGGGCCATTTCTTGAACTCGGCCGCGTATGCCAACCCACTGGTCCGACTGATATCATGGCGCTGCGATTGGCATGGGCCGCGCTTGGCGTGCTGGTCGACACTTATAATGTGCGTATGATGATCGGGTGCAGTTCCTTACCAGGCGCCTGTCCTGACGCGCATTCAGGTGCGCTGGCCGCGTTGCGGGCGGATCACCTTGGCCCGGATACATTGCGTCCGCGTCGTTTGTCACTCACAGCGGTCACTCTGCCCGAAACTGGTTCCGGTCCGGTCAACCTGCCACATCTGCTGCGCAGTTATCTGAACGTGGGAGGGTGGGTCAGTGATCACGCAGTGACAGACCCCCAGCTTGACACGTTGCACGTGTTCACGGGGCTTGTCATCGACACGATCCCTGAACCGCGCAAGGCTCGATTGCGCGCCTTGGCGCAAGTAGCACAGGTCGGCAACGCCAACCCCCTTGACCTTGCGCGCGCCGCGCCATAGCGCGACGCCATGGCCATCATCCCGCTTCTTCAACTCAACGACATCTCGCTGACCTTTGGCGGCGATCCGGTGTTTCATGACCTCAGCCTTGTGGTGCAACCGGGCGACCGTGTGGCGCTTGTTGGCCGAAATGGGTCGGGCAAATCCACATTGATGAAGGTGATGGCCGGTTTGGTCGAAGCCGACACCGGCGACCGCGTCGTTTCTCCCGGCGTGAGCGTCGGGTACATGGAGCAAGACCCGGATCTCAGCACATTCGCGACCTTGGGCGACTACGCGATGCATGGGTTAGATCCGTCAGAGCTTTATAAGGTCGAACGGGCTGGTGAAGGGCTGAAATTCGATCCCGAACGATTGGTCGATACCGCATCGGGCGGCGAACGTCGTCGTGCGGCCTTGGCGCGGTTGATGGCGCAGGATCCAGAATTGATGCTGCTCGACGAACCGACCAACCACCTTGATATCGAAGCCATTGGCTGGCTTGAAAACGAACTCAAGCGCACGCGCAAAGGCTTTGTCCTGATCAGCCACGACCGCCGGTTCCTGTCAGAACTCACACGCGCAACGCTTTGGGTTGATCGAGGCAATGTTCGTCGTCAGGAAAAAGGCTTTGACGCTTTTGAGGCCTGGCGCGACAAGACGTGGGAGGACGAAGACCTCCAGCGCCACAAGATGGATCGCAAGATCAAGGCCGAGGCGCGATGGGCCGTGGAAGGCATCAGCGCGCGGCGCAAACGCAACATGGGCCGGGTTCGTGCGCTACAGGATTTGCGCGGCGAACGCAGCAACATGATCAAACGGCAAGATACGGCAGCGATGGAATTGGCGTCGGGCCCGAAATCGGGTCGCAAGGTAATCGAAGCCCAAGGCCTGACCAAAACCTTTGGCGACAGCCCCATTGTCAAGGATTTCTCCCTGACCGTTCAACGCGGTGACCGCGTCGCTTTTGTCGGCCCCAACGGCGTGGGCAAGACCACGTTGATCAAGATGCTGATCGGTGAAATCGCACCGGACGCGGGAACGGTCAAACTTGGCACGAACCTTGTGCCAGCAGTTTTCGACCAGACACGCGCGCAGCTGAACGGCGATCTGAGCTTGTGGGAAAACCTGACCGGAGATCCGGAAATGCGGGTGTCAGACAAGGCGGACCAGATCATGGTACGCGGCATGCCGAAACACGTGGTCGGCTATCTCAAGGAGTTCTTGTTCGACGAGGCGCAGGCTCGCGCGCCGGTCCGGTCCCTGTCTGGCGGAGAAAAAGCGCGGCTGCTATTGGCCCGCATCATGGCACGGGAATCAAACCTGCTTGTGCTCGATGAACCGACCAACGACCTGGATGTCGAAACGCTTGACCTGTTGCAGGATTTGCTGGGCGAATATGACGGCACTGTTTTGCTGATCAGCCACGATCGTGATTTTCTCGATCGCGTTGCCTCTACAACCATCGCGATGGAGGGCAGGGGGCGCGCCACTGTCTACGCGGGCGGATGGACCGATTATCGCGCGCAGCGGGGGGATGTTGACGAAGGCAGCAGCCCTGCCAAGACCTCTTCAAAGCAAGCCCAGAAACCCACGCCCGCGCAAAAATCCAAGTCTGGCCTTAGCTTTACCGAAAAACACAAGCTTGACGTTCTGCCAGACGAGATCGACCGACTGACCGCCGAAATCGCTAAACTGGAAGAGCTGATGGCCGATCCAGATCTGTTCACGCGCGAGCCGGTCAAATTCAAGAAAGCCTCCGAGGCGTTGGTCGCTCGCCAAACCGCGTTGGCCGAGGCCGAGGACCTGTGGCTTGAGTTGTCGGAGAAGGCCGAGGCCGGGTGACCCACCGTTCACGGAGGATCAAAACGCATCATTGCGTTTTGGCCGTGGCACTGCGCGCCCTACCTCATGTCTATGTCTGATCCCATCTTCATTGGCGCCCGGATCTATCGCGGATCAAGCTATGGCGCGCACCATCCGCTATCGATCCCCCGCGTGCCGACCGTGATGGACCTGTGCCGCAGCTTGGATTGGTTGCAGCCCGAGCAATACCGCACAAGCCCCTGCGCCAAGCCCGCCGCGCTGATCGGGTTTCACACCGAAACCTATATCGACGCGCTGCAACGCGCCGAAGCCACACAGCTACCCGATCCCGACCATGATCTGGGCTCCCTGTCGAATCCGGTTTTTCCCGAAGTTTACCGCCGTCCCGCCACTGCGGCCGGGGGTGGTTTGCTGGCCGCCGACCATGTGCGCGCCGGGGGAGTGGCGTACAATCCGGGCGGCGGAACCCATCATGGGCTGCCCGACCGCGCAAATGGGTTTTGTTATATCAATGAACCGGTTCTGACGATTCAACGCCTTATCGCGATGGGTCTGACGCGCATTGCTTATGTCGATATCGATGCGCATCACTGCGATGGAGTGGCCGTTGCGTTTCAAGGCTCTGACATGGTTCAGATGATTTCCGTTCATGAGGATCGCCGCTGGCCCTTTACTGGCGCCTTGGACGATACCGCCGGCGGTGCGGCAATCAACATTCCAGTGCCCCGTGGCTTTAATGACACCGACTTCGACCTGATCTTGAACGAGCTTATCCTCCCCGCGGTCGCCCGGCAAAAGCCCGATGCGATCTATCTGCAATGCGGGGCTGACGCAGTGACAGAAGATCCACTTTCGCGGTTGACCCTGTCGAACCGCTGCCATGTGCAGGCGGTGCAGGCACTCCGAACTTTGGCGCCACGTCTGATTGTGTCGGGCGGTGGAGGGTACAACCCGTGGAGTGTCGGGCGCGCGTGGAGCTGTGTTTGGGCCACGCTTGCGGGGCATGAGATCCCAGATCACCTGCCACCTCCCGCCTCTGACATCTTGCGTAATCTGCGCTGGACGCGCAAAGCGAAACCGACCGAGGCGCTCATGACCACCTTGCTTGATCCGCCACGCAATGGCCCTGTGTCGGATCAGGTTCAGCATGTGGTGACCACACTCAAGACGCGGTCACACATCCGCGCCGGGTAGGATCAAAATCAGCTGGGCATGACCAATGTTGTATTGCAGATCTGCTGTCACGCCCGTCTCGCTACAGATGCGGGCCAGCAAAGCGAATTGTACATCCGCAGGGCGCAGCCCGGGCAAGTCGCAACCGACACCGGGTTTGAGCATATCCCAAATCGGCAGGTCGCCCCGGACGGTTTCGGCTTTCGCGGTCGCAATCAAAACCCGACCGTTGTCTGTGATGTCGAGCGTTCCACCCTGTGGCATAGCCGCCTCAAGGCACAGCAGTGACAGATACCCCAATTGGACGACATTACGCGCCCGGTCCTGATCGACGCGCCATGTCGCGCTTAGCCGCGTAAATGCATAGTAATCCGTCAAAACCTTGCGTGCGTCTGCGGTCGATATCAGCCGCGTGTCAGTTGTCGTGCCAAAAGCGATGCGAAAGAAACGGATACGCGCCGTGGCATTTTCACAGCTTTGTTGAATCAACGTCATTTCCGGCCCGTTCGGCAGGGCAATCGCGTTTGACTTACGGAGTGGCCAAGCCGTTGAGAATGCTACGTAAGTAGTCATCGTTCCAACC
>NZ_CBFHLV010000057.1:0-21286 GCF_965656765.1 Marivita sp. | reverse complement strand
TTGCTTGTGCAGAATACGGTGACCTAATGCCGCAAGTGCGCCTTTCCTTTCACGTTTTGAGCGGTTGCTTGCTGCGGTGTAGGAAAGATCTTTGCAAGGTTCTGGCTGGTGGAGGCAAGTAATCATTCGCCATTTCCGCTGCATAGACCACGCAACCCGAGTCTTCGGCGGCCGAGGATGCGCTTGAGATGCAAGATCAATTGTTTTGCTGGCGATCCCTGAAGGACTCGAACCCTCAACCTGCTGATTAGAAGTCAGCTGCTCTATCCAGTTGAGCTAAGGGACCGCTGGGTGTTTATTTGCCGCCTTTGACGGCTCGGGGCAAGAGAAGGTCACAAGGTTCGTGTCATAAAAACGCTGAGCGGGTCGTCGACGTAGTCTCCAAAGGGCGCGCAATACGTGAAGCCGTGTCGCTCATAAAGGCGGCGCGCGGGGGCGAAGGGGTCTTCGGATCCGGTCTCCAGGCTGATCCGCAATAGGCCGAGATCGGTTCCTTTCGTCAGGATATGCTGTACCAAGGCAGAGCCGACCCCGCGCCCGCGAGCCTCGGCTTTGGTGTGCATGGATTTCAGTTCGCCATGATCGGCACTCAGCGGTTTGAGCGCCCCAATGCCCAACATCGTGTCGTCATCGCGCAGCGCGAATACATGCGCGCCTGCTGCAAATAGATCATCCGCGCTCATGACATGGCAACTTTCGGATGGCGTTTGGGCGCGCATCATGTCGAAGTGACGATTGACCAGTTCGGCGACATCCCATGTTGGTGCAACAATTGGATCAATGCGAAAGCCTCGGGATAACTCCATGAAGACCTTTCTCTGTGCAGTAACTGAAAAGTATGCGCTGACGATGCAAACGCCGTCAGGATCACGTGCAGAATGGGAAAAGGCAAGGCGATCCCACCGCGGTGAGCGATTGATCCGGTTGCCGGATGGACGGAGCTGAGAGAGCGACCATCACGCGCAATATTATTACGCTAACTATTGTATTTCTTGATGCGTTGTTAAACAAATCCACGGACGAAAATACCGACCCACATACGAGGCAAGTCGATCCTCAAAAATGCGGTCCAAAAAAGACGACATTCGAACTGGGAGATGAAGTGATGAAGAAGCTTATATTGGCCACGGCGGCCCTTGCGCTTGGGGCGACGACTGCGTTCGCCGAAACCAAGATTGGGATGATCACAACCCTGTCCGGGGGCGGTGCAGGGCTTGGCATCGATGTGCGTGACGGCTTTATGCTGGCGATGAAACAATCGGGGCGCGACGACATTGAAGTCGTGATCGAAGACGACCAACGCAAACCGGATATCGCAGTGCAACTCGCCGACAAGATGGTTCAGTCCGAGCGTGTCGACATCCTTACGGGCATCATCTGGTCGAACCTCGCCATGGCCGTGATCCCGAGCGTCACCGCTCAGGGCAAGTTCTATCTGTCCCCGAATGCGGGACCATCGGCGTTGGCCGGCCAAGGCTGCCATCAGAATTATTTCAACGTAGCGTGGCAGAACGACAACCTGCACGAGGCGGCAGGCGCCTATGCCGCTGAAGTGGGCTATAGTAACAGTTTCATCCTAGCGCCGAACTATCCTGCCGGTCAGGATGCACTGACCGGTTACAAGCGGACGTTGGGTGGTGACCTTGCGGGTGAGGTCTATACACAGCTTGGCCAAACCGATTACGCGGCAGAGATTGCCCAGATCCGGGCGTCAGGCGCGGACAGCGTGTTTTTCTTCCTCCCAGGCGGTATGGGGATTTCGTTTCTCAAGCAGTATGCAGACAGCGGCGTTGACCTGCCTGTAATCGGCCCGGCGTTTAGCTTTGATCAGGGCATTCTACAGGCGGTGGGCGATGCTGCCCTTGGTGTGGTCAATACCAGCCAATGGAACAAGGACATCGATACCCCCACCAACACGGCGTTTGTCGAGGCGTTTCAGGCTGAATACGGACGCCTTCCGTCACTTTATTCCAGTCAGGGGTTCGACACTGCCAACCTGATCCTGTCCGCGCTTGATATGGCCGACGTGTCGGATGCCGACGCTTTCCGTGAGGCGTTGCGCGCTGCAGATTTCGCGAGCACGCGTGGGGATTTCAAGTTTGGGCCGAACCATCACCCGATCCAGACGATTTATGCGCGTGAAGTGATCAAGGAAGGTGACGTCTACACCAACAAGATTATCGGCGTTGCCTTGGAGGATCACGCAGACGCCTACGCCGCCGACTGCAAGATGTAAGGCAACCTGCGCGCCGGAGTTTGCCTTCGGCGCGCCAGATCTGGGCGGGGCATGTCAGCAATCCTGATTATCGAGCAAGTCCTGAATGGGCTGCAATTCGGCGTCATGCTATTTCTGATGGCGGCAGGCCTGACGCTGATCTTTGGTGTCATGGGATTGATCAACCTTGCGCATGGATCCCTTTACATGATTGGGGCGTTTGCAGCCGCCACAATAGCCGGGGCAACTGGATCGTTTGTACTGGCTTTAGCCGCAGCACTTGCGGTCGCGGCCATTGCCGGTGCGCTGATAGAGATCACTGTGATCAGACGGCTTTACGGCAAAGCGCATCTGGATCAGGTGCTCGCCACCTTTGCGCTGATCCTCATCTTTTCCGAAGGCACCCGCTGGGTGTTTGGATCGTTCCCGCTGTTCCTCGACATCCCGGACTATCTGTCAGGCCCTGTATCCTTGCCCGGCGGTATTCAGTACCCGCTTTACCGTTTGGCGCTGATCTGCGCAGGTTTGCTGGTTGGGCTAGGACTTTGGTTACTGATCGAGCGCACTCGCGTCGGGATACAGATCCGCGCGGGGGAAAATGACCGCGAAATGATCGCCGCTTTGGGTGTGGATATCACACGCCTCTACACCATCGTTTTTGCGGTTGGCGCGGCTTTGGCCGGGCTCGCCGGTGCATTGGTCGGGGCTATTCAATCGGTTCAGGTTGGTATGGGAGAGCCAGTGTTGATCCTTGCCTTTGTTGTGATCGTGATCGGTGGCATCGGGTCCATCAAAGGCGCGTTTATCGGTGCGTTGTTGGTCGGGTTAACCGACACGCTTGGTGGTATTTTTCTACCGGAATTTTTCAAACTGTTCATGGATCCTGATGTCGCCACGCAAACCGGATCAGCGCTCGCATCTATGGCGATCTACATTCTCATGAGTCTCGTTCTCATCTGGCGACCCACTGGCCTGTTTGGAGCCCACGCATGATCTCTGAGCGCGTGGTCAACGCGCTTACGTTTGCGGGGTTGCTGGTTGTGCCCATCTGGGCGCTTTGGGTGGATGAGCCGTTCACCATAACCCTGATCACTCGCGCAGTGATCCTTGCAATTGCCGCTGTCGGTTTGAACATCGCGCTTGGGATTGGCGGATTGGTCAGTCTTGGGCACGCGATGTTTTTCGGGCTGGGTGGCTATGCGATGGGCATTCTGGCCTCCCATGCACAGACCTATGTCCCCCTCGACCTTGGCCTGCTGACTATCGCAGGAACGAAATCGATGCCGGTGATCTGGGTTGTTGCGACCCTTGTATCTGGATTGGTCGCTTGGATCGTCGGTGTGCTAAGCCTACGGACCTCAGGCGTGTATTTCATCATGATCACCCTCGCCTTTGGGCAGATGTTCTTTTACTTCGCCATTTCCTGGAGCGCCTATGGCGGCGAAGATGGTCTGTCGATCTATGTACGCAATGGATTTCCGGGCCTAAACACGCTGGTCCCGGTGCAGTTCTATGGCTTGTGTTTTGTTATCCTGTGCATTGTGCTTTTCCTGAATGCTCGACTTCAGGCATCACCGTTTGGGCTTGCCCTCAATGCTGCGCGGCAAGTGCCTTTGAGGGTTGAAACTGTTGGGCTGGACCCGCGGCGTCTCAAGTTGGTGGCGTTTGTCATCTCTGGGGCCATCACAGGGCTTGCTGGAGCCTTGTTTGCGGATCTCAATCGCTTTGTGTCGCCGACAATGTTCAGCTGGCAGTTATCAGGTGAACTGATTGTGTTGATCATCATTGGTGGCGTCGGTCGCCTATTTGGCCCGGTTATTGGTGCCTGCATGTTTGTGGCCCTCGAGCATTGGCTTGGTGGGCTTACGGATTTCTGGCACGTATTCCTCGGGCTTATCCTTTTGGCCATCGTCCTGTTTGCGCGCGGCGGCATTATTGGGCTTCTGACAGGCAAGGAGGGATCGCATGTCTGATCCCGTTCTGGCCACACACAACTTGCGCAAGTCTTTTGGCGCACTCACCGCCACCGACGATGTGTCGATCGACCTGCACCCGGGAGAAATTCATGCAGTGATTGGCCCCAACGGAGCAGGTAAATCGACCTTGATCGCACAGATTTGTGGCGGATTGAGACCTGACAATGGGACCGTCCACCTACTTGGTTGCGACGTAACCGGAAAAAGCACTCAGGCACGTGCGCAGTCTGGATTGGGCCGTACGTTCCAAATTTCTGCGCTGGCGATGGAAGACACAGTTCTCGAAAATGCCCTTCTGGGCGCACTTGGAGCTTCGAAACGACCTTGGAGGTTCTGGCAATCCACCCTGCGTGACCGGGCACTCAGGGGCAAAGCAGAGGCGGCGCTGGAGCGTGTCGGCCTGTTGGACATGCAGGGTATGCGCTGTGCGAACCTGTCTCACGGGCAACGACGACAACTCGAAGTCGCGGTTGCACTGACGCTCGATGCCAAGGCCTTTGTCATGGATGAACCGATGGCCGGGCTTGGGGCTGAAGGATCAAAAACTCTGACCGCGTTTCTGGATACGTTGCGCCACGAAGCCCCAATTTTGTTGGTCGAACATGACATGGACGCGGTGTTCGCTTTGGCAGACAGGATCAGCGTGCTTGTTTACGGTAAGGTGATCGCGACTGGTACAGTCGATGACATCCGCTCGAGCCCCGAGGTGCGCAGCGCCTATCTTGGAGAGGACGCATGACCTTGCTTGAGGTGCGTGATCTAACCGCCAGCTATGGCGTCGCGCAGGCGTTGTTTGGCGTGGACGTTACAGTCGCCCAAGGTGAGGTTGTTGCCCTGATGGGGCGCAATGGGATGGGCAAAACTACAACCGTCAAAGCCATTTGCAGGATGATCACGTCGCAAGGCACATTGCGGCTGTCAGGGACTGACTTGCACCCGCTGCCGAGTCACAAAGCAGCGCGTCTAGGCATTGGTCTTGTCCCAGAAGGGCGTCGGTGTTTTCGCGATCTGACGGTTGAAGAAAACCTGATCGCAGCCGCGCGGCCCGGCGAGTGGACACCCTCCACCATCGGTGGCCTGTTTCCGCGTCTGACTGAACGCAAAAACCAGATCGCTGCGTCCCTTTCGGGCGGCGAACAGCAGATGCTCGCTATCGGGCGCGCGTTGATGACCAATCCCCGCCTTTTGATCCTTGACGAGGCGACGGAGGGGCTTGCCCCAATCGTCCGGCAAGAAATCTGGTCCGCGATTGCACGCCTCAAACGTGAAACCGGAACGTCAATCCTCTTGATCGACAAGTCGGTCAAGGAATTATCTCAAGTCGCTGATCGCGCTGTCATACTGGCTCGAGGGAAAACAGTTTGGGCAGGATCGTTTGCAGACATCACGCCGGATATTTCGGAAAGCTATATCGGCGTGTGACCTTGCGTGACAGCTCTGCCGAACCCGCAATTGACGCAGTTTTTAGCGACATTGGAAGTGTTCGAAACGACGTCTGAGATGTGTAATCAACCGACATTCCAGATACCGTACTTAACCTGCGTCCTCAACCTGCTGAAACGAACGGGCAACGGCATCAACCGATAGGTCGGTTCCGATCAATACGAGCATATTGTCGTCAGGTTCGGGGCCTTTGGTGGCTGGCAATACTTCGGGTGATTGCACGCGGTCGCGGACCGCTTGAACCAAGAGCCGCCCCGCGGGCGAAGCGATGATCCCTTTCACGCGCACGATCTTGTCACCGCGCGCGTGCAGCACGGCCGATAGCCACAGTGTCAGCGCCGTCCAATCCGGATCCGAGCCAAGGTCAAGCTGGCAAGCCACAATCGGTGGGCCATCCATGGCAAGATCGGGCAGGTCGCCTCCTTCTGTGGCATCCGGTAGGTTTGTTGTGCCGCCGAAACTGGCGCCCGATTGCGTGGCACCCGGTGCCAGCGTCGCCAACACGTGTCGAAACTGCGCCAGTTTGCGAGCATCCGCAATGTCGGTCTTGTTCAGAATAAGTCGGTCAGCGGCGCGGATCTGGGCGTATGCGATAGGCTGCGTTTGCAGGGCGGTTTGTCCATTTAGAGCGTCAACGACAACGAGTATCTGATGTACGATTATGTGCCTGATGAGGACGGGATGGGATTGTATAAGGTCAACGATGGCACCCGGATCAGCTAGGCCGCTGGTTTCGAGTACAAGCTGCTTGATCCGACCTGTGCCGCTCTGCTGACTGCGCGCATCGCAAATGTTCAAAAGTGCGTTCTGAAACGCAGTGGCCCCTGCGCAGCAGGCACAACCGCCGGCCAATACCGTTTGTCTGGATGCGGCGGAGAGCAGCCCGTGATCAACCGGCGTGCCTGCCGCTTCGTTCACGATGACATGCGCGTCAGAAAATCGGCCTTCGAACAGCTGATGGCGCAGCCATGTCGTTTTGCCGGATCCAAGGAACCCGCCAACAATCGTCAGGCGCAGCCGCCCGTCCTCGCTCACGCGAGCAGCGGATCAAAAGGGCGGCCCGTGATGCGTTCGACTTCGGTCCACAACGCTTCGAGGTCCGGCACAATGACAGATGCGCCACCCGGCCCAGTCACTTGGATACCGGGCACCAACCCGCCATCATGCACTGTGATCCCAAGTGGGCGCAGCAGGGCCGACAACATCGCAGCCCTGCGAAATCGTTCACGCAATCGGTCGTGTGGTGTGGCGGCTCCAGCTTCGGTCCAGTGGCCCGGGGCTGCCGGAAATCCACAAAGGCTGCACATCAAATCACCTCTGGGCGTGCCTCACCATCAAAGGGGAACCGCGCGCGGAAATCATCGGCAATGGATTCAAAAGTCATCCATTCGCAGCCTTCATGCCCGTTGATGTATTCGATCAAACGCTCGAGCATCAGCAGAACCTGTGGCCGGCCCGATACATCGGGGTGAATGGTGATTGCAAAAACGCCGTAGTCCATTTCGCGGTAGACCCAGTCAAACTGATCTTTCCACAATTGCTCGATCACGCGGGGATCGACAAATCCATGGCTGTTCGGTGCCTTCTTGATGAACATCATGGGCGGCAGGTCATCTACATACCAGTTGGCGTCAATCTCAACGAGGTCGATCTCGGGACCGCGCTTGAGCGGTTTCATCCACTCGCCAGCGGTCTTAGTATAATCGATCACCGTCCATTCATCACCAGTGCGTGCGTAGTGCACCTGAAAATCACGATAGCTTTGGCTGTGATCATAAGAAAAGCCGTGCTTCAGCAGCAGATCAGCGGTTGAGGCCGACATTTCCCACCACGGCGCGACATAGCCCTTGGGCGCAGAGCCGGTGAGGCCTTTGATCAACTCGATGGATTTGACCAACACTTCTTCTTCCTGCGTCGGGGTCATTGCGACAGGGTTCTCGTGCAGATACCCATGCGCGCCAATCTCGTGACCGGCTTCAACGACCTTCTCCATGATCTCTGGAAATGTCTCGATCGAATGACCGGGGATAAAAAAGCTGGTCTTCATGTCATATTTTTCGAACAGCCGGAGCAGACGCGGTACGCCCACCTCGGTCGCAAAGATGCCGCGCTGGATATCGTTGGGGCTGTCGCCGCCGCCGTAGGAACCGATCCATCCAGCAACGGAGTCGACGTCCGTTCCAAAGGCACACATGATTTTCTTCGGCATTGCTCGGTCTCCTTAAATGGGGGCGCCTGCACCGGTGCGTTCGGTGATCAGGCCATAATGTTCGGGCCGCCGGTGGGCCGCAAAGTTGAAGATCGTTTCTTTGTAAGACGTGCCCATATCAAGGTCACAGGACGCAGTGATGACCTCGTCCTCGACCGTCACTGCTTGCGCCACGATTTCGCCAGAGGGCGCGATGATCACGCTTTGCCCCCCCATAGGCGAGCCTTCTTCGACACCGCATTTCGCGGTTCCGACGACCCATGTCGCATTTTGATAGGCACCTGCCTGCATCGAAAGATGGTTGTGAAAAAGCGTCAGTGAATCCATTGCCAGATTGCCAACATGACCAAAGGGCGTGTTGTAACCCAGCATGACCATTTCGACGTTTTGCAAGCCCATCACACGGTAGGTTTCGGGCCAGCGACGGTCGTTGCAGATGCACATACCCATATTGCCGCCAAAGCCCTCAAACACCGGAAAGCCAAGGTCGCCCGGTTCAAAGAACCGCTTTTCAAGATGTTGGAAGTCTCTCCCGGGTTGCGGTTCCGCGTGGCCGGGAAGATGCACTTTGCGATACTTGCCGATGATCTTGCCTGCCGCGTCCACCAGTATGGAGGTGTTGTAGCGGCGCTTGACGCCATTCTCCCAGGTGAGTTCGGCATACCCAAGGTAGAAGCCCACCCCAAGTCTGCTGGCCTCATCAAACAGCGACTGGGTCATTGGGCCGGGCATCTCGACTTCGTAGTAGCTGTCCAGCTCATCTTCGTCTTCAATCATCCAGCGGGGAAAGAACGTGGTCAGCGCGAGTTCCGGGAACACGACCAGTTTGCAACCTCGGCCATGTGCTTCGCGCAGCATTTCGATCAGGCGCGCAACAGTACTCTTGCGGTCCTCGGCCTTGGCAATTGGTCCCATCTGGGCTGCGGCGGTGACGAGTTTGCGGGTCATGTCCTTAGCCTTTCATTGCAGTGCAACGGCGATGCGCGCAGCGGCTGACACACCGTCGATCAGTCGGACGGGGATGTCGCGTGGAGCTGCGGCGGGGATGTGGCTCATGCCAGCGCAGCCCAGAACGATGCTTTGGATATTGTCTTCCCGTGCCGCGGTTGAGATTTCGGCCAAGACCTGCGCCGTCGCAGCGTCGCGGTTGGTTTCCAGATCAAGTACCGGTACGCCGGATGCTCGGACGCGGCCCAACTGACCGTCCAGGCCGTATGCGGCGACATTGGCCGCAAGAATGGGAATGGACACGTCAAGAGTCGTGACGACTGAAAATCGTGGTCCGGCCAGTGCTGCCATATGATACCCGGCTTGACCGATCCCGATGACCGGGCAGGGGGCCATCTCCCGTGCCGCGAAAAGCCCGGTGTCGTCAGAACACCCGATTACGATTGTTGTCGCACCAGCAGCCAGTGCCTTTTCGACAAGCGCCAACAAAGGAGGGATACAAGACTCACCATCCTCAGGGCCCTCAATTGCAGGTGGGCCTTCATGCGACGTCCATGCTTCAATCTGCGCACCGGGTACGGCGCGTTGTGCCACCTTCAGCATTTCTTCGGTCATTGAGACCGTGCTGTTGGGATTGATCATGATGATCATACCATGCCTTTGCCTGCATCCGACGCAGCACGGGCGCGTTTGCGTGCATAATATGCTGTCACCGCGATGAACGTTCCGATCACCAAAAGAGAAAAGCCGGTTGTCAGTGTGCCTAAAGCGTAAAGCACAGGCGTCGTGACATTGGTCGTCATGCCGTAGATTTCGAGCGGCAGGGTATTGCGGCTTCCCGAGGTCAGAAGCGTTCGCGCAAATTCATCATAGCTGAGCGTAAACCCGAACAAAGCGACGCCGATCAACATCGGCGCAATGATGGGCAACACGACGTAGCGCAGTGTTTGCCATGCCGTTGCACCCTGATCCCGGGCAGCCTCTTCGTAGCTTTTGTCAAAGCGATTGAAGACAGCGAACATGATCAAAAGGCCAAAGGGCAGTGTCCATGTCAGCTGTGCACCGTAGCCAGAGGTCGACCAATGCACCGTCAGGTCTGCCTGATCAAACATCAGGCCAACGCCCAGTGAGATCAGGATGGAAGGGATCACCAGCGCAGTGACAATCAGATAGAACAGCACGGTCGATCCGGGAAAGCGTTTGCGAAAAGCCAATCCGCCCATAACTGAGACCACAATCGTTGTGATCATCACCATGAAACCAAGTGCCAGACTGCGCCGGAAACTGCCCCAGATGTCACCCACAGCCTGCTGTTCAAAAAGTTCGCGGAACCAGTGAAGGGACACCCCGCGCATGGGGAACGTCAAACCTCCGCCCGGCCCTTGGAAGGACAGGATTCCGATTGTCAGCGTTGGGCCGTAAAGGAACAAAAGAAACAAGACGAAAAACGCCGAAAGGATGTAAAAAGATCTGGGTCTGGGTTCCATCGGTCAGAGCTCCTTTCGGATATCAACGAAACGCAGCAGGATCCCGATGATGATCAGCACCGTCAGCAACAGCACAATCGCGGTCGCAGAGGCGGAGGGATATTGCAGCAGCGCGATATCGTTCGAAATCAAACGCCCAACATTGGCTGATTGGCTGCCGGACATGATGCGTACGGTAAAGAAATCGCCCATCACCAGCGTGACGACAAAAATTGTCCCGATCATCAGACCTGGTTTGGTCAGAGGAATGATGACATTCCAAAGAATTTGCGGACCGTTGGCACCTGCGTCGCGTGCCGCTTCGATCAGGGATTTATCAATGCGCATCATCGTATTGAAGATCGGCACGACCATGAACAGCACGTAAAGATGCACAAACGCGAGGATCACAGAGAAGTCGCTGAAAAGCAGCCATTCAAGCGGTTCGTCGATTACGCCCCATGAAATCAACGTCGAATTTGCAATCCCGTTGCGCCCCAGAAACGGGATCCACGAAATCATGCGAATGATGTTCGATGTCAGAAACGGAATGGTGCACAGCAGGAACATGACGATTTGCCATCGCATCTGCCGGATGTGGAATGCCAAGTAATAAGCGACCGTGAAACCAATGAGGACCGTGAAGATCCACGTCACTATCGCGTATTTGAAGGTGTTTATAAAAACAGTCAGCGTGACTGGGGAAGTCAGCAGGAATTCGTAATTCTCAAAGACGAAAGCGGGGATAATGGAAAATTCTGTGGCTCGCCAAAAGCTGACGACCGCGATCATTATGATTGGTACGACTAGAAAGAGCACCAGAACAATTGCCAACGGCGCAGCCATTAGCCAGCCCGTAAGGGCTTTGTTCGATCCGATCTTGTCGGTGATGGCGGACAGAGAGAGGCGCGACTGGCGCGCCTCCCCGATGGAATTGCTCATGCTGCGATGAACTCGTTCCACTTGCGTACCATATACTGGTTTTCATCCATGACGGAGTTCCAGCAGGCAACGGCACCCATCCGGTCGAGGAAAGAACCGCCGTCACGTACTGCACCCGGTCCTTCAAGAACCTGACCAGACGGGCTGACGATGTCTGCTTGGCTTTCCTTGCCTTCGTACCAGTAGCCCCATTCATCATCGGACATGAACAGCTTGGAGGTTTCTGGAACAGCCGAATAGTAGCCCTGACGCATCAGGAAGCCGCCGACCCAACCGGACAGGTACCAGTTGATGTATTCATATGCAGCGTCCAGCTTGGCACCTTCAAGAGATGCCGCGAGGCCCATACCGCCACCCCAGGAACGATAGCCCTCTTCGAGCGGCTGGTAGACGCATGGGATACCCTGTGCCCGAACCGCGGTGATCGCGGGCGACCACATCGACTGGATCACAACTTCGCCGGAGGCCATGAGGTTGACCGACTCGTCAAAAGATTTCCAGAACGCACGGAACTGGCCGTTCTTCTTGGCTTCGGTGAAGATCGCCATCGTCTTGTCGATCTCTTCACGGGTCATGTTGCCTTTGTCTGCATAGGTGATTTCACCCATCGACTCGCAGACCATCGCCATATCCATGATCCCGATGGACGAGATGTCGAGGATCGATGCCTTGCCCGCAAATTCAGTATTCAGCAATTCCGACCAATTCGAGATCGGACGACCGATCAGATCGGGGCGAATGCCCAGCGTGTCAGCGTTGTAGATTGTCGGGATCAGCGTCATCCAGCCCGACTCATTGTCTACGAATTCGGTGCCATCCTTGCCTTCAACGAAACCAACCGTGTGCGGCGCCGTGCCTTGGGCGATTTCGGATGTCGGGGTCAGTTTGCCGGAACGGAAGGTGCCTGCGATGTTGTCGTATTGTGCAATCCGCGAGGTATCCATCGCTTGAAGGTTGCCTGTCGGCCAGACTTTTTTGCAGATCCAGTATTCGATGTCGGCAATGTCAAAGCTGTCAGGCTGTGTCGCAACGCGCTGTGTGACCGCGTCGGAATCAAGCGCTGTCATCTCAAGTGTGATGCCCAGATCTTCGAGCGCTTTATCGGCGATCTCGTTAAAGGCCGATACGCCTGTGCCAGCCTGGCGCAATACGATGTTGGATTGCGCCCAAACCATTGGCGACGCAACCGTTCCAGCCGCTGCAGCGACGCCAGTTTTCAGAAGGGTTCGGCGGCTAAGCCCGTTGCGTTTCGTATATCGTGTCATGAAAGGTCTCCTTGTTGGGAATAGGTCGTGTCAGGCAATCAGAACGTGCTGATGTTTTTCGTCCCAGGTCAGTCCTATGGTGTCGCCTGGGTTGTGTGGATTTGCGAAGAAGGCTGAATCCGGCACCAGGGCGGTGATTTCAGTGTCGCCCATGGATTTCGTTAAGATGGACACGTGGGTGCCCTGATATTCCACCGTCTCGACTGTAGCCTCGAGACGGCCCGCGCCAGCACCTGTTGGGGCCACAACGTCAGAGCGCACAGCCACCTTGCCTTGGGGCAGTTGAATGACGTTGTGACCGCCCATGAATTTGGCGACGAATTCGGTTTTTGGTGCGTTGAACACGTCGCGAGCCGGGCCCGCCTGCTCGATAACAGCGTTGTTCATCACCACGATTTCATCGGCGAGGGCCAGTGCTTCGTCTTGGCCGTGGGTGACGTGGACAAAACTGATACCCAATTCTTTCTGCAATTTGCGCAACTCGGCACGCATGCGAATGCGCAGGAAAGGATCAAGCGCCGACAATGGTTCATCCAAAAGCAAAACCTGTGGCCGCGTGATCAAAGCGCGGGCCAGCGCCACGCGCTGCTGCTGTCCGCCCGAAAGCTGATCCGGCATACGGTCAGCGAGTTCGGTCAAATCCACCAGCGCCAGCATCTCGTCCGCACTTTTGTGTCGGGCGGACGTGTCCACACCCTGCATTTTCTGGCTAAACGCTACGTTGTCCCTGACGCTCAAATGCGGAAACAGTGCATAGTTTTGGAACATCATCGCCGTGCCACGCTTGGCGGGCGGCAAATGAGACACATCGCGGCCAGCTAGCACTACAGCGCCTTCTGTGACGCTTTCGTGACCGGCAATCATCCGTAGAGTCGATGATTTTCCACAGCCCGATGGCCCGAGAAGGCATGTATAGCTGCCCTCTTTGAATTTATGGTCCACATCACGCACAGCGACGGTTGACCCGTAACGTTTGGTGACTCCGACCAGTTCAAGGTTGGTATTTGTTTCCAAGTGTCCACTCCCAGCGTGAGTCCGAAAGGAGGCAAGACACCGTGTTCGAGCAATCTGGAATCAGGCGTTTCCGTCAGCAATATTGTTGAATGCCTGTTTTTTAGACGCTGAATCTGGCAACAGGTCGCTAATTCAGCACAAAATTGTACACAATCTGTTTGGGCTTTGTACGCATGCGGAAAGAAGCGGAAAGAAATTGTCTCTTTTGAACGGTTGTGCGATGCCCGCATAAAGAGAGTTCAAATCGATGAGTGATGTCCATTTCGAGGCCGCATCTACCTTTCCCGATGCGGCGGGTCTGGCCCCAGACAAAGCGATTTCGCTGTCCCTCTCTCGTGCCATTCATGAACATAAACTATCGCCGGGCATAAAGCTGGGCGAAGACGAGTTGGCGGAAATCTACGGCGTGTCGCGCACAGTTGTTCGTTCGGCACTCCGCACGCTCGCGCATCACCGGTTGGTGGAAATCAAACGCAACCGGGGTGCCTTTATCGCACAGCCCAGCCCCCGCGAAGCGCGCGAAGTGTTTGAGGCCCGCGAACTGCTTGAGCCGCGCACTGCGCGCGAGGCCGCTCGCCGTGCAACCTCAGCCGATGCGGCAAGACTACGTCGGCATATCGCCCGCGAGCATGAGGCCTCTCTTGATGGCGACCGGGGTCTTTCCCTCTATCTTTCTGGCCAGTTGCACGTAGAGATCGCGCGCATTGCGGCCCAGGATACGATCACGGGCTTTATCGAAACACTGATTGCGCGCTCCTCTCTGATCGTGGCCCTTTATTGGCGGCGCGAAAGCGCCATTTGCGGGCATCATGACCATGAAAGCCTTGTCTGCGCCATTGAGGCGCATCAACCCGACGAAGCTGAGGCGCTGATGCGCAGCCATTTAGTTGACCTGCACTCGGCACTTGATCTGGAACGCCCTACCTCTGTTGCCGGGTCTCTTAAGGAGATGCTGACGGGTCCGTAGCACGTGTCATCAGTCTCAGGTTGTTCATTTTGGTTCCAAATAGCGCCCGCTAATGGCCTTCTTCTCTAACCTGCATGATGAGTTTTCCCGCGGTGCGGCGCGATGCCAATGCGGCAAACATGTCATTTACCGTATCGAGGGTATAACAGCCTTGAATCGGAACATGCAGGCGGCCGTCGGCGATCATCTCCAGCACGGTGCGCGTTCCGTTCCGCCAGCTTTCCGAGGTGAAATCCAGATGACCGACATGTAGGCGTGTAAAGGTCAGTGATTTCTGGACAAGGCGTTCCCACAGGGTCGGATAGGGCTTCCCCTCTGCTTCTCCATAGCTCACCACATGGCCCAGCGGTCGGATCGCGTCAAAACTCCGGTCGAGGATCGAGGCGCCGGTTGAATCCACCACCTTGTCGACGCCGCGACCGCCCGTGAATTCCATGACAACTTGGACAAAGTCTTCCTCATTTCGCAACACGACGCGGTCTGCGCCGTATTCAATCGCGCGCGCCTCTTTGCCCGTAGTGCCAACCGTGCCGATCACTGTCGCACCCGCCGCTTTGGCCATTTGAGTCAGTTGCAATCCAACACCGCCGCCGATCGCGTGGATCAGCAGAACGTCACCGGCGCGCGTTGTGCTTACAGTGTGCAGAAGGTTCCATGCGGTCATTGCCTGAATGTAAAACGCCGCTCCGGTTTCCAAGGACACAGCATCAGGCAGCGCGACGACCCGTTCAACTGGAACGGCGCAAAATTCGGCGAAAGCGCCTGCATCTTCGCTGAACGCCGCGATACGCTGGCCAATCTGAAAACCTGACACGTCCGGACCAAGGACTTCGATATGACCCGACATCTCAAGGCCAGCAATCAGCGGATAGCCTTTGGGGTGGGGGTAAACGCCTGTCCGCATCATCAAATCCGCGTAGTTCAGCCCGGCAAAGGCGTTGCGAACCAAAATCTGACCCGGTCCCGGCTTTGGGGTATCCATATCACGAATTCCTGTTGAGGATGGATCGCCATCGGGCTTTTCAAAGATCACAGCGCGCATTCGGGTCTCCGTTTCATGAACAAGGACGGTAAGGCAGTTAACATCAGAACAGCATTGAGTACCTAATAAGGTCTGCGGCTGGCCAGACCATTGTAAGCGCTCAGCTCCGTTCCGAGACATCCCGGCTGGGCACATCGCAACAAGAAATCTTGTAAGAATGCCCTCTAACAAGCCTACTGGCGCCCATTTTTTGTGCGACCGCGTCAGTTGCGATCAATGCATGGGCAGTTCTGCGCCCCGCTGCGGTTCACAGTTGTTGCCAGAGAAGACGCCCCCGGACTCGTCGCTATTACTTTCAGCGAAAGAACACTTAGGGGGTAGGCAATGAAGGCGATCGGCATTGATGTGGGCGGAACGTTCACGGATTTGATCTATCTTGATGCGGAAAGCGGCGAGATGGGGATCCACAAAGTCTCAACCACTCCGGACGACCCGTCGCAAGGCGTCATCACAGGTCTGAACGCTCTGATGGAGCAAGGCAATATCGGCCCGGCTGATATTGCTCAGGTTCTACACGGTACAACAACGGCCACTAATGCCGTACTCGAAGCTAAGGGATCGCGCGCTGGGATGATCACCAATGACGGTTTCCGCGATGTACTGCATATCGGGCGGCACCAACGCCCAGATCACTACTCAATCATGCAGGAAATCCCTTGGCAGAATCGCCCGCTGATCCAGCGCCGCTACCGTAAGACGGTGTCCGGGAGGCTTGTTCCCCCAACTGGTGAAGAACTTGAACCGTTAGACGAAGCCGCCATCCGCAAAGTCGCACAAGAGCTGAAAGAGGACGGCGTGGATGCCGTCGCAATCTGCTTTCTGTTTTCCTACCTCAACCTGGAACACGAGCTGCGCGCAAAAGCAATCGTCGAAGACGAGATGCCAGATGCCTTCGTCACCACCTCTTCGTCGATCTCGCCGCAGTTCCGCGAATTTGAACGCTTCACAACCGCGGCCTTAGCCACCTTTGTCGGCCCAAAGGTCGGGCGCTATGTGGCGAACCTTGAAAATGCGCTGGGCGATTTGAGCGTAGACGGCGATTTTCGCATCATGGCCTCGAACGGCGGTGTGGCGACGCCGCGCATGGTGACTGAAAACCCAGCTTTGACCATGATGTCCGGTCTTGCCGCAGGCGTCCTTGGTGGTGCGTGGATCGGCGGTAAATGTGGGCGGGACAAGGTGATCACTTTCGACATCGGCGGTACGTCTGCTGATATCGGGATCGCAGTAGATGGCGTGTGCGCCGAAACCGACGCGCGTTCAACTTCAATCGCGGGCTTTCCCTTGCTTTTGCCGATGCTCGACATTCATACAATCGGTGCGGGCGGCGGGTCGATTGCCTATGTCGATCAAGGTGGTGCATTTCGTGTTGGGCCGCACAGCGCCGGAGCTGATCCAGGGCCGGCAGCTTATGGGCGAGGTGGCACGCAACCCACTGTAACCGACGCCAACCTTGTATTGGGACGGCTGGAACCCGGTGATTTTCTTGGTGGGGATATGGGCCTTGATCTTAACGCCTCGCAAGCGGTCATCGGGGCATTGGCGGATGAACTGAGCCTTGATCCACTCGAAGCTGCCGAGGGCGTACTGACGATTCTTAACGCCAATATGGCCAATGCTATTCGGTCGCGCACTGTTCAGCGTGGCATCGATCCGCGTGACTTTGCGTTGGTCGCGATGGGTGGGGCAGGGCCGCTGCAAGGGGCAGAGGTGGCACAGATGTTGGACGTGCCCGAAGTCATCGTGCCACCGCATCCGGGTATCACGTCGGCCTTAGGCTTGTTGATTGCGGATCTAAAATACGACGTGATCCGCACACAATTCCAAGTGTCCATATCGGCCGACATCGCGCGGTTCAACAGCGAGTTTGCCGAGATGCAGGCGGACCTCACCAAACGGTTGCAAGAGGACCACGTTGCACCCGAAGATGTCACATTCGAGCGTGCCGGCGATCTGCGCTACCTTGGCCAAGGGTATGAGCTTCGTGTCCCGTTCGATGATGGAGAGATCACTGCAGACAGTCTTGAAACGGTTTGGAACCGTTTCCACGCGTTGCACGCGTCTGAATACGGTCATGCGTTTCAGGGCAGTCCTATCGAAGTCGTCAACCTGCGTTTGACCGCTCGTGGTCACGCCAAGCCATTCGACCTTCCCGCCTACAAAGGTGGCGCAAGTCTGGATGCAGCCCACGTTTTGACCCGTGACGCGGTGTTCCGGAAAGACGGGAAGCTTGAGACTTTCGAAACGCAGGTCTACCGCCGTGATCTTCTTCCTCAGGGTATGCCTGTTCCCGGCCCAGCGATCCTGTTGCAGAAGGACAGCACCACCGTTGTTCCGCCAGATGCCACAGCCGAGGTGCACCCGACCGGAAGTGTCATCATCACCCTGGAGACCAAGCCATGAGCCGTATCGATCCTGTTACTGGTGCCGTCATCCAAGGCGCGCTTGAAAGCATCGCTTTGGAAATGGGCCACAAGCTGATGCGCATGTCCTATTCGTCGATTATTCGCGAGTCCGAGGATTTCGGTGCAGCTCTGACTGACGCCGATGGTTTGCAGATGTGCGAATGCAAGATGTCGACACCGCTGCAATCCGGGCCAATCCCTGGCTATGTGCGCAATGTGCTTGAGGTGCTCGCAGAACGGAATGACCCCGTCCGCCCCGGCGACGTGATCATGCATAACGATCCCTATGGCGGTGCATCGCACGGGCCTGATGTGGCCTTTTGCGTGCCAGTGTTCTTTGAGGATCAGTTGATCGGCTGGTCCGTCACAACGGCTCATCACTTAGATATAGGCGCGCTGTCGCCGGGGTCTTGCGGCATTGTCGATGCGGTCGATACCTATGCCGAAGGCTTGCAGTTCAAGGCGATCAAAGTCTTTGACGAGGGCAAGCGCAACGACGCTGTCTGGCATATCCTGCGCGCCAACATCCGCGCTACCGATCTGGTTGTTGGCGACATGGAGGCGCAGATCGAAGCTTCACGTATCGGTGCTGCACGCTTGCTGGACCTTGTAGAACGCTATGGACTTGACGCCACAATGGCAGCGTTCCACGACCTCATGGATTATTCCGAGCGACTGATGCGCGATGCGATCCGGTCATTGCCCGATGGCGACTATACTGCGACCACCAAGATTGATGGCTATCTTGACGATCCGAACCCGGCAAGGCGGGAACTACCGCTTGTTGTGACCTTGAAGGTCCGGGGCGACGATCTGGTTGTTGATCTTACGGGGACAGCCCCGCAAGTATCGGACAAACCGATCAACATGCCTTTCGTCGGCACCGTCGATTGTGCCGTGTGGCTCACCATTCGGTCAATCCTGCTTGATACGGTGACTTATGGCGCAATCCCACAGAATTCTGGCCTCACACGGCCCATCGAAATTGTCGCCCCGAAAGGCTGTTTGGTGAATCCCATCTTCCCGGCGCCTGTCATCGCTCGCTTTTGCCCGGGAAACCAGCTTGCCGATACAGTGATGAAGGCGTTTGCCCAGATCGTGCCGGATCAAGTGTCTGCCGGTATCGGCAACCTGCGCGTCGTTGCGTTATCCGGTCTTCGCGACGGCAATCATTGGGTCCACATGGAGATTATGGAGGGCAGCTATGGTGGTCGGAACGGACTTGATGGCATGGACGCGGTCGACACGCTTTACGCAAATACCCGCAACAATCCGATTGAAGATATCGAGTCGCACATTCCGATCCGCGTTGATCGCTACGAGCTGCGCGAAGAGGCGATGGCCGCGGGCCAATGGCGCGGCGGAATCGGAGCAATCCGGGTCTTCACCTTCCTTGACGAGGCAGGATTTTCGCTTGAGGGCGAAGGCCACGCATTTGAACCTTGGGGTTTTGAGGGCGGTGACGACGGGCATAAGGCCACACTGACTCTCATGCACACCGATGGCAGCACGACGGAATTGCCGTCCAAAGTGCCATATTTCAAAGTCAAAGCAGGCGAAAAGCTGATCTCAACCGGCCCTAGTGGGGGGGGCTATGGCGCCCCGGCGCTTCGATCAAAAGAGGCCATCGCTCGCGATGTCGCGGACGGTCTGATCTCGGAGGAGACTGCCAAGCGTATCTACCCCGACAACACGTAGGCTTGGGGAAAACTATCATGATGAACAGTACAGGCGACGGGGCTACCGTCGCCTTAGGCCTCTAAGGGCCGTTTCGTGCAACCGCTGGAAAAATCTGGCGTCATTGCGAGCAAATCCATCAACCCGCAATTGCCGCGCACCAGATCGTCTAGCGTCACCAAGTCTAGTTCGTGATAAAACGCCTCGAGTGCGCGAACGACATAAGATCGCAGTCGACAGGTGGCCGCCAATGGACAGGTGTTGCGCACTTCGTCAAAGCATTCGGCAAACGGAATTTCGGTTTCGAAGATACGGAACACCGCGCCAATAGATATTCGGTCGGCCGGTTTTGCCAAACGGATGCCTCCCGTCCGCCCCCTAAGAGTTTCGACATAACCTTCGGCCTGAAGCTGTTGCACAACACGCGCTACATGATTGGTCGATGCATTGCAGCGTACTGCAATGTCAGAGGTCCGGACGAGACGTCCGTCGTTTACCGCACAAAACATGAGCGTTCTGGCGGCCAGATTGGTTCGTGTCGTCAAACGCATCCAAGTGTCCTTTGCTTGGCATCTATATTTCACATCAAAGATACCAGTTTCTTTGATCCAGATCACGTTCCATCTTCCAAAATTGGCGTAGCTGACCGTGAATTGATCGAAAGCTTCGCACATGGCGCACCTACGCCCTCAGATCGAAAACGGATTTAGCGAACGCCGCATTGGCGGTGCAATGGCAGTTGCCGCAAGCCTGACCTGGCTCGTCCAAGCTTGGATCATCGCATCCGTTTTATCATCCCTTCTGAACGGAACTGCGGTAAACATGTGGATTACGTCTGCGGCATTTCTGGGCATGGGCGTTGTCCGCGCTGCGGTTAGCAAAGCGTCGCAGGCTTGGCTAAGCACGGTGGCAGAACGCGAAATCCAATCATTGCGCAATGAAATCATAGCAGCTGAAACATCGACCGCTATGCCATCACAATTCGGTGGGGGAGGGGCCATTGCCGCCCTCGTAACGGAAAAGCTGGAAGCGATCCGCCCCTTTCTGCTCCGGTACAGACCTGCGCGCCTGCGTGTCATGGTTGTTCCATTGGTGATCTTGGCGATTACAGCGTACTTCAGTTGGGCGGCAGCGGTTGTGCTCATGGCTGCGGGCCCCCTAATCCCGGTTTTCATGGCCTTGGTCGGATGGGCCGCAAAAGAGGCGAGCGCCCGCCAGATGGTTGAGATTGGATCGCTCAACGATCTTTTGGCGGATCGGCTGGCTGCGCTCTCTGATTTGAAACTGATTGGGGCGGGGCCGCAGGTGATTTCCGGTTTCGCGACCGCCTCGGATAATCTGAGAGTGCGGACAATGGCTGTTCTGCGCATCGCGTTTTTGTCCTCCACCGTTTTGGAGCTGTTCTCTGCCCTCGGTGTTGCGATGATCGCTGTCTGGGTGGGTTTCGCACTTTTGGGCGAGATAACTTGGGGCACATGGGGCGCGCCGTTGACGCCGTGTGCCGGGATTTACCTTCTGCTTCTTGCACCGGATTTCTTCCAGCCGCTGCGTGAGCTTGCAGCGGCTTGGCATGACAAGTCAGCAGCTGATGCGGTGATGGATGAAATGGATAAATGGCGGGATGAACCAGACCGGGTTTTCCGGAGAGCCAAAAGCTCGGAAGGTAAGCTATGGAAAAGGGAAACCCTGGGAACCGTTTTTCGACAGAGGTGCGCGC
>NZ_CBFHLV010000056.1:0-21691 GCF_965656765.1 Marivita sp. | reverse complement strand
CGTCAGCTACCCGATCTGACACCGCATGCAGCGACGCCTCCAAATCAAGGGCTGCTTCGTGTCCGGCCAGCGTCGCCAACTCCATCGCGCCATATTCCGGGAATACCAACAGGTCTGCCCCGGCATCTGCTGCTTCGCTTACCCAAAGTGTCAGCTTATCCTCGTAAGCCCCCCAAGAATCGAGAAAATCCATGGGGTACGCCGCCGCTGCAACTCTCATATTCCAACCCCGCTCAATACCCGTGTCCATACCTGCAAAGGCTTCTTGGTCTCATCTGTGTGATCGACGTCTTTCCAGGAAAACCACGCCACAGCTCCGTCCAGCGGCACATAACCGCGCTTGCGCCAGAACCCATCCAAGGGCCAATACCCGGCCGGCCGTAACGGATGATCCTGCGGTCGCACCACTCCACAAAAAGCTGAAACTGTCGCCCCCAAAGACCGGCCATGTGCCTCGCGCAGATCAAAGAACCGATGACCAACACCTTGCCCACGATACTCGGGCAACAACACCGACTCAGCACAATAAAAGATATCCGCGAGCCGTAGACCGGTCTGGTCAAAAGCCGCCGCAAAATCCTCGGCATGATCTGTCATGGGCGTGCCCGTCGCAGCCCCCACCAGCTTTGCCCCATCAAACGCACCCACAAGCAAGGCCGCTTCTGACGTCCGATAGGTTTCAAGATACTCGCGCTCGTAGTTCGGATCGCCGTCATAAAGATACGGCCAGTCCCGAAACACCCGAATGCGGAGCTCTGCGACATCGTCCAGCGCCGCATCCAAGGCCTCTCCAGTCAGCGCCTCGATCCGCATCAAGACACCTGAGCGATCCAGTCACTCAGGTTGTAATAAGTCACAACCCTGCTGATTTTGCCCTCGTGCAGTGAAAAGAAAGACCCCGCAGGCAAACGGTATCCCTGTCCAGTGGCGTCAGGCAGCCCTTCGTCGGTGACAAGATACGTGCCGTTCACCATGTACTCCGCAGCACCGCGCGCGCCGTCTTCGGCAACAAACACGACAAGCTCGGTCAGTGTCTCGTCATAACACCGCGACATGTGCTGGCAGAACGCCTCGAACGCATCACGCCCAATGCGGATATTACCCTCGTTCACATGATGCGCCACGTCATCGGTCAGACAGTCCAGCATGCCGGGCACGTCGTTGCGATTGAACGCGTCGAAATACCGTTCGATGGTTGCCCGGCTCATGCTTGTCCTCCCCATTTCCGTTTCAGGTGTTCGACCAACTGATCGCGGGTCTGCCGATAGGAATTCAGCTTTTGCTCGCGCGTTTCACCAAGGCCCGTTGGGTCCATGATTGGCCAATACTCCACCGTCAGATGATAAAACCGCGTCAAATCAAGCGCCCGCCTCTGTGATGCCGGCGACAGCGCCACAATCAAATCGAACCCCGACAGCGCCTCGCCGTTTTCTTCCAACTCATCGAAACTGCGCGACTGATGACGGCTCATCTCGACACCGATCTCTTTGCAGACTGCGATGGCAAAGCCGTCAATCTCCAGGTCATTCATCACACCGACAGATTGCACATAGGTCTCAAAGCCATAGAGCTTTTTCATGATTCCTTCGGCCATCGGCGACCGAACAGCATTGTGATCGCAGCAAAACAGAATCGACTGCGGCAACGATTTCAAACCTCAGCCCCCGAAATGCAGGACACAAACGAGGGTAAACAAACGCCGCGCCGTATCCTCGTCCACCGTGACCTTGCCTTCAAGCCGCTCTTGCAGGATGCGCGCACCTTCGTTGTGGATACCGCGCCGCGCCATATCGATGGTCTCGATCTGGCTGGGCGGCAGGGTTTTGACTGCATCAAAATAGGATTTGCAGATCTGGAAATAATCTTTGACCACCTGCCGGAACGGCGTCAGAGACAGATGGAATTCAGCAGCCTTTTCATGGCTTTCCGTGGTCACATCGAACACCAACCGCTTGTCCTTGATCGACAGCCCCACATGATACGGGCCGGACGGTACAGGTTTGCCGTCACGATTTGGCAGCTCAAACGTATTATGTTCCATCAGGTCGAACATCGCCACGCGGCGTTCTTGTTCGATCTCGGGGGTGGGCGGGGGCAGATTGCCGTCGTCCAGTTCGATATGAGCAATGCGAGTCATGCGCGGTCTTCCTTGATCTGCGCACCTCCCTAACGCGCGTTCAGATATCGCGCAATCTGACCTTTGGCCTATCTGCGCGTCTCGTCGTCCCTTGGCATCAGACCATAGCGGGCTGCCACGCGCCAGACATGGTCAGGCACCATGTTCTTTATCTTGGCCGGATGAGCCCGCCGCAGGTGCAAAATTGTCTCGATCGCCTTCATTTCAACCCGCGCCCGGGCGAACTCTAGCCCACGCGGTCCGGTGCGCGGCTGCAACCACGCCACAATGGGCCGCACCCAATCGGGCATCCGGCGCAGCGGCATGCCACCCGCTGCCCGTTCGGTGTTGGCCATAAAGCCTTTCACAGCCGCCTCGCGCTTGCCTTTGTCTGTCAGATCGCGTCGAACCACTCGGTCCCCCAGCCTGTCCAGCACAGCCGCCCCGCGCGCATTGCGCACAATCAGCCATTGGTCGCCATCCCCACCCATATACCCGACGGTGATATCCGCCAGACGGTTCGTGTAATCCACGCAAGTCTTGCAGGTCATCGGAAAGAAATCCGCGGGCAAGTCCGACAGCGGCAGCTTGAGAAACGGCACAAAGCGCGGCTTACGCCCATCGTCAAAGCGCAATTCGACCCGGTAATCCGCGCGAAACTCGAGATAAGACACGGTTTCGGGCTTGTCGTCCAAACGCGCCAGAAAGGCGTGGAAATTTTCGGTCGTGGTGTTATCGGAACAGGGCGTACCGATCACCGTGATCTCATCGAAGCCCAGCTCCGCCTCCAGCGCCCGCAGAGCGTAGACCTGACAGGGGATGCCCACCACCGCGATCCGTCGATGCCCCGCCGCGCGGGCAGGCTCCAAAAGTGCCAGAAGCGGCCCATAGCCCATGCGCATGCCCCGGCACTGGGCCATCTGTTCGGCCTCCGTGACAATGACGGGCAGCGGTTTCCACCGATCCTCCGGGTCAGGCGCGGTCGCCAGAACTGCATCTACAGCCCCTGCGCGCAGCAGTTCTGCGGCAAGCGCCGTGGTCAATCCGGTCCACTGCGCGCCCTCTGCCGCAGGTTCCAGCCGCGCACGATGCATCGCTTGGGACACACCGAAAAACGCCTCGTCCCCATTGCCAGCCACACGTCCATGCACCAAGGCCTCAAGGCTTTCGTACTCCGGCTGAATGAATTGGCAGGCCTTCCCGCACGCGCGGCCATCACCCATACGCGAAACACCGCAATCGGTACATAGCCCCGCTCGCGGCGCACCGCCAATCTTCGGCACTGTCAGCCCAATCCGACCACCATCCATATCCGACTCCGCCTTTCGCAATGTGTCAACTTTAGTTGACACGTCTTGGAAAAGCGAGTCCACACGTCTTCTTTTTCCAAATATGCAAACGCACCATTGCCCTCTGCGCCCCGCTTGGCAAAGGCGTCACGGCAGCACTTGCCGGAGGACGTCGCCAAAGGCGTAAGGACGAAAAACCCAGCGCGCGTCAGCGCACCTTCAATGTCGCCAAACCAATCAGCGCGAGAATAAGTGATATGATCCAGAACCGGATCACGATCTGTGGCTCGGCCCAGCCCTTTTTCTCATAATGGTGATGGATCGGCGCCATCAGGAACACGCGTTTGCCTGTCCGCTTGAAGTAGAGCACCTGAATGATCACCGACAGCGCTTCGACCACAAACAGACCGCCTACGATGGCCAGCACGATCTCGTGCTTCGTCGCCACAGCGATCGCACCCAGCGCGCCACCAAGGGCCAAGGAACCGGTATCCCCCATGAACACAGCCGCAGGCGGCGCATTGTACCACAGGAACCCCAGACCACCGCCAAACAGCCCAGCCGTGAAGATCAGGATTTCTCCTGTGCCGGGCACGTAATGCACGTCGAGGTAATCAGTAAAGTCGACCCGGCCCACCGCGTAGGCGATGACGCCCAGTGTGCCTGCCGCGATCATCACCGGCATGATGGCCAAACCGTCCAAACCGTCCGTCAGGTTCACCGCGTTGGCCGCGCCGACAATCACGATGACCGCAAATGGCACAAAGAGATACCCAAGGTTCAAAAGCGTGTCCTTAAACACCGGGAACGCCAGCTGGTTCGTCAACTCCTCGGGATGGTATTGCGCAGCCCAGTAACCTGCGATGGCGGCAATCAAAAACCCAAGCAATAACCGCACCTTACCAGACACACCTGCAGTATTTTGTTTTTTTACCTTGGCATAGTCATCGGCAAATCCGATCAGCGCAAAGCTCATCGTGACAAACAGCACCATCCACACGAATGGATTGTCCAAACGCGCCCAAAGAAGCGTCGATGTCAGCAGCGCCCCGACAATCAGCAGCCCGCCCATTGTTGGCGTGCCCGCTTTGGAAAAATGCCCCTCCGGCCCATCGGTGCGGATCGGCTGGCCCTTGCCCTGTCGTTTACGCAGCACGTTGATCAGCGGCTTGCCAAAGAAAAACCCAAACAGCAAAGCAGTCAAAAACGCGCCACCCGCGCGGAACGTGATGTAGCGAAAGAGATTGAACAAATCCCCTCCGTCCGACAGCGCGGTTAACCAATACAACATGAACTTTTATCCTTCCGGCTCGTCGCGGAGGTTGCCTTGGCTCATATTCCGGATGGCGTCAACCACGCGGGCCAGCCGCATCGACAGCGATCCCTTGACCATCACAACATCCCCCGCATCTAACTGGCGGGGCAATCGCGCGGCCATATCGTCTGATGTCTCATACCACATTCCACGACGCTCTTCGGGCAACGCGTCCCAAAGGTGCCGCATCAACGGACCGACGCAATGCACCTTGTCCAGCGTCCGGGTCGCCTCCAGATCAGCCAAGGCCGCATGCAAGTCCGGCCCGGTCGGACCAAGCTCTTTCATGTCACCCAGAACGGCTACGCGCCGCCCCCGGCTTACACGCCCGACATCATGCTGCACCGGTGCCGCGGCCAACACTGACAACGATGCCGCAACCGACGCAGGATTGGCGTTATATGCGTCGTCAAACAACGCCAGTGTTGCGGTTGGGTCTGCCTCGTCTAACGGGATCGTCACATGCGCGCCGCGCCCCGCCCCCGGATGCCAACGTCCCATCGCGGCCAAAGACAGCGCGCGGTCCAGTTCCAACACTTCAGCCACAGCAAGAACCGCAGCACCATTGATGGCGAAATGCCGGCCCGGCGCGTCGATCTTGTACAGAAGCTCGCCACCGTCGACCTCGGCTTGAGCAACACTGTAGCCATCGCTTTCCCGCACCGAGGTGACACGCATATCGCAACCATCACTTTCACCAAACGACACGCTGACAGTCGCCTTCTTTTCGGCCTCCGCTTGCAGAATAGCGCTTGTGGGCAGATCTCCATTCCAGATCGCCACGCCTCCCGGCTCCAACCCATCAAAGATCGACGCTTTCTCATGCGCAATCCCGTCGATGCTCTTGAATGCCTCCAAATGAGCAGGCGCCACAATGGTCACCAATGCCACATGCGGGCGCGCCAGATTGCTCAACGGTGCGATCTCTCCGGGGTGGTTCATCCCGATCTCGATCACTGCGAATTCCGCATCGCGCGGCATCCGCGCCAGTGTCAGCGGCACACCCCAATGGTTGTTGTAACTGGCCTCGGCTGCATGCACTCGGCCATGTGCGCCCAGAACCGTGCGCAGCATTTCCTTGGTTGAGGTCTTGCCAACCGACCCGGTCACGCCCACCACCTTGGCGACTGTTCGTGCCCGCGATGCACGGCCCAACGCCTCAAGCCCGGTCTGAACATCGTCAACGATCACCAATGGCGCATCTTCTGCCACGCCATCTGGCACCCGGCTGACCAAAGCAGCCGCAGCCCCTTTGTCCAACGCTTGCGCAACAAAGTCATGCCCATCGCGCGCCGCCGTCAACGCCAAAAAAAGATCCCCGGGCTGGATCGTTCTGGTGTCGATGGACACACCCGTTGCCACCCAGTCACCTGAAACCTGACCACCCGTCGCTTCTGCCGCCTCTGCGCTTGTCCAAAGGGTCATGCCAATTTCCCGTCCAAAGCCGCCACTGCCACGCTGGCCTGTTCCACATCGTCAAACGGATAGATCGTGTCGCCAACAATCTGTCCGGTTTCGTGCCCCTTGCCACAGATCAAAAGCGCGTCGCCTGCCCCAACCGCATCGACACCGCGCAGGATGGCTTCGGCCCGGTCGCCGACCTCTGTCGCCTCCGGAGCCCCCTCCAAAACAGCAGCTCGAATAGACGCAGGGTCTTCACTCCGCGGATTGTCATCCGTGACAATCACCTGATCCGCAAACTCCGCCGCAGCCGCCCCCATTAAGGGCCGTTTTCCCGGATCCCTATCGCCGCCCGCGCCCACAATCGCCACCAAGCGCCCCATCACATGCGGACGGATCGCCCGACAAGCGGTCGCCACGGCATCAGGTGTATGCGCGTAATCCACATACACGGCCGCGCCATTGCCGCGCGTTGCGGCCAATTGCATCCGTCCACGCACAGTTTCCAATTCGGGCAACACCGAAAACACTCGATCCGGGGTCGCGCCGCTGGCAATCACCAAACCGGCTGCCACCATGACGTTCTCGGCCTGAAATCCGCCGACAAGGTTCAGCCGCGTCTGAAATGTCTCGCCACCAAACTTGATCCGCACGTCCTGCCCGGTGGCATCAAACCGTTGCGCCAACAGGCACATATCTGCTCCAACATCCTTGCCGACAGTCATGATTTCTTGGCCACGCGCCCGCGCAATGGCAAGCATGTCGATCCCGCGCGCATCGTCGATATTGATCACCGCAATCGCATCTTCGGGCAGCACCCGCGCAAACAGACCCGCCTTGGCGTCAAAATACGCCTCAAAGCTGTCGTGGTAATCCAAATGATCCTGCGTGAAATTCGTAAACCCCGCCGCGCGCAGGTTGACCCCATCCAGCCGCCGCTGCGCCAACCCGTGCGAAGATGCCTCCATCGCGGCATGGTCAATCCCGGCGTCTGCCGCACCAGCCAATGCGCGATGCAGCGTAATCGGTTCAGGTGTAGTGTGCATAAGCGGCACTTGCCAATCGCCTTCAACCCCCGTGGTGCCCAGATTGACAGCCGGATGGCCCAGCAATTGCCAGATCCGGCGCACGAAGCTTGCGACACTGGTCTTGCCGTTTGTTCCGGTTACGGCAACCATCGTATCGGGCTGTTTTTCAAACCAAAGCGCTGCACAAAACGCCAAGGTCTGACGCGGGTCAGCGGCGATCACCACAGCTGCATGCGATGCGTTCAATTCCGTTTTGGCGATCTCGGCCCCTTCGACATCCGTCAGGATAGCCGCCGCCCCCATGCGCAAAGCGTATTGGATAAATTCGCCACCATGCATCTTCGTGCCCGGCAGCGCCGCAAACAAATAACCCTCTTTGACATCGCGGCTGTCCACGGCCAGCCCTGTGATGACCACGTCCGCGCCACCGCGCGCCGTCAGACCCAGCTCGCTCAGGCTTTTGGCCTCTGCTGCCATGACGACCCCCTCGTGTCTTATGCCTCTCTCCGGCAGCGTCGCTCAGTTCGAGGTGTTGATGATGCCTGACAAATGCCGTGTTTCCATCTCCGGGCGCAAGCCCAGAAGAGGTGCGACGCGCCGGATCATTTCTGCAGCCACCGGAACAGCGGTCCAACCGGCGGTCCGACGCGGCTTTTTCCCGCTGGTCTCCACAGGTTCATCCAGCGTGACGATCAGCACATATTTTGGGTCATTGGTCGGAAAGACTGACGCAAAGGTGTTGATCACCTTGTCATCATAATACCCGCCACCGCGCGCTTTGGGTTTGTCCGCTGTGCCAGTTTTACCACCCACGAAATACCCCGGAACCTCGCCAAAACTGGCGGTGCCCTTGGTCACAACTTTACGAAGCATATCAAGCGATTGTCGCGCGGTCCGCTCGGACATCAAACGTGGGCCAAGCGCCGGACCATCCTGCTTGAGCAGCGTCGGTTCCACCTTATAGCCACCATTGGCAAGCGCCGCATAACCAGCGGCAAGATGCAGAGGGCTCGATGACAGGCCGTGACCGTAAGATATCGTCACGCTCGACAAATCGGTCCAGCGTTTGGGCAACAGTGGCTGCCCACCCTTGGCTTCCACAATCTCAAGCGGCGTTGGCTCAAAGAATCCAAGGCTCTTCAAAAACTCCTGCTGACGCTTCGTCCCAATCGCCAACGCCAATCGCCCCGTTCCACGGTTCGAGCTTTTGACGATGATATCGGACACCGACAACGGGCCGTAATTCTTGTTGGCAAATTCACCGATCTTGAACCCGCCCACCTTCATCGGGCCAGACGTGTCGATCACTGTCTCTGGATTGACCAACCCCAATTCAAGCGCCTGCGCAGACGCAAACACCTTGAAGGTCGACCCTAGCTCGTACACCCCCTGAACCGCCCGGTTGAACAGCGGACTGTCTGACGCCTCGCCTTCGGTCAAAGGGCGCGGACGGTCGTTCGGGTCAAAATCAGGCAAAGACGCAATCGCGATCACCTCACCGGTGTGCACATCCATCAAAACGCTGGCCGCACCTTTGGCATTCATCAGCTTCATGCCGCCCAGCAACACGCGCTCGGTCGCAGCCTGAATGGTCAGGTCCAATGACAGCTCAAGCGGAGCACCTTCACGTGCCGGGTCGCGAAGGTCCTCATCGAAGAACTTCTCGATCCCCGCGGTGCCGATAACTTCAGCAGAATGAACACCTTCACGGCCAAAGCTCGCTCCACCAAGGATATGCGATGCCAGCGCACCATTGGGGTAAAGCCGCATCTCGCGCGGCCCAAACAACAGCCCTGGCTCACCGATATCATGAACTTTCTGTTTTTGCTCTGGGCTAAGTTTTTTACGCACCCACATGAACTTACGCTTGCCAGTGAAGTCTTTAAGCAAACGCTCTTCGCTAAGCTCTGGAAAAATATATACTAATTCTTTTGCAGCTTTGAGCGGATCAACCATCTGCTGCGGATGCGCATACAGCGAAAAGGTCTCCATGTTGGTCGCCAGAATGCGCCCCTGACGGTCAACGATATCGGCGCGGCTGGCGATGATCGACGCGCCCGTGGCCTGCGCCCGCGGCTCTTCTGCCTCAGATGCCGCCAAAGTACCCATGCGTGCGCCAATCACTCCGAACGCACAAAAGAACATGACCGCCATCACCAGCAACCGACCTTCGGCGCGGGATCTGGCTTTGTCGCGCATCTGTTCGTGCCGAATCCGCAAGTTTTCACGTTCGATGGCGTCGGGGTTTTCACCCTTACGTCGCGCATCAAGGATTTGCGCTAAGGGCCGAAGCGGCGTGCGGATCATGGCTCTTGCTCCTGTGCGCCTGCGCTTGAGATCTCAACCGGATCGGTAATAGGCAATTCCGGCGGCTTGGGGTACGAAATCTGATCGACCCGCCCGAACTGATCCGGTTCCAGCGGCATGAGGCCCAAGCGTTCAAAATTCACCTCGGCCAAATCGCGCAATCGGTCGGGACGGTTCAAATACGCCCATTCGGCGCGCAACACAGCCAGCCGAGCCCGCGCAGCCGCAATGTCAGACCGCACCGCTTGGGCCTCACCCAACGCGGCCTGTGTTTTGTAATTCTCATGATAAGCCCAAAACGCCGCCCCGATGACGGTCAGGAACGTCAGGACATAAAGCAGGGAACGCATCAGCGATCCTCCTTCAACTGAGGCAAGGCAATTTGCCCGGCGTCAATTTCGCCCGCCGGGGCTTCGGTGCGGCGCGCCACACGCAACTTGGCAGACCGCGACCGTGGATTGACCGCCAGCTCATCATCATCCGGACCCACAGCCTTGCGGGTCACAATCTGAAACGCCGGGATTTCTGTCTCGATTTCAGGCGCATAGCGATTGGCACGTCCCGCTTGTCCACCGCGCGCCTGCATGAAACGCTTGACCATGCGATCCTCAACCGAATGAAAGCTAACCACGGCCAGTAGCCCGCCAGGCTTCAACGCACGCTCGGCGGCCATCAAGCCCTGCATCAACGCGCCGTATTCGTCATTCACGGCAATGCGTAAGGCTTGAAAACTGCGCGTCGCCGGGTGCGATTGCCCAGGCTTGGGGCGCGGAAGGCAGGATTCGATGATCTTGACCAGCTCAAGCGTCCGCGTGATCGGTGCCATCTTGCGCGCCGCAACAATCGACTTGGCGATCCGTCGCGAGGCGCGCTCTTCGCCATACGTATAAAGAATATCCGCGATATCGAACTCGTCCGCGCCGTTGACAATATCCGCCGCTGACGGACCGTCCTGCCCCATGCGCATGTCCAACGGACCGTCCTTCATGAACGAAAATCCACGGTCCGCCTGATCCAACTGCATCGACGACACGCCGAGGTCCAGAACAACGCCATCCACGTCCGAAGCGATCTGATCCATTTCAGCGAAATTGGCCTGATGCAACACAATCCGACCGCCGAACTCGGGCAACCACGCCGCAGCCATTTCATGTGCCAGCGGGTCGCGATCAATCCCAATGACTGTTTTCGCGCCCGCTTCGATCAACCCACGCGCATAGCCGCCGGCGCCAAAAGTGCCATCGACCCATACACCACTGACCGGTGCAACTGCGCGCAACAGCGGGGCAAGAAGAACAGGAATGTGCGGATCATCGGACGGTGTGGCAGCGGCAGCAGACATATCCGATCAGCCCCCCGGCTGCTGATCCAGATAGATCAGCGGATCAACATCATCTGGCAACTCGTCCAGCCATTCATCCGTCGCGGCCTGTTCTTCGGCTTCAAAGGTCTCGGGGTCCCAGATCTGGAACGTATCACCGGCACCGATGAAAAACGCCTCAGCCGACAGCCCGATCTTCTGGCGCAGCTTGGCAGGCAAAACCAGCCGCCCGGTTTCATCCACACTAGTGGCATGGGATTGTCCGTTGAACAGGCGTTGCAACATCTTACGCTCAACCGACCCACGCGGGAGCGCCTCGATCTTTTCATCCACCTCTTCGATGGCTTCGATCGTATAACATTCAAGGTATTTCCGGCGTTTGTCGCCGTAGACGATGACCAGCTCAGGGTTCAGGCCGTCAGTATACGCAGGATCGCCCGCCTCGAGGACACGACGAAACGTGGCTGGGATAGACACCCTGCCCTTACCATCAACCTTGTGATGGCTTTCGCCTCTGAACCTCAACCTACGGGTCACTGCCCTACCGGTCCTTTCACTGCGCTGATCCCTGGAAACGGAAACGGCGGGTTGATCTGCTGCCACTGATCAACCCGCCGCCCGTGTCCCGTTTCCGGGAATGTCCGACTGCGCGCGCCACCTGGGGGGATGTCTGCTCGCCCGCGCGCCGGATCTCTGTCGTTCGATGAAAGCGGGTGCCTGTATGAAACCTGCTTTTTTTATTATCTGGATACCGCGTCGAGGTCTGTGTCGCCTCGTTTGCTGTTCCTGCTCTCATCTCGTGCATTAGGGATGCCATGGGAAAGCATGGGTCGCAACAGTTTTTTATGGGAACTTCTGTCCAGATGTAGTTTTAGACACTCTTAGAGAACCGTATCTAGAGAAAATCTGAACCAAATCACCCCAAATACGCGCAACTGACGAAGAACCTATACAAGATGTAGTCACAACGTCGGCACACCACTTTTGCCCATAATTTCCCACACCGAGATAAAACAAATCAAGAACATTTGAAAATTACAAGGTATTCGCCCAACAAGAATCGTAAATTTTAGGCGAAATCCAGCCGAATCATCGATTTGATTCGGAATGCCACACGCGGCAATGACGACATGTCCCATCATTTCCCATGCACATTCCCATACTTGGCCCATCCGCGACCAGAGAATGGCAAAGCTTGCAATGCGATCTGCCCAGTTGTACGCCGAACGTGTCATGGTCCGGGCAAAACCCGGTGAAAAGGGAACGTGGTGCAACACCACGACTGCCCCCGCAACTGTAAGCGGCGAGCGTGTTCGGCAAATGCCACTGGGAAACCGGGAAGGCCCGATACACGCCCCGACCCGCAAGTCAGGAGACCTGCCGTGACAGATCACCCTACACTCGCGCGGGGTGCGCGGGATGTGACGGTACTCCGGTGTGGTGACAGTCACCGTCTTTGGGCGCGTCCCGAAGGCTTGATATGTTAAATGCGCGGGAGGCAGAGCGGTGAAGCTCTTTAGTGCGCTGATGAGTTTGACAGGGGTGATGTTTCTCGCATCGCTTTTTGTCGGCTATGCGGCGATCTCTGTCCCCGAGGGTCTGAACGCGCTCTTTGGGCGCGGCAACCCGCTATACATCACGATCATGCAGGAAATCCGCCTGCCCCGCACATTGCTTGCGGCAATGATCGGCGTGTCGTTGGGCCTTGCCGGTGCCGCGATGCAGGGTTTCTTACGAAACCCGCTGGCCGAACCAGGCCTGATTGGCGTGTCTGGGTCTGCCGCCCTTGGCGCCGTGATCGCGCTGCAAACCGGATTTGCTGCGACCTTTTTGCTCGCACTTCCGATCACCTCACTGGGATTTGCCGGGCTGGCAGTCGGGCTGATCCTCCTGCTTGCCGGACCGCGTGGCTCATCCCTGACGCTGATCCTTGCTGGCATTGCAGTGTCGGCTTTTGCCGCAGCGCTCACCTCGTTGACACTCAACTTGTCGCCCAACCCTTATGCCGCGTCCGAGATCATGTTCTGGATGATGGGCTCAGTCGCCAATCGCGCCATGAGCCATGTCTGGCTCGCTCTGCCGATCATGGCGCTGGGATGGATCGCTCTGGCCTCTCTGGGCCGTGGCCTTGATGCGCTCACGCTGGGCGAAGACGCCGCCGAGGCAATGGGCATCTCACTCTCGAAGATGCGCGTTCAACTTCTGTTCGGCACCGCCGCCGCAGTCGGCGCCGCCACAGCCGTCGCGGGTGCTGTTGGGTTCGTCGGCCTTGTGGTGCCACACATCTTGCGACGCTTTGCCGAAGGCAGACCCTCCACCTTATTGTGGGCCTCGGCCCTTGGTGGCGCTTCGATGGTTCTGGCCGCTGATCTGGTGACCCGGTTGGTGCTGCTGGAACGCGACTTGAAACTGGGTGTTGTCATGGCCCTGATTGGTGCACCTCTATTTTTGCACCTTATATATAAAACACGGAGGGAAATTGCGTGACCCTTCTGTCGTTGCAAAACCTGACCGTCAAACGCGGCGAATGCCCGGTGGTCGATGCCGCATCGTTGTCCATCGGACCCGGCGAATGCGTCGGCCTGATCGGCCCCAACGGCGCAGGCAAGACCTCATTGTTGCGCGGCGCGTTGGGCCTGCTGCCCTCCGACGGCATCAGCAGTCTTGCCGCCCTGCCGCCGCGCAAACGCGCAGCACAAGCGGCATGGCTGCCACAAACCCGCGAAATCGCGTGGCCGATGAGCGTCGAGCGGATCGTGGCACTAGGTCGGCTGCCATATCTCGCCCGTGGCGCATCATTATCAGAGACAGACCAAACCGCCGTCGATGCAGCCCTCGCGCGCATGGGATTGCAGAATTACCGCCAACGGCTGGCCACCGCCCTCTCCGGGGGCGAACAGGCCCGTGTTCTGATCGCACGTACTTTGGCACAAGACACGCCGCTGTTGATGGCTGACGAACCCATTGCAGGCCTCGACCCCGCCGCCCAGATCGCCACGCTTCAGGTCTTTGAGACCTTGGCGAAAGAAGGCCGCGCCGTGCTGACCTCGCTCCACGACTTGTCGCTTGCGGGGCGCTATTGCACCCGGCTCATACTAATGGGCGCAGGCCAGATTATCGCCGACGGTCCGCCGCGCGACGTGCTTACCCCCAGGATGCTGGCCGAGGTATTCCACCTGAAAGCAGACGTGCTCGACACGCCACAAGGCCCAATCGTACAGCCCTTGGGGGTTCTGACATGACCCAAGCCGCACAAGAAAACGGACAGCCCGCATGACCGACATCATCGCCTTTCTGAACATCGGGGGCCCCGCGCTCTGGGTCATCGCGGGGCTGAGTGTTATCACCCTTGGCCTAATCTTGTGGAAGCTATGGCGGCTCTCGCTCATGGGGGCATGGCGTCGAGACGCAACCGAGGCAGCGGTGAACCTCTGGCAACGTGGCCAGCACGATAAAGCTCTGTCTGGCCTGCAGTCGCGCAACGGCCTGCGCGCCCGTGTGGTCAAAACCGCGATGAACGCCAGCCAATCCCTTACCGCCGAAGATGCCCGGGATGAAACCGCCCGTGTCGCCCGTGGCGCATTGATGGACGCTGGCAGCGGCCTGCGCGCCCTCGATCTTATCGCGACCATCGCGCCACTGATCGGTCTTCTGGGCACCGTACTTGGCATGATCGACGCATTTCAGGCGCTGCAGGACAGCGGCGCGCGCGCCGATCCCTCCGCCCTTGCCGGCGGCATCTGGGAGGCGCTTTTGACCACCGCCGCAGGCATGGCCGTGGCGATCCCAGCTTCCATGGCGCTCAGCTGGTTCGACAGCATCAATGACCAACTGGCCCATGATTTTGACGACCTTGCCACCCGAATCCTGAGCAAAAGCAAACAAGGCTGACATGTTAGACCTAAGCCACCAGAAACGCAGACGCCGCATCGGGTTGACCCCGATGATCGACGTTGTGTTCCTGCTACTGGTCTTCTTCATGCTCGCCGCCCGGTTCGGCGTCACCGACGCGATCCCGGTGACGCTGTCAGGCAGCGGCTCGACGCAATATGACGGGCCACCACGACTGGTCACTGTCCTGCCAGACGGCCTGAGTGTTAACGGAGTTGAAACACCTGATCCGGTTGCAGCCCTGACCCCCTTGATGACCCGCGACACGGACATCATCATCCTGCGCTCCCGCGACGGCGCATCGGTGCAGCATCTACTGAACGCGATGGGCGCCCTGCGCGCCGCCGGCTGGACCAACCTTGTGGTGCTGGAATGAGACGCCGCACACGCATCAAGCCGCAGTCGCGGCGGTCTGCACGCGAACCCGTTGTGCCAATGATCAACGTGGTGTTCCTGCTGCTCATCTTCTTTCTGATGACCGCTCAGATCGTGCCCCCGGCCCCGTTTGATCTGGACTTGCCACGCGCCACCGGGCACGAGGATACAGGTCAAAACGCACTTTATATCAATGATGACGGAGAAATCGCCTTTGACACCGCGCGTGGCGATCTCGCGTTGACGCAAGCCATTTCGATAGCCGCAGAAGACCCGCTTCGCGTGCACGCCGACGCCAACCTGCCAGCCGCGACCCTGGCTCAAATCCTTGCAACTCTAACCGCTCTCGGCGCGACCCGCGTAGAGATCGTGACAGAGGGTGGCTGATGCGCATTCTGGAGATCACAGCCTTTATCGCTTTATCCGGTGCACTTCACGCGGCGACATTGGCCGTTGCCCCCCTGCAAAGCGGAGGGACAAGTGACGGGCCTGACGGCGAGGCGGATGTGACCGTTCAGGCCGCAACGCCCACCCTTGCCGCGATGGTTCAAGACTGGGAACGTGCGCCTGAGGTCAGTGAAGCGCCAAATTTGATGACTCCAAAGGCAGCGTTCGCCCCTGACCGCCCACGCCAAGACGCACCAGTGTCACAACAGCCGCATGCAATCGCTCTGGCGCCCCCCAGCCCCGCACCAGAGCTACCGCAAGCCGAAACGCGCTTGCCCGCGCCGCCCGTGCCACTGGCCCAGACCACACCAGACACGCTGCCGGTCCCCATGGCGCAAGAAACTGACGCGCCGGACGTACCAGCATCGGCACACAGCAGGCCACGCCTTACTGCGCCAGCCCCGTTCGAAATGGCAGAGACTGCGCCAACCTCCCCAAGAATTGACACGACACCGCCAGTCAGCCGGACCGCCCCAATCGCGTCCTTGCGCCCAGAGCTGCGTCCGGACAGACCTGCACCGCGGGCAGCGCCCAAACCAAAGCAGACGCAAAGCGCTTCGCGGCCCAAACAAACTGCAAAAGGATCGGGGGCAAGCCAAGCGGCCAGCCCGGCACCAGCCGCCAAAGCGCCCGCACCGCGCGGGCCATCGAAAGCACAACTGGCAGGACTTGAACAGCAATGGGGCGCACAGATCACGTCTGCGTTGCGCCGCGCCCATCGTCCCCCGCGCGGCGCGAAGGGCACGGTGAAGCTGGTGATCGCGATCACACCCACGGGGCGCGTATCCGGCGTGTCTATCGCGGCGTCCTCGGGAAACAGCCGCTTGGATCAGGCCGCGTTGGCCGCGGTAAAACGCGCCCGATTCCCGCGTGCACCCAAGGGCCTTACGAAATCCAGCTATCGGTTCAGCCAGCGTTTGACCGTGGCACGTTAAATCCGCTGGCGCGCGCGCCGCTCTGTAAACGAAGCATTGCGATGGGTTAACTTACCCTGCGCCCAACTCAGGCCATTCCACCCTGAATCAACCGATCCGCCAGGATTCCATAGGCATCTGCCATCGGCCCATCCCCTGCCGCAACAGGGGCACCGCCATCACCGGCCAGACGGGTGTCCAGATCCAGTGGCAGCTGCGCCAATAGCGGCACATCACGCGCAGACGCCTCGGCCACCATGCCACCTGCCCCAAAGATGTGGCTTTGACCGCCGCAATGCGGACAGGTGAACACCGCCATATTCTCGATCAGCCCCAAAACCGGCGTTTTCAAAGTTTCGAACATATCCAGTGCCTTACGGGCATCGAGCAGCGCCACGTCCTGAGGTGTCGATACCACGATCGCCCCCGTCACTTCGGCCTTTTGGCACAGGGTCATCGCCACGTCACCCGTGCCCGGAGGCAGATCGACCAGCAACACGTCCAACGTGCCCCAAGCCACTTGGCTCAGCATCTGTTGCAACGCACCCATCAACATCGGACCACGCCAAACCACAGCCTTTTCTTCGGGCAGCATCAATCCGATGGACATCACCGTGACACCATGCGCCTTCAGAGGAATGATCGTCTGGCCGTCTGGGCTCTCGGGTTTTTGCGAGACGCCCATCATACGTGGCTGGCTGGGGCCGTAGATATCGGCGTCAAGCAAACCAACACGGCGTCCCGCACGCGCAAGCGCTACGGCAAGGTTCGACGATACCGTGGATTTGCCGACACCGCCCTTACCCGATCCAATGGCCAAGATCCGCGCCACACCCGAAGGTTTGAGCGATCCGGCCTGCGGTTTCATGTGTCCGCCGATCTTGAGGCCTTTGGGTGGCGCTGCGGCAGGTCCATGCGCAGTCAACGCTGCTGACACCTCAGACACGCCCGGCAGTTCGGCGACAACGGCTTCAGCGGCCTTGCGCACAGGCTCCATCAGGCGGGCAATCTCGGGGGATGGCGCCTCGATCACAAAGCGTACAAACGACCCATCCACCTGAATCGCCCGCACCAAATCAGCCGAAATAAGGTCTTTACCGTCCGGAATGGCCACCCGGGCCAGCGCAGCGCGAATCTGTTCGGGTGTTGCCGACATGCACAACCTTTCATCTTTATGTAAAACAAATGGCAGCCGTGCCGTTAAGCTTCAACCGCTTGCCCCAAAATTAGCGCTGTTAGCGCAAAACGCACAAATTTGAACCATTTGGTCTATGCAATTGCTGCATAGCAGCGTTGAGGCAAAAAACTATTGTGCAGGCGCAGCATTTGCCTATCTTTGTTTCAAGCGAACAGAAACACACATATTCGAACAGAGCAGATACATGGCATACGAAACAAACAGTCTCGGCGCAGTCGGCAACGGCATCATTGACCGGATGAACACGCTTGTAGCAGATTACCGCGCCGCAGCGGCACGCCGCAAGGTCTATCGTGACACCCTTCGCGAACTCAGCGCGCTGTCGGACCGCGAACTTTGCGATCTTGGATTGAACCATTCCGAGATCAAACGCGTTGCATATCAGGCTGCATACGAAGCCTGACCAGAATTCGGTGAGCACGGCCCCTGATCGGGCCCCTTGCCAAACAAATCGGACACCCTCTCCTCCTCCCTGGGTGCTCCGTATTTGACGGTGGCGCATCTCCTCCTCCCTTGCGTCACCGTCACAAGTTTCGGGCCTCGGCCCACACGATCTCGGCATCCTCTCCTCCTCCCTGGATGTCGTGAACTAGACGGTGGCACCTCTCCTCCTCCTCCCTGGTGTCACCGTCACAGGTTTCGGGCCTCGGCCCACACGGTCTCGGCATCCTCTCCTCCTCCCTGGATGTCGTGAACTAGACGGTGGCACCTCTCCTCCTCCCTGGTGTCACCGTCACATATTCCGGGCTACGGCCCATAAGAACTCGGCGTCCTCTCCTCCTCCCTGGACGTCATGAACTGGAAACGGTGATGCCTCTCCTCCCTTGGCATCACCGTTTTTTCTTTTCAGACCCCTTTCACCCGCATGACCCATTTTCCCGCACCCTCTGGGTTTTCCTTTCTGCGCCCTTTCGCTAGATGAGGCGGAACGGAACACATGCGGCCCATTGGGCGGCACAAAAGCGGGAACTGACCCCATGGCGATGGAAAAGACATTCGACGCCCAGGCCGCCGAAGCGCGGCTTTACAAGGCGTGGGAAGACAGTGGTGCCTTCAAAGCGGGGGCCAATGCGTCCCGCGATGAAACATTCTGCGTGATGATCCCGCCGCCGAACGTCACCGGCTCGCTGCACATGGGGCACGCGTTCAACAACACGTTGCAGGATATCCTTGTCCGCTGGCACCGGATGCGCGGCTTTGACACGCTCTGGCAGCCGGGCACGGACCACGCGGGCATCGCCACGCAGATGGTGACCGAGCGTGAAATGGCCGCCAATGGCGAACCAAGCCGTCGCGAGATGGGGCGTGACGCGTTCCTTGATCGCGTCTGGCAACAAAAGGTCAAATCGCGCGGCACGATCATCGGACAGCTCAAGCGCCTTGGCGCATCGGCGGACTGGTCGCGAGAGGCGTTCACCATGGGCGGCGCGGCCGGCGACCCGGATCGCGGCAATGGGCCGAACTTCCATGACGCAGTGATCAAGGTCTTCGTGGATATGTACAACAAGGGCCTGATCTATCGCGGCAAGCGGTTGGTCAACTGGGACCCGCATTTCGAGACCGCGATCTCGGATCTCGAAGTCGAGAATATCGAGAACCCCGGCCATATGTGGCACTTCAGATACCCGCTCGCGGGTGGTGCGACCTATACCTATATCGAGAAAGACGAGGACGGGAACGTCGTGCTGGAGGAAGAGCGCGACTATATCTCCATCGCCACGACGCGCCCCGAAACCATGTTGGGGGACGGCGCTGTTGCGGTTCACCCGTCGGATGAGCGGTATGCGCCAATCGTCGGAAAACTCTGCGAGATTCCGGTTGGACCGAAAGAGCACCGACGCCTGATCCCGATCATCACCGACGACTACCCCGACCCTGACTTCGGGTCCGGCGCGGTCAAGATCACCGGCGCGCATGACTTTAACGACTATGGCGTTGCCAAGCGCGGAAACATCCCGTGCTACCGTCTGATGGACACCAAGGCCCACATGCGCGACGACGGTGCGTCCTATGCCGAGGCAGCACTAGTTGCGGGCGCCGTAGCACGGGGCGAACGCACACTGACCGAGGCGGAAACCGACGCGCTGAACCTTGTTCCCGATCATCTGCGCGGTCTGGACCGGTTCGAGGCCCGCAAGGCTGTGATTGACGAAATCACATCCGAAGGTCTGGCCGTAATGGTTCCCGTCACCGACCCACGCCTTGGATCGCCCAAAGCACCGGTAGCCCCTGAAGAGGGCGGCGAAGCACGCGAGGACACGTTGGTGCCGCTGGTCGAAGCCAAGCCCATCATGCAGCCTTTTGGCGACCGCTCCAAGGTTGTGATCGAACCGATGCTGACCGACCAGTGGTTTGTCGACGCAGAGAAGATCGTTCGCCCCGCGCTGGATGCGGTGCGCAATGGCGACGTGAAGATCGTCCCGGAATCGGGCGAGAAGACTTATTTCCACTGGCTCGAGAATATCGAACCGTGGTGCATCTCGCGCCAGCTGTGGTGGGGGCATCAGATCCCTGTTTGGTTTGACGGCGATGGCAACCAGTTCTGCGCGCCGACCGAGGCCGAGGCGCAAGCCATGGCGGGCGAAGGTGTTGCGTTGACTCGGGACCCTGACGTTCTGGACACATGGTTCTCGTCGGGTCTCTGGCCAATCGGCACACTGGGCTGGCCGGAACAGACGCCGGAACTGACCAAATACTTCCCCACATCTGTTCTGGTGACCGGTCAGGACATTCTGTTCTTCTGGGTCGCGCGAATGATGATGATGCAATTGGCAGTCGTCGATCAGATCCCTTTCAAGGATGTCTACCTGCACGGTCTTGTCCGCGACGCGAAGGGCAAGAAGATGTCCAAGTCGCTGGGCAACGTGGTTGATCCGCTTGAGATCATTGACGAATACGGCGCCGACGCGCTGCGCTTTACCAATGCTGCGATGGCCTCATTGGGTGGCGTTCTGAAGCTCGATATGCAGCGGATCGCAGGCTATCGGAACTTTGGGACGAAGCTTTGGAATGCGACCCGCTTTGCCGAAATGAATGGCGTGTTCGAGAACCGAACGCCAGACACCGACATCCCCAAGGCCACCGCGACCGTGAACACCTGGATCATTGGTGAAACCGCCCGCGTGCGCGCCGAGGTGGATGCAGCGCTGGATGCCTACCGTTTCGACGATGCGGCGGCGGCGCTTTATCGCTTTGTCTGGGGCAAAGTCTGCGACTGGTATGTGGAATTCTCCAAGCCGCTGTTGCTCGACGAAGGCCCGCAAACGGCGGAAACCAAAGAGACAATGGCGTGGGTCATCGACCAGTGCCTGATCCTGTTGCACCCGATCATGCCCTTTATCACTGAAGAGCTTTGGGCGGTGACAGGCACGCGCGACAAGATGCTGGTTCATGCGGATTGGCCGACTTATGGCACCGATCTGATCGATGCAGAGGCCGACCGCGAAATGAACTGGGTGATTGGTCTGATCGAAGGCATTCGGTCAGCACGGCAGCAGATGCACGTCCCGGTGGGGCTCTATCTTCCACTGGTCGTCAAGGATTACGGCGATGCGGCGAAGGCAGCATGGGACCGAAACGAGGTGCTGATCAAGCGTCTGGCGCGGATTGATGAGCTCACTGTGGTCGACAGCTTCCCCAAAGGCTGCGCAACGGTTCCTGCCGATGGCGCGACTTTTGGCATTCCATTGGCCGACATCATTGATGTGGACGAGGAAAAAGCGCGTCTGGACAAGGCGTTGCAAAAGCTTGCTAAGGAAATCGGCGGAATGAAGGGGAGGTTGAACAACCCGAAATTCGTCGCAAGCGCGCCGGATGAGGTGGTCGAAGAAACCCGTGCCAATTTGGCAGCGCGTGAAGACGAGGCCGCCAAGCTGCAGGACGCGATGGACCGGTTGGCCGAATTGGGCTGACCGATCACGGTCAGGTAGACGCGCCTGACCGACACGCCACAACAAACGCCCGGTCGGGAAAGTCCCCGCCGGGTGTTTTGCATTGTGGGAGATGCCTCCCAAAGATCGAAACGAAAGCGGCGCCGCCCGTTGGGCCATGACCGTTCTCTTGCGCGGCGGGGCAAGGCGCCCCGGACCT
>NZ_CBFHLV010000055.1:0-22144 GCF_965656765.1 Marivita sp. | reverse complement strand
ATCCAGCCGTGCCCGGACTTCTTCCAGAATCTCTTCAACACGGGGCCGCATGATCCCAATTAGTTCCGCGCGGCTCACTGATCGACGATCGTGGTGCCAATCGCCGGTATCACCACCGATTTCAATCATGTCGCGGTCATCCATACCTGTGGCGACCACACCGCCGTGGAACGTCTTGATCCGTTCGGCGACAGCCATCGGAACCTGCAAGCCCATCGAAATATCACTGGTCACATGATCACCGCCCATACGCACCGCGTCCGCGAAAATCATGTGCTTTTTCATGAAGATAGAGATGCCTGTTGATCCGCCGCCCATATCGATACAGGCCGCTCCAAGCTCTTGTTCGTCTTCGACCAAAGCCGACACGCCTGACACGTAAGCCGAGCTGGCAATCCCGGCGAGTTCCAGGTCACACCGCTTCATGCAATGGGCCAGATTCTGGATCGCCATGGCATCTACGGTGAGCATGTGCATATCCGCCGCCAGTTCCTGACCGATCTGACCGCGCGGGTCGATCAAGCCAGAGCGGTGATCTAACGCGAAATTCACCGGCTGCGCATGCAAAACTTCGCGCCCGTGACCAAAGTCTGGCACATCGCAGGCCGACAGCACGCGCGCGACATCCTGTTCATCAACCGTGGCGCCCGCAATATCAACTTTGCCCGCCAGCCCATAGCTGCGCGGATCGGCCCCACCAAAACACGCAATTACATGATCTACGCGAATCTGCGCCATCTTTTGCGCTGCTTGAACCGCTGTGCGGATGGCGCGTTCGGTTTCGCCCATCGAATCGATCTCACCGAAGCGAACACCGCGCGACCGGGTTGTCGCGGCCCCAATCACCCGGAACCCAGACTGACCAGCCAGTGAACCAATACTGTCACTCTCGAGCGCGCGATCCGTTCCATCGAAACGCAGCACAAGGCAAGCAATCTTGGAGCTGCCAATGTCGAGAATGGCAATCACCCCTCTCTGCATCGCCGCCTTGCGCATGTTGCGCATTGCCCGCTGTGACTCGTAAAGCTCGATCATTCCAATGGCTCCCCTGCCTCGATCGCCCGGATGCGGAGCAATTCCTGCACTGCACCGTCTGTCATTCTAAGTGTTGGCCTGCTGGGCAGCCGAAGATCGACCACTTCCAGATCTCGCTCCAACATATCCACTGCCTGATCCATCGCGATGACGCGTTCCAGCGCCTGAACCGCGTCGGTTTCGGGTAAAAGAATGCGCTGATCCCGGTCCAGAACCACGTCCCAACGCCGTTCCCCCATGCGCACCAACCCGCGCAAACGGCCCGCCAAAGGCCCGACCGCGGCAATGAGTTCCAACGCTTCGATCACTTGCCCATTGGCGCCGTCTCCGACAATTAACGGCAGCTCTGGCCAATCCGCCCGAACGAAGGCTGGTCCGACCAACACGCCTTCATTGTCCAAAAGCTGCAAACCCAGGTCGTTGCGCCACAGCACAACCGGCACGCGTTCAACAACATCGACCTGAAGGACATTACCTTGACGCACATAAAGCCGCGCTGATTTCACCGGATCGAGCGACACAACAGTTTCACGCATCGCTTCAAGATCGAGGTCGAAAGAACTGATTGGAAAGTCCAAAGGCAGCATTTGCCGGATGCCATCGGCCACCAGATCGCTCGCGCCATCAACCGCCATCATGTTGACCATGAATTCAGGACGGCTTTCCACTTGTGAGCGCAGATCGGCATAGGTGTCAAAAATCATCTGACGATTTCCCTCGACCGAGAGCCACCAGCTTGAAGCCCCAAAGGTCAAAAGACACGGCACACCAAATCGCAGCACCAGCCGAAAAAGCGGCGTCAACATGAGCCGCTCCATCCGGTACTTCAACCGCGACGGCGCAGGATCGGGGCGTGCGCTCATCTGTGACATGACGCGTCCTCAACAATCCAGCGACACAGCGCACCAAAGCTCATCCCCGAATGGGCCGCTTGTTCGGGCGTGAGCGATGTGGGCGTCATACCCGGTTGGGTGTTGGTCTCAAGCAGGATCAATCCATCTAGACCTTTATTTTCATCCCAGCGGAAATCAGTGCGCGTCACGCCGCGACAGCCCAGCGCAACATGCGCACGAACGGCATAGTCGAGACAGGCAGCAGTGATGTCTTTGGGGACGTCCGCGGGCAAAACATGCCGCGACCCTCCAGCCTTGTACTTGGCGTCGTAGTCGTACCATCCATCGGTCAGAATATCGGTCACACAAAGCGCCCGATCTCCGACCACGGTGGTCGTCAACTCCCGTCCGGGCGCAAAGGCTTCGACCATTACGGTTTGCGGCATTTCATCCGACAAGGCCGGCGGTCCGTTCGCATCTTCGTTCACAAGGTAGACGCCCACCGACGACCCTTCATTGAAAGGTTTGACCACATAGGGCGGCGGCATCACGTGTTGGCTGCGCACGACATCACGCGACGCCAGAACGCTGGCGACCACAGGCAAGCCATGACGGCGATACACATCCTTGGTCCGCTCTTTGTCCATCGCCAAAGCCGATGCCAAAACGCCCGAATGCGTGTAAGGCAAGCCAAGCCATTCCAACAGACCCTGAACACAACCATCTTCACCCCAGCGGCCATGCAGGGCGTTGAAACACACATCGGGGGAAAGGGTGGACAATACGGATACAAGATCACGGCCTGCGTCGACCTCGTGAACCTCAAAACCTTCGTCCCGCAAAGCGGCGGCACATTCGCGCCCGGTCGACAAGGACACCTCGCGTTCGGCCGAGGGGCCACCCATCAATACTGCCACTTTCGGGCTTGCCCTGCTCGACATACCCAAAATCGCCTCGAATTATAGGGGTTGCCCCCCATTTCTGCCTGGGGCTACGCCCCTTGTTATGATGTGCAACCTGCCCGGTGCACCGCCTTCACCTGCGAGGGTTTATCCCTCGTCCGGTCGTGTTGTTTCAGCCAACGGCTCTCCAACACGTTTGATTTCCCATTGTAACTCTATTCCAGAGTGCAAGAAAACCTTTTTTCGCACTTCTTCGCCCAATCCCTCAAGGTCAGCCGCAGTGGCATTCCCGGTATTGACCAGAAAGTTCGGATGTTTTGGCGACATTTGCGCCCCGCCCCGCGTTGCACCGCGCAAACCCGCGTCGTCAATCACCTTCCACGCCTTGAGGTCATGCACATCATCCACAGCCCCGGTCGAGGAGAATCCCACCGGGTTGCGGAACGTGCTGCCTGCTGTACGATCTTTGGTCGGCTGGGTCGCATCGCGCTTGGCCAACTGGTCTTGCATGCGAGCATGAAGCGCTTCGGGTTCGGCCGTCAGGCCTTCGAATACCGCCTCAACAACGACCCAGCCATCTGGCAAGCTGCTTGAGCGATAGGTCAGTTCCAGCTCGGCTGCAGGCAGGGTCACTAGGTCGCCATCCCGCGTCACAACCCGCACCTCAATCAAATGATCCGCCACATAAGAGCCGTAGCAGCCTGCGTTCATCCGCACCGCACCACCAATTGCACCTGGAATTGTGCGTAAAAAGGTCAGATCAACGCCCGCATCTGCCGCCTTTCGGGCAACATGCGCATCGAGCGCCGCCGCTCCGGCGGTGACACGGTTGCCTTCGGTGCTGATGCCGTTGAACCCACGCCCCATGCGGATCACAACCGCTCGTAATCCACCATCGCGCACGATCAAGTTCGATCCAACGCCCATTGGGAAAACCGGCACGTTGCCGTCCAATTCACCCAGAAAGGCTCGCAAATCGTCCACGTCAGCAGGCTGGAATAGCCAGTCTGCAGGCCCACCCACACGTAGCCAAGTCAGATCGGATAAAGATTTATCGCGGCTCAGTGTACCGCGCACATCAGGAAGGTCATTCATAGCTCGCGTTTTGCCCAAAGGGCTGCGGCGCGTAAAGCCTCATTCGGCGCGGCGTGTCACCTGTCGCACGATCCACGCTGCAAAATAGCGCAGTGGCCAGCGAAACACGCTGAGAACCGCAAGCGTAAAGGCCAAACCCCAATAAACCCCATCCTGCATGTAAACCCAGATCAGGATCAGTGCGCCAAGCGCCATTAGGAAATACGCCCGCCGCCAGTGGTTGTCCTTAGACGGCACCGCAGCAAGAATGGCTGCCAGAATGATCCAGCAACAGGCGGCACTCAGGGAATAGCTCATCATTGGGGAATCTCCACCTCTTGCCCGGTCAGGCGCTTCCAGAAATAGCGCAGCGGGTTGCGATACATCGACACAAACGCCAAAGCAGCACCTAGCGCGGCCCACAGACCCAAGGACTGTGCTATCAAAACAATCAACGCGGGTGCCGCCGCAAGCAACACCACCCCCGGCATATACTGCCAGCGCATCGGCAACATCGCAACCAGCGCGGATGCAAATACCCAACCGAGTGTGACCCAAAGAAGCATCTGCCGTAGACCCTGCACGTTCTTTTTCTTAGGATCGGGTACCGTTCATTTCGGGCCAAATCACGTCCTGAAAAGGGTGAAGTCGGGGAATTCCCGCGAAGGCTGTGCCCCATATCGGTTGACCGAAGCACAGGGTACGGTGACACATCGAGGCCCATCTTATCCGGGCATCATACCCAATACCCAGCCTGCAGCTTCATCCGCAGCAGCAAGCGCACCCTCAAGATATCCGCCCATCTCAGGGGCCAATTCGCTGGACGCAAAATAAATCCGGCTGCCCTCTGCGGGGTCTAAAACCGTTGGGCGCCCATATGCCGGATGATGCATGAGCGGCGCGCGATCCGCTGCCACTGCTGTACCAACTTCCTCCGCCCAATCCGTGTAGTAAACGGCAAGAGGTTTCATCGCGCGCGCCCCGAACAATCGCCCCAGCTGCGCCACCGAAGCATCGATGACCGCATCGCGCTGACCGGCGCGGGCCGTCGCTGGAACCCCTACGAACCCAAACAGCGCCCCACCCGTCGTGGCGCTGGCATCGTGAATTTCCGCCAACGGTCCAAGCTGGCTCGACGCATCGCCAGACAGACCATCGTCGCGCCAGAATGCGCTGTCATAAACGGCAACCAGCTTGGCATGGCCCGCCATCCATGTCGGAATACCGCACAACGCCGACTGAACATGATGCGGCAATTCCGGCGCGAAGGCGATCTCGGCGGCAACACGCGGCGGCACGGCCAATACGACACGACCAAACGTACATGCGCCGTGATCAGCAAAACTGATCGTACCATCTGCTGAGATTGACTGCACCGCGCGCCCGGTCTCAGCCGACCCAAGCGGCAAAGCGCTCGCCAAAGCCTCGACAATCGCTCCCATCCCGCCATGCACGCGCAATGATCCTTGCATCGACGCAAAGCCACGATCTCGGATCACCTCTTCTTTGGCTGTCTCATAAAGCTGCGCCCCTTCGGAATATTGCGCAATCACATTCAACCCGAACCGCTGCACCAAAGCAGCCATGCGCGGTTGACCCGGCCAGAACCAGGATGGCCCCAGATCGAACCAGTCCGCCCCACGACGCGCCGTACTAATCCGGCCACCCAATCGGTCCCGCGCCTCGAACAGTTGGAAGTCTATCCCAGCCGCGTGCAGCCGGTCGGCCAAGGCAAGCCCTGTCAGTCCGCCACCGACAATCGCAACAGATCCACTCAAGTTCCGACCGATGGCGCTTGAGCAAACGGCAAGTGCCCGGTTTTCATCCGAAGCTTGGCCCCGTTCGGACCCGCCGTCGCATGCAAGGCTGCATCCTCCGGCAGCCTCAGCCAAGACCAAGGCACCAAATCGTCCACGCCTTCACGCAAGCCACCGTCCAGCACCAAAAGCTCAATGCCGCCCTCAGCCGTATCGGTCAGGACAGCATCCGGTTCAAGCGACACATACGACACCACCTCACGCGCATCGCGGTGCAGTTCCGCCCGTGCATTGCCGTCGCGCGACGCCTCAAGCTGATCGGCCATCGTCACGCGAAACTGCGTTCGGTCTTCCAGATCAAACTGCCAGAGTTTGACAAAGATCGTGCACCCCGCCGCAGCACCAGGTGTGTGCGATGTGGTCGGCGGGTTGCGCACATAAGTGCCCGCCGGGTAGTCGCCGTGTTCATCTTGAAACACACCGTCCAAAACCAGAAATTCCTCACCCCCGGTATGTGTATGCTCTGAAAACGCGCTACCCGGCGCATAGCGTACAATCGAAGTCGCCCGCGCCACCTCATCGCCAATCCTGTCGAGCATGCGGCGATCCACACCCGGCATCGGAGACGCGACCCATGGCTGATCCGCAGCATGAACAACGACCCGTTTCGTGAAATCCGCATTCAGTTCCATCGCATCGCTCCTGCCATCAAAACCATGCTCAAAGCGTAGCCCGACTAAGGCATCAAGGATGCCCTGTCCCATCGTCTTCTCTGGTTCAAAAATACCTTGGGGAGTGGCCGCAGGCCGAGGGGCAACGCCCCGGTTTTCGGCCACCCGAAAATCAGGATGTGTCAAGGCATCTTTCGCAGGTCTTGAAGGCCTACTTCGCCAATCTCTCGGGCAACCCGTTTGCCCAGGTCGAGATCGTGCCCGCCCCAAGGCACACCACGATGTCCCCCGGCCGCGCCTGTTCGCGGACCAGCCGTTCGAGATCGTCTTCATTCAGGATCGCGCGCGCGTGCCGGTGGCCGTGACGGATCAGACCGGCGACCAGATCATCGCGTGACGCGCCCTCGATCGGGTCTTCGCCTGCCGCGAACACCTCGGCGATCGCCACAACATCGGCTTCGTTGAAACAAGCGCAGAAATCATCAAACAGGCTGGCCAGACGGGTGTAGCGGTGCGGCTGATGCACGGCGATAACACGCCCCTCGGACGCCTGACGCGCGGCTTTCAGCACGGCGGCAATCTCAACCGGGTGGTGGCCGTAGTCGTCAATAATGGTGACTTCGTTCCATTCTCCGACCTTGGTAAACCGACGATTCACGCCGCCAAACGCGGCCAAAGCTTCGCGGATCTCAGATTTCTTCATCCCCAGATGCCGGGCCACCGCGACGGCCGAAAGGGCGTTTGACACATTGTGGTCGCCGGGCATCGGCAAGCTGCAGCCTTCGATCACATCATCTTCGGACTGAAGGGCAATATCGAAATGCGCCACGCCCTTTTTATAGGTCAGGTTCACCGCGCACACATCGGCCTGCGCGTTAAAGCCATACGTCACGACGCGCCGGTCCGTGACCTTACCCACCAACCGTTGCACTTCTTCATGGTCGGTGCAGCATACCGCCAAACCGTAGAACGGGATGTTCGACACAAAGTCCTGAAATCCTTGCCGCAGCCGGTCGAAATCACCCCAGTGCTCCATGTGCTCGGGATCGATATTGGTCACTACACCGATGGTTGCTGGCAGTCGGTTGAACGATCCATCGGATTCGTCGGCCTCGACCACCATCCATTCTCCCTGCCCCATCCGCGCGTTCGAGCCATAAGCGTGGATGATTCCGCCATTAATGACAGTCGGATCAAAGCCGCCTGCGACCATCAGTTCTGCCATCATGGTCGTCGTGGTCGTCTTGCCATGGGTGCCCGCAATCGCGATGTTCGATTTTAGGCGCATCAGCTCGGCCAGCATGTCGGCGCGGCGTACCACAGGAAGACCGCGCAGCCGGGCTTCGTCGAGTTCCGGATTGCCCGGTTTGATCGCCGTAGACACGACAACCACCTCGGCCCCGTCAAGGTTCTCGGCACGCTGACCTTCAAAGATGCGTGCGCCCAGATCGGCCAGACGGTTTGTGATCTTCGACGCCTTCAGGTCGGACCCTTGCACCGTATAGCCCAAGTTCACCAAAACCTCGGCAATGCCGGACATGCCGATACCGCCAATCCCAACGAAGTGGATGGCGCCGATATCGACGGGCAATTTGGTGGCGGCGTTCATTCGGTCTGTCCTTCCAGGGTCTGTGGATTGTGGCCGGCCAGCGACTCGACCAGCGCGGCAAGATCTTGCGCTGCGTCAGGTTTTGCTTGTCCGAGCGCGGCTTGCGACATTTGCAAAGCCGCGTCTGGGTTTTGCAAAATCGTGGTGAGCTGATCTGCAAGGCTCTCGACGTTCAGCATGCTTTCAGGAATGCGGATCGCAGCACCCGCGTCGACCAAACCGCGCGCATTGGCGGTTTGGTGATCAGCTGTGGCAGCGGCAAAGGGGATCAGGATCGACGGGCGTCCAATCACCGAGATATCAGCCACGCTCGACGCGCCAGAGCGTGAGATCACAAGCTGAGCTTCAGTCATACGCTTGGGCAGATCGTTAAAGAACGGTTGCACCTCCGCATCGACCCCGTGTTCGGCATAGTAGGTGGCCACGCGGTCGCCATCTTCGTCACGTGCCTGATGGCTGACCCGCAGGTGTTGCAATGTCTCTAGAGGCAAGGACGCAATCGCGGGCGGCACCACGTCCGACAGGATGCGTGCGCCTTGGCTGCCGCCGATCACAAGGATCGACATCGGGTAATCGCCCGGTGGGATATATGACGCTCCAGCCCGATCCTTGACGGACAAACGCACCGGATTGCCAACATGCGATCCTTCGACGCCATCAGGCAATGTGGTCGGCCATGTGCCACAAGCGACCCGCTGCACACGTTTTGCAAACAGCGCATTCACCCGGCCCAGCACACCGTTTTGTTCATGGATCATCCTGGGCCGCCGCAGCAACCAAGCCGCACCCAATGCGGGAATCGACGGATAGCCACCAAAGCCGACCACGACGTCAGGCCGGTCGCGCAGCATTCGCCAGGACATCGACAACACACCACCGACAACGCGGAACGGAACCAAAGCCTTGGCCAAGACACCGCCGCGCGCAAAGGTGGCGCTGGCGACCTGTTCGATCTCAGTTGAATGTGGAAAACCGCCGGTGTAGCGCGCACCGCGCGCATCGGTGGACAGTTTTACCCGCCAGCCACGGCGCAACATGACCTCGGCGAGCGCCTGCGCCGGAAACATATGACCACCGGTGCCCCCGGCTGCGATGATAAGATACGGTTTGCTCATGGTTCCCCCGTCCAAGGCCCACCCAAGGACAGCCCGACAGAGACCTGTACGAGCGCCGTTTGTCAACAAACCCTAGGCCGAATGACCCCAGATGATGGCACTAGCGCAACCGTCCCCGCAAGATATCGCCGATTTCGCCCTGTGGACGGCTCCGGGTGAAGGCCAGAAGCATGCCTACGGCGATGCCACCAGCGATCAGCGACGACCCACCGTAGCTGACGAACGGCAATGTCATGCCCTTGGCTGGCAACAGACGAACGGCAACGCCCATGTTGATCATCGCCTGTACGCCGAACATGCAAGCAAGCCCTGTGCCCGCAAGGCGAATAAACGGATCACGTTCGCGCATCAGCCGCAACAGCGACCGCACCACGATGGTGGCATAAAGCGCGATGATGATGAGGACGAGCACGAGACCATATTCCTCGGCTGCGACAGCAATGATGAAGTCGGTATGCGCATCCGGCAGCGACCATTTCACTTGGCCTTCACCCACACCAACACCCAGAAACCCACCTTCTCGGATGGCGTTGGTGGCATAGCCAAGCTGCGTTGTCGGATCGACCTCAGGGCTCAGAAAGCCGTCGATGCGACGCGCGAAATGTTCGGAATTGCTATAGGCAATGGTGCCTGCAAACACGACCAACCCGGCCATGATCATCAGCAAAAGCATTGGCGCACCGGCGACGAAATACATCACCCCCCAGCCGAACAGCACCAGACAAGCTTGTCCAAAATCGGGCTGTAATGCCAACATCAGAACAATGCTCACCGTCAGTGCAAAAGACAATGTCTTGCCCGGCGGGCCACCCAGATCCTGACTGGCAGCCAAAAGCCATGCCGCCACAATCACGAAAGTGGGTTTAAGAAACTCGGACGGTTGAACCGACGCAAAGCCCAAAGAGTACCAGCGCACCGCGCCTTTGCCAAAGTCAGTACCGAAAAAGGGCAGCATTGCCAGTGCGATAAAGGCTGCGATAAACCCAAGGACTGCCAATCGTCGCACGACAATGGGGCCAAGCATCGACACAAAAATCATCACGCCCAGCGCCAGCGCCCCGAACACGGATTGCCGCTGCACGTAATGGAATGGCGCAAACCCGTTGCGCTCGGCCAAGGGCGGTGACGCAGCCAGCCCCAGCAGGATGCCGATGCCGAACAGGATCAGGATGCAAGACAACGACCACTTGTCGATCGTACGCCACCATTTTGGCAACACAGGTTCGCTCGCGCGGGTGGGGACCGCGCCATAGACCATCTCTGTCATGGTTTCACCGCTATTTCTGCCTCAATCGCCCGTGTTCCCCGGGTCTCTGGTCGCATCTTAACCGATATGATTCGCGCGATCCAGAAGAATGATTCGCCGGTATACTCTTGCGCCTGATGCCGATCCATGGTGGGTGCGCGCCATGCAGGTAGACACGTTGATCCTAGGGGCCGGAGCCGCCGGCATGATGTGTGCGGCACAGGCCGGGCCCTCGACGCTGATCATTGATCACGCCAAGTCCCCCGGTGAGAAAATTCGCATCTCGGGTGGCGGGCGCTGCAACTTTACAAACATGCACACCGAACCAGCACGGCTTCTTGGCGCGAACCCGCATTTCCACAAATCCGCGCTCAGCCGGTACACCCAATGGGATTTCATTGAACTCGTGGATCGCCACAAGATCGCGTGGCATGAAAAGACCTTGGGCCAGCTATTCTGCGATGACAAAGCAACTCAAATCGTCGAGATGCTCCGATCCGAGCTGTTGTCGGCCGGCGCACAACTTTGGTTGGGGACGTCGGTTGTCGATCTGAGCCATGACGGCACCCGCTTTACCGCCATGCTTGAACGCGACGGCAAACGACACAGCGTGACTGCGCGCAATCTGATCTTGGCGACCGGCGGCAAATCGATCCCCAAGATGGGCGCAACAGGTTTTGCTTATGACATCGCGCGACAGTTCGGGCATCAGATCACTGACACCCGCCCTGCCCTAGTGCCGCTGACGTTTTCCGACCAACGGTTTGCGCCAATCTCTGGCGTCGCAACTGACGTGATGGCAGAAGCCAACGGCACGGTGTTCGAAGAAGCTTTGCTCTTCACCCATCGCGGTCTGAGCGGGCCTGCGGTTTTGCAAATTTCGAGCTACTGGGCCGAAGGTGATGCAATCACCGTGAACCTGCTGCCCCACCAAGACATTGCAAGCACGTTGAAAACGGCGCGCCAAACACAAGGCAAACGCAACGTGACCACCGCACTGGCCGAGGTTTTGCCAGAACGGCTTGTCACCCACTTGTCCGGTGACCTGCCGCTTTCCGGCAATGTCGGTGACCTGTCGGACAAACGCATTGACGAAATCTCAGACCGCCTGCGCCATTGGAGACTGACCCCAACGGGGAGCGAAGGTTACCGCACGGCCGAGGTGACTTTGGGCGGCATTTCTACTGATCGGATCGACAGCAAAACGATGATGTCCCGAGAGGTGCCGGGGCTTTTTATGATCGGCGAAGCGGTGGATGTCACCGGTTGGCTGGGCGGTTACAATTTCCAATGGGCCTGGAGTTCGGGTGTCGCTGCAGGCCGCGCAATCCGCGAACGCGCTTGATCTTTCATCAAACTGTTACAATTGTGCGGAATGCCGCGCGCCCTATCCCATACCAAATCCCCGCTTGCGATCTTGCGTGGCCCCTTGCGTGACACGGCCAATTGGATCGCCCGTGGACGTTTCGCGCCGCGTGCCAAGGAGCGCATTTGGATCAACCCACAACAGCTTGACCGGATATACATCCGAAACCCTGAGCTGACCCCAGATTTCAAGCGGCGCCATTCCGGGTTGGTGCTCGATGGCGACTGGGATAAAAAGACAGAACCCACTGATAAATCTTGGAAAATTGCTGCATGCCTCGCGCATTTCAGGGACGGCGTGGCTTGGGCGAAAACAGGTATCTTTGACCACATGCAAGACATGATTGCCGCGCGAGGCACCTTCGACAGTTGCCGGACAATGGACGACATTATCGCGAGATACCAAAAGATCGACGCACTTTATTCCGACATTCGCGACAATGGATTTCGCGACGAAACCGTTCTGCAATTCGGAACGCCTCGCCTGCCCAATGGCATATATGTCCATATCGATCGCAACGGCGATCCGATCTTTGGCGCAATTGGCAATCACCGGGTCGGCATTGCCCGCGCCTTGGGTCTGACACGAATTCCGGCCCAATTGGGTGTCGTGCATCCCGAAGCTTTAAGCAACGGTATCCTTGGCCAATATCGCAGAGGTGCCGCATGACCGGGGTACGTGATGCGATCCGCGCGGGTGTTCATGTCAAAGCGCTCCGCGATGTCTCCAATCGTCTGCGCTCTGGACATGATGCGCCACAAAGTGATGAGCTGATCTGGATCCGCGCGCGCGATGTAACTGATTGGTACAAGCCAGATCCAGAAAACAACGCACCAAATTTTCGACGACGTCATTCCGGACTGATAGCGCCTGGGGAATGGGACAAGTCGCGACTGACGTTCCGCGAGCATCTCAAGCTTGATAGTATTCGGGACCATTTCATAAATGGCGTTCCGTGGGAACAAACAGAGCTTTTTGAGTATATGCTCCAGCAAATCGCGGAAAAAGGTCAAATCGATTCATGCCGCACGCGCGAAGACTTGGTCGCCAGATACGACCGGCTTGATCGTATATTTGAAGAGGCGCAGCACACCGGAACACTCCGCCCGCATGGCAGCGTGAACGAAACGCGCCGCGAACATGGTGGTATTTTTGTACATATCGCCCGAGATGGGCGCCCTTTGCGTAGCGGCGGAGGCATGCACCGCTTTGCCATTGCCGTCGTGCTGGACCTTGCCCATGTTCCGGCACAGCTTGGGGTGATCCACCCCGAAGCAGTAAAGGCAGGCTTGCTGCGAGAAATCAGACGACGAGACATCGCTTAGAGCACAGGCGTTGTTCTTATGGTTGCAACAGTGCGTTCACCCGCGCGACAAAATCCTCGCCGCGTTTTTCAAAGCTGTCATATTGGTCGAAACTCGCAGCGGCTGGGGCAAGTAGAACAACATCCCCCGGCTCTGCCTCGGCAGCTGCGCGGGCGACAGCCTTCTCCATGGTGCCACATGCTTCGGCCTCGACCCCGGTCAATTGCAGCGCGAAGCCATCCGCCTCGCGGCCTATGACATACGCTTTCTTGACGTGCTCGAACCCCGGCAGCAGATCGTCAAGCCCGCCTTCTTTTTGCAACCCGCCACAAATCCACCGGATGTTTTGGAACGCCTGCAGCGCCTTGAGCGCGGAATCGACGTTGGTCGCTTTACTGTCGTTTACGTAAGTTACACCATCCTGTTCCGCGATGATCTGACTGCGATGCGGCAGCCCCCCAAAGCTGCGCAATGCGGCCTCGACCTGCCGCGGGGCAACGCCAAGCGCACGGACAGCAGCATAAGCGGCACAGGCGTTCTGATGGTTGTGCGCACCCGGCAATCCCTTGATTCCACGCAGATCAATCGATGCGACCTGCTTGCCCTTGCGCCATTCGGTCAGAAAGCCTTTGCGCGCATAGACCAACCAGCCGGGGCCAGTCAGCTTTTGACCAGATGATACCTGAATGACACGATCATCCCCTGGCCCTTCTGACAGTTGGTTTGCGATATAGCGGCCTTCGTTTTCGTCTACGCCGATCACCGCGCGATCTGGACCGCCTTCGGCAAAAAGTCTGCGTTTCGCAGCAAAGTAGCCACCCAACCCAGCATGGCGATCAAGGTGATCGGGCGACAAGTTGGTGAAGACAGCCACATCCGGTGTCAGCGCACGCGCCAGATCGGTCTGGTAGCTGGACAGTTCCAGCACAACCACATCGCCGTCGCCCGGCGGGTCGATATCCAACACACCGCGCCCGATATTGCCCGCCAATTGGCTGTTACGGCCGGCCTCTTCCAGAATGTGATGGATCAGCGCCGAAGTGGTAGATTTGCCGTTCGATCCAGTGACCGCGATCACCCGCGGGAGGGTGTCGAAATTGTCCCATTCTGGTGTTGCCAGAGACCGAAAGAACAGACCGATATCGTTGTCCACCGGCACACCAGCGGCCCATGCCTTAGCGATGACAGGATTTGGCGTTGGATAGAGATGCGGGATGCCCGGGCTGACGATCAGGCTGGCAACCGCATCGAAGGCGCCGTCGCGGGTCAGATCACGGGTTTCGAACCCTTCGGCCTCTGCCGTTTCGCGGGCCTTGGGATTGTCATCCCAGCAGATCGCGGTCGCCCCACCTGCGCGCAGCGCGCGCGCAGCTGACAGGCCCGACCGGCCCAAACCCAACACGGCCACCTGATGGCCTTTAAAGCCCTGAACGGGGATCATCGCGCACCTCTGCAAATGTGTTGGCACAACCGCTATCCCATCTGGGTGCGGCGGGAAAGATCAGCCGTTGAGCTTGCGAAGGCGCGCTGTGACGGAAAGCCCATGTGCTTCAAGCGATTCCGATCTGGCCAGCGTTTCCGCTGCCGGTCCAATGGCGCGCAACGCCTCAGGCGACATCTTGGCAAGCGTCGTGCGTTTCAAGAAATCCAACACCGACAGGCCCGAGGAAAACCGCGCCGACCGTGCAGTTGGCAGCACGTGGTTCGGGCCTCCAACGTAATCGCCAATCGCTTCGGGCGTCCACTGGCCAAGAAAAATCGCGCCCGCATGGGTAATCCTGGCCGACAGCGCGTCAGGGTCATCGACACACAGTTCCAAGTGTTCGGGCGCGATGCGGTCACACAGCGTCGCGGCTTCATCCAAATCGCGTACAGTGATGACAGCGCCAAAATCGCGCCAGCTCGTCCCCGCAATCGCACGGCGTTCTAGTGTTTCAAGCCGCTTCTCCACCGCATCGGCCACGGCCTGTCCAAAAGCCGCATCGGTGGTGATCAGCAACGATTGCGCGGATTCGTCGTGTTCCGCCTGAGACATCAGATCCAGGGCGATCCAATCAGGGTCGTTCTCTCCATCCGCGATGACCAGAATTTCCGAAGGCCCTGCGATCATGTCGATGCCAACTTTGCCAAACACCCGCCGCTTGGCCGCTGCGACGAAGGCGTTGCCCGGCCCGGTGATCTTGTCCACCGGTGAAATGGTGTCAGTGCCATAGGCCAAGGCCGCAATCGCTTGCGCACCACCGATGCGATACACTTCGTCTACCCCAGCGATGCGGCAGGCCATCAGAACCAGCGGATTGATGATGCCATCGGGTGTTGGCACCGTTACAGCCAAACGCTGAACCCCGGCCACTTTGGCAGGCACCGCGTTCATCAAAACGGACGATGGATAGCTTGCCAATCCTCCCGGCACATAGAGACCGGCTGCCGAGACAGGGGTCCAGCGCCAGCCCAAAGTTGCGCCTTGCTCGTCCGTCCACATCTCGTCTTTTGGCAATTGGCGTGCGTGATAAGCACGGATACGTTCTGCTGCTGTTTCCAAGGCGATCCGTTCTGCATCGGGCACTTTGGCAATTTCGGCATCGATCTCGGCCTCAGACACCTGTAACTGTGCCGCTGACAGCTCCAGTCGGTCGAATTTTGCAGTCAGGTCCAACACCGCCGCATCGCCGCGCGCCCGCACATCCGCAATTATGCCCGCCACGGTGTCATCCACATCCGGGCTGTCCTCGCGTTTGGCGCTCAAAAGCGCCGCGAAACGGGTGTCGAAATCGGCATCAAGCGTGGACAGAAATTGTGGCATTGCGCCCTCCGGATCAGCAGTTGCCGGGTACTTAGACCGCACAGCCCCAACCCTCAAGCGTCGCGGGTCAGGTCCGTGTCATCCAGCGCCTTGATCATCAGATAATCGTCGCGCCCCGCCCCATCGATCACAACCGACCGAGGCCGTCTGCCAAACACATGAAAGCCCAGCGTTTGATACAGCTTTTGGGCACCGGTGTTTTCAACATCGACCACCAATTCGGCCTGCTGCACGCCTGCGTCGATCAATTGCTGCAAAACAGCGTCCATCAAAGCGCGACCGTAGCCCTGTCCTTGCGACTCGGATCGCACGTATAATGGGCCGATATCCGCCATATGTCGCATTCGTTGCGGCGTACCGCGTCGCGCTGACACAAAACCGACCAGCCGTTTTGCATCGTTATAGGCACCCAAGGTCAAATTCACGTTCAGCCCACGTTCCACGTCTTTGTTCGGAAAGGCGCGGACCTCTTCTGCACTAAACAGAAAAGCAGTCGGCACGCGCATCAAGCCGTCAGCCCAAAGCGCCCGGAATGCAGACAAATCCTTCGGCGTCAGCCGCCGGACAATCATTCCGGGTGATCCGGCACCTTGCCGGACACTGCGGCGTACGGCTTGGTCACATCGCGCAAGGCCACTTCCAATTCGTCGACTTGCAACCGGATCGCACCGTCGCCCGCCAGCGTGAGCAAGACTGCCCCACCGCCTGCGTCGTCTTCCTCGAAGGTGACGGCCAGCACCGACAGGATTGTATCCACATCTCCGGGCGTCACGCCTTGGCTGGCCACGCGCACCACGTTCTCAATGGCAAAAACGCATTGTACCCGCTCGGGCGTGCGCCGGCCTCGGTCGGCCACCGGGATGTCCTCCCAGCGAAAACGGTTCAGCAGGATGCCAAAGCGACGCTGGCGGCGTTGCCATTGCATTTCACTTGCCGGAAACACCGCATCTTGGCAAAGCGCCGAAAGTACCTGCAGATCGTCGGCATCCATCGCGACCAGCCGTAGCGGTTTGGCTGCGCCGTCTTCGAATGTCGCGTCCACGCTCACTGTTCTTTCACCCGTTCGATCTTGGCCCCCACGCCTTCAAGCTTGCGCACGACGTGTTCATAGCCGCGATCCAGATGATACACACGGCTCACCACGGTTTCACCTTCTGCCGCCAAACCGGCCAGGATCAGCGACACCGACGCGCGCAGGTCCGTCGCCATCACCGGTGCCCCCTTAAGGTGATCGACCCCTTTGACCGTCGCGGTACCGCCATGCACATCAATGCTGGCTCCCATGCGGATCAGTTCGGGCGCGTGCATAAATCGGTTCTCGAAGATCTTTTCCTCCAAAACGCTTGTGCCTTCGGCGGTGCAGAGCAACGCCATCATCTGCGCCTGCAAGTCGGTCGGAAAGCCTGGGAACGGCTCGGTCGTGACATCAACCGCCGACACCCGCCCGCCTTTGCGCGCGACCTTTAACCCGTTTGGTGTTTCCTCGACCGAGATACCCGCCGCATCCAGTTTTTCACAGAATGCCGCCAGTAGATTGATCGTACCACCAAGACACTCCACCTCGCCGCCGCAAATCGCAGGCGCCAACATGTAGGTCCCGAGTTCGATCCGGTCGGTCACAACCCGATGCGTCGCACCGCCCAACCGGTCAACGCCCTGAACGGTGATTTCTGATGTGCCCTCACCATCAATCTGCGCACCCATCTTTTGCAGGCACTGCGCCAGGTCCACGATTTCGGGCTCGCGCGCCGCATTCATGAGGACGGTTGTGCCTTTTGCCAGCGTCGCCGCCATCAACGCGTTTTCCGTGGCCCCTACGGACACGAACGGGAACTCAACGATGCCGCCTCGCAATCCGCCCACAGGTGCTTTGGCGTGCACATAACCATCGCGCAGCTCCAACTCTGCACCCATCGCCTCGAATGCCTTGAGGTGCAGATCCACCGGCCGCGCGCCAATGGCACAACCTCCGGGCAACGACACTTCGGCATGCCCGAAGCGCGCCAAGAGCGGCCCCAGCACAAGGATCGACGCGCGCATCTTGCGGACAATATCATATTCGGCCCTCGTCGATGTCAGATCATGGCTCGACATGGCCAGAACCTGACCGTCCTGCAGTGATTGCACTTCGGCCCCAAGCGATTGCAACAACGTCGTCATGGTGCGAATGTCGCTCAGCCGCGGCGCATTGGTGAGCGTCAGCGGTTCCTCGCTCAGCAGCGTCGCTGGCATCAGCGTCAGGCAGGCGTTCTTTGCTCCGGCTATGGGAATTTGACCGCTCAGCGGGCCGTTCCCCGTCACGATAATCTGGTCCATGTGTGCTAACTGCCCTCGCTCGTGTTTTTGTTGTCTTTATTCTCATCCAGACTCGTGGACGACCGTGCCCGCGCTTGTGCCTTGCGCTTGGCCATATTCGCCTTCAGCGCAGCCTTAAGCCTGTCTTCGCGCGCTGATGCCGTCGATTTCCCGGATGTTGTTTTCTGCGTCATGACCACTTCCTATCCCAGAGGCTAAAAAGGGTCCAGATTGCGCTTGCACCGATTTGAGTTTGCGTCTAATCACCCGCCACGCTGATACAGGCACACCGCGCTGCTGTAGCTTAGAGGTAGAGCACTCCCTTGGTAAGGGGGAGGTCTTTGCCAAAAAGGTACACGGTTACGGTGAGTTAGTGGGTCAGGGAAAATATTAGTAGGGTATTAGTAGGGCATATGTCTTAGTACCCTGGATTTATAGGCTGCTGTAGCTCAGAGGTAGAGCACTCCCTTGGTAAGGGAGAGGTCGAGAGTTCGATTCTCTCCAGCAGCACCATAGCTCTTTTTATTTACAATGGGATGTCGCTCAAATGCCTAAGCATTTGTAGTCGTTGCATTGTCCGCATGGCTCGCAACGCACCAAGGGCCGTGGATATTCGGCTTGCGATTGCGCGCGACTTCTCACTCAAACTTCCAATGGATGTTTGAATTTGATGAGCTTTGATTGTGGCGTCGAACGTCTTGAGGCAGCGGCTTGAGCCGCTAACTCCTGGCAAGGTCAGCAATGCCGGAGCCACACAAGTTCAATCGCCTGTGTGTTTAAGTCGTCTTCTGGTTGCCAGCCTCAAAAAAGATTATCTGCAATGACGCAAGTATCTGAACCGAAGGCACCCTCTCCCCCGATCCGTTTTGAAGCGAATGCTTGCGATCAGCCTTAGGCTTCTTTCATCTCCAGGATGCGTCCGGAGATGAGTTCAACTGGTCCACGCAACCTGTCAACGTTGATGATGATATAACCACCTGTAACATCATTGGATGAGCGATGGTTCAGTAGGCGCTTAAGAGCATAGTGTGGGATATCTAGGCTTTCGGCTATCGTGATATAAGTTCTGCGCAGATCATGCAATGTGAAAGCAACGCCTGAGGCTGCGGTCACCCTTTGAAGGAACTTTTTTGGCTCGACAATATGACCAGAGGGGCCGTTGCCAGGGAAAACCCAAGGGGATGCACCAGCATTTTCTTTTCTTGCCTCAAGCAAATTGAAGAGAAAGTCAGAAACTGGGAGCGTGAGAGGATCACCGTTCTTGGTCGTCGGCAAGTGCAGCTTACGCTGATCCAGATCGATGTTCTCCCATCGCAAGCGTTGCAATTCAGAGCGACGCATTCCTGTGAACAGAGCCAAGAGCAGAAAGTCACGCACATAATCTGGCTCTGACAAGACAGCGTCCCACCATGCCGGAAGCTGTTTGGCCTCAATGATTGTTTGGCGCCGCCGCTCTTTGTTCCAAGCCCTTGCTTGGCTGAGAATACTCACCGGGTTTGGCGGGAAGTCATCTTCCGTTGCAGCGATGAAATTGTAGACCGACCGAAAATGACGGAACGAGTCATTGGCAGTGACCTTTCCGTTGTTGCGCGACATCTCTTGGTGCCTTTTCAGCACCATCTGCCGGGTGATCTCATTGATTGGCTTATTTGCCCACGACTTAAGGTAGATGAACCCTGTGCGTGAATAATTATCCATCGTTGCCTTTGCCAAATCCGGTCGGGTGTCAAAGAACTTATTGAAAGCTTTTTCGACCGTGATCTTATCAGCCGCTTTTCTTCGCTTTTCTGCCGTCGGATCAACACCGTCTGCCATATCGCCCAAAACAATGAGTGCTTTGCGCCGTGCCGTTTCAGGAGGATAGAGGTCAGTCCGTCCCAGCGTCACACGTTTGGTGCGACGATTGATCTGGCCTTCGACAATGTAAGTCTTTGACTTTACGCCGACGCGGACACCAAGCCCCGGCAACATCGTATCTCTGTAGATAACTTGCCCTCTCTCAGGGTGCGGTATGTCGTCAACACTGCGGCGAGTTAAACGTAGTCCTGGCATCGTGACCTCCTTTTGGCCACGCTTCATTATAAACACACCTTGAAAAAAAGCTCGACTTTTCTAATGCTTACCTGGCTAGGTCGTACTGCGTCAGGTATAAAGAAAGGCTATCCAACTCGTTGGCTGCGACGAAGACGGATGTCGCACTAACGCAGCTGATAGAGCATCGCATTCGTAATGATGGGGTCGTAGGTTCGAGTCCTATCACCGGCACCACCTTCTTCGACAAATCCCCAAAAGAAACGATAGCAGGGTTTTCTAGCTGACTGGCTGACTGGCTGCATTAGATGGAAGCAGAAGCTAATTTTTGTGCCTAATCGGCCCAAACCGGACTCTCGCTGTCACAAATGATGCCGCAGCGCAGCTTCCCCAAATCGGACGTCCGCCTTGCAGGAGAGATGCACAATTCAGGACAGGTCCAGTTCACCTGCAACCGATGTCCGAACTCAAATGCCAAGGCACAGAACCAGCTCTCGACAGCCGCATCGTGACTGACACCCACGCTTATCGGAAATCTTCCTCTCGCTTTTGTAGCTTAGGATACCGCGACAACGATCTTGCGTACCTCATGTATGGTTTCGGAGAAGTGTCCAATTCGCGACATCTGTCAGGACACGAACACCCAATCGAGATCGATAGAAATGTTGGGAAGCACGCGCACCTCGGGTGTGCTGGTCTCATATAGGCTCATCAGGGTCGCTTGCGCCTCGGACGCATTTTCGGGACTGATGGCGATATCTGCCAACACCTGCGCCTTGGTCTGCCCGCGTTCGGAAAGCTCTGCGATGTAGAAATCACGCCCGCGCTGTTCAGGCACGCGGTCGAGCACGTTCTGGTAGACGCGGTCTACAAACTCTTCGTTTGACAATGTATCGACATCACCGAAATTCTCGGTGAATTCTGGGCTGGTCATCAGGTTTCCCGCCAGAGCCACAACGCCGAACCCGTCCTCCATCGCGTCAATGTAAAAGTTCAGCCCACCCCGGTCGAGGTTGTTGTTGGGATCGTCATCCGTATTGCTGCGGTCCAGCGCGGCCGCATAGAGCAGCGCGACAATCTCGGGGATGGTGAAGTCCTCGATATCGCCCGCACCGTCCAGCGCGTTGCCTTCGCCAAGTTCGACAAACCCGTCATCGAAACGCACGACGTCAATGTCAAAGAGCTTGTCGCGCGTGCCGTCCGCATGGGTCACAGTGGCATAGGCGCGCCCACCTTCGATGGTGTACTCGCGGGAATTGCCGTCAAAAATGGCGGTGTCGATGACCGTGTTGGTCTGGCCAATCGTGGCACCAAACAGCATGTCGCTGCCCGGACCCCCGGTCAGGGCGTCGGTCCAGTTGCCGCCGATCAGCACGTCATTTCCACGCCCGCCCACAAGCGCGTCAGGCCCGCCCAGTCCTTCGATCCGATCATCGCCATCATTGCCAATGACGTAATCGGCAACATTTGTCGCTTGATGGTCGTTGTCGCTCGCTCTCAGAACAACTTCAGAGCCGCCATTCACCAGATGCACCGTCTCTGCCTCGATTGCATCGATCAGCGTGTACATGCCCAGCGACACCATTGCGTCATCGGTCATTCGAGCGGTCGCGTCGTCGATGGCCGCATTATATCTTACACGGAAAGAAGCGTCGGTTTCAAAATTGCCCAAGAACTCCAGTTCAGGACCAAACCGCCCTAGAACCAGCTCATAAATCGGGGTACTGCCGGGCGCTCTTTCCACGGTAATGGTCTGTGTCAGGACTTCATCGGACCGAGAAATCAAGGATCCGGGGACATAAGGTACTCCAGGTGGTGCCCATGCAAGGTCAGCCGTAACCTCTGTTGCTGTCGATATTTCAAAGAAGCGCAAAGTCGCGTCTACTTCGCTCCGGATCTTTTCCTCCAGAACATTGATCAGCCCCGTATCGCTTTGCCGCTCGAACAAGGCGTCGTATGCGCTCTTGATTTCAGCATGCAGACCCGCATCCCCAAGGGCACCATTTCCCAATGATTGTGCAACAGCCTGCAGGGGAATCGCGTTTGGAACTGAGGTCGTGATTGAGCGGGGTTGCTTCTGACGGAGCGATGGATTCTGGAGCT
>NZ_CBFHLV010000054.1:0-22155 GCF_965656765.1 Marivita sp. | reverse complement strand
AAACGGTTCCCAGGGTTTCCCTTTTCCATAGCTTACCTTCCGAGCTTTTGGCTCTCCGGTAAACCCGGTCTGGTTCAGACCCACACTGCCGGCCTTGTAAACATTGACTGGACAAGCGTGGTGCCCGTGTCATCCTCACCTAAATGAGCCAAACACAACACAACACAACCGATAACAAATTGATTGCGTATGAGGTGGCTGGAAACGGACCACCTCTTTTGCTGTTACACGGTTTTCCACAGACCCGTGCCATGTGGCGACCACTGGTGCCGAAACTTGCCAAACGATTCACCGTCATGACAGCCGATTTGCGCGGCTACGGCCAAAGCAGCAAGCCAGCAACCATACCCGAGATGAGCTTTCGCCTGATGGCACAGGACATGGTGTCCTTGATGGCGTCGCTTGGCTTTGACCAGTTCCACATTGTAGGCCATGACCGCGGCGCGCGGACGGCCCATCGCATGGCACTTGATCATCCTGAATCAATTAAAAGCCTGACCGTCATGGACATCGTCCCTACGGAATACCTGCTAACCCACATGACAACGGAAATCGCCAAAGCCTATTACCATTGGCTGTTTCTGGCTCAGCCCGAACCGTTCCCAGAAACCCTGATCGGCCACGATCCGGACTCCTATTTTGAACGGTGTCTACTCGGGTTTGGCAAGGCGAGCCTAACGGATTTCGATGCTGATCTGCTGGCCGAATATCGCACCGCATGGCGCAGCCCCGATTGCATCCGCGCCATGTGCCACGACTATCGCGCCGCAATCGAGATCGATTGGGCACATGACCGTGCGGACCTGAACCGCAGCGTCACCTGCCCTGCTTTGGTGCTGTACGGCAAGGATGGCGCAATGGCCAATTTGCTGGACGTTCCGGCGACGTGGGCAGACAGATTGTCGAACATGCAGCACGCGGCTATCGAAGGCGGTCATTTTTTCCCGGACCAATCGCCCAAAGCCACAGCAGACGCTTTGATGAAGTTTCTGACAGCGCTTTAAGAAGGTGAAAATGGCGCGGTTGACGGGGCTCGAACCCGCGACCCCCGGCGTGACAGGCCGGTACTCTAACCAGCTGAGCTACAACCGCGCATTTCACGCTGATACGTTTGGCAGTGGTGGCGCGGTTGACGGGGCTCGAACCCGCGACCCCCGGCGTGACAGGCCGGTACTCTAACCAACTGAGCTACAACCGCTCACTGCCGCCCGCATCTGGGCGTGTCGCGGGTTCTATGGTCAGTGCCCTGCCCCGTCAAGCGCTTTCACACGCTTTTCTGATGCAAAAATTCGTTCTTTGAAATGGACCACGTAGAACAAGGATCCGGGACCGGTTTCCCAGTGGCTTTGCTGAGTGAAATCAACCTCTCGGCGCACCAACAATGACATCGCGGCCACGCATGACGGCAGGTCTTTCCACGCGCGAGTCCACCCCAAATTGCTTTGGCAGCAACGTCTCAGATTCGGCCAACGAAGAGCGATCACAGGCTTTCGCCGCAATAATCCAAGCCTAAACTGCGGTGCCAACATGTACCAGAACCACATAATTTCGATAAATTGATACAAAAGTGATGCTCTTTAGCGTCAATAATGGCGGCATACTTCGTAACCGACGGAAGTAGTAATTTCTCCGTTGCTGAACATTCTTATTCTATATCATTGGACTAGTTGGGGTAGTCGTTTGTTATGATGAGACTTCTGAACACGGAGTTGCATCTGTGGGATCTACTGGGTGGGCGTATGTCATTTGACACAGCGCTCTACCTTCACGTTCTCGTACACCCACGCACGCTCGTCTTCATTGGGCTGGCCCTGCTGACCTTTATCTCGGCTGACCCTTCCGGAGCACGGGACTATGTGCCGCTTTGGTTTGCGATCGGCTATTGGCCAGTAGCCTTTTGCGGCTATTTGGTGGTGTATCATTCGCTCTTCCTTGGCTTGGCCGTTCTGAACAATCGCTTTCCAAAGCTGCGCACACCGACACCTGTCTTGGGCTTCATCGCGCTGGTTCCGACAGTCTACATGTGCAAACATGTTGTTGTTTACATGAGCAACGGAACATTTCCGTATGATGTCGTGTCTCAGTTCATCTTCTACTTCTTCTCGGTGCAAGGACTCGAAACTGTTTTTTACCGCTTCATCCTGCCAGGTGTGCGCGAAGATATCGAAGCGCATTCAACGGAACGGCACCTGATCATTGGCGGTGACAAAATCGACCTTGCAAGATTGCTGCACATTGAAGCACGCGAACACCATGTTCACCTGACGTTCGAAGACACCCAATCCCGGACACGGGCCCGTTTGGGCGATATCGTTGCACAGACCAAACCCGAAGATGGGGTTCAGCCGCATCGGTCTTGGTGGGTCGCACGCGATGCCGCCGTTGGGACAGAGCGTAAGGATGGCCGTATGATCCTGCGACTTCGCGACGGCACAGAGGTACCCGTCGCGCGAACGCGGATCGATGAGGTACAAAGCTGGTTCGACAGCCATGTCGCCGCAGCGGAATAAGTCGCCCTACGTCAATGCTTTAAGGATTGGGATGGTGGGTGATGAGAGACTCGAACTCCCGACATCTTCGGTGTAAACGAAGCGCTCTACCAACTGAGCTAATCACCCGTGCGGCAAGGCAATAGCGAATGCCGCGACCGTGTTCAAGCCCGAATTCTTGTTCCCGTTAAAGACTTTTGACTCCGGGTATCGGATCGAGGATTGACCGGCGTCAGGACTTCCTTTCAGATAACGAACGACCACGGTCACCCACATACAGGCTCGAGATATTCCATGCTGGATTGGAGCGCTTTGCGCGTTATTCTGAATATTCACCGCGAAGGCAGCATGGTCAACGCGGCGAGGATCTTGAAAACAAGCCAGCCCACTTTGTCGCGCCAAGTGGCCAAGCTCGAACAGGAACTTGGCGTCAAACTGTTCGAACGGCGGCACGGCAAACTGGTCGCCACCGAAGCTGGTTTGGTTGTTAGCCATCACGGTCAACGCATTGAACGACAGCTGCGCGGTCTCGACGATACGCTGCGAAGCATCGACAACGAAATGTCTGGGCTGATCCGCATTAGCGCCCCAGCCCAGCTACTGCCCTATTCACTTGGCGACATTCTGGTCGAGTTCCAACAATCCTACCCAGACATCACGTTGGACGTCAGGGTTACCGACGAGATGGCGGATTTTGGGTCTGGCGACATTGACGTGGTATTTCGCGCCGAGGAAAATCCCAAACCCAGCCTTTGGGGCCATCGTATCGCACGGCTCAGCACGCGCTTTTTTGGCCATGAAGACCTGCTTGCCAAATATGGCAGCACGTCAGACGAAATTACCAAGGCCAAGCAAGTTCCACTTGTGGTCCATAGCGGAGTGGTCGTTTCCTCGGAAAGCGAGACCCTGAAGCTTTTTCCACAAGGACGGATCGTGATGCGCACGGATAGTCTGGAAACCAGCTCCACATTTGTGCAGCGCGGATTGGGCATCGGCCGCTTACCGGAAATTGTCGGAAGGAACCTGTCTTGCGTCAAAGCAATAGAAGATCTGTCATCACCAACACAGCGCAGCCTATGGGTACTAACGCATCAGGACCTTCGGGACGTTAAGCGTGTCCGGAGCTTCATTGAGTTCGTTCATGAAAAGGCGCTCAACAACCCAGCCGTGCCGCAATAGGCCGAAGTGCACCAAACCATTCAAAGAAAAGGTGCGACACCCACCTACATTTTGCATTACGCAGGTCACTAGAAAAACCACACTCGGATAGGTGCCGCCAAGGCCTTTTACGTCACAAATGTTGCTCAAGAAACAAAAGAAGTCAGAACCGTCCTATTCACATATGAATAATTGACGTGGCTTTGAGGCGGATTTAGCGTCACATTTTGGATACGACGCTGAAACGCTGGTGGGTGATAAGAGATTCGAACTCCTGACATCTTCGATGTGAACGAAGCGCTCTACCACTGAGCTAATCACCCATTACGGACGTATTAGCGTCACTCAGCAGCCTGTGCAAGAGGGTCCGGCGCAGCAGTCTGCTGCGGTTCATTGCGGCGCAAACGCGTGGTGATGATATGCGCTTTGGTGGTCTTTTTCATCCGCGTGATCTTGAGCTTGCCCATCGGTGCAAGGTTCAATTCGCGGCCATCGGCGATCGTTTCACCCAGCACCGCAAGCATAGCTTCGACAACTGGCTTCGCATCGCGCTTCTTGATGCCACTGCGCGCGACAACCGTGTCGATCAGTTCTTTCTTCTTCAACTCAGGCCCGGTGATCTTTGGTGTTTCGTTCACAACCACTTCCGGTTCGGGCGCCTGAGCCGCCGCTTTGACCGCAGTTTCGGTCGACTTAGAGGTGCGTGTGTTCGTGGTCGGCTTCTTGGTCGTCGCCATCGTATTCATCCTTTGTCTGCTCTGACTTATTATTGGCGAATGTTTGCCAAGCATAACAAGAATGGCCACTTTATCCAGTATTTTGATCCAAGCGCACCACAAAATGGGCCAATACGACGCGCATTGCATGGATTACAAACAAAAACGCCACCCCATATGGGGCGGCGTTTCCAGAAAAAACCGTGGTCGGATCAGTGCGCGATGGCAGATGCCCCACCACTATCTTTGTTCATCGCTTGGGCCGCGGCCTCTTCTGCAGCTTCATCCCATTCGATGGGCTCTGGCTTGCCGACAAGCGCCAATTTCAAAACCTCGGACACGTGCTCGACCGGGATAATCTCAAGCCCGTTCTTCACGTTGTCCGGCAGCTCGGCCAGATCCTTTTCGTTTTCCTGCGGAATCAAGACCGTTTTGATACCACCACGAAGAGCTGCGAGCAGTTTCTCCTTCAAACCACCGATGGGCATAGCATTGCCGCGCAACGAGACTTCGCCAGTCATGGCGATATCGCGGCGTACCGGGATACCAGTCAGCACCGATACAATGGACGTCACCATCGCAAGACCGGCTGACGGGCCGTCCTTGGGCGTTGCACCATCTGGCACGTGGACGTGGATGTCCATCTTGTCGAACTTCGGAGGTTTCACCCCGATTTCGGGCGCAATCGATCGAACATAGCTGGCAGCTGCATCGATGGATTCCTTCATCACGTCGCCCAGTTTCCCGGTGGTCTTCATTCGACCTTTTCCCGGCAGCTTGAGCGCCTCAATGTGCAGCAGATCACCACCAACCGACGTGTATGCCAGACCGGTCACAACTCCGACCTGGTTCTCGTCTTCGGCCAGTCCGTAACGGTGCTTCCGCACGCCAAGGAAGTCATCGAGGTTGTCAGGGGTGATGACCACCTTTTCCTCTTCCTTCTTGACGATTTTTGTCACCGCTTTCCGTGCCAGTTTGGAAATCTCGCGCTCAAGGTTCCGCACACCGGCTTCTCGGGTGTAGTACCGAACCATGTCGGTCAGTGCCTCATCCGTCAGCTCGAACTCACCCTTTTTCAAGCCGTGGTTTTTAACCTGCTTTGAAATCAGGTGACGCTTGGCAATCTCGGCCTTTTCGTCCTCGGTGTAACCTGCCAGTGGAATGATCTCCATCCGGTCAAGAAGCGGACCCGGCATATTGTATGAGTTCGCCGTGGTCAGGAACATCACGTTCGACAGGTCGTATTCCACCTCAAGATAATGGTCCACGAATGAGCCGTTCTGCTCCGGATCAAGCACCTCAAGCATCGCCGATGCCGGATCACCACGGAAATCCTGACCCATCTTGTCGATTTCATCGAGCAGGATAAGCGGGTTGGTCGTCTTGGCCTTTTTCAGCGCCTGAATGATCTTGCCCGGCATGGATCCGATATAGGTCCGGCGGTGGCCGCGGATTTCAGATTCGTCGCGCACGCCACCAAGCGAAATACGTATAAACTCGCGTCCCGTGGCCTTGGCGACTGATTTGCCAAGCGACGTCTTACCGACACCCGGAGGGCCGACAAGGCACATAATCGGGCCTTTCAACTTTTTCGAACGCTGCTGCACTGCAAGGTATTCGACGATCCGCTCTTTAACCTTATCAAGGCTGTAGTGGTCTTCGTTCAGAATACGCTCTGCGCGGCCAAGGTCCTTTTTTATGCGCGACTTCACGCCCCACGGGATCGACAGCATCCAATCCAAGTAGTTGCGCACAACAGTGGCTTCGGCGCTCATCGGGCTCATATTCTTGAGCTTTTTGATCTCCGCCTCGGCTTTTTCGCGTGCTTCCTTGGAGAGCTTGGTCTCGTGGATCTTGGCTTCGAGTTCTGCCACTTCGTTCTGACCGTCTTCGCCGTCGCCCAGTTCCTTCTGAATGGCTTTCATTTGCTCATTCAAATAGTATTCACGCTGCGTCCGCTCCATCTGGGATTTGACGCGCGTCTTGATCTTTTTCTCGACCTGCAGAACCGACATTTCGCCCTGCATCAGGCCATAGACCTTTTCAAGCCGCTCGCTGACGGAAAGAGTTTCCAGCAACTCCTGCTTTTGATCGACTTCGATGCCCAAATGCCCGGCCACCAAATCAGCCAGCTTAGCTGGTTCATCCGCATCCGACACAGCGCCCAGCGCCTCTTCGGGGATGTTCTTCTTGACCTTGGCATAGCGCTCGAATTCTTCGCCGACTGTACGCACAAGCGCGGCAATCGCAGCGGGATCACCCGGCATCTCGGTCAGATACTCGGCGGTCGCTTCAAAGAAGTTGTCGTTCTCAAGGTATTCGATGATGCGCACACGACTTTGGCCTTCGACAAGAACCTTCACAGTCCCATCGGGCAGCTTGAGCAGTTGCAGCACATTGGCCAGAACGCCGGCCCGGTAAATTCCATCGGTCTGCGGATCGTCTTCCGCAGGGTCCATTTGACTTGCAAGCAGGATTTGCTTGTCGTCGGCCATCACCTCTTCGAGCGCGCGCACCGATTTGTCACGTCCGACAAATAGAGGGACGATCATATGCGGAAAGACAACGATGTCTCTCAGCGGCAGCACTGGGTATGAGGCGTTAAGAGGCTCTTGCATGCTCGTATCCTTATCATTGGCAAGATGGCACCGGCCCCGCTCGGCGGCAGCACTGACCATCTCCGGTCATGGAGCTATAAGGTGGGTCTCACCACCCAAGGTTTCAACCTTGCCCCGGCTGCGTACACAATATCCTGATGCACAGGGCCTGCAAGGTGGCTTTTCACTCAAGCGTTAACACTGACCGTGCAATTCACCTGCAAAACCGATGCCAAAAAACCCTCAATCCGACGCTTTCTTGGCAGCCGCTGCTTTCATACGCGCCAGCAACGCGGCTTTTGAATTTGCCTTTTCGACGTCTTTTGACTTGGTCTTGTGAGGATCGAATTTAGGGGCACCCTTGGGAGATTTGGGGGCTCCGGATTTACCGTAATCCATGTTTGGCTCCTAGGCCCGTTGCGGGCGGTCGGGCAGCTTTGCCTCATGCCAAAGGCCGCCGCAATACACCGTTTCGGGAATCCGCGAATTTTACCAGTTCAATTCCCGGCCCGCTGCATCATCATCTGGTGCACCGCATGCATACCCTGTTCTACCATCGCACTCACTTCGGCGGCGTGTACATGCAGAGCATCCACCACCTCCGGGTCGTCCGAGGTCTGGATAACGATCACACCTTCTTCGGTCACATCCACTTCGGAAAGAATACGGTCGCCACGTGCAAAAAAGATATCCAGCGTCGGGCTTTGAATACGGATTTTGGGATCGTCTTGTTGCCCCACCCTGTCGATCATGCCCACCGTATGGCTGACAAGTGCGTCCATCACCTCTGGGTCACTTGACCGTGTGACCGTGCGAATCCCGTTGGGAAGGTTTTCAACCTCGCGGCTCATTGTCTTGAACTTGCGGAACATCAGCGCCAGTTCGGCGCTTTCCTCGGCTGTCGCGCTGTCCCCGCGCAACCCCGGCATCGTGGCCATGTCGTGCCCCGTCCCGTCTGCACCATGCATGTGACCATGCCCACCGCCATGTTTCATCTGCGCAAAGACAGGCACAGCTGACATGATAGCAATCATTGCGGTCGCAGAAATCAGTCGTCGCATAACAACGCCTCGCTCAAACACTCAACACCTTCATATGCGATGCAAGATATATGTACAGGGGCGGAATGAAGCAGGTCAAAGCGGTTCTATATCCCCCTCGGCCCGCTGCGCATGGAATCGTGCTTCGAATGCGGCGAACTGCCCCGCTGCAATCGCATCTCGCATCCCCTGCATCAGTTCTTGGTAATAATGCAGGTTATGCCAGGTCAGTAGCATCCCCGAGATCATCTCTTGCGCACGAAAAACGTGGTGCAAATAAGCCCGCGAGTAGTTTCGGCATGCCGGGCACGTGCAGTCTTCGTCCAAAGGACGCGGGTCATCTTGGTGGCGTGCGTTTTTGATGTTGACCTGGCCGCGCCGCGTCCACGCCTGCCCCGTGCGACCAGAGCGCGAGGGCAGCACGCAATCCATCATATCGACCCCACGCTTAACCGCTCCGACAATGTCGTCTGGCTTACCAACCCCCATAAGGTAGCGTGGCCGGTCTTGCGGCAGTTGCGACGGCGCGAAATCCAGACAGCCGAACATCGCCTCCTGCCCTTCGCCGACAGCCAATCCCCCAATCGCATAGCCATCGAAACCAATCGCTTTCAGCGCCTCTGCGGATTCCTCGCGAAAATCCTGTTCCAAACCACCCTGCTGAATACCAAACAGCATATGACCCGGACGGTCCCCGAACGCTTCTTTCGACCGCTCTGCCCAGCGCATGGACAACTGCATCGACTCTGCAATCCGGTCGCGATCTGCCGGCAACGCAGGACATTCGTCAAAGCACATCACGATGTCCGACCCAAGCAGACGCTGGATCTCCATTGACCGCTCTGGTGTCAGTTCATGCTTGGACCCGTCGATATGCGATTTGAACGTCACGCCTTTCTCTGTCAGCTTACGCAGATCAGCGAGGCTCATCACCTGGAAGCCGCCTGAATCTGTGAGAATGGGCTTGTCCCAATTCATGAAGCGGTGCAATCCGCCCAACCGGTCGATCCGTCCAGCCGTAGGACGCAGCATCAGGTGGTATGTGTTGCCCAATAGGATGTCCGCGCCGGTGGCGGACACGGATTCAGGCATCATGGCTTTGACGGTTGCCGCTGTGCCGACTGGCATAAAGGCGGGTGTGCGGATCGTTCCACGCGGCGTGGTGATCGCGCCTGTACGCGCTGTACCATCCGTGGCGTGCAGGGCGAAGGAGGAAGAAACTGTCATGATCAGGCCTTACTTGCAGAGCGCGCCCTTGTGCGCCAAATCACTTGAATTGCCAAGGAGGCGCGATTCCCATGTCTGATAACACACCTAACGACTCCGCGCCCACCGGCACGGGGCCCGGCCCCGATGCACCATTGACCTTTGGGTGGGAGGAATGGGTCAGCCTGCCAGAACTCGGGCTTCCAGCCATACGCGCAAAGGTCGACACGGGTGCGCGCACCTCTGCGCTGCATGCTGCCGATATCGAGGTGTTCGGTTCGGCCAACAAACCCCGTGTTCGGTTTGCCGTACATCCGATCCCCGGACGCGAAGACCTGATCATCCCGTGCTCTGCCCCCATCGTGGACCGGCGCGACGTCACTTCATCGAATGGCGAAACCGAAAGCCGCTATGTCATCGCGTCTGACCTGAACGTCGGCGGGCACACCTGGAGCATCGAGATTACGCTCACTGACCGTGGCACCATGAGCAACCGTATGTTGCTTGGTCGTCAGGCGCTCAAGGACCACGTCAACATTGTACCCAGCGAACGTTTCCATCAACCAGAGTTGGATTTCGATGTCTACCATACCCCCAAAATGCGCAAGATCGCCCCTAACAGGGCTCTGCGCATCGCCGTGCTGAGCCGCGAAAGCAACTATTCTACCCGCAGGCTGGTCGAGGAAGGTGAAGCGCGCGGTCACTCGGTCGAGGTGATCGATACCACCCGCTGTTACATGGCGATCAACGCCATGGCACCAGAGATCTACTACGACGGAAAACGCCTGCCCCGCTATGACGCCATTATCCCCCGCATCGGCGCGTCGATCACACCCTATGGCACCGCAGTGGTGCGCCAGTTCGAATCTATCGGCACCTATGTCGTTAATGGTAGCACTGGCATCACGTCGAGCCTGGACAAACTGCACGCGCATCAAATCTTGGCACGCCACCGGATCGGCATGCCGCCCACCGCTTTTGCCAACTCCCCTAAAGACACATCTAACCTGATCGGTCTGGTCGGCACCGCGCCCCTGATCGTCAAACTGCTAGAGTCGACGCAAGGCAAAGGCGTTGTGTTGGCCGAAACCAAGAAAGCTGCCGAGTCTGTGATCGACGCGTTTCGGGGCCTCAAAGCCAACTTCCTTGTTCAGGACTTCGTTAAAGAAGCGGCTGGTGAAGACATTCGCTGTCTTGTCGTGAACGGCAAAGTGGTAGCGTCAATGAAACGCACCGGGGTCGATGGTGATTTCCGCTCGAACCTGCATCGCGGCGGCAGTGCCACCAAAGTGCGCATCAGCAAAGAAGAGCGCGACACAGCCCTGCGCGCCGCCAAGGTGTTCGGCCTTGGCCTTGCAGGGGTGGACCTCTTGCGCTCGAACTCCGGGCCAAAAGTCCTTGAGGTCAACTCATCACCCGGGCTTGAAGGCATTGAGATGGCCAGCGGCAAAAACATCGCGGGATTGCTCTATGATGCGATCGAGGCCAAAGTCCGCCCGGCCCCGGTGCCTAGACGAAAGAAATCCGCCAAAACGAGTTAGGATCAAACTGCGCGTTATAGGCGGTCTGTCAGCACCACGTTTCAAATGCTCACTGGCAAAAGCTAAAGGTTTTATGGGTTGCGCCGTTCTACTGGGTGTATCCCAAACGTCAGGACCGATCATGTTGACCACGCCCCAAGTAGACCTCATCCAGACTTCCTTTGCGACAGCGCTCTCCAGCCGTGAAGATCTTGTCACGGAATTCTACCATTCCCTCTTTGCCAAAGCGCCCTCCGTACGCGGCATGTTCGCTAAAGACATCACGCCACAATCCAAGATGTTGGCGGCCACGTTGCAAATGGCTGTACAAAAGCTGGAAGATCCCGAAGCGCTGATCGAACCATTGCGCGCACTTGGTGCCAAACATGCCGAATACGGCGCAGAGCCCGCTCATTATTCAGTGGTCGCAGACGTTCTTGTGTCCTGTATGGAAGACGCCGTTGGCCCAACATGGACGCAAGACCACGCCAAGGCCTGGAATGATGCATTGACCTTTGTTGCAGAGACCATGCTTGACGGTGCTGCGACAACAGAAAACGCCCATGCCTGCGCGAAAACAACGCGAAAGCACTGACGTTGATGACGGAGAGCGAACATACTGAAGAAGCGATTTTGGGTGACCTGATCAACCGGTGCGGCAAGATGCGTATGCTATCCCACCGGGTGGTCGTAACCCTATTGCTCGAAAGCTCAAAAGACCACGCTTGCACGCAGGCCTTGGAAAAGCTGGAAAAAGACCTGGTTGAGTTTTCGCAAATCGCCGCCGAAGTCACACCGGAGTCCAGCAGGTCCACGCTAACGCAATCGCTGAAAAGCGTATTGGAACAGGTCGAGGCCGTCAGCCCGTCACAAAGTGACGATCTGGTAAAATTCCAATCGACGGCCCAATCGATTCATAGACGACTGGGCGCAACCAGTGGGGCCACGCTGACTAACAACATTGAGGAACTGGCCAAATTCGTCACCACGCAGCTTTTGGCCACGCTCAACAATATCGTTGCAGGCGTTGGTCGGGCTTTGGACGCAGTTGTAGCACATCGGGAAATGCAATCCGGCAAGCAGAACAAGATGATCCGGTCCTCGATTACGGAACTCGAGAAAATCAGTCGCATGATCATGATCATTTCCGTCAACGCCTCAATCGAAGCATCGCGCGTCGGTGAAGAGGGACGCGGCTTTTCTGCCGTGGCGGGCGAAATCCGCGGTCTGAGTCAGGCCGCAAACAAGGTCATCACTTCCTTGCGGGCCGAATTCGAGAATTCGTGACGCACGGCAGTAGAGCGGGCACACCGCGCAGAAATGTGTGACGTCCCGATCCTCTGCGCTTCCGCCCCTTTACCCCCCTCAAGCCTTTCCCTATATATTTGCTCAGGAACCGACGGGAAGGACCGACATGAACGACGCCAGCCCCAAAATCGAAGGTGCACCGCTGATTGCTCCGTCAAGCACGGACCACCCGCTATACGATCAGGTGGTCGAAGCCTGCAGATCCGTCTATGACCCTGAAATACCCGTAAATATCTATGATCTCGGGCTGGTCTACACGCTCGAAATCAACGACGAAAACGAAGTTCGTGTGATCATGACCCTGACCGCTCCGGGGTGTCCGGTTGCGGGCGAAATGCCCGGTTGGGTGGCAGAGGCGATCGAACCGTTGGCTGGCGTAAAGCAGGTCGACGTGGAACTCACATGGGAGCCGCCCTGGGGTATGGATATGATGTCCGACGAAGCACGGCTCGAGCTCGGCTTCATGTAGGCCATGGCCGTCTCAGAGGAACAGATCGCCTTTGTGACGGACCTGTTTCGCGGATTGCCAGCTCTCACCACGCGCAAGATGTTTGGGGGCCTCGGGATCTATTCCGAGGGCACTATCTTTGCCGTCATTGGCCCCGAAGACGCGCTCCTTCTCAAGGCGCGCGGCCAACTGGCCAAGGATCTCGCCGCTGAAGGCTCTGAACAATGGGCATATGAAGGCAAATCCGGGAAACCGTCGCGGATGCCCTACTGGACCCTCCCCGACGCAGCGCTGGATGACCCCGAAGAGGCTTGTATATGGGCCCGCAGGTCTTTGGCGGAAACCGACTGAAAAACAAAGCAATCGAATTTGATTTCTTTTCCCCAAAGAAAGTGATAATGCTTGCGCATGACAGCGCTTTGCGTCCTGACGGGTGATCTTGTGGCGTCCTCTGACCTCTCTCCCGAGGCTGTGGACCATGCATTGACGATCATTGAAACAGCGGCAACCGACATGGCGGGCTGGAACGGCCCCGACGGACTGTCCCGCTTTGCCCGGCGCGGTGGCGACAGTTGGCAAATTGCCCTTGCAAACCCCTCCCGTGCTTTGCGCGCGGCACTTTTTGTTCAAGCCTGCCTCCGGCGCGACAACGCAAAGTCCCAAACGCGGGTCGCAGTTGCAACAGGCACAGGCGCCCTGCCAACATCCGGAGATTTGAACGCCGCCCATGGCCCAGCTTTTGTTGAGTCCGGCCGTCTACTGTCGACAATTTCAGGTCACACGTTGATGGCCCATGCAAAAGGCGGCGCGCATCATGCCGCGACCCGGCTTGCCGACCATATCGCAAGTGGCTGGACGCAAGCACAGGCGCGCGCTGTGGCAGCGCTCATATCTCCGAATGCCCCGCCGCGTGCAGAGGTGGCGGCCTCTTTTGGGATCACCCGGCAAGCCGTCAATCAGGCTCTTTGGTCTGCCGGGTACCCTGCCCTTCTGGATGCGATCACGGCAATAGAAGCAGACGAAAGCAAGTGATTCAGCTCTCTTTTGCCCAAAGCAAGCCCAAACGCCTGACAGGTGCCTTATGCTAGAAGTTTTTGTTGCGCTGCTGTTGGCTCATGTAATTGCAGATTTTCTTGGGCAGCCGGACATTATGTTCAGGCGCAAGGCTGAGCCCGCTTTCTTTCTGCTGCATGTCGGGGGTGTCTTTGTCCTCAGCTTCATCGCCTTGGGTGGCGCATGGGATTTGGCCTTGGCCATTGCCGCAGCCCATTTGGTAATCGACGCGATAAAAACATGGGGCCTGCCCGCCGAGTGGCGTGATCGCCTGCCCGCCTTTTTATTGGATCAATGCGCCCATATCGGATCGCTTGTTGCGGGCGCAGCCCTGATGCCTGACGCTATGATTGATAGCATCTGGGCACCGTATATCGGTCACCTGCTGGCCCCTGCCATCCTGATCTCAGGCGCAATTGTGTCCATCTGGGGCGGCGGCTTTGCTGTGGGATTGCTAATGAAACCCTACACCGATCAGTTCGACACCCAAGATGCAGGCCCCAGTGCTGAAGGGTTGGAAAACGCCGGGCGCATGATTGGCAAACTCGAACGTGGGTTGATCTTTCTTTTTCTTTGCGTCGGTCAAACCACCGCCACAGGGTTTCTGATCGCAGCGAAATCAGTCCTTCGGTTCGACACAGCCTCCAAAGGCCAAAAGGCAGGCGAATACGTCATCATCGGAACACTGGCCTCCTTCGGATGGGGCCTCGCCACAGGATACGCGACGCTTTCACTCCTTGAGATCGCGGTGCCGACCCCCTAGGTTAAAGCTAACTGAGAAAGCGAGAGTTCCCATGTTCGGCATTCCCGGCAAACAAGCCGTCACCCTGACCCCAAAAGCAGCCACCCAAGTGCGCAAGCTCATGGACGCAAAAGGCCATGCAGGCCTGCGCATTGGCGTCAAAAAGGGCGGCTGCGCGGGCATGGAATACACGATGGATTACGTCGACGAATCTGACCCTAATGACGAGGTCGTCGAGCAGGACGGCGCAGTGGTTATGATTGCCCCAATGGCGCAAATGTTCCTATTCGGCACTGAAATCGACTACCAAACCTCGCTTCTGGAATCCGGCTTCCACTTCAACAACCCGAACGTCGCTGACGCCTGTGGCTGTGGCGAGTCGATAAAATTCAAGGACGTGGAAGAACTGGCCACTGAACACGCGAACGGTGCGCCGAACCTCAAAGCTTAGACAAGTCTCATCGTCCTGCAAACGCGCGGCTTGATATGGACACAGAGTTTTTGGCCGGGTCTTTTGTGTTTGCGAAGCTGTAACCGTCAGCGCGATGGATGGAACCGAATGTCAATCCGCGCGCTTTTGACTGGCGACAAAACTCATCGACATCTTCCACATCGAAAACAAGCTTGAGGAGCGTTTGACCTTCCTTGCGACCGGCTGACATCGGATGCAGCAATATATTTGCTCCGCTGCCTCGTGAGACAAGTTCAACGATCCGGTCTCCATCATGACGCAGCATGTCAAAGCCAAAATGAACGCAGTAGAATTCAGCAACAGCTTCGAGTCGTTTGGTATAGATGATGATACGTCCAAGCTGTACGGACATGCTGGTCTCCAAACGCGCCTATTCGACAAATCTATCCGAGTGTCCTGTCATCGCCAATGTCCCGAAAACCCAACGTAGACAGGTCATTCACCCTTGCCCTGCAAATGCACATAGGTTTCGGCATACCGCTTGGACAAATGATCCCCTGCCCGGAACAGCTTGCCTGACCCGATCGGTGCGACGTTCGTTTCGACATTCGGATTAAAAAACAATGGCACCGAAATACGTTCGTCCGTACCGCCTTTGACCCGGTGCAATGTCGCCACGACGCGCCCTTCGGTCCACATCTCAAGCATTTCACCAAAGTTGATGATAAACTCTCCGGGCGGGGCCTGAACCGGCAACCAGTCTTCGCGCCCACGAGGTTGCACTTCGAGACCCGGCTGACCATCCGTCGCCAACAGCGTCAGGCAACCATAGTCGGTATGCGCGCCAATACCGAAATCCTTGTCCCCCGCCCAATCCGGACGTGGCGGGTAGAAATTGCCCCGCAGCAGCGCCATCGGAGTGTCAAACTTATCGTCAAAGAAATCTGCATCCGCCCCGATCGACATCGCGATGCCCCGTAGAATACCCCGCGCAACGTCCAACGCATCCGAGTAGTATGCCCGGATGACCTGCTCGAATCCAGCCGGCCGGTCAGGCCAATGGTTCGGCGCATAGACTGGCAGCGCAATGCGCATGTCCCCATCGGGCAAGGAATAGCCGCAGTCAAACACCTCTTTGTAATCGGGGTTCGCGTCAGGATCGACCTGCTCAGATTTTGACGCCCCCCAACCGCGGTTCGATCCGGTGCGCGCCATGTTGACCTGATCCTTGATCTCGACCGGCAAGGCAAAGAACGCCCGATAGGCCGCCAGCACAAACCGCATCCGCGCTGAGGTGAACTTGGTGTTATGCACAGTGGCAAATCCGACCTCTTCGGCCGCGATCCGCATCTGCGCCAAGGCCTCGGCATCGCCCGCAGCCAGCGCCGCTGCATCCAGTCTCGGGATCATGTCGCATCCTCCTGTCCAATCGCCCAGCTTTGTGACACCAGACCACAGCCCGCGCAACTGCCCTTGACGCCATCCCTATGGCCGCGATGATGCGCACCAACCCAAGCCCGTAACAGGAGCCAAGACATGCGCCGCAAACTCGCCGCCGGAAACTGGAAAATGAACGGAACCACCGCCGCCCTGTCGGAACTGGGCGCGCTACAAGATGCCGCCAACGGCGCAGCCGAAGTGCTCATTTGCCCTCCTGCGACGTTGGTTTCTGCCGCAGTCGAAACAGCCGGCAAGATCGCAATTGGCGGGCAGGACTGCCATTCCGCTGCGTCCGGCGCGCATACCGGCGACGTCTCGGCGGCTATGCTCAGGGACGCAGGCGCAACATATGTGATCCTTGGCCATTCCGAACGCCGCGCAGATCACGACGAATCCGACGCGCTGGTCGCCTACAAGACCTTGGCCGCTTGGGACGCGGGCTTAAACGCCATCGTCTGTGTCGGCGAAACACTGGACGAACGCGAAGGCGGCAAGACCCTCGACGTGATCGGCACGCAAATGGCTGGCTCGTTGCCCGATGATGTGACTGGCGCAAACACTGTTATCGCCTACGAACCCGTCTGGGCCATCGGCACAGGCAAGGTGCCCACAACCGAACAGATCGCCGAGGTCCACGCGTTTATGCGATCCACCCTGATCCAACGCTTCGGCAACGAGACCGCAAGCGCAATCCGACTGCTCTATGGTGGCAGCGTGAAGGCGTCCAACGCGGCCGAGATCTTTGCGGTGAGCGATGTAGATGGGGCATTGGTGGGCGGGGCAAGCCTCAAAGCCAGCGATTTCGCACCCATCGTTGCGGCCTTGAACGGCTGATTTAGTCAGCGATCAGTCACATGCAGCGGTTTACGCAATCCCCGACCGATCCTGCCTTCGTGCAAAACCCCTATCCGTTCTATGACCGCCTGCGTGCAGCTGGTGATCTGGCGTGGTGGGACGAGTACGGCATGCCTTGCGCAGCCAGTCACCGTGCAGTGCATGCCATCCTGCGCGACCGTCGCTTTGGCCGCGAAGTCCCGCCCGAGTTGGCACCGGACATTCCAGATCACCTTGCGCCGTTTTACGCAGTCGAAGCACATTCCATGCTGGAACTGGAACCACCGCGCCACACCCGTCTGCGCGGTCTGGTCCTGCGCGCCTTCACGTCACGCCGGATCAAGGAACTTGCACCTGACATCACTGCACTCACGCACGAAAAAATCCACGCCTTCCCGGCAGACGAACCCTTCGACATCCTTAGCACATTTTGCCAGCCCATTCCGGTGATCATCATCGCGCGGCTTTTGGGGGTACCAGATGACATGGCCCCGCAACTATTGCGTTGGTCAAACGCAATGGTGGCCATGTACCAGGCCAGCCGCACCCGTGCGACCGAAGATGCCGCCGCAGCCGCAGCCGGCGACTTCTCAAATTTCCTGCGCCGCTATATCGATACCCGTCGCAACGACCCGAAAGACGACCTGATCACCCACCTGATTGCCGCCGAGGAAGCGGGTGAAAAGCTCTCGACCGACGAATTGATAACAACCTGTATCCTGCTACTGAACGCTGGCCACGAGGCGACTGTGCACACGCTGGGCAACGGGATCAAAACCCTGCTCGACAACGGTACCCGTCAGATCGACGGCTCCATGGTCGAAGAAATTCTGCGCTTTGATCCGCCGCTGCATATGTTCACCCGCTACGCCTATGAAGAGATCACGCTCTACGGGCATACCTTCCAGCGCGGCGATCAGGTTGCCCTGCTGCTCGCCTCAGCCAACCACGACCCGGAACAGTGGCCCGACGCCCAGCTGTTCGACCCATCACGTCCGGTCATCCAGAACACCAGCTTCGGCGGTGGCCTGCATTTTTGTGTCGGTGCGCCTCTGGCTCGGCTGGAACTCCAGATCGCGCTGCCGATCCTCTGGGCACGCTGCCCGATGCTGCGTATCGCGGAGGCCCCAAAATACGCCAACACCTACCACTTTCACGGGCTCGAACTGTTGATGGTGCAGACCTCTTAAGGCGCGCCCATCGTGCCGGTTGGCGCGGCATATTTGGAAAAAGAAGAAACACGGGACAGCCCAAGTTGCAGCTGCGCGCCCTACAAAGGCAGCGCCGTTGTCGATTTGATCTCTTCCATCGACAAAAGCGCTGTGACGTTGTGCACCCGCACCTCTGCGATCAGCGCTTGGTAGAAGGCATCATAAGCGCGGGCATTCTTGACACGCACTTTCAGGATATAGTCAATATCCCCCGCCAATCGGTGCGCCTCTTGCACCTCTGGGCGGTCCTGCAAGGCTTTGAGAAACGCGCGCTGCCAGTCCGCCTCGTGTTCGCTGGTGCGGATCAACACAAAGAAGCACGCCTCAAACCCCAGCGCGTCCGCATCCAGCCGCACGGTCTGAGCACCGACAATCCCGGCCTCGCGCATTTTGCGTATGCGGTTCCAAACCGGCGTCTTGGATGACCCCACTTTGCGCGCGATATCGTCCAACGATTGCGCAGCATCGGTTTGCAGCTCGACAAGGATTTTCCGGTCTGTCTCGTCTATCTTCATCACTGTTCCGCTTTCTGCCGAATTCAAAGACCGCATGTTCTACGCAGGCCGTCAGGCAGAACATTTTTCCTTATTTGCGCGAGGTACTGGTAAAATACCAGAACAAAATTCTACTTTAGACACAGAAAACGCGGAAGAGAGGACACCAGATGACACGCGACCTGCAGAAGACCCTACCCCAACCGGTCGCCTTTGTCGGTTCGGGTCCGGGCGACCCCGATCTTCTGACAGTCAAGGCCTTGCGCGCATTGCAAACCGCCGATGTGGTGATCCATGACCGCCTTGTGAGCGCAGACATCCTTGCGCTGATCGGGTCACGAACGCGTCTGCGGAATGCGGGGAAAGAAGGGTTTGGCCCGTCGCTTGGTCAGGACGCCATCAACCAGGTGATCGTGGATGAGGCGAAGACCGGCGCATGTGTCGTCCGGCTCAAATCCGGTGACCCAACCGTGTTCGGCCGTCTGGACGAAGAACTGGACGCGATCACCGACGCAGGTCTCGACTACATCATCATGCCGGGTCTGACCTCTACCTCTGCCGCCGTGGCAGCCCTTGGCCAATCGCTCACCAAACGTGGGCGCAACACCGCCGTGCGGCTTATCACAGGCCACGACATGCAAGGCTATGCCGATCAAGACTGGCGGGCGCTGGCCCGCAACGGCGAAGTCGCCGCCATCTATATGGCCAAGAAGGCCGCGCGGTTCATTCAGGGCCGTTTGTTGATGCACGGCGCGACCCCATCCACGCCTGTCACCATCGTTGAAAACGCAAGCCGTCCAGACCAGCGCATTGTCAGCGCCACGCTGGCAACTCTGCCCGCCATCTTGGCCGAGGCCGACATCACCGGCCCGGCCCTTCTCATGTACGGCCTTGCCCCCCGCGAGGCTGCCCGTACCACCGCCCTGCCCCAAATTCAGGAGATAATCTGATGACTGCGATCTTTACCCCCAAGGTCATCACCGCAAATGCGCTGCTCGAAGGCGACGTGGTGTATTTGACCCCACACGACACATGGACCCGCCGCCTCGAGGACGCCGATGTCCTGACCGATGAGGCCGATACACAGATCCGTTTGATCGACGCCAGTGCCCGCGCGGGCGAAGCTGTTGGCGTCTATCTTGCCGACGTCGATGCCCAAGCCGATGGCCCGCAGCCTACCCATTTCCGCGAGGCGTTCCGCATGCGCGGCCCGTCCAACTATTTTCACGGTAAACAATCCGAGGTGCTCTGATGTACAGCTACACCGATTTCGACGCCGCCTTTGTGGCCGAGCGCAACGCCCAGTTCCGCGCGCAGGTGGATCGCCGCATCGACGGCAGCTTGACCGAGGATGAATTCAAACCGCTGCGCCTGATGAACGGGCTTTACCTGCAGCTGCACGCCTACATGCTACGTGTGGCGGTGCCCTATGGCACGCTCAACAGCGCCCAGATGCACCAGTTGGCGGCGATCGCTGACCGCTGGGACAAGGGGTATGGCCACTTTACCACCCGGCAGAACATCCAGTTCAACTGGCCCAAGCTGCGCGATGTGCCCGATATGCTAGACGCGCTGGCCGAAGTGCAGATGCACGCGATCCAGACCTCCGGCAACACGATCCGCAACGTGACAGCCGACCACTTCGCAGGTGCCGCCGCAGACGAGATCGCCGATCCACGCCCGGTGGCCGAACTGATCCGGCAATGGTCCACCGACCACCCGGAATTCCAGTTCCTGCCGCGCAAGTTCAAGATCGCGGTGACAGGCTCACCCAATGACCGCGCGGTCACCAAAGCACATGACATCGGTCTGCGCATGTTACGCAACGATATGGGGCAACCCGGTTTTGAGGTTATCGTCGGCGGTGGCCTTGGCCGCACCCCAATGATCGGCAAGGTCGTGCGCGACTTCCTGCCGGAGACCGATCTGCTGCCCTATCTCGAAGCGGTGGTCAGCGTCTGGAACCTGCTGGGCCGTCGCGACAACAAGTACAAGAGCCGCATCAAGATCACCGTCCATGAACACGGCATCGACGACATCCGGCAACGGGTGGAGGAACGCTTCGCCCTACTGCGCCCGACCTTCACGGGCGTCGATCAGCAGCTTTATGCGCAGATCAAAGCCGATTTCGCGTCACCCGTCTTCGACGACCGAGACACCGCGCCATTCGATCAGGCCTACGCCAATGACCCGATATTCCGGTCGTGGGCCGACACCAACCTCAGCGCCCACCGCGCACCAGGCTATGCCATCGCGCAGATCAGTCTCAAGTCGCATGGCGCAACACCAGGCGATGCGACGTCGGGCCAGATGCGCGTTATGGCAAACCTCGCCGCACGCTATGGCCATGGCGAATTGCGGGTCAGTCATGAGCAAAACATCGTTCTGCCCCATGTACACAAGGCCGACCTTCCCGCCATTCATGCGGCACTGAAAGACGCAGACCTGGCGACTGCCAATATCGGCAAGATCAGCGACATCATCGCCTGCCCCGGTATGGATTACTGCGCACTGGCCACCGCCCGGTCGATCCCCATCGCACAGGAAATCGCCATGCGTTTCGACCAGCTTAAGCTTGAACACGAAGTAGGAGACCTGAAGATCAAGATCTCAGGCTGCATCAACGCCTGCGGCCACCACCATGTCGGGCATATCGGAATCCTCGGGTTGGAGCGCGCAGGGGTCGAGAATTACCAGATCACACTGGGCGGCGATCACACCGAAACCGCGGCCATCGGTCAACGCACCGGGCCGGGATTTTCCGCTGATGAAATCGTCCCCGCCGTTGAACGGATTGTGGACACGTACCTGTCAGAGCGCACCAACGCCGACGAGGCGTTCATCACCACCTTCGCGCGCGTCGGCATGAGCCCATTCAAAACCGCCCTCTATGGTGAGAGCGAAAAGCGTCAGAAGGCTGCGTGATGCTACAGTTTGCACATCATATAGGCACAGAATATCCGCCCACGCTTGAAGACCGCATGGAAGCGCAGGATCGCGTCGCTGATCTGAACTCGCGGTATCGTCACTTCGGCACGTCCTACCTTCTGGAGGCGGTGCTGACCCGTGGCATTTTCAACAGCGTCGCCATGGTGTCGAGCTTTGGGGCCGAGTCGGCGGTTTTGCTCCACCTGATTGCGCAGATCGACCGCGACCTGCCAGTGCTTTTTATCGACACTCAGTTGCTGTTTGCCGAAACACTAACCTATCAGAGGGACCTGGCGGATCACCTTCGCCTGACCAATGTGCATATAATTCGCGCCGCACCCCAGACGGTTGAGGCCGTCGATCCATACGGTGCGCTGCGCTTTAGCAACCCGGACGCGTGCTGCACCCTACGCAAGACACAACCGCTTAGCACGGCGCTGCAAGGCTATGACGCCTGGATCACCGGGCGCAAACGGCATCAGGCCGAGACCCGCCAAGGGTTGCACTATTTCGACTGCGACGACAGCAATGCGCGGATCAAGATCAACCCACTGATCGA
>NZ_CBFHLV010000053.1:0-23055 GCF_965656765.1 Marivita sp. | reverse complement strand
AGGATCAGTCGATCATACGGCACCGATCCGCCACCGGCGAGCGCCACGGTCTTCGCGTCGCGGTCCACACCCGTTGCCCAATCGTGCACGACATTGATTCCATACTCCGACGCCAACGTTCCGTAGGAATGTTCGATGCTGTCCAGTTCACGGAATCCACCGATATAGAGGTTCGAAAAGAAGCAGGTGTAATAGCTGCGGCTGGGTTCGATCAGCGTTACGTCGATCTCCCCGGCAGCATCCTTGGCGATATAGCGGGCAGCTGTTGCCCCACCTGCGCCGCCACCCACCACAACCACCTTGGGTTTGCCGTGGGACGCTGCATGTACCATCGGGGTGCTTAGCGTTGCCGCTGCCATCCCAGTGCCGACAAAAGCACGTCTGTTGAGTTTCATGTTATTCCTCCCATTTAAAATATGCCCTGTCCGGGTTGGCCTCTTCCGGACCTTACTCGGACTGGGCAAAATACGCCGCGAGCGCGGCGATCTCTTCGTCCGATAACCGGTTTGCCATCATCTGCATCACCGGGTGTGGTCTGATTTTTCTTTTATATGCATGCATCGCAACGACAAAATCATCCGTCGGCCACTGCGTGATCGCGGGAATCCCCTGATCCGATCCATCCTGCTGGTGACACGTCTTACATTCGCTGGCGAGGTACTCGCCGTAGTCTGTGTCCCCGACAATCGCGAGAATCTCGGGCGACAAGTCAACTTCGCGCGCCTGCGCAGTGGGAGCCGCTTCGGGGATGTTTTGCGGGCTGGCCGAGAATTGGCGCAGGTAGGCAAGTATATCTGCGCGGTCTTGTGTTTCCTCCAGCCCGGCAAAGTTCATCCGGGTCCGCGACACCAACGCTTTTGGGTTCTCCAGATAGGCGTCCAGAGTCTCCAACTCCCATGTGAGACCGTCAGAGCCCATCATCACCATATCATCGGAATACCGAAAACCGTCATGTGCCCCGGCGCGGCGGCCAAATATGCCGTTCAAATGGGGGCCAATACGGTCGGTGGCGCCCTGCCCGATCTGATGACATGACCGACATTGCGCGAACACCTCTTCTCCACGTGCAGGGTCGCCGAATTCCAGCGCATCTGCCTGAGCGACAACCGGCTCAGCGTTGGGTGTTGGGTCTTGGGGAACTGGTTCGGGCGTCAGAGCGGCCTGTTTCGCCGCGTCCAAGTCATCTTGGGCTGTGGTAAGGTCGGCTTGAAGGCTTGCCACTTGCGCCTCAAGTTCTGACGCTTGCTTGGCCTTTTCAGACCATGTGGCATTGCTGGCTTCAAGCTGTGTCAGGCGGTTTGACAAAGCATCGATTTCCTGTGCGCGGTGATCCCGTGCTGTCCATCCATAGGCGACCCCAAGCACCAAAGCTGTGCCACCTAAAACGGACAGGAAAATGCCTTGCGTGTTCGCCATAAGCTATGTCTCCAAAGCTACCATTCAAACTGGGTCTGACCCGATCACAAAAGGGTATCACGCGGCGGAATGGCTCCGCCGCGCGTCTTACTTACTTGAAGGTCGACAAATACGCAGTCACTGCTGCGATATCTTCTTCTTTCTTCAGACCCGCAAAGCTCATCTTGGTGCCCTTTGCATATCCACGCGGATTAGCGAGGAAACCAGCTAGGGCTTCTTCGGTCCATGCGCCGTCCATCTCGGACAACACTTTGGAATATTTAAAGCCGTCCACCGCAGCGATATCTGCACCGACAACGCCGTTCAGAACCGGACCAGAGCGGTTCTTGGCTCCGTCGCCGACCTGGTGGCAGGCTTTACATTTACCAAAGACCTTTTCACCTGCGGCAACCAAAGCAGGGTCCACCGCATCTGCTGTTGGTTCTGCTACGGCTTCGACCACAGCTTCAGGCGCTGCGTCTGTTTCGGTTACCGCAGCCGCGACTTCAATCACCTCTTCTGCGGTGGCAGACGCCTCGTCTTCAGGTGTCACATTGAGGACAGTTGCGCGCATGGTGATTTCCACGCTGTCCTTACAGTTTTCCATGCAGGGTTCGGTGCGCCAGATCGAGTATTCGCTTTCTGCCCGATCATCGATAATGAACCCGTCCGCGTTGGGCATTTCGACCTCAAGAAAGTTTTCGTTACTCAGAACGAAATCATCTTCAACCAGGAAGTTAGAATAAAGCATGTACGCAACGATAGCGTATACATCGTCATCGGTCAGCGTTTGCGCATTACCATATGGCATGGAGCGATGGACATAATCCCACGCAGTCGACAAATGGGGCCAATAGCTGCCCACGGTCTTAAGCGGGTCTTCGTCGGCAAGCGAATCTTCGCCACCGGCCAGCTTGGGCCAGTTGTCGACGCCTTCGGCAAATTCACCGTGACATACGGCGCAATTTTCCGAAAAGACCATTTCGCCGTCTTCGACCGAACCGGAACCAACGGGCAGGCCTGTCCCATCTGGACTGACATCCAGATCCCATGCAGCCACTTCTTCCGGCAGTGCCGGACGGCCCAGACCGTACTTGCCCTCGCCGGCACCCGTCGAGGCGTTTGCCGCACTGACCAGTCCACTGGACACAACAGGAGGGGCGATAGCGGTCATAACTGCGGGGTTCTCAGGGAAACCGGCAACATTACGATCGGCAAAGTTCACGGCCATCGTCAGCACAGCAATTGTGCCAAGTGCGGTTCCGCCGAATAATTTAAGAGACTTCGACATTTTCTGCCTCCCCGTTGGGCTTTACGTGCCACGTCTGGATACAGTTGTTGTGGTAGATCGAGTTGTAGCCGCGTACGTCACGCAGCTGCGCTTTGGTCGGCTGAACGTATCCGGTTTCGTCCATTGCGCGCGATTGAAGCAGCATATCTTCGCCGTTCCATTCAGTGTCGAGATAGAAACGCGTGAGCGCCATTTTCTCACCCGGCTTGGCCAGACGCGCGGTTTCCCATGTCTTGCCACCGTCTTTGGACACGTCCACACGGGTGATTGCGCCGTGACCCGACCATGCCAGACCAGTGATAACCAGAGGGCCGGCACCATGCGTGATTGGCGATTGGGGACTGGGCGATGTGACGACGGATTTTGCGTCCATGGCCCAAGTCCATTTGCGGCTTGTGCCATCGGCCAGTGTGTCGGTGTACTTTGACGTTTCCTCGCGGCTTTCGACAGCGTTCGGCATCACTTCGATGCGGCGGATCCACTTGACCCACATGTTGCCTTCCCAACCGGGAACAACGAGGCGCACCGGGTAGCCATGCTCTTTGCGCAACGCCTCGCCGTTGGCCTTGAATGCGACCAGAACATCGTCCAGCGCCTTGTCCATCGGGATAGACCGGCCGTTCGAGGACGCATCGGCACCTTCGACATAGACCCACTTATCCGACAGGTCGCCAGCGGCATCGAGACCAGCTTCGTTCAGCAACGTCCGAAGCGAAACACCGGTATATTCCATGTTGTGGATCATGCCGTGGGTGAACTGCGCGCCGTTCAGCTGTGCGCCCGCCCATTCCATGCCTGTGTTCGCCGCACATTCGCAGAAATACACGTGGTTTTCCCGCGGGAAGCGTTCCAGATCAGCGTAGGTGAACACCAACGGCGTATCAACCAAGCCATTGATCATAAGCCGATAATCTTCTTTGCGCAGTTCGATAGCACCCGAATGGTGGCGTTCAAACGCACAACCTTGCGGCGTGATCGTACCGTCCAGCGCATGGATCGGCGTAAAGTTGATCGAGCTGGTGGTATCGGCAGTCAGCCATTCCACGTTACGACGAACCACGTCAGCTTCATATTCGATGGGCAGGCCATAAGGCGTGGCATCGACGCCATCGCCGAACGAAACGGCCCAGTCCTGAACTTCTGTGATCAGTGGATCAGGTTCATTGGCCCGCGCTGCGCCTGCAGCGGTCAGCCCAGCCGCAGCAGCGGCAGAGCCTCGCAGAAAGGCGCGGCGGGAGGGTTTGAGCATATCAGACATATCTCACACTCCGGGTTAAGTTACGCGCCCACAACGGTGACGCTGTCATTGGGTTGAACGGTGACGGTGCCCAGCTTTTTGATATGCGCTTCGACCACGTCCCAGATTTGCGGACCTTCGGTGCCTTCGTTGACTGATGCCCAGCCAGCAACGACATAATTCTTAGCCGGATCAATGGCTTCACCTGTTTTGAGCAAGGTCATATCGGTGACGCGTTCGCCCTGCGGCTTTTGCACATCAATGCGGTAGCCCATGCCCCCGATGCGCACCATGTCGCCACCCTGCTGGTAGTAGGGGTCGGGGTTGAAGATGTTGTCGGCCACGTCTTCGAGGATGACTTTGATGAATTCGCCAGTCATTTCCGAACGATATGCCTTGCCATAGCTCATCGAGGTGACGTTCCAGAGGTCTTCTCGGGTGATATCATCGCCCGGGATCAGGCTTGGCCCCCAACGCACGCCTGGCGACATCGCAATGTCGGCTTCGCGTTCGCTCAACAGAGCGTCGCAGATCAAGTCATCCCATGTACCGTTGAAGTTACCACGACGATACAACAGGCTATCGGTCTGGCCGATCACCTCTTCCAGTTCGGCTTTGAACGGCGCCCGCTGTTCGTCGATAACAGCTGTCATTTCTACGTCGGGCTCAATTACGTCCGAGAAGATTGGGATCAGCTTGTGACGGAAACCCATCATCCGACCGTTCTGGATATCCAGATCGACACGGCTCACGAATTTGCCGTTGGAACCGGACGCGATCAGGATCGTGTCGCCCACCAACACCGGCTCTGGCAACGCGTCATGAGTATGGCCCGTCAGAATAACGTCGATGCCTGTGACCTTGCTGGCCATGCTCTTGTCGACGTCAAAACCGTTATGGCTAAGACAGACAACACATTCGGCGCCTTGTGCACGGACTTCGTCGACCATTGCCTGCATGTTTTCGTCACGAATGCCAAACGAGTATTCGGGGAACATCCAGCCAGGGTTAGCAATCGGCATGTAGGGGAAGGCCTGACCAATCACCGCGATCTTGACACCACCGCGTTCGAAGAATTGGTACGGCGGGAACAGCTCGGCTGGTTCATCCCATTCCGCATCAAAAATGTTCTGGCCCAGTGCGGCGAAGGGTAGACCCTCGACAATCTCTTGCACGCGTTCCGACCCCAGAGTGAATTCCCAGTGGAATGTCATCGCATCGGGACGCAACTGGTTCATGGCGTTGACCATGTCCTGCCCTGCAGTGTGATGGCAGGTGTACGATCCGTGCCACGTGTCACCACCGTCCAACAGCAATGCATCAGGACGGTCGGCCCGGATCGCGTTGACCACTGTGGCCACGCGATCCAGTCCGCCTACGCGCCCGTAAGCTTTGGCTAGGGAGGAAAAATCACCAGAGCTAAGCGCGTAATGGGAGGGGCTTCCGTCATCGATACCATAGAGCTTGCGGAAATCGGCGCCCGTCACATGCGGAACGGCACCACGGTTGTCGCCGACCCCGATATTCACCGACGGTTCACGGAAATAGATCGGTTTGAGCTGCGCGTGAATGTCTGTGACGTGGATCAACGAGACATTGCCGAAGGTGTCGAATTGCAACAGCTGATCCTGCGTCAGCGCCTGTTGCGCTGCCAAACGGGACCAGTTGCCGAAACCAGATGCGCCAACCAGCGCAGAGGCTGCCATCGACACCTGAAGGAAATCGCGACGTGAGATCATGGGAGGGCCTTCTTGGATGCCTCTCCACACATTCGCATGTGTGAATGAGTAAAAAGTAGAAAACCCCACGCCAAGGCTGGCGCGGGGTCGATTGGTTTAGTTACGGACGGACGGACCTTCGACCGACAGGCCGTTGCCACGCGATGCCACATAAAGCTCAAGCGCTACGAACTCGGGGGATCCCGGCGCGTAGGTTTCGGCGCGTGTGTCACGAACACAGCCCTTGAAGCGGCCGTGAACAGTGTTCAGCTTGGCGTTCTTCAAGCGATATGTCGGGAAGCCATTGATTTGGCCCTGGCTCAGGTGGTCGGCACGAATGTAATTGCCATAGTTGTCTTCGTGGCAATTCGCGCAGGACAGTTCGAGCTGACCCGTACGTGTGTAGTAGAGCTCTTTGCCCTGCTCCCACGTTTCGGCGACTGGACCGTCAATTGCGACATTGACAGGCATACCGCGCGACTGAACGGCAATAAGCGCTTCCATCGCAGCCATTGGTGCGCTGTCGTATTTGTACGCATCGGCGCCCATCTGGTTGGTGCGGCAGTCGTTGATCTGCATCGCCAAAGTGCGGACTTCGCCCGCTTCTTCGTTCCACTTGGGATAGACAGCGCGTACGCCTTCCATCGCTTCTGGGCCTTCGTGGCAGGATGCGCAGGATTTTTCGGCGCTGCCTTCGACGGTTTCCCATGCGTCCATCGCCTGATCCACAAAGATCATGCCCGGATTGTCGAACGTGTCTGCCTGCATGGACTGTGTGTCGTCCTCGCGGAAGTGCCAGCCCGACATGACTGTGTCGACTCCGGTTTCTTCCATGTGCGCAGGCGCTGTGGTCTTGGTGATCATTTCCTGACCGTCAATCGCAAGCGTGTCATCATCCGCGCCACCAGCGAAAACCACTGGGGCCGAAATGGCCAGCGCGGCTAACGCGGTCATTGCCTTATATTTCATTCTGTTCCCTCCCAAAATTGCTCCTGCCCCGTGCACCGGGACAGGAAGGAGCTTCTGCTCAGACCGTTACGGATTTTGTTTCTTCGTAGACGGACCCGTCATCGTCGTACCATGTGAATGCGAAATCACCGGCTTCGGGCACAGTGGCCTCGAATTCGAAATACGGGTTGGTCGAAATCGCCGGTTCCATCGTGATGTCTACAACATTCTGGCCGTTGAAGGCGCATGTGAAACGGTTGATGATCGAGCGCGGAATAGGATTTCCGTCACCGTCTTTGCGCTGACCCGACTCCATCGGGTGGCTGATCAAAGTTTTGATCGTGATCGAGTCGCCAGCCGAAGCGGACTTTGGAACCTTGACGCGGGGTTTTACACCGGATGCCATGTTTTATCTCCTGAAATCTTATGTGTTGACCGTTAGCCGCCACAGCCGCCAATGGTGACCTTTACGGTCTTGGCGCTACGGGCAAAGCTGCCATCCGCCAGTTTGGCGATGGCGATGACGTCCTGTGTACCAGCAAGGCGGATGCGCGTGCTGGCAGTTTGGGACGCGGCGAGCGGGCCATAGTTGAACGTTGCAACGCCGGGTGTCGGGTTGCCTGCAGCCAAGACCATGATCGATGTTGCGCCGGGCGCAGATACTTCGATCGGAACAGTGTTGCCGTTTTCTGCGATCTCGGGCGCGGTCAGTTCTACACCTGCGTCAGCAATTGCTGCGCCGCCGGTGAATTCTGCGATCGCATCGTCTGCCGCAGCACTGGCGCGGAACGGCAGGACGAAAGTCAGCGCTGCTGCACCACTCAATGCGAGGGTTTCGCGTCTCGTGAAATTCATGTTGTGTCTCCTAACTCAGTGACGGGCGCTTCAGCTGTCTTTCAGCGTCATCAAAAACGCCACCACATCTTCAATTTCCTGCGCCGTAAGGATGGGCGTCAGGTCTTCCTCTTTTGCACCTTTGCCGGTGTAACCGTTACCGGGCCGGATGAATCCGCTGGTTTTGTAAAAGGCCGGCATCACCGTGCCTTCGAACATCATCTTGGCGTTCGCCACGATGCCGCGCAGCTCTTCAGCGCTGCGGTACTCGCCGATACCATCCAATGTCGGGCCGACTTCGCCGTGGAACGGCGCGTCGTTCAGTGCTGTTACGGCATGGCATGCAACGCAATTACCTTTGCCGCGATTGACCATAAGCTTTGCGCCATTGGCCGCGTCGCCCTCGGCACCCGAAAGAGATGCTTCGATTGCGCCGTATTCGTCGAATTGAACCTCACCCGGGGTTACCGGGTTAGCGATAGCTGCGGTCGCGCAAAGCACGGCAGCTGCAGTTATACCTGTTAGCTTCATTGTCCCTCCCTTACCGCCCGGTGCGTTGACCGAACTGACATATGGCTTTGTATACCGTAGGCCACAGACCTTGATTCACGCAACAACAAATTCACAGAAGTGAATAATTGAGTATGAATGTCGCAGGTCTAGTCTGCGCTTCCGTTGTTTCTTTCTTGAATCATTCGGGCGTGGTAGCGCTGAAAATCTTCACCGTTATCAAGAAGATAGCGCTCCTCAACCACCCACGTAAACATATCCCGAGTGGTTCCTTTGCCAAAGGCTCCGGGCATGACCGCAACCGATGCTTCAAGCGCATTCTGGTCCTCTGGTACCTCTTCAGGAAGGAAAACGATGTTGGGTGTGAACATCACACGCCACTTCCGCGCCATGTCTTTCTCAGACAGCGTTTCGCCGTCGAAATCGGTCACTTCGACATCCCCATGCAGGTTCAGCTGAACGACGAAATAGTTGTCCCCGATGTAATCACTGATGCCCGAATCCGAGAAAACTTCTTCGTGCATTTTCGTACAATAGATGCAGCCGCGCTGTTCAAAAAACAGAACCAGCCGTTTGCCTTCGGCATTGGCCTCATCCAAGTCTTCGCGCAAATCCTTAAATGTGTCGCGCATCCAGGGCTGTTTATGCAGCCCATCATCCCCAAGCTCTGCTGCCGCAAGCGGAAGCGCCATCAAAAGCGCCAGCGCGCCCCCAAGAATATGTCTCATCTTCCCTCCTCCTCTTCAAAGGTTGGCAATCATCCAAGCGATGACCAGTTCGGAAACCAGCGTAACATGGCATCCGCGATCAGGTTTACGGTATCGGTTGCGATCAACAGTGCAAACAAGATCAGCATCCCGCCCATGACCTTTTCCGCGTAGCCCAGGAAACTGCGGTTGCGCGCCGTCCAGCGCAAGAACGGCCCCGAGAAGAGCGCCGCGATCACGAAAGGAAAGGTCATCCCGACCCCATACACGAACAGAAGCATCCCGCCTTGGAATACGTCACCCATGCCACCCGCGATCATCAGGATGGACGCAAGCGCCGGACCAACGCAAGGCGTCCAGCCAAACCCAAAGGCAAGCCCCATAACGTAGGCTCCGACCAATGTTGTGGGTGCTGCTTTCGCCTCGACCCGTGCCTCGCGGTAGAGGATCGGAATGCGAACGACCCCCAAGAAGTGCAGACCAAACGCCAAAAGGACCGCCGCCGCGACATAGCGCAGAGGTTCGCGGAAATCGGCAAAAGCCTGCCCCACCGCCGTCGCGCCCATGCCCAAAAGCACGAAAATCGTGGTCACCCCCAAGGCAAACAGACAGGCCGAAAACACCAGGTTCCATGCGATCCCGCGTGGAACATCGTCTTCACCCTTAAGCTCGTTCATCGAGATTCCAGCCATATAACACAGGTAAAATGGAACCATCGGCAAGATGCAGGGCGTAAAGAAGCTCAGGATCCCCGCAAGAGCCGCCCCAGCGAAAGAAATGTCAAACATGGACGGAGATTCCTTGAATTATTCACATATTCAAATTAAGTGTTTTGTTGTAATGCCGTCAATTGGTGAATGATGAACGCTCTGAATGCTCTCGCATGTGCCGCTTCTGTTTTGGTTGGTCCGGCATGGATCACAACGGCATCGGCTGAACCGGTTCTCGTGATGGTTGAGCAACCAGGCTGCATATATTGCGAACGATGGGACGCAGAAATCGGACCGGCCTATCCGAAAACCGATGAAGGCCAATTTGCGCCTCTTATTCGGGCAGATCTGCGCAAAGGTCCCCCTGACGGCATCACATATGCGCGGCGTGTTCTTTTCACACCGACCTTTGTTCTGATAGACGACGGACAAGAACAGGCCCGTATCGAAGGCTATCCTGGCGAAGACTTTTTCTGGCCGCTACTGACACAGCTGCTGGAAGAGAATACAGGGTTTGTGCCCGCGATTGGCGATGAAACGGTCAGGAATTAGAAACTCGGCATGGCACTTCCACAGCTCAGCCCAGATTTGAACGAAGACGAACTTGACCGCATTGTGGACAAGGCGACCACCGCGTCGAATTTCCTCAAGGCGATCAGCCATGAAGGCCGCCTGATGATCCTGTGCCATCTCGTGACCGGCGAGAAATCCGTGACCGAACTCGAAGATCTGTTGGCCGCACGCCAAGCGGCAGTGTCACAGCAACTGTCGCGCCTGCGCCTTGAATGCCTGGTAATCCCGCGCCGGGACGGAAAAACGATCTATTATCGCCTTGCCGATGACCGCCCGCGCAAAATGCTGGAATGCGTCTACGACTTGTTCTGCAGTGACGACTGATCTGCTGATCTGGTCTATCCTTGCCCTAACATCCAATAATCCGCATAATTGCTACGGGAGCCTGTCTTGGGAGGACAGCATATGCTGGAGAGCGTTCCGGAGCACATTCTTGTGGCCGCCGTTGGATTGTTTGGTGGTGTCTTACTAGGGCTTGCCGCCCGACTGGGACGGTTCTGCACACTAGGCGCAATTGAAGACGTGCTCTACGGCGGATCGGACACACGGCTTAGAATGTGGGGCATCGCCATCGGAACGGCAGTCATCGGAAGCTTTGGCCTGATGGCGACCGGAGTGATCGACGGTGGCGCGGCGTATTATCTGTCAATCCAGTGGTTGCCTTGGGCGTCGGTCATCGGCGGTTTGGTTTTTGGCTATGGCATGGCTCTTGCCGGGAATTGCGGCTTTGGCGCAGTGGCCCGCCTGGGCGGTGGCGATCTACGCAGCTTTGTCATCGTTCTGGTGATGGGGGTCTCCACCTACGTTGTGCTCAGTGGTCCGCTGGCCCCGTTGCGTAACATGCTGTTCCCGCAAAGCCCTGTACTCCCCGGTGACGTGCCTCCCGGACTTGCACACGCAACCGCCAATTGGACGGGCCTGTCGGTCACCGCAATAGGTATTGCCATTGGGATAGTGATCCTCGCCTTTTCAGCAGGCTCTCGCGCATTTCTCGAGAGCCCTAAATCCGCCATTTGGGCTATTGTTGTCGGCATCGCCATCATCACCGGATGGGCGGGCACATCATGGGTTGCCAACACCGGCTTCGAGGCGGTGCCAGTGGTCTCACATAGCTTTGCAGCACCCTTGGGTGAAAGTATCATGTGGTGGATGATCGGCTCGGCCCAACCAGTCAGCTTTGCCGTAGGCTCTGTCGCAGGCGTTTGGTTTGGCGCGTTTATCGGATCCCTGATCAAAGGGCATTTCCGCTGGGAAGCCTGCGAAGACCCCCGCGAATTGCGTCGGCAGATCTTTGGCGCAGCTCTTATGGGTGGAGGTGCGGTCATCGCGCTTGGCTGCACCGTTGGTCAAGGCATCAGCGCCTTTTCGATGTTGGCATTCAGCGCACCCATTACGTTTCTTGCAATTTTTGCGGGCGCAGCTCTTGGCCTGAAGCAACTTATAGTTGGATTTAGCCCTGCAGAGTGACCTTTCCCTTGGGTCACCCGTTGCTTAAGAATCACGTTATCGCATTTTATTGCCGCCTCGCCACTGCCGGGCGGCTTTTCGCCTGTCATCAAAAGAGCATATCGGCAATCTTTAGATAAAAATAAAACTAAAGAGCAGGCAAACCAGAATATGGGAACGGCTTACAAAGGCACGTTCGTCATCTCCTGGTCGCAAACTACAATAGACACGCTTCAGGCGGCTCCGGTCGATTTCCTGAAAGTTGGTGTAGCATGGGGTTGGGAAGGCGAGGCTGTCCGCGTGGACGGCCCCAACGATTTGTTGCGACTGGATGATGCGGAAGGCGAAGCAGATCGCCGTAAACGCGCGGCACGAATGGTGCGCCGCTTGGTCGGCGCAGCCATCGAAGACACCAATAATCCAAATGCGATCTCGATTGATCATCCGCTTGCAGATCGCAGTTTCGTGCTGACGGATGGCGAAAGCACATACACGGTCACCTTGATCGACTCTGGCACACGCAAACCGCCACTCTTGATGTTTCTCAACAAAATGCCCCCACGCAATCGCGATCTTTGGGTTGTACACGCAGCATTGTCGAACAACGTCACACAAAGCGACGCAGAACACCAAGGCGCGGTGATCTGCTTTACACCCGACACGCGCATACTGACACCTGATGGTATCAAGCCCATCCAAAACCTGCGTGAAGGCGATTACGTTCAGACCAAAGACAATGGTTGCCAACAGATCCAATGGATGGGCCAGCGACGTATGAGCGGCGCACGTCTGTTCGCCATGCCAAAATTGCGGCCCATCCGCATTCGGGCTGGTCTATTCGGGCTAGATGAACCCGACGAAGACTTGTTGGTGTCGCCTGAACATCGCATGTTGGTCAAAGGCCGGATCGCGATGGATCTGTTCAACACTCCAGAGGTGCTGGTCGCCGCGCGCGATCTAGTCGACCATGACCGCGTCTGTGTCGATTTGACGGTGCGCGAGATTACCTATGTACACATGCTGTTGTCGCAGCACGAAATCCTGTTTGCGAATGGCGTCGAGTCTGAGAGCTTTCATCCCGCGAACGCCGCGCTTTCGGCATTGGATGCAGAGGATCGGTCGCGTTTGGCGGAAATGTTGCCGAGCGTCGAATACAACCCACAGAGCTATGGTCGCTATGCACGTCGCAACCTGTCAGCGTCTGAAGCCGCAATACTTACACATCGCGCAGCCTGAGATCCCGCATTCTGCTATTCAAAGACCTCTTGGGGCTTTACGCCCCAAAAGCTGCCTTTACGTGCCCATCCCTTGTAACCACCCGCTGACAATTCGCACCAGTCCTGCTGGCATTCACGCACCTCAGCGACAACACCCAAAGACAGCTGCGCATTGACCTGCGTCGTTGGATCGGGTCGCGCGTAAAGATTCAGCATATCAACTTCGATAATGGCCGTGCGCGCGCCAGACAGAAGGGAATAATGCACCCATCCCCCGGCCCCATCGCGATCCTGGACACGGCGCCAATGGCCATGTTCGGCAGTAATTTGAAGTGGCATGTTACGCCGCTTGTAGACCCAGTCGATTCGGTGCGACAGTGATGGCCCGCGCCTGACATTGCCCTCGCTTGCCTTCATCGACACAAACCGGGGCAGCGGCAGATTCGTCACCGATCCACGCTCTGCAGCAGTGACTGGCGGCACATTCAACGCAACCACGATCAATGCAACGCTAAGCATTTTGCCAGACAACGCCCGGAACGATAGCCAGCTCATGTGATACGCCTCAATTTGCTTGGTTTTTTGCTTTTTGACAGCAGGTTCTTGTGCCTGCCCCACGTTTGGGACAGTGTGCCAAAACCTGACACGCCGGGGAAGTAGTGGGAGCGAAAGCATGTCATCAAAACGTCTGAGTGTTGTCGTGACGCGACGTTTGCCGGACGCGGTGGAAACACGCCTAAAAGAACTGTTTGATGTTCGCCTGCGCGACACCGATGTCCCAATGACGCAAGCCGAACTGACGGCCGCTGTGAAAGAGGCGGATGTCCTGGTTCCAACGCTCACCGACCGGATTGATGCAGGTCTCATCGGTCAAGCCGGTGATCAGCTGCGCCTGATCGCGAATTTTGGTGCCGGGGTCGATCATATCGACGTCGATACCGCGCGCAGCCGTGGTATTCTCGTGTCCAATACACCCGGTGTGGTGACCGAAGACACCGCCGACATGGTACTGGCCCTGATGCTCGGCGTGACCCGCCGCATTCAGGAAGGCCTGAGCGTCATGCAGAGTGGCGATTGGGATGGCTGGGCGCCAACCGCGTTTTTGGGTGGTCGTTTAGGCGGACGCCGCCTTGGTATTCTTGGCATGGGGCGCATAGGTCAGGCGGTCGCACGGCGCGCCAAGGCATTTGGCATGCAAATCCACTACCACAATCGCCGCCGCCTGCGCCCCGAATTGGAAGACGCGCTTGAGGCCACCTATTGGGAAAGCCTTGATCAGATGGTCGCTCGCATGGATGTGCTATCGGTCAACTGCCCGCACACACCATCCACGTTCCACCTATTGAACGCACGACGTCTCAAGCTGCTCAAACCCAGCGCAGTTATCGTCAACACGTCACGCGGCGAGGTGATCGACGAAAATGCCATGACCCGCATGCTGAAAGCTGGTGACCTGGCCGGTGCCGGTCTTGATGTTTACGAACACGGCCATCGCGGCAATCCCGAATTGCGCAATATGTCGAACGTCGTCATGCTCCCCCATATGGGATCCGCTACCGAGGAAGGGCGCCTCGAGATGGGCGAAAAGGTCATCATAAACGTCAAAACATTCGCCGATGGCCACCGCCCACCCGATCAGGTGGTGCCAGCCATGCTTTGACACGAGCGTTCTGCTCTTGCCAAAAGCTTAGTTCTGCGCAATGAACAAAGCATGAACGCGCTTCCGTTTTCTTTCCAAGATCAGGTTCTGCACGCACTTCCCAGTGGCGGTTTGTTCTGGCCTGCCGAAAACCTGCTTGTGGTTTCGGACTTGCATCTGGGCAAATCCGCCCGCGCCGCGCGCTTCGGTGGGGCGCAATTGCCCCCATATGAAACGACAGAAACCTTGACCAAACTGTCCACCGACCTGGCCGCAACCAACGCCAAAACGGTCATCTGCCTTGGTGACAGCTTTGACGCCCCTGCCCTCCAATCAACTCTTCCAGACGCCGACCTGCAAACACTGACCACCCTGCAAGCCGGGTTGGATTGGGTTTGGATCGAAGGCAATCATGACCCCGGACCCGTGCAACTTGGCGGCACACACAAGCGCCTTTTGACCATTGGCCAACTACATTTCCAACATATCGCTCAAGAGGCTCCTGCCCCCGGCGAAGTCACCGGCCACTATCATCCCAAAGCCACGTTGTGCTTGCGGGGCCGTGCCCATACCCGACCTTGTTTTTTGGTCGATGAAACACGCCTGATCCTACCCGCCTATGGTGCGTTCACTGGCGGTTTGCACAGTCACAACCCGGTTCTGACACGTTTGATGTCCAATACCGCCCAAGCCATCCTGACAGGCCCACGCCCATGCAAAATTCCTATGCCGGGTCTCGTCCCCTTGTCTTGACCAGCCGGTCATGCTCACTGTTCGGCATGAACATTCATACGCGTATTCAGGCCAGTTTTGATCGTCAGTCCATGATGGCGACCCTTGGGGCCCAACTGGTTGAAACCGGCGATGGCACGGCAACCATCACCGCACCAATCCTTCCCGGTGCGATGCAACAACAAGGGTTCGGTCATGCCGGCCTGACCTTTTCAATCGGCGACAGCGCCGCCGGTTACGCCGCCTTGACTATCATCCCCGAAAACCAAGAGGTGGTCACCGCTGAGATAAAGATCAACCTTATTGCACCCGCCAAAGGCGACCGCCTCATTGCCCGCGGTCGCGTAATCAAACCAGGACGCCGCCTGATCGTCGTCACCTCGGATGTCTATTCCGAAACCGAGGGCACCGAACGCCACATCGCCTGCCTAATGGGCACGATGGTACCCGTAGATCTCTGAAGGAAACGTAAATGCCAACATACAATCAACCGCTTGGCGGCAACGACTCGCCCCGTTTTTCCGGCCCAAACACGATGATGCGCCTACCGACTCAGACGACGGCTGAAGGACTAGATGCCTGTTTTGTCGGTATCCCGATGGATCACGGCGCATCGAACCGCCCCGGAACACGGCTTGGCCCCCGCCAGATTCGCGAAGAAAGCCGCATGATGCGGCCCTACAATATGGCCACAGGTGCCGCTCCGTTCGAATCGATGCAGGTCGCCGATATCGGAGATGTTGCTGTAAATACCTTCGATTTGAAGAAAACCATCGGCATTATCACCGATCATTATCGGGACATACTTAAGCATAACACAATCCCGCTGACCCTCGGCGGCGATCATACGCTGACATGGCCAATCCTGCGCGCAATCAAGGAAAAACACGGGCCAGTTGCGCTCATCCATGTAGATGCCCATGCCGACACCAGCGACGAAATGTTCGGCGAAAAAGAGGCCCACGGCACCCCGTTTCGCCGTGCCTGGGAGGAAGGCTGTCTGATCAACGACAAAGTCTGGCAGATCGGCCTTCGCGGATCGGGGTATTCACCCGATGACTGGAATTGGGCTCGCGATCAAGGCTGGACTGTCATCCCAGCTGAAGAATGCTGGTACAAGTCGCTAGCCCCGCTCATGGCTGATATTCGCGCTAAGATCGGCAATGCGCCCGTCTACATCAGCTACGACATCGACAGTCTTGATCCAGCCTTTGCTCCTGGCACGGGAACCGTTGAAATGGGCGGGTTGAGCACTTGGCAAGCGTTGGAAATCGTGCGCGGCTGCGCAGGTTTGAACCTGGTCGGCGGTGATCTGGTCGAGGTCTCTCCGCCCTTTGACACAAGCGGAACCACGGCTCTGATCGCTTCAAACCTGCTGTTTGAGATGCTCTGCGCGCTGCCCAAGGCCCAGAAATAGCCGGACAGACGGCTGTCCAGCAAACGCTTACGCCGTCAAACCTTTCGGCTCGGCCAACCCGTTCGCTCTGCAACAGGCGGTCACGGTGTTGGCCAGCAGGCAGGCAATGGTCATTGGACCCACCCCGCCTGGCACCGGTGTGATCGCTCCGGCCACTTCGGACACCTGCGCAAAATCGACGTCACCCAAAAGCTTGGTCTTGCCCGGTTTTTCGGGATGCGGAATGCGGGTGATGCCCACATCGATGACCGTCGCCCCTGGCTTAACCCAATCGGCTTTGACCATCTCGGCCCGACCCACAGCCGCGACTAGAATATCAGCACGTTTGCAAACGCTTGCTAGATCCTTGGTGCGCGAATGCGCAATGGTCACAGTACAGTTCTCCTGCAACAGCAATTGTGCCATCGGCTTGCCAAACAGGTTCGACCGACCGATGACAACCGCGTTCAGCCCAGACATGGTATCGAACTGATTGCGCAGCAACATGAGACAGCCCAGCGGCGTGCAAGACACCAAGCCCTTTTCTCCGCTGGCAAGCAGGCCCGCATTCAAAACGCTGAGACCGTCCACATCCTTAGCCGGATCAATCCGCGCCACGACGGCGCGTTCATCAAGATGGTCAGGCACGGGAAACTGGCACAAAATACCGTGCACAGTCGGATCAGCGTTCAATTGATCGATAAGGCCAAACAGTTCTGCCTCAGAGACATCCGCAGGTAGCTTGTGTTCAAACGAGGCCATGCCGACCTCAACCGTTTGTTTATGCTTGGCCGCGACATAGACCTCACTCGCAGGGTCTTCGCCCACAAGCACAACGGCCAATCCGGGTGTGACCTCATGCTCAGACTTTAGGCGCCCCACGTGTTCCGCGACCTGCGCGCGTACCTGTGTTGCAAAGGCTTTACCGTCAATGATCTGAGCAACCATGCTGCGTCCTTCTTCTTTTTCCAAATATGCACATGCAACCAATAGCCCCGGCAAGCAAGGCTGGGTCAGGCGCGTCTGCAGGATGGCGGGTGGGCGCAGCCCGAGCGCCCACCCGCCATGCGATTAGAACAGGCCTTCGATCTGGCCAGCGTCGTTCAAGTGGATATTTTCGGCCGAAGGAACACGCGGCAGGCCGGGCATCGTCATGATCTCACCGCAGACGACCACGACAAATCCCGCACCTGCGGACAACCGCACTTCACGCACAGGAACCGAATGGCCGGTTGGCGCACCGCGCAGGTTCGGATCGGTCGAGAAAGAATACTGCGTCTTCGCCATGCAAACCGGCAAATGCCCATATCCTTGATCTTCCCAAAGCTTGAGCTGATCGAGTGTCTTCTGATCCATCACCGCTTCATCGGCGCGATAAATGTTCTTTGCAATGGTCTGGATCTTTTCCGCCAATGGCATCTCATCCGCATAGATCGGCGCGAATTTCGCCTCGCCCGCGTCAGCGATTTCCGCAACTTTGCGCGCCAGATCGGCAGCCCCTTCGGATCCCAATTCCCAATGACGCGACAGGACCGCCTCGGCACCATGCTCGGCCACGTAATCCTTAATGGCCTGCACTTCGGAGTCCGTGTCAGTGACAAAGTGGTTGATGGCAACGACCACCGGCACACCAAATGACTTGAGGTTTTCGATGTGACGCCCAAGGTTTGGGCAGCCATTCTTGACCGCATCAACGTTTTCGTCGCCCAGATCGGCCTTGGCTACGCCGCCATTCATCTTCATCGCGCGGACCGTGGCCACGCAGACAACAACCGATGGGGCAATACCAGCCTTGCGGCACTTGATGTTCATAAACTTTTCCGCACCCAGATCGGCCCCGAACCCCGCTTCGGTCACGACATAATCGGTCAGCTTAAGCGCCGTTGTCGTCGCAATGACTGAATTACAGCCATGCGCGATGTTCGCAAAAGGACCGCCGTGGACAAAGGCCGGATTGTTTTCAAGCGTCTGCACAAGGTTCGGTTGCATCGCATCCTTGAGCAAGACCGTCATCGCACCTTCTGCCTTGATATCACGGCAAAAGACCGGACTCCGGTCCCGGCGGTAGGCCACGATCATGTCACCCAGACGCTTTTCCAAATCTTTGAGGTCTTTGGCCAGACACAGGATCGCCATAACCTCGGACGCGACGGTGATGTCAAACCCACCTTCGCGGGGGAAGCCGTTGGCAACACCGCCGAGCGAGACATTGACCTGACGGAGCGCACGGTCATTCATATCGACAACACGCTTCCATTGAACGCGGCGAATGTCGATTTCCTGCTCATTCCCCCAATAGATGTGGTTGTCGAGCATTGCGGACAAAAGGCTGTGTGCACTTGTGATGGCGTGAAAATCGCCGGTGAAATGCAGGTTCATGTCTTCCATCGGAACAACCTGCGCGTAGCCACCGCCAGCGGCCCCACCCTTCATCCCAAAGTTCGGGCCGAGCGATGCTTCGCGAATACAAACCATGGCCTTCTTGCCGATATGGTTCAGGCCATCACCAAGCCCCACAGTCGTTGTCGTCTTTCCTTCACCCGCGGGCGTAGGATTGATCGCCGTCACGAGAATCAACTTCCCATCAGGGCGATCTTGCACCGAATTGATAAAGGTCTGGCTAACCTTGGCCTTGTCATGGCCATAGGGCAGCAGGTCGTCCGACCCAATCCCGATTTTCTCTCCGATCTCCTGAATGGGGCGCTTCTGCGCCTCGCGGGCGATCTCGATATCCGATTTGTACGACATGAAAGGGCTCCCCTGTTCCGAACGTCATTTGCCCAACGCATACAGTTGTGCACCAGAGCCTTGGCACGGTGAAACCGACACTTCCCGGCAAAACTGCGGCGGGATCGTCATCGGACCGTCGCCAATCGGAAACCTCGTCCTGTTTTCGTTACGCCCGAGCCTCGTTCAGATGCGCCCAGACGGGTTGATCCGGCACGTGCAGCTGCAGGGGCTCGCCCAAAGCGATACGCCCAGGCCGCTCGACCCAAGCCGTCACACCACGGCGATTCTGTGCAGCCGTCTTAAAAGCTTTGCCCTTGCCGGGATGCCGCGTTTCGATCTCTCGGGCAGGCAGATGGCAAGGCCGGTTTTCCATATCGATGATCAGAGTCGCCCCATCTGGGGCCTGAAGACGCGACGACGGAGGCACAAGTGTAAAATCTGGGATACCCTCAATCACCAAGGTCGCGCCAAGCCAGATCGGATCAAGCGCATCGAGTCCCATCTCGGATGCGATCACAGCAAGCTCTTCACTCGACAGCACCGAGAGCTGCCGCACATTGGCGATCTCAGTACCGCGCGGATACTGTGTGGTCACCCGGCTACAAGAGGGACGCGTTCTGCCCGAATGCCGTTCCCGTGCGGGCCCATCGAACGTCAGGTCCAAAATGTCCGCTTGTGTTGATAAGATGTCATCCCCTTCAATCGGCACACAGCCGATCCATCGAACGGTGGCCGAAAAAGCGGTCGGTTTCAAAGCGGGCATGTCTCAAACTCCAACGTGTTTGTCGGCAACCAACCCCGGCAGGCACTGAACAACAAGGCGAAATAGCCATTCGAGACAAAGAAAAACCCCGGTGTAGCGTGTGCACCGGGGTTTCCAATTCATATCCGCTTATGGTCAGGCGGTCGGTTCTGGCTCTAAATCACCATCATCTTTGCGCGGCTTGGACTTGGCCTTGGTCTTTGGGATCGCAGTGATGCTGGGCTTGTCCGAAACATCGCCCGAGGAATCGTCATCTCCTGCATGCGGCGGTTCACCCTTCATGACTCGCTTGATCTCTTCGCCGGTCAGAGTCTCGTATTCCAAAAGCCCCTGAGCCAAGCGTTCCCACTCGTCTTTCTTCTCGGTCAAGATCTCGAAGGCGCGATCATAGCCTTTTTGGATAAAGCTATTGACCTCCTGTTCGATCAATTCCTTGGTGTTTGCCGAAACCGAGAAACCAGCCGTGTTGCCGCTATAGCCTTCAGCCGCCTCGCGATAGTCAATGTTGCCGACCTTGTCTGACATGCCCCATTGAAGCACCATCGCCCGAGCAAGAGCAGACGCCTGTTGAATATCACCAGCCGGGCCATTCGACACATTTTCGGGACCATACTTGATGATCTCGGCCGCCTTGCCCGCCATTGTCATGGCCAGCTTTTCTTCGCACTCGGATTTGTGCCAATTCAGCCGGTCAATCTCGGGCAATGACACAACCATACCCAACGCACCACCGCGCGGAATGATTGTGGCTTTGTAGACCGGATCACATTGCGGCAGCGCCAACCCGACCACGGCGTGACCAGCCTCGTGATAAGCGGTCTTTTCCTTCTGGTCGGGTGTGAGCACCATAGACCGTCGTTCGGCACCCATCATGACTTTGTCTTTGGCGTTTTCGAAGTCTTCCATCGTGACAAAACGTCTGCCAACGCGTGCGGCCATCAAAGCCGCTTCATTCACAAGGTTCGCCAAATCGGCGCCTGAGAAACCAGGCGTCCCTCGCGCGATGATCCGCAGATCAACGTCCGGACCAAGAGGCGTTTTGCGCGCATGCACCCCGAGGATTTTCTCACGGCCTTTGATGTCGGGGTTCGGCACGGTGACCTGACGGTCAAAACGACCTGGACGCAACAGCGCAGGATCAAGCACGTCACGACGGTTGGTTGCAGCGACGATGATCACCCCTTCATTCGCCTCAAAACCGTCCATTTCGACCAGAAGTTGGTTCAATGTCTGTTCGCGTTCGTCATTCCCGCCGCCGTAGCCGGCGCCACGGGCACGACCAACAGCATCGATTTCGTCGATGAAGACAATACACGGCGCATTCTTTTTCGCCTGCTCGAACATGTCGCGGACGCGGGATGCACCCACACCAACGAACATCTCGACAAAATCGGAACCCGAGATGGTGAAGAATGGCACGCCCGCCTCACCCGCGATGGCGCGTGCGAGCAACGTTTTACCAGTGCCCGGAGGGCCCACCAAAAGGGCGCCTTTCGGGATCTTGCCACCCAGCCGCGAAAACCGCTGTGGATTTCGAAGAAATTCCACAATCTCTTCAAGCTCTTCTTTGGCTTCGTCGATTCCGGCCACGTCATCGAATGTTACGCGACCATGCTTTTCGGTCAGCAGTTTGGCCTTTGATTTACCAAAGCCCATCGCGCCGCCTTTGCCGCCGCCCTGCATACGGTTCATGAAGTAAATCCACACACCAATCAGCAGAAGGAAGGGAAGCAAGCTGAGCAGGAAGGACTGGAAACCGGATTGCTGTTGTTGTTCTGCGCGGATTGGCACCTCGTTCGCGATCAACAGATCGGTAACAGCTGCATCTTCCGGTTTGATCGTAACGTAGTCCTGCCCATCGGTGCTGCGGAAGCGAAGTTGTTCGCCGTCAAGCGTGACCGAACTGACCGTGTCGTTCTCAACCGCCGATACGAAATCGGAATAACTGATCTCGCGGCTCTGAAGCGTATTTCCGCCACCAGAGAATATATTGAAAAGCGCAAGGATCAGAAGGAACAGAACGACCCAAAAGGCTATATTTCGTGCGTTGCCCAAGGAAATTTCTCCTGAATCTGACAGGGGCAGAAAGGCCCGCGTCTCTTGGCGTATAACATAGACATGCGTGGCCCGGGTTCAATGCGAAAGACAAAATGCCTCAAAACCGGTGTCTACCCGCCCAAGCACATACCGCGTCGCAGCAACCTCCGGTCCGAAGCCAACGCCCGGACAAGCCAACAAACTGCCCGACGACCAAAGCGCAGGCAGCGAACGGGCGGCACGAAACGGCACTGTGATGCCAGACCGATCCGGGATCTGTTGCCAGCCATCGTCGCCCAATGCGCGCACGACTGCGCCCTCCCGCAAAGGGCCGTGCAAGTCGGTCAAAACCCATTGCCCGTCCCACAGCTCGCCCTGATCAGCCACTGTGGCACTTACTGCTCTTTCTTCGCGCACGACGCGTAAGTGCGCTTTTTCAATAATGACTTCGGCCCCATGTAACGTGCCACCACGCCCCGAGAGCACCTGCTCCAGCAAGCCCTCGCTCGACGCAGCGCGCGGTCGGTATTCGGCCGACGCCACATAACACAGTGCAGCCGTCAGCATCCGCAATTGCGTCTCTTCATCCAACACAGCAAAGCCATCGCGTTCGATCCACACCTGTCCCAAAGGCGCATCGGAACACAGCCGACCTGCAACATCTGCCAGCCGAAGCGTCAGACCATCGCGCGCGCGGGCAAGTCGCTTTGCGGTCTCGGTCAACACAGAGGCTGTGATTCCTTCTTCGCCCAAAAGCTTTAACAAATGGCGAATGCGAACCCGGTCGTACTCCCGGTTCTCGTTTGTAGGGTCATCAACCCATGGTCCCTGCAATACCTTAAGGTAATGCCGCAATTCATCGCGCGTCATATCGAGACAGGGACGCAGAACTGAAAAACCAGGCGTCATATTCTGCCGGGGTGGCGCCGCACCGGACAACTGAGCTTTGTCCAGTGCAGGAACCCACACGGCGTGCGGCGTGACATCCCGCTGCCTGCGCATCCCTGCCAAACCGTCAACGCCAGACCCACGGGCAAGCCGCATCAGAACGGTCTCGGCTTGATCGTCGCGTGTATGGGCAAAAAGAACATGGCGCAGGTCGCCTCTCCATTGGTCGATCAAGGACAGCCGCGCGCGACGAGCCGCGTCTTGTGTGTTGCCCACCCCATCCC
>NZ_CBFHLV010000052.1:0-23346 GCF_965656765.1 Marivita sp. | reverse complement strand
TGTCGCATTTGTTTGCTCCTTCAAAGGTTGAGCAAACTCTACATTAAACTGAGGGAAGTTTCGGGGGGCAGGTCAGCCTGCATCGACTTTACCTTAGCTCCCCATGATGCGCTTGCGACGGTCTTTTATCCGTTCATTTGCAGCGGCTGTGCCATCGTGGAATGAGCCGAAGAGTTTGTCCCAAGGGATTTCAAGCGATCCGTAATTACATTCGAAATACCGATGATGCATTTGGTGGTGGAAAGTGCCTAGCTTGAGGCGGTTTTCGTCCTTCACCACCAACCCTTCGAACCCGGTATGCGTGGTGGCCGCCGTCAGCGCGTAGTATTGTAGGTGGAACAGAATGTGGACCGGGTGTGCCGCGACGATCCAATGGATCAAGACGGAACCAAGGAAAATGAGGTGTTCGACCGGGTGCATCGACAGCCCTGACCACGGTCCAACATTTATGTTGCGGTGATGCAGGGAATGCACGTGTTTGTAGAGGAACGGCACGTGCAGAAATCGGTGGATCCAGTAGAAATAGAAGCTTTCCCAGATTGGGATCAGCAGGAACAGCGCAACAAACCAAACTGGATGCGCGGCCCATGTCAGCATCGGCGCGTACCCGTTGGCCAAGGCCCAGAACATCAGCACCTCGTAGCCTGTCCAGATCGTGACGCCGCCGGCCAAAGTCCAGAACATGTTGTCGCGAATTTGGCCCCCCAGCGTGAATTGCTTGCCATTCTTCATCAACGGACGTGGATCGTATTTGAGCGTCTGACCCTGTTTGGTGAACGTATAGAAATACAGGTGCAACCCGCCGGCCACCGCGGTCATCAGGATCAGGTTACGAACGTACATCTCGGCGATCCAGCCAAAGGCAAAGGCCTTGGTCTCCTCCAACGGGGGCTGGAACCAATAGAACGACGCAAATGCGATCCCGACAATGATCAGCTTTTCGGTGATCAGAAACCAGGAATTCCAGACCCATTTCAGCATCTCCATTGGACGCAGGGGCCATGTGAAGAACGGCGAGACCTGCAAAGGAACATCGGGGACGTGGTTCCAGCCTTTAAGCGGAGCATCGGACATGCGGAGCGCCTTTGTGAGTAGTGACAGTCTCAGTGTGCCAAAGGTTCCGTTACGTGGAAACAAAACTCTGATTGGTGTGGGAGGGATTCATGCGGGCGGACAATCCACATCTATGCATGGCCGGTTTTTCCGGCACCTTACGCCCGCATCTTGCCGTGTGTCGGATCATATGGCGATGGCGCGATAACCTCTGCGGTCACGATGTCGCCGCATAAATCCAGACCCATCGCTGATCCGACGTCCATAAAGTCAGGCTCAACAAACGCGTAGGCAAGGTTTCGGCCGATGCGGTGCCCCCAATCGCCGGATGTGATTGTCCCGACCACACGGTCTTTGTGCATCAGCGATGCGCCGGGATGTGCCGGTGCATGGGATGCGTCGATCTGGAGGCTGACAAGCTTTTTGCGCAAGCCACGGGCTTGGTTGCGAACAAGCGCGTTTTTCCCAACGAATTCGCCTTTGTCGATTTTCACAAAACGGTCTAGCGCTGTCTCGAACGGATCGAATTCGGTGATCAAATCAGCTTTCCAATGCAAAAAGCCTTTCTCCATCCGCATGGATTCGACCGCGCGTGCCCCAAAGAGCGTCATATCATGCGCTTTGCCTGCCTCGCGCAACGCCAGATAGGCGGCGTAGAGGGATGCATTGGGTACGTGAATTTCATAGGCCAATTCACCCGAAAAGCTGACACCCATCACAGTGGCTGGGGAAAACCCGATATAGCATTCACGAACAGACAGCCACGGGAACCCCTCTTTTGACCAATCATCACGGCTGACCGCTTGCAGAACCTGTCGGGATTTCGGGCCCGCCAGTACAAGGATTGTCTGATCGTTGGTCAGGCTTTTGAGCTGCACATCTTCGCCGTCCTGAACATGTGCCTTAAGCCAGTCCATGTCGTGGGATTCCGATGCTGCGGCAGACCCGTACCAAACGCGTGTAGGGCCACGATCCGACGCAGGTAGGTTGGCGACAGTGGCTTCGCCTTTGACCATCCCGTGATGGTTGAGCATATAGCCAAGCCCGACGCGACCGTCCCGTTTGGCTACGGTGCCGCAGAATATCCGGTCCAGAAACGAATGCCGGTCTGCGCCGGTGATCTCGATCCTGTTGAAACCGTTCACTTCGGCGAGACCAGCATTATTTTGCACGTTTTTGATTTCGGCTGCGATCACATCGAACGCGTCGTCGAAGTGGAAGCTGAGCGTGGGATGAAAGTCGGGCGTCGGCTTGATGTAATCTACCCGTTCCCAGCCGTTCACCACGGTAAACTCGGCCCCTTCCGCAGCAAGGATCGGCGTCAAAGGCGTTGTTTTGGCAGGGCGTCCGGCGGGTCGATGTTCATGCGGAAAGTGAAAGCGGAATTCGTTCTGGTAGTCCTCGATGGCTTTAAGAGATGTCAGTTCGACATTAGTATGTCCGGCAAAGCGGCGCGGATCGATGCACCACATGTCATAGCACGCCTCGCCATGGACGATCTGCTGCGCGAGAAGCCACCCGTGTCCGCCGCCTTCGCCGACACCGGCACGCAGACCGATGATACAGAACGCGTTGCGCATGCCAGGGATTGGGCCAACCAAGGGTGCCCCGTCGATCGTGTAGGTTATCGGCCCGTTCACCACGCGTTTGATCCCAACCTCAGTCAGCGCGGGCATGCGTTCAAATGCACCTTCCAGAACGTCCATCACACGGTCTAGATCATCTGGGCACAGGTCATTGGCAAAGGATGGACTGATGCCGTCCATTCCCCACGTCTTGCAGTCCTGTTCATAGAAACCAACGAGCAGGCCGTTCTTTTCCTGCCGCGAATAGTAATCCGAGATCGGACAACGAAGCAGGGGCATGCGGTGTCCCGCCTCGACAATCGCAGGGATGTCCTCGGTCACGAAGTATTGGTGCTCCATCGACGCAACCGGATGGTGCACACCCATCATCGCGGCGACTTCGTTCACCCGGTAGCCACAGGCGTTCACCACGATATCCGCATCAATGCGGCCTTTGTCCGTCTCGACCGTCCACGTGTCATCGCGATGCTGCGTCAACCCTGTGACAGCAGTGTGGCGGTAAACCTCGGCCCCGGCTTTGCGCGCATGAAACGCCAACGCCTGACACAGTTGTGCGGGGTCGATGTCGCCGTCTTCACCGTCCCATAGGCCGCCCAAAAGGTTCTCGGTGGAAATCAGCGGGTGACGACGGGCGCATTCATCGGCGTCAATCACCTCGAATTCCACGCCCATGCCCCGCGCCATCGACGCAAAATGCCGGTAGCCCTGCATCTGCGCTTCGGTATTGGCCAATCGGATGCCGCCGTCGCCGTGGTGATACCCAACCGGGTATTCGGGATCGTCGCGCAATTTTTTGTACAGCTGGATGGAATGTGTCTTCAAACCCACCATGGTCTGGTTCATCCCGAAATTCGTGACCTGCGCGGCCGAATGCCAAGTGGTGCCGGATGTGAGCTCATCCCGTTCGATCAGAATCACATCGCTCCAGCCTTCTTGGGTCAGATGATAGAGCGTCGAACACCCTGCGATCCCTCCGCCGATGACGACAACTTTGGTGCGCGATTTCATGATCCAACTCCGCCGATTTTACCTCCGACAGAGGCGCGGTTTTCGATGTGATGACAATCGAATTCTAAATAATCCGAAATTATAGGAATCTACATTTGATGATTTGAGAAATCACAGTCCGCAGTTGCCGAACCCGCAAAATCCAGTCCTGATCTTTGTATGTGCACTACGCGGAAGGCGACCCTCAAGTGACGGTAACAACAAAAAGGGCGGGACGTGCTGAACGGATGGCCAAACGTCGGGCCAAGCCGCTGCTGGACCCCTGTCCACCAGGTCAAATCGGTGGGGCCTACAAACCCCTGACCGAAGCCGAGCTCAACAGTATCTTTGAGACGACTCTGATGCTTTTGGAAAACCTTGGTCTTGGTGAGGTACCCAGCCGCCTGCACGCTGATCTGCTCGCGGCAGGTGCCAAGGACAATGGCGCGGGCCGCATCCTTTTTCCGCAACCCCTGGTTCAAGAGGCCATAGACCACGCCGCGAAGACCTTTGTCCTGCATGGGCGCGATGAAACCCGCTCTATCGAAGTCGGAGGCAATCGCGTTTATTTTGGAACCGGCGGTGCCGCAGTGCAAACTCTGGATCTGGACAGCCACACATACCGGCCATCGACCCTCGAGGATTTACACAACTTCACACGCCTGCAAGACACGCTGCCCAATGTCAGCTGGTACACCCGCTGCTGTATTGCCACTGATGTGCCCGACAATTTTGACCTCGACGTGAACACCGTCTATGCCCTTCTGCGCAACACGACCAAACCCACCGCGACGGCCTTTACCTTGGCCGAACACGTTGCACCGATTGTCGAGATGCTGGACATCGCCGCCGGGGGGCAGGGCGCGTTTGCCGAACGCCCGTTCATGAAAGCACATATCAGCCCGATCATTTCGCCCATGCGTTTTGGCGAAGATGCGGTCGATGTCGTTTACGAATGTATCCGTCACAACATCCCCATGTCGTGCATCACCGCCGCACAGGCCGGGGCCACGGCGCCGGCAACGCTTGCCGGGTTTCTGGCACAGTCTTTGGCCGAAACACTGGCCAGTCTTGTCATGGTGCATGCCATCCAACCCGGCTTTCCTATGGTGTTTTCCAACTGGCCGCTGGTCGTTGATCTGCGCACCGGGGCCTTTGCCGGTGGCAGCGGTGAAACCGCCGTCCTGAACGCGGCCTCTGCCCAATTGTCCAACTGGCTGGGCCTGCCTTCCGGCGTCGCCTGTTCGATGACCGATGCCAAGGCGATCGATGCCCAGTACGGGATGGAAAAAGGTCTCACCTCATTGGCCGCCGCATTGGCAGGGGGCAATTTGATCTACGAAAGCTCTGGCATGACCGCGTCCTTGCTTGGAGCGAGCTTTGAGGGTTTTGTTCTCGACAACGAAATGCATTCCCACACGTACCGCGCATTGCGCGGCATCGAAGTGACAGACGAAAAACTGGGCTACGACGCGATTGTCGATGCCGTTCTGGGCGACGGACACTTTCTGGGGGGGCAACATACATTGGCAGCGATGGAGAGGGATTATTACTATCCGTCACTCGCCAACCGGGACGAACCACGAACCTGGGCCCAAAATGGGGCGCAAGACGCATGGGCGATCTCGAACGCGCGCGCGCGCGACATTCTGGAAACGCACCATCCTGAATACCTCACACCCGAACAGGACAGGGCGATCAGAGAACGGTTCAACATCTTTTACGGCTGATCTGCTGCACTTACTCAATCAGCCGGAACTGATCCTCAAGCCACGGTGTGCTGCCTACGAAGGGTTGGATCACCTGCACCTCAAGCGCCTCGCGGATCTTGTGGTTCACGATCTCCAGAATCGAACGCGAACAATCCGGTGTCGTGACCAGTGACAAAGTCCGCGAAAACCGTTTGCCCGGAAACGGATGCATCCGCAGCTTGGGCTGAAACCGTTTGGCACGGGAAAACAGCAACGGTGTGGTGATCGTCCATCCAGCGCCCGCCGCAACCATCGCCATCAGGGTTTGATTGCTTCCACATTCAAATTTATGCGGCAACGCCACCCCAACCCGGCGCAGCTGTGCTTCGATCTGTCCGGCGATGATCAGGTCGCTAGAGAATTGCAGGAACGGCAGACCCGAGTGCCCCGCCACGATTTCCGGCACCGGCTGCGTGATCGTCTCCGGCATCACGACAACAAACGGATCGCGCAAAAGCGGCTGATCCTGCAGATCGCGCAAACGCTCTGGCGGGGTCGTTGCAATACCCAGATCCAATTCTCTGTCGCGCAACATCTCGATGATCTCGTGACTCGATGCGGTGTGATACAGAAAATCGCAATCTGGCATCTTGCGCGACAAATACACGGCAAGATCAGGCGTCACATCGCTGTCGAGGTCTTCGATCGTACCCAGCCGCAGATACCGCGCCTCGGCCAGATCACCCGCGGACGCTTCGGCCTTCGCCTTGCGGATCGCCTGCAAAGCCACGTCAATATTGCGCAGAAATACATGTCCCTTGGGTGTCAAAACCATCGGCCGCCGCGCGTGGTTGAATAACTCAACCCCTAAGTGATCCTCAAGACTGCGCAGATGATGTGATACGGTGCTGATCGACAACCCGGTCTCTTTCGCGGCTTCGCGCAACGAGCCATGCCGCGCGCACACCTGAAAAATCTCAAGCCAGTTCAGGCTTAGCCCTTTGCGCGATGAAGGTTTTGTCATCTTTTTGTGGCCCTGCGGCAGCGTGATTTCCCGCTCAAAGCTTCGGCTATTCCGCCTCGCAAGACCATCCAAATCGACGCATAAATGACGACAGGACCAAAGGACGTTGCAGTGCCCGACAAATTCGGCTTTGCGTCACCGACCAAAGGGGCGCTATAGCGTTGCGATGAACGATACCTTGCCCCCCTGTCCCGAATGCGCGTCGGTCTTCACCTACCAGGTCGACGCTTTGCTAACCTGCCCGGAATGCGGCCACGAATGGGTGGCAGGCGCAATGTCCGAGTCTGAGCCAGAGGTGCGCGACAGCGTCGGCAACGTCCTAAAAGACGGCGACGCCGTCACCGTGATCAAAGATCTCAAGGTAAAAGGGTCGTCTTCGGTCGTCAAAGTCGGAACCAAAGTGCGCAATATTCGCTTGGTTGACGGTGATCACGACATCGACTGCAAAATCCCGGGGATTGGGCAAATGGGCCTCAAATCCATATTCGTGAAAAAGATTTCGGGCTGACCGAGACCACGATGTAAATCGCGGCCCCATTCGCCTTCTTCGATTACGCCGACGGACCATCCAAATAGGCTCTAAGCGCAGCACGTGTGCCTTTAGCCCAGATCAGCGACAACCATCCGCCAAATGCGTCTGCAAAGCGTTGGTTGGCTGACAGGTCACCATAGATTTGCGACTGCTCAAGCCAGGTCTTTGGCGACACTTTGGCGGCCTGCGCGGCGATGACAAGCTCGGACCAGATCGGGTCATTCGGTTCGATGACTGTGCCATCTTCGCGCGTACCGAAACACATCCGCGCCCAAAGAGCCTCGGTCAAGGCAAGGCCCGAGATTTCGCTGCCTGCATCAAGGCCGTCCCGCAGAATGGGCAAAACAAACCCGCTATGCCGCGATGATCCATCAAACGCCACGCGCCGCGTGGTGTCGTGGATTTCTTGGTTGGCAAAGCGACCCGCAATCAAATCAAGATATGCAGCAGGTGTCATACCCGGGACGGCGTCTACATGCGGTGTGATTTCATCGGTCTGTACCTTACGGAAAAACGCGGCGATCTGCGGATCATTCATGCAGGCGGCAATCGTCGGAATGCTTAGAATCTCACCCGCATTGGCCAACACCTGATGGCCCGCGTTCAGCATCCGAATTTTCATTGCCTCATAGCTGTGCACGTCTTGCGTCAGCGTGGCACCAACCTGCTCCCACACAGGCCGCCCAGTACAAAAATCGTCTTCGATCACCCACTGACGAAAATTCTCATGCGTCACAGGCACGGCGTCGATCACGCCAAAATCACGCGCACGCGCCAGTTCAGCGTCGCCGGTCGCGGGGACGATACAATCGACCATCGAGTTCGGAAAGCTCGCATTGAGATGAATCCAATCGGCCAATTCGGGATCAGTCGCGCGGGCGAGCCCCACAACCGTCTGACGCAGGATGTCTCCGTTGCCCTGAAGGTTGTCACAGGATTGGCCTGTAAAGGGCGCATGACCCGCTGCACGGCGGTTGCGCAATGCCGCGACGATGGCACCGAAGGCCGTACAAGGCGTGTCAGGATGCGCGATGTCATGTCGAATGTCAGGATGGCTCAGATCCAAGGCGCCCACGGCGTTCAGGAAATATCCACCTTCCGTCACAGTTAGAGAAACGATCCGTATGGCTGGGTCGGACATCACCGCAATCAACGGCGCGTTGCCATCCTCAACCGGAACAAAATCAATCATCGACCCGATCACTTCGGCGGATCGGCCCGACGGGTCGAGTTCGATCAACGTGGTCAGGCAATCCTGTTCCAGCAGCCGATCGCGCATCCGGGAATCCCCGGCGCGCACACCTGCACCGATAATGGCCCAGTCATGCGCCAACCCCTTCTGCATCAAACGGTGCAGATACCACGCCTGATGACCACGGTGAAAATTGCCTAAACCGATATGCACGATGCCAGGGCTAAGCTGTGCCCGGTCATAGGACGGACGACCGATTTCTGCGGGCAGACGGTCGAGATTGGCAAGCGACAGCGCCACCGCCTCGGTCCGGGTGCCCTGTTTCAGCTCATCCATTGTCCGCCATCCACATTATAGCATTGCGCGACGATATAGTTGGCCTCCTCGCTGGCGAGGAACACTGCCATACCGGTCAGGTCTTCAGCGCGTCCCATACGGCCATAGGGAACCGCCTCTCCGACTTCGTGCTTTTTCTGGCCAGGGGCCTTGTTTTCGTATTTCGCAAAGAATGCATCGACACCGTCCCAATGCTCTCCGTCAACCACGCCAGGCGCAATCGCGTTCACGTTGATCCCGTGCTCGATCAGGTTCAATCCTGCTGACTGAGTCAGGCTGATGATGGCGGCCTTGGTTGCGCAGTAGACTGCGACAAGCGGTTCGCCACGCCGTCCGGCCTGGCTGGCCATGTTGATGATGCGCCCCTTGATGTCATTATCGATCATGTGCTTGGCGACCGCCTGCAGGGTAAACAGTGTTCCGGCGACATTAATGTCGAAGGTCCGTGCATATTCCGCACGGGTGATCTCGGTGATCGGAGCTGCGCTGAAAATTGCGGCGTTGTTGATCAGAATGTCGATCTGGCCCAGCTGCTCGATTGTCGTCGCGACAGCCGCATCAATGCTTGCCTGATCCGTCACATCCATCTCAACAGCAATGGCATTTACGCCAATCTCGGACGCGGTCTGTTGCGCGCGATCCATGTCGATATCGGCAATCGCCACCTTGGCACCTTCGCGCACATAGGCTTCGGCAAAGGCACGGCCAATACCACGCGCTGACCCTGTGATCAGAGCCGTTTTTCCGTCCAGTCGTTTCATGCGATCCGCAAACCTTCCGCGTCGAATTTGTGCATCTGTTCAAGCTGTGGCGTGAGGTAAATCGTGTCGCCATGCCGGACCGAGATATCGCCGGTGATGCGAACGGTGACCATGTCGGCCAACCCGGTGTCATGCACATGGATAAAGGTGTCAGAGCCAAGATGCTCGGCCACGCCGACCTTACCCTTCCAAGTGCCGTCTGTCATCGAAACGTCGATATGTTCCGGGCGTATCCCGGCTTTGACGCCACCGTATTTCTGCGCCTCTGCACCCCCGAAAATGTTCATTTTCGGAGAGCCGATGAAACCCGCCACAAACTCGTTGCGCGGCGTATGATACAGTTCCAGCGGCGATCCGACCTGCTCGATATGGCCGGCGCGCAGCACGACGATCTTGTCCGCCATGGTCATGGCTTCGACCTGATCGTGGGTCACATAAATCATCGTTGTCTTGAGGCGCTCGTGCAGTTCGCTGATTTCCAGACGCATGCCAACGCGCAACGCCGCATCGAGGTTCGACAGCGGTTCGTCGAAAAGGAATGCGGACGGTTCACGCACAATGGCACGTCCGATGGCCACACGCTGACGCTGACCACCCGAAAGCTGCCCTGGGCGGCGGTCGATATAGTCGGTCAGGTTCAAAACCGAGGCGGCCGCTTCGATGCGCCGATCGATTTCGGCCGGATCCATCTTTGCCATCTTCAACGGAAAGGCGATGTTCTTGCGCACAGACATATGCGGGTAGAGCGCGTAGGATTGAAACACCATCGCCAGACCGCGTTTCGCGGGCACGAGGTCCGTGGCGTCTTTGCCGTCAATCTCGATATGGCCGGTGGTGATGTCTTCCAGTCCTGCGATCAGTCGCAGAAGGGTGGATTTCCCGCAGCCCGAGGGGCCGACGAAGACGGTGAATTCGCCGTCTTCAATGGTCAGGTCCAAGGGCGGGATGACCTGCACGTCGCCAAAGCTCTTGGTGACCTGTTTGAGTTGAATTTGTCCCATTGGTCAGGTTCCTTATGTCAGGTCTTATTTCACCGCGCCGAAAGTCAGGCCGCGGACAAGTTGTTTCTGGCTGAACCAGCCAAGGATGAGGATCGGCGCAATGGCCATGGTCGAGGCCGCGCTGAGTTTCGCAAAGAACAGTCCTTCTGGCGACGAATAGCTGGCGATGAACGCGGTCAATGGCGCCGCGTTGACGGCTGTCAGGTTCAGCGTCCAGAACGCTTCGTTCCAGGCAAGGATGAAATTCAACAGCATGGTCGATGCGATGCCGGGAATTGCCATCGGCGTGAGGATGTAAAGCACCTCTTCCTTGAGCGTTGCCCCATCCATCCGAGCGGCCTCAAGGATCTCGACCGGGATTTCGCGGAAGTAGGTATAAAGCATCCAAACGATGATCGGCAGGTTGATCAGCATCATCACGATGACCAGACCGGCGCGACTGTCCAGCAAGCCAAGTTCGATGAACAGCAGGTAGATCGGGTAAAGAACACCAACCGCTGGAAGCATCTTTGTCGACAGCATCCACAGAAGGATGTCCTTGGTCCGGCGTGATGGCACAAAGGCCATCGACCAGGCTGCAGGGACCGCAACGATGAGACCAAGAATGGTCGATCCACCCGCGATCAGGATCGAATTCCAGAGGAAGCGAGCATAGTTCGACCGCTCCATCACGACGCCATAGTTTTCCAGCGTCCAGTCAAAGCCAAGGAAGATCGGTGGGCTGGCAATCGCCTGTGCTTCGGATTTGAAGCTGGTGAGGATCGTCCAGAGGATCGGGAAGAAGATCAGCAATCCAATCGCCCAGGCAAGGCCGGTGTTGATCAGTTTGCGGCGGGGTGTAACAGCGCGGGCCATGATCAGTTGTCCAGGTTCTTGCCGACGATCCGCATCAGGAAGATCGCGACGATGTTTGCGAGGATGATGGCGTAGACACCACCGGCTGAGCCAAGTCCGACGTTCTGACTTTCAAGCACGCGCTGGAAAATCAGGTAAGACAGGGTGCGGGTTCCAAACGCGCCGCCCGTGGTCACGAAGATCTCGGCGAAAACGGCAAGCAGGAAGATCGTCTGAATGAGGATCACGATGGTGATTGCCCGGCTCAGGTGTGGCAGGACAATATAAAAGAACCGTTTCAGGTGCGGCGCGCCGTCCATTTCGGCAGCCTCCAACTGTTCACTGTCCAGCGACTGGATCGCGGTCAGAAGGATCAGCGTCGCAAAGGGCAGCCACTGCCAGCTTACAATCATGATGATCGAGGGCATCGCGGCGTCCGACAGCCAACTCACGGGTTCAGCCCCAAAAAAGCGCCACAGATGGGCGAACAAACCGTTCACCGGATCCATGAACATGTTCTTCCACACAAGGGCCGACACGGTCGGCATGACAAAGAAGGGTGCGATGACAAGGATACGGACAACGCCTTGGCCCCACATCGGCTGATCAAGAAGGATCGCCAGCAGAATACCAAGGCCCACCGTGATAATGAGTACACCAAGCACAATGATGAGCGTCGTTTGAACCGCGGGCCAGAACGCGCTTGAGGTGACAAAGCGAACGTAGTTGTCAAAACCTGTCCAGCCCAAGTCACCCCCACGTAGGGGTAGGTATTTGCGGAAAGAGAACCACAATGTCATGATCAGCGGGACCAGCATCCAGCCCAGAAGCAGAACAACTGCCGGGGCCATCATCAGTCGGGCCGCAGATCGGGAAGCCTTTGTTGCCATTTGGGGTCATCTCCTCCGTTGACAGACTGCTGGTTTCAGCGGTGTCACAATACGGCATCTTGCTGGTTTGGGGGTAGGTTTTAGGGTTAGAGGGCGGCAATCGCGCCGCCCTCTGGTCTGATAAAGCCAAGACTTAGCGGTAGCCAGCGGCTTCCATTGTCTCGTTTGTGATTGCCTGAGCTTTCGCCAGGGCTTCGTCGACAGTCTGCTGACCAGCATAGGCTGCAGAGAATTCCTGGCTGACTTCAGTTGCCATACCAGCGAATTCGGGGATCGCCACGAACTGGATACCGACGTAAGGCACCGGCTTTACAGTCGGGTTGGTCGGGTCAGCCGCGTTGATCGAGTCGAGCGTCATCTGTGCGAACGGAACTTCCTGATACTCAGGTGTTTCGTAGAGCGATGTCCGCGCACCCGGAGGAACGTTTGCCCAACCTTCGTTGGCTGCAACCAGTTCGATATAGTCCTTGGATGTAGCCCACTCGATGAACTCTTTTGCAGCAGCTTCTTTCTGAGTACCTGCCGGGATGGCAAGGGCCCAAGCCCAAAGCCAGTTGGCGCGTTTTTCGACGCCTTCTGCGTTCGGTGCCAGTGCGAAGCCAACATGGTCTGCAACAGTGGAGTCGTCGCCTGTGACGAAGGATGCCGCAACAGTCGCGTCAATCCACATGCCGCACTTGCCTTGGTTGAACAGCGACAGGTTCTCGTTAAAGCCGTTTGTCGCGTAGCCCTCGGGGCCGTAGTCGTTCATCAGGCTGACGTAGAAATCCAGAGCGGCTTTCCACTCAGGCTGATCGAACTGAGCGTTCCAGTCTTCGTCAAACCAGCGTGCGCCAAAGGAGTTGCCTGTAACGGTGATGAAGGCACCGCCCTCACCCCAACCGGCTTTGCCGCGCAGGCAGATACCGTTGATGTCTTCGGCAGGGTTGTCCATTGCAGCCGCCGCTTCGCGGATGAACTGCCATGTCGGCGCGGTCGGCATTTCCAGACCAGCTGCTTCCATCAGGTCTGTGCGATACATGACCATCGAGGATTCACCATAGAACGGTGCCGCGTACAGCGTGCCGTCATGGGACAAGCCGTTGCGCATTGCGGGCAGGATATCGTCCACATCGTACTCAGCTGACAGATCGTCCAGCGGCACGAGCCAGTCGTTGGCACCCCAGATCGGAGTTTCGTACATGCCGATTGTCATGATGTCGAACTGACCACCCTTGGTGGTGATGTCCGTGGTCACACGTTGACGCAGCACGTTTTCCTCAAGTGTTACCCACTCGACTTCGTGGCCGGTCTTGGCCGTGAAGTCGTCGGTGTAACCCTGCATGCGGATCATGTCGCCGTTGTTGACTGTTGCGATGGTGATGGTTTCTGCCTGTGCGGCCCCAACCATGATAAGCGACAACGCTGTCGCCGCACGAAGTGCGTTACTAAGGTGCATCCGAATCCTCCCTGATCTTAAGATTACCTTGAGGGGCACTCAACAACACATCGTTTACCCGCGTCAACAAAAATTTTACTCGCGTAAACTTCTGCTAGGCCGAGTCCCGCATGATCAGCCGCGCAGGGAACAGGCTCTCTGTCCGGCTCTCAAGATGCCCACCGCTTTCAATCAGCCGGAACAACGTGTCTACCGCATGATCGGATACCGCGTTGTAATCATGGGCTGCCGTGGTCAAGGACGGGCAGGTGAATCGGGAAAACGGGTGGTCGTCATGCGACGCCACTCGCAGCTGGCAGTCTGCTCCACGACCAACTTTTACACCGCTTTCATAACAGGCCGACAAAAACCCGATGGCCAGCCGGTCATTGCTGCAAAGCACCGTGTTGGTCGGTAAACTTTTCTCGGCCAGTACTTTCAATCCGCCCTGACGCCCGATTTCCTCGAACCCCCACCCGGTGCCATCAACCTTGACGACATGCGGCTCCAATCCCAGCCGGTCCATCATCGACAGATAGGCAATGCGACGCTTGTTGGCGTTCGGGTTGGCGGGTGTGCTCATCTCGAAAAAACAGGGCGTTTCCCCGGTTCGGTTCAGGTATTCTACGGTCTGCGACACAAAGCTGTGGTTGTCAGATCCGATAAACGCTTCACCCATGCCGTCGATATTGCTGTCGAACAGAACCGTCGGCACGTTCTTGCAGAACACCTCAATCGCGGATTTGTCGGATTGCCGCCCAAGCGGCGCCAACAGCACGCCGGCTGGTTTCATCGATCGCAAACTGTCAAGGATTTCATTCTCATGTGCCTGATCGCCATGGGCGCTGAACAGCGACGGGGTAAACCCGGCTTCTATACAGCGGCCTTCGATCACACGAACGATCTCGGCAAAGAACGGGTCGGCCAGATACGGCACCACAATGCCAATATTCTTGGTCAGCTTCCTGTTTTGGTTCATCGCATAGATGTTGGGTCGGTAGTCGTATTTCTCGAGAGCGCTTTCAATCCGAAGCCGGGTTGATTTGCGCACGCTATTGGGGTCGTGAAAATACTTTGACACGGTTGGTCGGGAAATCCCGCTGATCGCGGCAAACTCTTCCATGTTCTTGATACTGGACTGAGACATGGCAAGTTCCCCGTGACGTGCGCCAATCTCAAATTGGCGTACCTTTACAGTTTCTTATCGCGCGCAAAAAATCAACATTTCTCGTAAATATTCCTGTAAAGAAACAAAAGGGTGCCGCTCAAGGCAGCATCCATTGGTGTCAACATGTCGGGGTGGTCAGTCTAACGTCTTCAACGCGGTATAAAGCGCGCGGTAACGGCTCAGGCGATCATTCAGTCCTGCCGTCTTTGCAGGATCAAACCAATCTGCGATCACTGGCTGTTGTCCCAGATCCGCAAGGGGCATTGCGCCAACACCACAAGCTGCCAGTCGTGCCGCCCCCATCGCGGGGCCAGCATCTGAGCCAGCAGTCCGGCCAATCCGTTGTCCGGTCACATTCGCAATCAGTTGTAGTAGGAACGGCGACTTGCTGCCGCCGCCAATCGCGGCCAGATACGGCAGGCCGGTGATTGTGTCGCCAAAACTGTCCACCGCATCGGCAAAGGTAAACGCCACAGCTTCGACCACCGCACGGCACAGGGCGGCACGGTCTGTGCTGTCCTCAAGCCCAAAGAACCCCGCACGGATATGCGGGTCACCATGCGGGCTGCGTTCGCCGGTGAGATACGGCAGGAATGTTGGTACGCGAGTCGCGTCGGCCGCTTCGGCCAAATCAACAACTTCGCCCGCGCTGATCCCTAACTGCCCGGCCAGCCACGCAATAGGCCTCGCGCCATTCAGCATCGCCGCCATCTGGTACCACCGATCTGGGACCGTGTGCGCAAAGGCGTGCACAAATTTGGCCGGGTTTGGATGATACGCATCGCCTGCAACGAATAGCTGTCCCGATGTGCCAAGCGAGATAAATCCGCGCCCTGATTCCGTCGCGCCCAGCGACACAGCCCCCGTCGCTGCATCGCCACCTCCGGCCACCACCGGGATGCCCGCCGTCAATCCTGTCTTGGCAGCGGCAGCAGCAGTTACTTGACCAACCACCTCATGCCCATCGGCAAGGCGCGGCAACCAGCTGATATCCGTTGCGCTGGCCGCGGCAACCATACTGCTCCAATCGCGTGTGGCTTGATCCAGCCACAAGGTGCCCGCTGCATCCGACCGGTCCGTGGCAATCTCGCCGTGCAGACACAGGCCGATATAGTCCTTGGGCAACAACACAGTCGCAATGCGCCCGTGCACCTCCGGCTCTTGTCGCGCGACCCACATCAGCTTGGGTGCAGTAAAGCCGGGCAGGGGCAGTACGCCCGATATGGTCCCGATCTCCGGCAGCGCTTCTTGCAAGCGCGCACAATCTTTCGTCGACCGACTGTCATTCCAAAGAATCGCCGGGCGGAGCAGGTCGCGTTGTGCGTCCAAAAGAACTGCACCGTGCATCTGGCCCGACAGGCCAATGGCTGTGACATCAGACAATGACCGCGTTTCGTCGATCTCGGCCAACGCCGCGCAGGTCGCCGCCCACCACGCTTGGGGGTCTTGCTCGGACCAGCCCGAATGCCGTGATTGAACCGTCAGATCGGCGGTGGCCGACGCGAATATCTCTGTGCCGTCGGTGCAAATAACCTTGACCGCAGATGTGCCTATGTCGATGCCCAAATACATAGCGCAGCTTTACGTCAGCGCTAACAGCGACGCAAGACAGCCGATCGCTCTGTGGAACTGGCGCAGCCCAAAAAGCCGGGCTAAACAGGACCGAACCAGAGGGGAGCGGGAAATGAGCAATCTTGATGCGAAATTTGCACGGCTCGGCGCGGACAACGCACCGGGACAAGAGGTGCGCCAAAGCGCTGATGATCTGAAATCGGTGATGCGCGGTGACATCCTGCCCGGTGCCCCGGTCGATTTCTCGCATGGTGATGTCGATGCGTTCGAACCCACCCCCGGTGCGCGCGACGCATGGGAAGACGGTTTTGATGAGGGCGCGTCACAAGCCTACACCGAATATCGCGGCGCGGCGGCCATCCGAAATGATGTGGCGGCCAACCTTGCCGCGTTCACAGGCGCACCTGTCGATCCGGTAGACGAGCTGATCATCACACCCGGCACCCAAGGTGCATTGTTCCTCGCACTTGGCGCAGTGGTCGATCGCGGCACAAAGGTCGCGATCATGGAGCCGGACTACTTTGCCAACCGCAAACTGGTCGCGTTTTTCGGCGGAGACATCTTGCCCGTCGCCCTGCATTACCATGAAGACGCCCCACAACGCGGACCGGATCTTGGCCAGCTCGAAGCGGCGTTCAAGGCCGGGGCCGAGGTGCTGGTATTCTCAACTCCAAACAACCCCACCGGGGTCGTTACCCAAGATGATGCGATCACTGAAATTGCCCGTCTTGCGGCACAGTATGATGTGACCGTCATTGTCGATCAGCTCTACTCACGCCTGCTCTATAGTGGTGAGGCTTACACCCACATGCGTGCCTGTGCAGAGCGCCCAAAGAACCTGATCACGATCATGGGCCCGTCCAAAACGGAATCGCTCAGTGGTTTTCGCCTTGGCGTGGCGTTTGGGTCTGCCGCGCTGATCGAACGAATGGAAAAGCTGCAAGCGATCGTGTCCCTTCGCGCTGCGGGGTATTCCCAAGCCGCGCTCAAAACGTGGTTCAACGAACCCGACGGCTGGCTGACTGACCGCATCGCACAACACGAAGCAATCCGCGACGATCTGCTTGCGATCTTCCGCGCAGCAGGGTTCCCAACTGCTTGTCCACAAGCGGGCAGCTACCTGTTCCCTGAATTGCCAGAACTGGTCGTGTCACCCGAAGACTTTGCGCGCTTGCTGCGCCTGCAAGCGGGGGTCACCGTCACGCCGGGATCGGAATTCGCACCGCATACCGCCAACAGCGTGCGGTTGAATTTCTCGCAGGATCACAAGGCATCCGTGGCAGCTGCGCACCGGATTGTCGAAATGGTGGAAAGGTACCGCGCATGAAAATCGGCATCGCAGGCATGGGCGCAATCGGCCTTCGGGTTGCGCAAGAACTGGACCGGGGCGGTATCCCAGGTTGCGAACTGGCGGGAATCAGCGCCCGCAACGCCGACCGCGCGGCAGAAGCGAACGCGACCCTGTCAAAACCAGCGCCGGTCTACGAGCTGCACGAGATCGCGGGCCATTGCGATGTCATTATCGAGACCCTGCCACCGCAGCTGTTCATGGACCTTGCAATGCCGGTTGTTCAGGCGGGTAAGGAATTGGTTGTCCTGTCGGCAAGCCAGCTTTTGGATCAGGACGCGCTATTCGATCTGGCCGGAAAAACGGGGGCCAGGATCGTCATTCCATCGGGGGCAATGCTGGGGCTTGATGCGATCAAGGGCGCGGCCGTTGGAGAATTGAAATCGGTGGTGATCGAAACCCGCAAGCCTGTCGCGGGTCTTGCCAAGGCACCTTACGTCATCGACAACAACATCGATCTCAGCAACCTGTCCGAACCGCTGTTGGTGCTGGGCGGCGCGGTCACTGATGTCGCCAAGGTGTTTCCGGCCAACGTCAACGTGGCGGTGGCGGTCAGCCTTGCGGGCTTTGGCCCTGAAAAGACCCGGATGGAGGTTTGGGCAGACCCGGCGCTTGATAAAAACAAACACACCGTGCGTGTGGTCTCGGACTCGTCTGATTTCGAAATGACGATCCAGAACCGCCCGTCCGAGGAAAACCCCGCAACCGGCAAGATCACGGCACTTAGCGTGATTGCGCTTTTGCGCGAAAAGACATCGGTGCTTCAGGTCGGTACCTGACGGCCTAGTCCAACCGGACCGATGAAGGCGAAGCGCCCTGATCTTCGGCGCTCCACCCCATCTGGTCGAGGGTGAAATCTGCGCCGACGGCGATCACGGCGATGGCGACGAATCCAAATAGCATGGCTTTCACTGCGAACTCTCCTTAGGCGCGGTTTCCCGACGCAGATAGGTCACGAGGTCGGCGCGATCCTGCGCGCCCGTGATCCGCTGCATCGGCATCTTGGTTCCGGGTACATAATGCTCTGGGCCGACATCGAAAAGAGCATCAATTGTGTCTTCGTCCCAAATGATGGGCGACCCATCAAGGGCATCTGAGTAAGTGTAATCTTCGACCGTCCCGGCCTTCCTGCCAAAGAGATTATACAGGCTGGGCCCGGCGCGCCGCGCGCTTCCCGGTGTCAGTGTATGGCAAATCGAACACTTGCGCATGAATTGCCGTTCCCCATTGGGCATCGTGTCGGCATCCTTAAGGAAACTGGGCGACCCGGTGGCCATCGGATCAGCGTCACCCATCGCTGCAATGGGCCAGGAATACATGCGGGGGTCTAAGCCACCTGCATGAATATTGCCGCCATCGCGCGAAAACGCCAGCGCCCAAACGGGTCCGCGTTCGGTGGCGCGGAAATCGCGGGCAATGCTCCAATCCACGGCATCGACCACCATGATATAGCCTTCGCCGTCGCCCACAGCCAAAAGCTCACCATTGGGGCTCGTCGCCATTGATAGGATCGGGCGACGTTCCAGCGTCAGATCAGCCAGCGTATCGCCGGTCGCAAGATCAAGCACACGTGTACCGCCATCGACCGCGCCATATGCCAGCCACCCTGCGGCTTCGTTCAATTCCAATTCGTTTACGCCAAACCCATGTTCGGTCACGCGTAGCGCTTCGTGGGTGCTGTCGATATCCCAAAGCCGGATGCTGCCATCTGCTGAAGCGGAATAAAGCCCAGTGTCTTTTTGCGTAAACGCCACATCGTTTACCGGCCCGCTATGCCCGGTCAGGAAACGCGGCTGAGAGCCGTCAATCGGCCAAAGCCCGATGCTGCCATCCCAACTGGCCGACGCAACAAGACCGCCATCCGGTGACAGGGCCAGCGACACAACCTTGCCCTTGTGCCCCTCCCAAACTGCTTGTGCGATCCCGTCAGGTGACCAAACCCGCAGAGTGAAGTCATCCCCAGCGGAATAGACCGTGCCGTCTGCTGCGATCACCACAGCGTTCACCGCGGCCTCGTGCCCGTCAAACCAACGTGGGTCAGCCCCAGACCAAAGCCCTACAGCGTTGTCGAAACTTACGGTCGCGATCTGATCATCATCGGACACGGCGATCCCCATAATGGGGCCGCCATGCCCTTGTAGCGTAAAGAACTCGTCCGCTGTCACAGTTGTTGCGCACAGCAAAACCGCAGATGTGGCCAAAGCCCTGCGCATCTTACTCGGCAGGGGTGGCGCCACCCGGGGCCTTGCCTTCACGTTCCTTGACCTCTTCCACCCAGAGGCTGTGGTGCTCTTTGGCCCATTGCTCTTCGACCATGCCATTGCCCATCGCATCGAACGCACCTTCCATGCCGACCGAGCCGATGTAGATATGTGCGAGGATGATCGCCATCAGCACAAAGCTGACGATGGCATGCCAAAGTTGCGCATACTGCATCTCTTCGTGCGGAGTCATGGTTTCTGGCAGGACACCAAAGCCGAACACCTCCGGAAGGCCTGTGGTGTTGAGAATGGCAAACGTCTTGGCGAACAGCGGCAGTTCAAACGGGAACAACAGCGAAATGCCCGAGACAGAGATCGACACGCCCAGAACGATTGTCGACCAGAATATCAACTTTTGACCCGCGTTGAACTTTTTGGCCGGGGGGTGCCCACCACCAAACAATCCGCCACCTTTGGCCAGCCATTTGATGTCGGTCTTGTCCGGGAAATTATGCACAACCCACATGACAAAAATCATCACCAAAGCCAGCATAAAGGCCCAGGACACATTGTTATGGACCCACTTGGAGCCTGTCGCGAGCCACGCATAACTTTCATGGCCAAAAGCCGGGATCAGGAATTTGCGACCCATCAGTGACACAAGTCCCGTGATCCCCAAAAGGATGAATGAACCCGCCAGCAACCAATGCCCAAACCGTTCGAAATTCTTGAACCGTTCAATGCGTTGGCCTGTCTTTTCGCCGTCGATCATCACGCGACCGCGTAGCAGATAGAAAAGCGCAAGCGCCACCAATGTGCCCAGCAACAGATACCCGCCATAGGTCAGCAATGGACCTTCGCGGAACTGCAACCACCACATGCCGCGGTCCTGAATCAGCACTCCAGCCGCAGGGCCGCGCACCTGAGTGGTGATGTCGGCCTCGTTAAAGCGCATCCCGCGCCACAGATCGGGGTCGGACGCGCCACCCAGCGTGCCAAGCTGTTCGCTTAACCCTGCCGCTGCATCCGGGTTGCCAACATTGTCGGCGCGGTAATCATTGTCGACGGCCAGACCCTGCTGGCGGCGCATGATGTCTTCCAGCGTCGTCGCACCACCCGTAGCGGAGCGATCGATCTCGGGGGCTTCTGCAACGCTTTGTGCGGTTTGCGCGTTGGCTACGTTGGGAGCCAGCCACGATGCCAGAAACACGAAAGCCAAAGCAGCCATCATGCAGCCAAGGTTATTTTTTCGAATGTCACGCATTGTGGTGCGTCCTCCCTAATGAGCGTCACGAACGCTCGGCCTTGCGAAATACGGTCTTATTGGGTCACGCTGGACCAGAACTTACGGCACGATATGGACCCTTGAACATGGGTCGTCCACATACCTTTCTAAGGATACTCAAGATGCTGCTGACAGCAAGTCATTCCGAAGCAAGTCAGGTACAGGACCGCGCGACCTATGGCTGAATTTCTGACAGTTTCAAATGCCATAATTGCGGCGGGTCTCGGTCTTCTGGCGCTGGTGGCATCGTACCGGGCTTTGTTGACCTCTCGGACACCGCAAGGGGCCACGGCCTGGATTCTCTTGATCCTGCTTTTGCCGGTTCTTGGTACATTGATGTACCTGGTTTTTGGCCATGCCGACTATAAGCGGTTTGAGCGAGAACGTCGCAAATCTGACAAAGACATGTTCGAGATGGCGTCGGATGACCGCATTGTCGAAGCGCCCACACGTCTGGACACCTTCGCCCGCATTGCGCGACTTCCGGTGACCAAAGGCAATGACATGTCGCTGCTGATTGATGGCAAAGCGACCTACGACACGGTGCTACGTGCGATTGCGACGGCGCAATCCACGATTTTCGTGCAATTCTACACGATCAAGGACGACGATATCGGGCGCGATTTGCGGGATGCCCTGATTGAATGCGCCAAGGCGGGTGTGTCGATCTGGGTTTTGCATGATGAATTGCCATTCTTTGGCTTGCCGAAACACTTTAAGCAAAAACTTGAATCTGCAGGTGTCCGGCTTGCCCGCCCCAAAGGACCGAAACGCCTGTTGGGGCCGTTTCAATTCAACTACCGCAATCACCGAAAACTGGTTGTGATCGACAACACCGTTGCCTTCACCGGAGGGTTGAATGTGTCAAAAACATATGTCGGGCGTGATCCGTCCATTGGTCCGTGGCGCGATACCTTTGCCGAATTCAGAGGGCCCATTGTGGCGCAGCTGGCGCTGCATTTCTCGTCCGACTGGATGTGGGCTGATGGCGAGGACCTGAGTCAAATCGCGTCCCCAGTCCCTGATCCCGCAGGCAATCTCCATGCCGTCGCTTTGGCGCCATCACCCGCCGAAGACATTGCGGCTGGCAACCTCTACTTTATCGCGCTGGCCCACGCGGCGCGAGAACGGCTCTGGATCTCGACCCCTTACTTCGTACCAGATCGCGATGTCCTAACGGCGTTGCGCTTTGCCGCCTTGCGCGGTGTCGATGTGCGCATTCTGGTGCCCAGCCGGGCGGATCATTATCTCACCTACTACGCTGCGATGGCTTATTTCGATGACTTGCGCTCAGCAGGCGGAGAGGTCTGGATGTATGATCCGGCCTTCGTGCATCAAAAGGTGGCACTGGTGGATGATGACATTGCGTCGGTTGGGTCGATCAACCTTGATATCCGCTCTGGCTTGCTCAACTTCGAAATCACGGTGGTCATGGAAGGCCAAAGCGCGGCAAAGGCGGTCGAAGACATGCTCGAGACAGATTTCGGCAATGCGACCCGCGTTGATGTTGATCTGGCCGACAGGTCAATCCTGACTGGCATGGTGGCACGTGTGTCCCGTCTTTTTGCACCTGTGCTGTAATGCGGATTGCCAGCTACAACATACGAAAGGCGGTGGGGCTGGATTGGCGGCGCGACCCACTGCGCATCATTCGCGTGCTGGAAGAATTGGACGCCGATGTTGTGGCGTTGCAAGAGGCTGACAAACGGCTGGGCGCGCGGCCCGCTGTCCTGCCAGATGACGCGCTTTACGATCGCACCGGATTGCGGGTGCTGAACGTGACGAACGGCCCAAGCTCAGGCTGGCACGGTAACGCACTTTTGGTGCGTGATGGCTGGAAGACTGGCGCGACTGAGCGGCTTAGCCTGCCCGGAATAGAACCGCGCGGTGCGCTCATGGCGGACCTGACAGGTCCGAAAGGAGCAGTCACCTTGATTGGCACACATCTGGGTCTTCGGCGCGGGTGCCGCCAGTTGCAATTGGCGCATCTGTTGGACGAGCTCACAGCCCGCACTGATCGTGCGGTGATCGCGGGCGATTTTAACGAATGGTCGCCACGCGTGGGTTTTGACATTCTGGATCAGGCTTTCGATGTGATCAGCCCGGGGCGCAGCTTTCATGCTTCGCGGCCGATTGCGCCGCTAGATCGGTTCGCGGTGGGAAAAGGATTGCGGGTTGCCACGACAGGGGTGTTCGAGAAAGGCGAAGCACGCCGCGCATCAGACCATCTGCCAGTGTGGATGGACCTCGAGCTTTAGGCGGTACGCCTGTTCCAATCCGCTTACCTCAGCGGACGCCGCATTTCTCGGTTGTTAACCGTCGCATTGCACCTTCCCCAACACAAAGCGCTTTGAGCGGGAAGGGTCACTCCCATGCCGCGTAGACGACAATCTGACACCCTCTCATATGCCGGAAGGCTGACCATGAGAGACCGGTCTGAACAGGCTCTGGCATCCCCAGAGTACAGG
>NZ_CBFHLV010000051.1:0-23846 GCF_965656765.1 Marivita sp. | reverse complement strand
GCGCGCACCTCTGTCGAAAAACGGTTCCCAGGGTTTCCCTTTTCCATAGCTTACCTTCCGAGCTTTTGGCTCTCCGGTAAACCCGGTCTGGTTCATGAAGATCAGGTGCAACTGATGCGCGCATACGGTCGCCGGGCTCCAAGTGCGGGGTGGCCCGAAGGCCCGTATCGCGGATATGCGCGGCTTATCCGCGGCGACACCATTCTTGCTGTGCGCCATGCCGATGTGACCGTCGAATAGCGATTACTGCTCTGTCAGTTTGAGTTCGATCCGCCGGTTCTGCGCCCGTGCCTCGGCTGTGTCGTCTGTGTTCACAGGCTGGTATTCCCCAAACCCATTTGCCGACAGGCGCTGTGGCGAGATCCCGAGCTCTTCGATCATATAACGCACAACCGACAGTGCCCGCGCCTGCGACAATTCCCAATTGTCCGCATAAAGACCCTGCCCAGACAGTGGCAGATTATCTGTGTGTCCATCGACACGAATAATCCAATTGATGCCTTCAGGAATTTCCTGTGCCACATCGCGCAAAATGGCGGCGACATTGGCGATCTGTGCCCGGCCACCCGGCGACAAGCCTGCCTCTGCAGGTGGGAACAACACTTCGGACGAGAACACGAACCGATCACCCTCAATTCGCACGCCGTCACGATTGCCCAAAACCTCGCGCAAGCGACCAAAGAACTCCGAACGGTAACGCTCCAAATCTTGGTTCTGACCGGCCAACCGCCGCTTTTCCTCTTCCAGCCGCAAGCGTTCTTCCTCAAGCCGCTGACGCTCAGCTTCTTCCAACTGCCGCCGCCGCCTTTCTGCTGCCGCGACCCGCGCCAATGCGGTATTCAATTCGCTCCCAAGGCTTTCCAACTGAACCTGCGCTGCGACATCCCGCGCCTCGGCCTCGTCCAGCAGGGCTTGCAATGACGACAATTGACGACGCAGCGCCCCAACCTGCTGGTTGAGCAATTCTGTCTGTTGCTGTGCCTGCGTCGCGCGTTGCGTTTCGGCATCCAGACGGTCGCGTGCCTGCTCTAGCAGCAACTGGCGTTGCTCGCCCTCGGACAGACGGTCCTCCAACTCGGTTTCGGTAGCAACCTGCGCAGCAAGCGCCGCCGCCAGTTGATTGCGCGTTTCCTCTAAGGTCGCTTCGATCGAGGTCTGCTGAGCAAGTGCTGTGGCAAGGCGTTGCTCAAGCGTTTGCTCGCTTTCGGATCGCGCGGCTGCATTGGCTTGCGCTTCGACCAAGGCCTGACGCAGCGCATCCACTGAGGCCTGCATTTCTGCACCGGTCTGTTCCGACTCCGTCAGAGTTTCAGACAATGCCACATTCTCAGCACGCAACTCTTCAAGTCTTGCATTCAGCGCATCGGCCTCTGCCACCCGGATCAATGCTTGCGACAACTGCGCTTCAAGCGACGAAAGCGTTGTGCGATCCACTTGCGAATCCGAAAGCTCTTGTTCCAGCCCTGCGATGCGGTTTGCCTGCTCGGCCAATTGCGCCCGCAAAGATGCTTCGGTCTCGTCACCCTCGGCAGCAGTCGCTTCAAGCTGCGCTTGCAATGATGCAATCCGCTCTTCGCTTTCGGCAATCGCTGCATCCAACCGAGCCTGCAAAGATGCACTGGACTCCCGCCCTTCGACCAAGGCTGCCGCCAGACGCGCGTTCAGGTCTTCTTCGGCTTCGCGCGCCGCGGCCAATAGGGTAAGCGTTTCCTCCGCCCGCGCTCGCTGTTCCTCAAGCGCCATCGTCATGGCCGTGAGTTCGGCATCTGCGTTTTCCAACCGATCCCGCAATGCCTCTGCCGCTGCCGCCTCAGCCAGCTTGGCCGCCTCTTCTTCGCTCAGCGCGTTTTCCAAGTTCGCCACTTGCGCGGTCAAAGCGCCAACCTGTTCGGTGGTTTCGGCATTCTCGGATCGCAGGTCAGCGACCAGCGCGTCAAGCGCCTCGCGGCGGGCTGCGGCCAAGCGGGCGGCTTCAACCTGATCATCAATTTCGCTGCGCGCAGTCGCCAAAGCAAGGTTCAGCGCGTCTTGTTCGGACAGCAGCTGATCTCGCGTCTCAATCAGTTCCGACACTTGCTCGCGCGCCGAATCTCGTTCGGACAAAAGACCCGCAACCTGTTCTTCAAACGACGCAATCCTTGCATCGGCAGCCTCCAATGCGGCAGCTTGCCGGTCGCGTGTGGCCGACAACGAGGAAATGATCGCCTCTTGTTCCGTTAGCCGCGCCTGCGTATCGTCCAGCGTCGCGTTCAAAGCACCCAGTTGGTTGGTCAGCGATGTCGTGCGTTGTTGTTCGACGCCCAGCGCGCGGGCCAGTTCCGCGATTTCGGATGACAGGGAATTCAGTTCGTTTTCCTGACCCGTAATCGTGTCCCGCAGCACCGCTTGAACCACCATAAAAATGGTTAGTACAAACATAAGAACCAGCAAAAGCCCGGTCATCGCATCCACAAAGCCGGGCCAGATCGAGGCCTGGAACCGGGCTCCGGTGCGCCGTGACAGGGCCATGACCTAGCCCTCGCCCTTGTCGGTCTTGCGCCCTGAGTTGCGGGCCATGCGATCAAGCGCGCGGCCAATGGCGTTCAGATCGGTGCGCAGTTCCGCCATGGTCTCCTGACGCCCGGCGGCCACCTCTTCGAGGATGCGCAACATCTGCACGTCAATCGATCGCAGCCGCATCCGGCTTTCAGAGTCCAGACCTTCGTTTTCCGATTTGTGGGTCAAAACGTCGATCAAGCGGTCCTGACTGTCCGCAATCCTCGCAAAGGCGGTGGCACTTGGCGCGGTCGCCTCCATCCGTTCTGTCATTCGTTCAAGCGTATCGCTCAATTGACCCAGCCGGTATTCCACCTCTGAGCGGCCTTCCTCGGACCGGGCGAACAAATGCTGCATTGCCTCCATCTGTTCAACCATCTGGTCGAGGATCACACCTGTGGTCCCCAATTCGCCTGCACCATCACCGTCGCCGCTGGAAAAACCCAGCTTGGTGATCGAACTCAGCCATTCTTCCAACTCGCGGTAAAACCGGTTCTGGCCATGCCCTGCGAACAACTCCAGAAGACCCACAACCAACGAACCTGCCAAACCCAAGAGCGAGGACGCGAACGCCACACCCATTCCCGACAATTGGCTGTCTAGCCCGTTCATCAGCCGGGCAAACACCTCGGTCCCGGTCTCACCATCCTCTGGCGCAAGTCCACGTATCGTGTCGACAAGCGCGGGCACAGTTGTGGCAAGCCCGTAGAAGGTGCCTAAAAGGCCCAGGAAAATCAGTAGATTGACGATATAACGCGTAATCTCGCGCGCTTCGTCAATCCGAGTCGCTACGGAATCAAGGATCGACCGGGTCGAGGCTGTGTTGATCTGCATTCGCTTGTTGCGCGAGCGCAGCAAGGTCGCCAAAGGCGCAAGCAGAAGCGGCGCTTTGCTTTGCACGCCACGCTCGCGTGCCTGTGCGAAATGTTCGAGCCAGCGCACAGACTGGATCAATTGCCAGACCTGCCAGAAACAGGCCAGCACCCCAATCACGAAGACAAAGCCGATGAACCCGTTCAGATACGGGTTTGCTTGGAACACGGGCAGAACCCGTGGCAAAGCAAGAAAGCCACCAAACACCGTGAGCCCCAGAACAAGGAGCATCATCAGCACCTGTCGGACAGGTTGGGAAAAATGTGGCTCGGCCTCGATGTCCGGCTGATCCATTCGGACAGTTCCTGACGCGTTTCTTGTTTTCACGACCGACTCTAGGCGGTTCGCACCCAATCGCCAAGCCGTTAAGCGTTCAAGGACTTCACACGGGTACAAAGCCAGTCGAGTTCTGCATCTGGAATGCCCAGTTCCGCCAGATGTGAAGCCGTGTTGAACAGATATTCGCAGTTCGGGCCACGCCCACCAACCGCGGTCGCGATAATCTGTGCCTGCTCTTCCAGATCGAGAGCCCCGCAGTACTGCACATGGTCGGGGTCGATCACATAGGTGACCGCCATTTCCTCGCGCCCATCCGCAAACTTGAGCGGTACGATTTTCTCAAGGTAGGCCGACGACACAAGCTCTCTTTCTCGCAGATAGGCCATCGTGTCATCGTATTCGGCCTCGTGCATCTGCATGGCAAGACCATCACAAGCGCTTTGCACATTTGCATCCAGTGCGAGCACCAGACCCGGCGCCTCGTCCGTGCCACGGTGGTGGATCGACCGCATGCAAAAACTCCGCGCATAGCCCTCGAGCTTGGCATGCGCGGTTTCAACCGGCGTAAAACCCGGGTTCCACAAAAGCGATCCGTATCCGAATACCCATAGCGTCATGATGCTGGTCCTGCCTTTCTGCGCGCGGTAAACACCAAAGGCGCGACAGAAAAAAGGGGGTGTGCGGGTGAAACGTCTTCTCGCTGTAATTATCGTGGCCACTTTGGCCTATAGCGGCTGGTGGTTCTACGCTGCCCACGATTTGCGCAGCAGCATCGAAAACTGGTTCTCCGACCAACGCGCGTCTGGCCTGCAAGTCAACTATGCCGATCTTTCCATAGTCGGTTTTCCCAACCGCACCGACCTGACGATCACCGAACCTGTAATTTCCGCCTCTGACAAGGGTTTTGGCTGGCAAGCGCCGTTTCTCCAAATCCTTGGCCTAAGCTATAAGAAGGGCCATGTGATCGTCGCGTGGCCCGACACCCAATACCTGACGACCGATCAAGGCAACATCGCCGTCACGTCCGACGGGCTGCGCGCCAGTGTAGTTCACGACAACGGCACTATCATGCGCAGCAATCTGGTAGCCATCGTTCTCAATATGACAGGCCCGGATCGCACCATTGCCCTGGCCGAGGTGAATGCAGCTTTACAGCAAATCGAAATTGCGCCGTTATCCTACCGCCTTGCACTCTCTGTCGGCAGCATTGCAACCACGTCTCCGCAGATCACAACGAATATCGGGCCAGAGTCGCTCGGATCACTCCGCGCGGAACTTGAAGTGACCCTTGACCGTCCCCTTACCTTTTCCGTGATGGAAGGCGTCGCACCGCAACCCACCGAGATTACAATCAAACGGTCCGAGATCACCTATGGCTCTGTTACATTCAAGGTGAGCGGTACTGCTTCTCTGGATCCTCAAGGCTTAGCCACTGGCGAGATCACTATCGCAGCCGAAAACTGGCAAGATGCGGTTGCGGCCGCGCGCGACAATGGTGATCTGCCACCCGGCCTAAGCGATAGCCTGATCGATATATTGTCGATGTTGTCTACCCTTAGCGGCACCCGCGAAGCTCTGGATGTGACTTTGGGTTTGGATCGCAGCACCATCTTGATCGGTCCGATACCTGTCGGCAAATTGCCTCCACTGCGCTGGCGCTAAAGCTTGCAATGCCAATCCACCCCCACGACACTGCGCGCAACGGCGAGGTGAGACATGACGGACAGACTCTTTCAACGGATTGACGACGCGCGCGACGATTTGATTGCGCTGACGCAAGAGCTGATCCGCATTCCAACGTTGAATCCACCGGGCGAAAACTATGCCGCGATTTGCGACATGCTAGATGCTCGACTGTCCGCATCAGGTTTTGAAACAACATGGGTCCGTGCCGAAGGTGCCCCCGGCGACAGTGACCGCTATCCGCGCTGGAATCTGATTGCCCGCCACCAAGGCCCCCACCCCGGTCCATGTGTGCATTTCAATTCACACACCGACGTGGTCGAGGTCGGACATGGCTGGATACGTGATCCGTTCGGGGGCGCGGTCGAAGGCGACAAGATCTACGGTCGTGGCGCATGTGACATGAAAGGCGGCCTCGCCGCGTCGATCATCGCCGCCGAAGCCTTTATCGCCGATCACCCCCACTACGCTGGCACCATCGAAATCAGCGGTACAGCAGACGAAGAATCAGGCGGCTATGGCGGTGTTGCCTATCTTGCCGAACAAGGCTGGTTCGCGCCTGATCGCGTCCAGCACGTGATCATACCAGAGCCGCTTAACAAAGACCGCATCTGTCTTGGCCATCGCGGCGGCTGGTGGGCCGAAATCGAGACCAAGGGCGAAATCGCGCATGGCTCCATGCCTTTTCTGGGCGACTGTGCGGTACGCCATATGGGGGCTGTTCTGAACGCGTTTGAGGAGACGTTGTTCCCTGCCATGGCGTCACGCTGGACTGAGATGCCCGTGGTCCCTGACGGCGCGCGGCAATCTACGATGAACATCAACTCGGTGCATGGGGGACAGCCAGAACAAGCCAGCGACTACACCGGCCTGCCAGCCCATTGTGTGCCCGACAGCTGCCGCATCGTGATTGACCGCCGATTCCTGATGGAGGAACCCATCGAAGCGGTTCGGCAAGAAGTGATCAATCTGCTCGAAGACCTGAAAGCGAGGCGCGAAAACTTCGACTACGAAATTCGCGAGCTCAACCACGTTATTCCATCCATGACCGATAAGGCAGCACCCGTCGTCACAACGGTGCATGATGCCATCCGCGACGTACTTGGCCATGACCCCACATATGTCGCCTCTCCCGGCAGCTATGACCAGAAACATATCGACCGGATCGGCAAGCTCAACAATTGTATCGCCTACGGCCCCGGCGTTCTCGAACTGGCGCACAAACCGGATGAATGGATAGGCATCACCGATATGCTGGACAGCGCCAAGGTCATGGGCCGCACGCTAGAAACACTGCTCCTGCCTTAGACGTCCTTAAGCCTCAAATATCTCGGAGAGCGCAAAGGGAAGTCCCTTCTCTTCGGTACGGTGCAAAGACCAAACCCTTGTGTGGAAGCAGAGACTTGATCACGGCGCGATTTGACGTGACACTCGATCCAACAACTGGAGGGACGCCATGACAACTCATTTCCTGCGCGGGGCCGCTTTGGCCGCGCTGCTTACAACGCCTGCGCTGGCGCAGCAAACCGACCTCACCATCGCTTTGCAACTCGAACCGCCGCATCTTGATCCAACAAGCGCCGCGGCGGGTGCCATCGACTCAGTACTTTATTCCAACGTGTTCGAGGGCCTGACGCGCTTTATGTCCGACGGTTCGGTCGTGGCGGGACTCGCTGAAAGCTGGGAGATCAGCGACGACGGCATGACGTACACGTTTTCCCTACGGGACGGTGTGACCTTCCATGACGGCACGACGATGGACGCAGACGACGTCAAATTCACACTCGACCGTGCCCGTGCCGAAGACAGCGCTAACGCACAGAAAGCTCTGTTCGAAGGCATTCAAGAGGTAACGGTCATCGACCCTACGACAGTCGAGGTGAAGCTATCGGCCCCGAATGGCAACTTCCTGTTCAACATGGCCTGGGGCGACGCGGTGATCGTGGCCCCAGAAAGTATCGAAGGGATCAAGCAAACCCCGATTGGGACCGGCCCCTTCACATTTGAAGAATGGGTCCAAGGTGATCGTATCGAAATCAGCCGCAACGCGGACTATTGGGGCGATGCTCCCGCTCTGGAAGCGGCGACGTTTAAGTTCATCTCTGACCCCACCGCCGCATTTGCCGCAATGATGGCCCAGGATATCGATGCCTTCGCGGGCTTCCCTGCGCCCGAAAACCTCCCGCAGTTCGAAGCCGATCCGCGTTTTCAAGTTCTTGTCGGTTCAACCGAGGGCGAGACGATCTTGTCAACGAACAACAAACTGCCGCCGCTGGATGATGTGCGCGTCCGCCAGGCGATTGCCCATGCCATTGACCGCCAGTCGATTATCGATGGCGCGATGTTTGGCCTTGGCACGCCCATCGGCACACACTTTGCGCCGCATAATCCCGACTATGTCGATCTGACAGCCCAATCGGCCTATGACCCCGAGAAATCCAAGGCGTTGCTGGCCGAAGCTGGGCTGCCTGAAGGATTTACCACAACACTAAAGCTTCCACCCCCCTCATATGCCCGGCGCGGCGGCGAGATCATCGCGTCACAACTGCGCGCCGTTGGTATTGAGACCGAAATCACCAATCTCGAATGGGCTCAATGGCTTGAGGAAGTGTTCCGGGGCAAGGACTTTGGCCTCACCATCGTTAGCCATACCGAACCGTTCGACATCGGCATCTACGCGCGGCCAGATTACTATTTCCAGTATGACAATCCGGCGTTTCAAGAGCTGATGACAACGTTGGGGGAAACAAGCGACCCCGCCATGAGATCGGATATGCTCGCCCGGGCACAGACGATGATTTCGGATGATTACGTCAATGGATATCTATTTCAGTTGGCATTCCCAACTGTCGCGGATGCCCGAATTCAGGGCCTGTGGCAAAATGCGCCGACACAGGCGACGGACCTCACTGGTGTGAGTTGGTCGGACTAAGCCGCTTTGCATATGATGCCACGGGCGAGACCATTGCTCACCATCCGTGGCACCTTAATCATATTGAAACCTCCGCTTGAAAGAAACTTCGTAGAAGTTTCTTGGGCCCGCCATAAAATTCTGGGGGCCCACCACAATACGAAAGCGTTCAAATAAGATTAAGACCAGATTGCCAAGCTCATAAGTCCAAACTAGGCTCGATGTATGGCAATCCCCGTTGAAAATTTCTTCCTCAAACCCGACACTCGCGGGACTTTGCAATCGCGCATTCAACAGATGGTTGCCGAAGGCATTTTATCCGGTCGGTTTCGCCGGGGCGAAAAACTTCCATCAAGTCGCAAGCTTGCGCACCATCTTGGCGTTAGTCGGATCACGGTCACGCTGGCTTACACAGAATTGCTGGCCAATGATTACCTGACCTCACGTGGCCGCTCTGGCTACTATGTGTCCGAAGACGCGCCCGAACCTCCCAGCTTCCAAGACACGCCACGCAGAGAGGACGCCGTTGATTGGTCGCGCGCCATCGGTCAGCGCTTTACCGGCGCGGCGACCCTGGTCAAACCACAAAACTGGGCGCAGTATCGCTACCCATTTCTGTATGGTCAAACCGATCCGCAACTTTTTGATCATGCCAATTGGCGGCTTTGCGCATTGCAGGCCTTGGGCGCACGTGATTTTTCAGCTTTGACCGGCGATTATTACGATCAAGACGACCCGCAACTGGTCGAGTTTATTCTACGCCACACTCTGCCAAGACGCGGAATCACTGCAAGTCCAGACGAGGTGCTGATCACCATGGGCGCACAAAACGCCCTTTGGATGACGTCACAGGTTCTGCTCAATCAGCGCCGTCATGCGGTGATTGAAAACCCGTGTTATCCAGCGCTTCGTGGCGTGTTGACCCAATCGCGCTGCCATCTGAGCGCACTGGATGTGGACGAGGACGGGTTACAACCCAACCAAATTCCCGAAAATACCGACGTGATCTTCACCACGCCCAGCCATCAATGCCCCACCTCTTACACCATGCCACTGGCTCGACGTCAGGCGTTGCTCGCACGGACGCGTGCACTGGATGCGCTGATCGTCGAGGATGATTATGAATTCGAAATGGCCTACCTCAAACAACCCATGCCCGCGCTCAAAAGCCTCGATGAAGAGGGGCGCGTGATTTATGTCGGCAGCTTTTCCAAGTCACTCTTTCCCGGGCTGCGTCTGGGATATCTTGTCGGGTCAGCCCCTTTCATCCGTGAGGTGCGCGCACTGCGGGCATCGATCCTGCGACATCCACCTGGACTGACACAACGCACCACAGCCTACTTTCTAAGCCTCGGTCACTATGACAGCCTGATCCGCCGGACCGGAAAGGCGCTGAATGACCGGCGGGTGATCATGGAGCACGCGATCCGGAAATACGGCCTGACGATTGCCGGCAAAGGCACATATGGCGGATCAAGCTTCTGGATGCGTGCGCCAGACCATGTGGATTGCGAGGAATTGTCAGACCGTCTTCGCAAAGCCGGTGTGTTGATCGAACCCGGCACCGCGTTCTTTGCGGGCGATGATCCACCGCGCAACTATTATCGCCTCGCCTACAGTTCGATTGCGCAGGCACGGATCGACCCCGGCGTGGCCGAAATTGCCAAAGCGATTGAGGCGACACCCATCACATAGATGCCTCGACGCGAAAGCCGTCGGGAATGGCGTCCTGTCCGCACAAAAGTAAATCTGCCATCACCTCTGCAACCTTGGGTGCCATCCCAAAGCCGATTTTGAAACCGCCGTTGGCGATGAAATGCCCCTCACGTCCGGGCCAGGCACCCAGCATGGGCGCGCGGGATCTCACACGCGGGCGCACACCCGCCCATCGATCCACCACAGGTGCCTTGGCCAGCATTGGCATTGCGGCAACAGCACGGGCGATCAGGTCATCACATTGCGCATCCAGACCGTCCGGTGCGTCGAAATCCCGTTCGCTGGTCGATCCGATGGCGACAGTTCCGTTGGCATGTGGGATAATATGCAACCCATCTACAAACACCTGCGGCACCGGACCAGCATCATACTTCAGGGCTCCTGACTGTCCTTTGATCCCCGCGCCAACGGATTTGCCCATTTCTTTGGAAAGCTCCACTAACCCACGCCAACCCGTCGCCCAAATTACTGCGCCGCGATCAGGAGCTTCAGAAAGAACCTTCACACCTTTTGCATGCAACGCCGCTACCAAGGCCGCACAAGCCTGACGCGGATGCATCCGCGCCGTCAGCGTGTCCCGGATAAAAAACCCCGAGGATGTTGGTGGCGCAAATCCTCCTGCATCTTCAGCGCGGATCACTTCCCACACAGCGCGCCCTTGCCACAGATCACGCGCACCAAGAGTGCGGGCTTGCGCCATTTCAAGTGCATGATCATCGGCGATAGGTTGAAGCCGACCGGTCCGCGCATAGCCCGGATCGACACCACCCGCTGCTTGCACATCAGCCCAAAAAACCTCGGCCATCAGCAGGCTTTCCAATTGGAATGCTTTCTTTTCGTTCCAGTTTTCCGGCACGTGCGGGGCCAATGCACCCACAAGCCCGCCACTTGATCCAGAGCCGGGGCCGAATGGATCGACCAATTGCACCGTAGCGCCGCGTTGCGTAAGAACCCATGCGATGCTGAGCCCGAATATCCCGGCACCGCGCACTGTAAATTCGGGCATTGCCAATCCCTTATCTCCTCGCCAAGGTCGCGCTGTCGCTAAGGTATGTCATCATGGAACTCCATACGGAACCGCTCGACTGGCGCGATGGAGATGTTCCTGTCTCCCGCCGGTTCGACGATCCTTATTTCTCACTCGACAACGGGTTGGCCGAAACGCGCCATGTCTTTCTGGCGGGCAATAATCTGCCTGCGCGTTTTGCAGATAAGTTTCATATCGCAGAGCTTGGGTTTGGCACAGGTTTGAACCTACTGGCAACACTCGACCTGTGGCGATCAACTGGCCAGAAAGGCGCACTGCATTTCACCAGTTTCGAAGCGTTTCCAATGAACCCCAGCGACATGATTCGAGCGCAACAAGCGTTTCCAGAACTCAAACCCATCGCGGATGAACTGGCGCCGTTTTGGGCGTCTGCCGCGCGCCAATTTACCCTTCACGACCTTCGCTTTGCCCTTATCCAAGGCGATGCCCGCAACAAGCTCCACGACCTCACGCGACCGGTTGACGCTTGGTTTCTAGATGGGTTCTCGCCCGCCAAGAACCCCGAGTTGTGGGAGGCTGACCTCTTGTCACGTGTCGCGGATAAGACCGCATCAAACGGCACTGCCGCCACCTACACCGCTGCAGGCCATGTTCGGCGCGCACTCGATGCGGCGGGCCTCATGACAACCCGCGTCCCCGGCTTTGGCCGCAAGCGCCATATGACCATCGCGCAGAAAACTGCGCCATGACCGAGACGAACAACCGCCTCGGGATTTGGCTCATGGTGGCAACAACGTTTGTGTTCGCGCTGCAGGATGGTCTGTCGCAGCATTTGGCCAGCGAATACAATGTGCTCATGGTGGTGATGATCCGATACTGGTTCTTTGCGGCCTTTGTGATGTTTGTCGCCAGCCGCCGCGCTGGCGGCCTGCGTGCTGCGGCAGCAACCAGCCAACCGTGGCTACAAGGATTTCGCGGGCTTTTATTGGCAGCCGAGATTTGCGTGATGGTTCTCGGCTTCACCTACCTGGGCCTCGTGGAAAGCCACGCAATCTTTGCCTGTTACCCGCTGCTTATCGCTGCGCTGTCCGGTCCGATTCTGGGCGAACAGGTCGGTTGGCGGCGCTGGACGGCCATTGGCGTCGGATTCATTGGCATCTTGATCATCCTGCAACCTGGCTTTGGCGTCTTTTCTCCGCTAGCGATTATTCCTGCGATTTCCGCCTTTATGTTCGCGCTTTACGGTCTGCTCACGCGCTACGCCGCCCGCAAGGATAGCGCCGCCACCAGCTTTTTCTGGACCGGCACGGTGGGCGCGGTGTTCATGACAGCAATCGGCATTTGGTTCTGGGAACCGATGGTCCCTGCTGACTGGGCCTTGATGGCGATGCTGTGCGTGACAGGTGCCACAGGGCATTATCTGCTGATCAGGTGCTACGATGTTGCAGAAGCAAGCGCGGTACAGCCCTTCGCCTATCTTCAGCTGCCCTTCGCGGCGAGCCTTGGTATTCTTGTGTTTGGAGAAGGCATCCGCGCCAATGTGATCTTCGGAGCGAGCCTCATTGTGGGGGCGGGTCTATTCACCCTCTGGCGTCAGCGGCAAAAGGGTTGAGCCCTTAAGTTCTTCAGAAAATGGCACCGGGTGTGGGTCACGCCCCAGACGCGCGCGATAAATCGGCAGGCTTTCGGTGACGCGCATTACATAGTTTCGGGTCTCGGTGAACGGGATATGTTCGATCCAGTCGATCATATCCATCTCATCCCGACGGGGGTCACCCCGTTCCTCCATCCAGCGGATCGGCCGGCTTGGACCAGCATTGTACCCGGCAGCGATCATAACCGCATTGCCATCAAACTGCCGCGCCAGACGTTCCAGATACGTGGCCCCAAGAACCGCGTTATACACCGGGTCGCCCAGCAGCTTGGCTTCGGAATACTCAACATCCAACCAACCCGCGACCTCTTGCGCCGTGCCCGGCATCACTTGCATCAAACCGCGCGCACCGACGGGTGAGATGACGCCCGGATCAAACTCAGATTCGCGTCGGGCAATAGCTAGGACAAGCTCAGTCGGCACCGGATGCTCAATATCGGACAGCGGATGCAAAGCGTAATATGGCCCATGTAACTCGTGCCCATATTGCGCCGCGCGCTTACCAAGCATTACCTGCACATGCGGCAAACTCAGGTCCTCAAGCATCTGACCCATTTGTCCGATTTGTACCCGGTCAAGCGATTCCGCGAGATGGGTCAAGAAACGCTCGGCCAAGACCTTTTCCTCGGCATCCAGCAAAAGAATCGCCGCCTTGAATACTGTTGATTGCGTAAACGCCGCATCGCGCCAATCGGGAAACACCTCAGCCCCGGCCAGCAACGGATCGGCCGGCAACCCCCCTGCTTCGGCAGCCAACAATCCATAAAACGAGGTTTGATACTGCGCCCCAAATTCAAATGCCTTGGCCGCCGCCTCCGGATTGCCAGCAGCGTCCTGAGCCCGCCCCAGCCAATACCCGGCGCGACCAAGCGAAATCGGTGTTTCCACGCCACCGCGCAAGGCTTGAAAATGCCCGACCGCCCGTTCAGGCATGTCTAGGAACCGAAGCGACAGATACCCTGCCAACCATTCCAGATCGGCAAAGCTCGATCCTTCGGTCAGATGATGGGCCGACGCTACATCGTAAGCCAACGCATAGTCGCCGGAACGCATGCGCCGCCGCACCAGATCATCCCTTTGTCGGGCCCAAATGTCCGGGCGACCAAGCGACTCGCGAGACTTTGATCGGGCTATCAGCAGTTCAACCGCATCGTCCGTGCGTCCCTTGCGCATACGCCATGCAAACCGCTCATAGGCCAGCCCGGCGTCGGCGCTAAGCGCGGCTGGTACTGCATCAATCAAGGTGTCCACGCCGCCTTGGTCCGACCGCAAGGCCAACCGTGCCTCAGCCAGCGCGCGCCAATCCTCGCCAACCAATGGCATCATCGCGCGGGCATTGCGTGCACTGCCCCGCCACAACATCGCATCAAGCCGTGCAGCATGGTGCGCTTTTAGCAAATCACCGTGGCTTGCAAGAAATGCAGCTTGCTCTTCGCTTGTCAGCGTCAAAGATGTCCACGCTTGCACGATCACACTTTGCGCAGCATCACGTTGATCTGCGGTCAAGAAAGCACGCGCAAGTGACAGTGCGCCTGCGCCCGATTCGGGCACGTGATCATCGTAAAATGCGCGGATGGCCTCGGCAGAAGCCCCGGTCATCGCGCCTTCGCTCTTTTCCTTCAAAAACGGTAAGCCGGGCCAATCTGGGTTGCGCGCCAGAAAATCCTGCACTTCCCGAGACGAACCAAGCCCGGCGCGCAGATAATGCCACAAGATAACATCCAAAGCGGCCTGGCCGTCACCGCGCGCCTCGATCTGCGCCGCAGCCCAGTTTCCGGTGCGCATCAAGTCCATCGCCCGTTCAAGTGGGCGCGTCGCATCTTGCGCCAAAACAGCAAGCGGCATGGCAAACAGGACAATCGTCAGGATCGCGATACGCCGAAACATGACTTGCATTTTCTCCACTGAAACAGGATAGACGGCTCGCTAAAGGATAACCCGTACCCGACGGCCTTCAACTCACATTCGCGGGACGGGCGCAACGGCGCAAGCGCCATACACGAAAAGGAGCGTGACGATGTTCAAAGGGTCAATGCCTGCACTGGTCACACCGTTCAAAAACGGTGCAGTGGATTTTGACACGCTCAAACGTTTGGTCGATTGGCATGTCGATCAGGGTAGCCACGGTCTAGTTCCTGTTGGCACCACCGGCGAAAGCCCCACACTCAGCCATTCTGAGCACGAAGAGGTCGTGACCTTCGTGGTAAAAGCCGCAGATGGCCGCATTCCCGTGATTGCGGGGGCCGGGTCAAACAACACTGACGAAGCAATCCGCTTTCTGCAGCATGCCGAAAAGGCAGGTGCGCAAGCCGGTTTGGTGGTGACACCCTATTACAACAAGCCAACGCAAGACGGGCTGATCCGGCATTTCACGATGCTGCATGATGCGTGCGACCTGCCCATCATCATCTACAACATCCCCGGCCGGTCGGTTGTCGACATGTTGCCCAAGACGATGGGTGAATTGGCCAAGCTACCGCGCATAATAGGTGTGAAAGATGCAACCGGCGATCTCGGCCGCGTTTGCGCTCAGCGTTTGAGCTGTGGTTCGGACTTTGTCCAACTGTCAGGTGAAGACGCAACCGCACATGGGTTCAACGCGCAAGGCGGCATGGGCATGATTTCGGTTACTGCCAATGTGGCGCCAGCGCTGTGTTCACAGATGCAAGAAGCGACATTGGCTGGTGATTATATCACCGCGCTGGAGTTGCAGGATCGCCTGATGCCGCTGCATCACAGTATTTTTGTCGAACCCGGTCTGTGTGGTGCGAAATACGCGATGAGCCGCTTGGGCCTTTGCGACGAAGAAATGCGCCCGCCGCTTTTCCCGGTGTCGCAACCAACACGTGATCTGATCGACAACGGATTGCGTCATGCGGGGCTGTTGAACTAGGCCGCTCAAGCTCTTTGAAGAGTTTGCTGATATTCTTCAAAGGGTGTCCCTGGCAGAAACAAAAAAGGCCGCGCTAGAACAGCGCGGCCTTTTTTTACCATCCGGTAAAATTCAAGATTCAAGCCCTTCCGGCTGACCCACGACAACGAACCGCAAGGCTTCGGGCTTCAAAACCCGCGCAGCCACGCGTTTGATATCATCCAGTGTGATCGCTTCAACCTGGGCGTTTCGCGTGTTCACATAGTCGATCGGCAGATCGTCCATCTGCATCCCCACTAGAATATTCGCAATCGGCCCATTGCCATCGAACCGCAACGGGTAAGCGCCGGTCAGATAAGTCTTTGCGCTGTCAAGTTCATCTTGAGTCACACCGTTTTCGGCCATCTTGGTCCACTCGTCGCGGATTACCTCAATCGCTTCGGCTATACGGTTATTCGCACTCGACACGCGGCCAAGATACAGCGCTGCTTGGTCCTTGGGGACAAGGTAACTGTAAACACCGTAGGTCAGGCCACGCTTCTCTCGGACTTCTTCCATAAGACGGGCTTCAAACCCACCACCACCCAGGATTTCGTTCAACACGTAAGCGGCAAAGAAATCAGGATCGTCGCGCGCAATGCCTTCGTGTCCGAATATCGCCACCGATTGCGGCACATCGAACGGCACGACAGTTACGCCTGCATCGGTAGTTACCTCAATATCTGCTGGTTGTGGCGTTCCAGTTTCTGGAAGGTCCGACAACAGTTTGTCCAACAAAGCGGCCAGTTCCTCAGCAGAAATATCGCCTGCAGCACCGACATAGACCCGATCCCGCGCCAACGCACCTTTGTAGGCTTCGACTAAGTCTTCCTGCGTCAAGGCTGCCACACTATCTTCACTACCTTCAATGGCCGATCCGTAGGGGTGATCGCCAAACAACATTCGGTCGAATTCGGCACCTACGATGGTGTCTGGATCCTGTGCATCTGAACGGATTACAGACACGATTTGCGCCTTCACCCGTTCAATCGCCGCCTGATCAAAGCGCGGCTGTGTGATTGCGTCCCGCAAAAGTGCCAGCGCCTCGTCCTTATTTTCAGTCAGGAACCGCGCCGAGATCGATACAGCATCGTCGCCGACATCGAAATCGAAACTCGCCGCCAACGATTCGGCTTTTTCAGCAAACGCCCGTGCATCAAGATCACCAGCGCCCTCTTCCAGCAAACCAACCATCAGGTTTGTCGCACCCCGTTTCCCGGGCAGGTCCAACGAGGCACCACCCTTAAAGCGCAGCTCAAGCGCCACAAAAGGAATTGATTGTTCCTCGACCAACCAAGCGTTGATGCCGTCGGGGCTGGTCACTTCAGTTATGTCGATTTCCGCTCGCAACGGCGTAGCGGCAAGCATGAGGGCGATCAGGGGTCCAACGAACTTCATTGTGTCACCTCCTCAGCCGTGCGGAGGAACCCGGTCACAGCATTGTCACGATCAAACACCTCTTGCGCGGCGGCGATGATTTCGTCTGGCGTGATCGATTGCAGAATATTGGGCCATTCATTCACATCTTCGATCGTCAGACCCGAGGTAAGGGCCGCACCATACCGACGGGCAAGAGAATTCGAGCTGTCGAGCGCATACACCTGTGACGCCCGCATCTGAAATTTGATGCGATCCAGCTGTTCGGGATCCACACCGGTTTCCAGAAACTGGGCGACAACCCGATCCATATCGGCTTCAGCGTCTTCCAGCGTGATACCCTCGGCAGGAACGTTGACAACGCCAAAGGTCGTGTCGTCCAAGGACAGCCCGCTGTAGAAGGCACCCGCATAGACGGCACGTTTTTCTTCGAACTGAAGTTGCTGTGGCAGAACGGATGTTTGCGACCCGCCCAACACTTCGGCCAGCAAGGTTAACGCCGCTGCTGTGCGTTGATCTCCCGGATCTCGTTCAGGTGCGAGATATGTTCGCATCACATACGGCTGCGCCACGCGTGGATCTTCAAACGAAATCCTACGCTCTGCCATTTGCGGTGGCTCCGCTGGACGCACCCGTTCGGGCAAGGCGTCATTGCGTGGGATCGGGCCATAATGCTCTTGTGCGAGCGCCAGAACATCGTCGGGCATCACGTCGCCTGCCACAACAAGAACTGCGTTATTAGGCGAATAAAACTGACGGTAGTAGGCCAGCGCGTCATCCAAATCGAGCGATACCATCTCGTGCCGCCAGCCGATGATCGGTGTTCCGTACGGATGGTTCAGAAACTGCGCCGCCATCCGCTGCTCTCGGAACAGCGAACCGGGGTCATTTTCAACACGCTGATTGCGTTCCTCGATGATGACATCGCGTTCGGTCAGGATATCTTCGCGGTCAAGCTGAACGTTTTTCATCCGGTCCGCTTCCATTTCCATCATCAGACCCAAACGGTCAGCTGCAACGCGTTGGAAATATGCGGTATAATCAAAGCTGGTAAACGCATTGTCAGAGCCACCGTTTGCTTTAACGATCTCACTGAACTCACCGGGCTTAAGCTTTTCTGTGCCTTTGAAAAGTAGGTGCTCAAGGAAGTGCGCTACACCCGATACGCCTGGCTGTTCATCAGCAGAGCCGGCACGATACCAGACCATATGCACAACAGCAGGCGCTCGGTGATCCTCGATCACCACAACATCCATTCCATTTTCTAGCTGGAAGGTGGTGACCTGGTCTTCAATGGTAAGCGCGGACAGGGGCGCAGCAGCGAGAAAACACGCCCCGGCAAGGGCTATCAGGCGACGCATCGGCAAATCTCCTTGGTTTTGAATTAAGGTACGGTGCGTAGTGCCAACTTCAAGCGCACCAACGGCATCGTGAGCGATTCACCAGCCCAAAACCTTCAAAACCATCAAGAATTGTTGGAACAATGGTTCGCGATATCAGCGTGGAGGTGCAGACGGCGTCAAAGCCCCCGCACGACGCGCCGCATCAAGGGTGGCGTAGGGATCAAGGATCTGGCTACGATAGATGCGATTGTACGTGTCCTGCGGGACAAGCCGCCAATTGAACAACGACCTGCGTTCACGGAATTCCTGATCGGCCGCGGCCAGTTCTTGGCGGATGTTTGATTGACGTCCAAACCGCGAAACCCGCGCAACCAAAGCCTGATCCCCTGCCCCGACACCAGCCTGTGGATCAAGTCGCGAAGGTGAGCCACCCAATGCAGCAACCGAATCTTTCAGAGGCGTTTGATCCGTACGGTTTGCGCCACCCGGCGTAGGCGTCGGCAATTCCGTCAGGCTTTCTGGGGCTTCCAGCGGCTTTTGCGGCACGATCGAAAATTCCTCGGGCGTGCCTGTAGGATTGCGCAATTGGCGCAGGTTTGTGTCTCGATCTGTCGTGTCCTGACGTGACCCACATGCGGTCAACGCCACCAGTGCCAGTATGATCAATGCGCGCGGCATCATGTTGTCTGCCCGCCTCCGTAGTCGCCTCAACCCTGCTTTAACGCATCAAACCGCGCCCGTCACGAGGCGTTTTTCCCGCCCGAGAACAGCGCGAGTCCAATCGCCCCTAAAAACACCGAAATATCGGCCACATTGAAGGCATAGGGATTGGTAAATCCACAACAAGACATGTTCAGAAAATCAGCGACCGCGCCATAGAGCACACGATCCACCACATTGCCCAACGCACCACCGATCAGCAAACCAGCAAAAATCAATCCGGTCCGCCCCGGCGGATCCCGTCGCATCCAGACCAGCACAAAAAGCACGATCCCGACCGCGACCGAAATCAGAACCCAGCGGGTCCAATCGGCATTCCCCGACAATAGTCCGAAATTGATCCCGGTGTTCCACGCCATACGAAAGTTCAGATAGGGCGGGAAAACATCAATCGCGCCGACACGGGCAAGGTCCATCACATGCACGACCAACCATTTGGTAAGCTGGTCGATGAAAAAGACCGCTGCCGCAATGATGGCCACCAATCGCATGTAAAACCCTTTGCCCTGCCTCAGTATTTTTACCGGATGGTAAAATCAGTGCCGAAAGTGGCGCATCCCGGTCAGCACCATTGCCAGCCCGGCCTCGTCTGCCGCTTTGATCACTTCGTCATCCCGCATTGATCCACCCGGTTGGATCACCGATGTGGCCCCTGCGGCGGCCGCTTCCAGCAGCCCATCCGCAAACGGGAAGAACGCATCGGACGCAACCGCGCTGCCCTTGGTCAGAGGTTCAGGCAGACCTAGCGCCTCTGCCATACGTTCGGCTTTCTTGGCCGCGATCAACGCACTGTCGAGGCGGCTCATCTGGCCGGCACCCACACCAACTGTCGCTCCATCTTTGACGTAGACAATGGCGTTGGACTTCACGTGCTTGGCAATCTTCCAAGCCAGCAGCAGATCGCGCATCTGATCGTCCGTTGGTGCGATTTTGGTCACGACCTTGAGGTCATCCATGTCGATCCGTCCGTTGTCGCGGTTCTGGATCAGCACGCCACCCGACACCTGTTTCCAAGCCGTTCCCGCCTCTGCCGTGTTGGCAAGGCCCGGGGTTTTCAGCAACCGCAGGTTCTTTTTCTTGGCAAAGACGTCAATCGCATCCTGATGAACACCGGGCGCGATCACGACTTCGGTAAAAATTTCGGCAATCGCTTCGGCGGTTTCACCATCCAGCGTGGAGTTCAACGCCACAATGCCGCCGAACGCCGACGTGCGGTCGCAATCGAAGGCTTTCTGATACGCCTCTTTCAGTGTGGCACCGGTCGCGACACCACAGGGGTTTGCGTGTTTGATGATCGCACACGCAAACCCGTCGCGTGGCAGGAATTCTGACACCAGTTCGAACGCCGCATCGGTGTCGTTGATGTTGTTGTAGCTTAGCTCTTTACCCTGAAGCTGCTCTGCTACAGCGACACCCGGACGCACCGATCCATCGTGGTAGAACGCAGCGCCCTGATGGGGGTTTTCACCATAGCGCAATGTCTGCGCAAGGGTGCCTGCGAACACGCGGCGGCGCGGAGTGTCTTCGCCAATCGCACCGGCCATCCATGTGCTAACTGCCGCGTCGTAGGCGCCTGTACGGGCATAAGCGATTTGCGCCAGTTTCTTACGGAAAGCCAGCGTTGTCTGGCCGTCATTGGCGTCCAGTTCAGCCAAAAGCGCATCATAGTCTTTGACGTCTACAACCGTGCTGACAAAAGCATGGTTTTTGGCCGCCGCACGGATCATCGCAGGGCCGCCAATGTCGATGTTTTCTATGCAGGTGTCATAATCGGCACCTTTGGCGACGGTTTCCTCGAACGGGTAGAGGTTCACAACCAAGAGATCGATTGCCTTGATGTCATGCTCAAACATGGCGGCGACGTGATCGTCATTGTCGCGGAGTGCCAGCAGACCGCCATGAACCATCGGATGCAGTGTCTTGACCCGACCATCCATCATTTCAGGAAAACTGGTCACGTCGGCCACATCCTTAACCGGCACACCCGCATCGCGCAGCGCCTTGGCAGAACCGCCAGTCGACAGGATTTCAACGCCCCGCGCATCCAGCGCCTTGGCAAGGTCAGCAAGTCCGGTCTTGTCCGAAACAGACAATAGCGCACGGCGAAGGGGGGCAAGATTGGTCATGACAGCAGAGAATCCCAGTGTTCAGTTCAGCAGCGTCGCGTCGTCCTGAACAAGGTCTCGAACCGCAACCGCGGTCTCTTGCGCCTTGGCCAACGACCAGCGAACGCGGGTCGCATACTCTATTGCGCGGGCAGATAAAACGATCTGTTTCGTCGCGCGGGGGCGTAAACGGCCTTTTTCCAGATAAACCGACGGTTCAAGCGTCAGATCACACAGGCCGTCAAAGCGAAAAACCCAAATCTCACCACTACGCAGCGCCATCGACACGGCGGTACCGTTCATGTCGATGGCTGTGTCGACCTCTGGATGCAGGTGAAACCGGATGTCGAACGGAACACCACCAAGCCGCGTATCTTCGAGCTTTTGTTCGAACCGCGTCTTCCCATTTCCGTCGAGCGCGACAAGCAGGTCTTCGCCGACTACGCCGCGCCCATCAAAAGTCAGCTCAAGAATCCGCGCGTGGGTTAGGCCATGAGATTTGAGGTATCCATCATGCCCCCCCTCAAAGCGAACACCATCGGTCGCGCGTGACATCTCAACCGGGACACCTTTGGGAATATCATCCAGCAATTCGCGTTCAATAGGGCCGATCCGCGACGTCGCGCCCAGCCGTGAACTGGACAGTCCGTCCAGACAAAGCGTCGAATGCGACGGTGTCGCACGCCCAGCGCGCCGCCAATCCTCACCAAAGGTCGATCCCGATCCGCAATTGACGATCAAGGGACGCCTCCCTGAGGTCAGTTCAAACGCGAGCGTCGAGGCATGGGCGTTGAAACTTGCGATGCCATTAGGCGGTGCTGCCGCATCAATGACCATCGTCGTCCGCCCTGCCGAAAGCCGCGCATACCCCATTGCCAGATCACCGGTCGCGTGTGCCTTGACCCCGGCTGCCGCGAGCGCGGTGTCGAGCCGCCCTTCAATGCCACGGCCACCACCATGGAACCGCGCCAGCCCACCATCAGCATGCCGCAAGGCGCGCAGGGTCGGCACAATTTTGGTAATCGCTTGCACATGGTCGAACTCGGGGGACCGACCGGTGTCCTGCAATGCATCACGCGCCCAGATCAACAGCGTGCATACTTCCATCAGCTCTTCGGGGTTGCGTGTCGGGATGCCGCCGGCCTCATTGATTTGACGCGCGCATTCTTGGCCCAGCGCTTTAATCGCGGGAGCCGCCTGCGCCTCCATGCCCTGCAGCGATAAGCCTGCGGATATCAGCCCGGTCAACGCCTCGAACCGGGGTAAGCCGGGAGGCGACGCGTGCCAGCGACGATTGAGAAAAATAGTCTGCTGCGCGATGGATCGAAAGAACGCGCGCGACTGTTCTGGCGTACAACCACCCAAAACGAAGAATGCGTGATGAAGCCAGCGAATGACACGCCGACCCGCCAGATCAGGCGTCCAACCCGGGCCACACCCGTTGCCATAGCGCGCGATCCAGTCGAACAGCCATGTCTGTGCGGTTTTTCGCGTCGCCGGATCACCAACGCTGGCCATATCATCCAGCCAGACAAACCCATGCACCTCTTCCAAAAACGCATCATCGGGTGGTGTGATGTCCCACAGAATTGCGCCGGGGGCTTCGACCAGATGACCGGCGAACAGCAGGTTGCCGGCGGTCAGCTGACGTCCTCGGGCATAAGAGCCAACGGTGCGTGGTTCAGGCTGTCCAACAAACGCAGTTGCGGGTTTGACACGCGTCGACAAGCGCGCGTGAACACGGTTCAAAAGCCGGGTCTGCGCCCGTTTTGCGGCGTCCAGTCGGAACATCAGCTCTGCCTCTGGCTTGCCTTTGCGCAAGCGTTCTTATGCCGTCACCATAGCTTTGAGATGAAACCAAGTCACGGCACAATTGTCACGCTGGCGACGGATCGCCCTTGCGATGCAACACCGCCATGTAAAAGCCGTCCATCCCACCGATATCCGCCCAATAGTCAGGGCGCAGTCGCACTCCGCCTTCGGGGCTGATCCATTTGGGGTCAAATCCGACTGCTGCTGGTGACTGGATCTCCAGATCATCAGTCTGTGCCAACAGCCATTTGATCTGATCCTCACCTTCCTCACGCAGAAGGCTACAGGTGCAATAAACCAACGTTCCGTACGGTTTGAGGTGCTGAATCGTACGTGTCAGCATCGCGCGTTGGAGCTTGACCAGATCGTCAATACCGGTCTGCGATTTGACATAGGGCAGATCAGGATGCCGCCGGATGGTACCTGTGGCGGAACAAGGCGCATCCAGCAGGATTGCATCAAAGGGCGCGTCCTCATAGGTCAACGCATCGGCGATCACCGTCTTGGCCACAAGCCCGGTGCGCGTCAGGTTTTCCTGTAGGCGGGCCATACGGGCCTCGGAGATATCCAACGCGGTCACATCCGCACCGTTGGACGCAAGCTGCATCGTCTTGCCCCCAGGTGCTGCACAAATATCGAGCACACGTTTCCCACTGACATCGCCAAGTAACTGAACCGGCAGCGCGGCCGCCGCATCTTGCACCCACCAGTCACCGGTTTCGAAACCGGGCAATGCCGAAAGCTGGCCACGCGCGGTCAATCTCACGGACCCTGTTGGCAGAAGTGTGCCGTCCAGTTTTTCCGCCCAAGCCGCAGCGTCGGATTTCACCGACAGATCAATTGGGGGCGGCACCGCGTGGGCGCGCTCAATCTGGGCGACGACGGATTTGCTCCAGGCTTTGGCGAGCTTGGGACGCAACCATTTTGGTAACATTGTAT
>NZ_CBFHLV010000050.1:0-24714 GCF_965656765.1 Marivita sp. | reverse complement strand
TGCAAGCTTTTAACCAATTCGCCTACAACCTCTTGGGGCCGGCCGGACCGATGATCATCATCGCCGGCCTTGGTATCTTGTTGTTGGTTCTCGCAATACCAATGTTCTTTATGTCGCGGTCGAACCCTATGGATCGACTGGACGCAAATGCGGGCCGCAAAGAAATCGACGCCAACACGCGCGCGGTGCTGCGTGAAAAGCAGAAGAACCAAAAGCTCAACAAATATGCGCAATTCCTTGAGCCACAGGATGCCAAGGAACTGTCTGACGTTCGGATGAAGCTCTTGCAAGCGGGCTACCGGACCAAAGACGCGGTTCAGATCTACTACTTTGCACAGTTTGCGCTCGGCATAGGTGGGCTGCTGCTTGGTCTTGGCTATTTCTTTTTTGTTTTGGACCCGTCCACCGCCACAACCCAGCAAACCGTAATGTATATCCTCGGCCCAGGTGCGGCAGGATACATGTTCCCGAAATACTGGATCACCAGCCGCGTTCAGAAGCGCCAAGAAGAAATTGAAGGCGGCTTTCCAGACAGTCTCGACATGATGCTCGTCTGCGTCGAGGCCGGTCAGTCAATGGATCAGGCCATCGTTAGGGTTAGCAAGGAATTGCGCGCGTCTTATCCCAGCCTCGCCGACGAGTTCGAGTTGGTGAGTTTTGAGATGAAGGCGGGTAAAGACAAAGCGTCTGTTTTGAACGATATGGGAGAACGCTGTGGCGTGCAGGATGTGATGTCCTTTGTGACCGTTCTCAATCAAAGCCAGAGTTTTGGTACTCCAATTTCCGACGCGCTTCGGGTTTATGCGGCCGAGATGCGAGATAAACGCGTGATGCGCGCCGAAGAGAAGGCAAACAAGTTGCCAACCAAAATGACTTTGACCACTATGATGTTTACGGTGCCGCCACTGTTGATCATCCTCGTGGGTCCATCTGTTGTCGGCATTCAAAAACTGGGCGAACTAGGAATGAACTAACCCAATGATGCTCGGCCGAATTTGCGCCTTATCATTCTGTTTCGGATTGGCCGCCTGTGGACCGGGCGGCTTTTCCACGTCTGACGATGCTGTTTTTGCACCCAGTATCGACCCTCGTGGCGCGGCTGTGGATCAACTGACCGTCGGTCACCGGCTTATGGCGGCGCGGGAATTCGAACTCGCTCTCAGCTCGTTCCGATTGGCCGCCGCCGAACAGGGGCTGACACCCGAAGTTGTGTCGTCCTTGGGATCGGCAAACCTGGCCCTTGGACGATTAAACCAGGCCGAAGAGTTGCTGCGACGCGCCACCAAAGACGACCGCGACAGCCCGGATGCCTGGAACAACCTGGGTGTTGTCCTCATTGAAAAGGGCAAAACAGCCGAAGCAGCGCAGGTTTTCCGCAGGGCGTTCGCGCTCGATAATGGCGAAAGTGTTGCAATTCGCGATAATCTTCGCTTGGCACTCGCAAAATTGGAAAATTCGCAGTATGGTGCGGAAATAGAACAAGAATACAAACTCGTGCGGCGCGGCAGCAGTGATTTCTTAATCCGCCCGACACAGTAATGAGGCAGAGCAGTAAAAGGACGCAAAAATGCGCCATCCCTTTATCGTTTCCCTGTGTGTCACATGGGCGTTCTTGCTTGCTGGATGCGAGCAGGGCATTGATACAGAAGCAGTTGACCGTGAATTTCAGGGGGTCAACGTCATCGACGGCACCAATCTGAACGACGTTATGCTGTCGGTTTCGGACCCAAATGAAGCAGTATCGTATTTCCAACGTGCCAGCAGTGCAGAACCCGACCGCATAGACCTGTCCCGAGGGCTTGCGATCTCTCTGATCCGCGCCAAACGCCACACCGAAGGTGTTGCAGCTTGGGCACGCGTTGTCGAAAACGAGGCGTCCACAAATGATGATCGCGTCGAGCTGGGGGATGCGCTGATCCGAAACAACGAATGGGATCGCGCGGAAACTGTGCTGAACGCCATTCCCCCAACCCACGAGACATACAAACGCTATCGCCTAGAAGCGATGATCGCGGACAGCAAAAAACAGTGGGACAAAGCCGACAGCTTTTATGAAACTGCCGTGGGGCTTACCACGACCCCCGCATCGGTCATGAACAACTGGGGTTTCTCCAAGTTGACGCGCGGCGATTATTCCGGCGCAGAACGCCTGTTCACCGAAGCGATCCGCAACGACGGGTCGCTTTTCACCGCCAAGAACAACCTCGTTCTCGCCCGTGGCGCGCAGGGTAACTACGTTTTGCCCGTCGTCCCGATGAGCCAGATCGAACGCGCCGAACTATTGCACACGATGGGATTGGCAGCGGTCAAGCGCGGCGATGTTGTCACCGGTCAGGGCCTCATGCGCGAAGCAATCGAAACCCACCCGCAGCATTTCGAAGCCGCATCGCGGAGTCTGAAGGCTCTTGAAACCAATATCGTGAACTGAGCTAACGCATGGATATCTCGGCGTTTTCGGCTTTGGTTTTCCTGCCTTTGGTATTGCCACTTTGCGTTTATGTGGCTTTCTCGGATATGCGCGACATGCGCATTCCGAACACCATTGTCGTGATGCTTTTTCTTGTTTTCGCGGTACTGGGCCTCGTCGCCCTGCCCTTTGATGCCTACCTGTGGCGGTACGTTCACCTGATTGTTGTGCTGATTGCCGGAATCGCCTTGAACGCCGGGGGCGCGATGGGTGCAGGCGATGCAAAATTTGCTGCGGCCGCAGCACCGTTTATTCACGTCGGCGATTTGCGCATGCTGATGGCGCTGTTCGCAGCCAACATCCTTGCCGCGTTTATTGCCCATCGGATCGCCAAGCACAGCGGACTTCGCAACATCGCACCTCATTGGAAAAGCTGGACAAATCCCAAGTTTCCCATGGGCCTCGCCTTGGGTGGAACGCTTGCGCTTTATGTTGGACTGGGCGTCTGGTTCGGTCGGTAAACTGCCAACAACCTGACCTGTCCTAGCCCTTCTGTTGCCACAATAGCCTGCCAATGTTCTCCTGACTCTTACTGGCTGAACCGATCCGGGGCTACTGATGAACATGCAAGCAAGCGCTGTTATGGCGCCTCCTCCTCCCAAGCGCATGGAAGACATGAAGCTGCAACCGGTCATGATGCGTGACATCATGCTCAAGACGATCTTTCGTAAGAACGTCTCGACCGCGACAGCCATTGCCCAAAGCGTTTGCCTGCCCGTGCCGATCACACAAGAATTGATCGATTTGGCGCGTGGTCAATTGCTGTTGGAAGCAACCGGGACGCTCAACGCGAACAACGGCAGCGAAATGGGCTACCAGTTAACTGATGCTGGCAAAGCTCGGGCACTGGATGCGCTGGCCCAGTCTGAATATTATGGCGCGATGCCCGTTCCTTTGGCGGTCTACGCCGAACAGGTCAAACGCCAATCGATCCGCAACATTCACATCTCACGTCAGCAATTGACCGATGCGATGGGCCATTTGGTCTTGCCGCCCGACCTTCTGAGCAACCTCGGTCCTGCCGTCGGTGCAGGCCGGTCGATCCTGATGTACGGCCCGCCGGGCAACGGTAAGTCGTCAATCTCGAATGGCATCCGTGACGCGATGGGCGACAAAATCTATATCCCGCATGCCATCGAATATGCAGGTCAGGTCATCACCGTATATGACCCAATTGTTCACAGCGCCGCAGAAACCGCTGGCTCTGCGACTGGCCTGCGCCTCACCAACCGTTTCGATACGCGCTACGTTCTCTGCGCCCGACCCACGGTGATTACGGGCGGTGAGCTATCACTTGATATGCTCGATCTGGTCTACAACCCGACGGCGCGCACTTATCAGGCGCCGCTGCAGCTTAAATCCACCGGCGGCATCTTTATCGTGGACGACCTTGGCCGTCAGGCCGAACCTCCGCAGAAACTGGTCAACCGTTGGATTGTTCCGCTCGAAGAGGCACGCGATATTCTTGCGCTGCAATCAGGTGAAAAATTCGAGGTGCCCTTCGACACGCTTGTGATCTTTTCGACCAACTTCCATCCGAACGAGATCTTCGACCAAGCCGCCCTGCGCCGTATCTTCTTCAAGATCAAAATCGATGGCCCAGACCAGCAGAACTTCCTCAAGATTTTCTCGATGGTGGCCAAGAAAAAGAAGATGCAGCTGTGTGAAAAGTCGCTGATTCATCTGCTGAAAACCAAGTACCCGACGATCAAGAACATCTACGCCAACTACCAGCCGGTGTTCCTGATTGATCAGATGATCGCGGTCTGCGATTTCGAAGGTTGGCCTTACAAAATGTCGCCAGAACTGATCGACCGCGCATGGGCAAACATGTTCGTCAAAGACGAAACAATTGTGAAATAAGCCCTGCAGGCGTCAATTTGACTACCTGGATTTGTTGGACTCGTCATCGGGTCCAACGCTGGGAAAATTAGGGGCGGAATTCACGAGATTTGCCCTTGACGCCACGCAGAGTCGCCCGTACTCACGCGGCGGTCCGGCGCGGTAGCTCAGTTGGTTAGAGCGAACGACTCATAATCGTTAGGTCGGGGGTTCGAGTCCCCCCCACGCCACCAAATTCCCTTTTTCACTACGGATATACTCCTGCCAATCGGGTTGGGCACAGCTATCAGATCGTTGGCTTCCATCCATATGTTACACAACCACTCAAAGCGCCTTCCCGCTGTAACAAAATTATTGTTCGACTGATGGTTTTCCGATAATCTCAGGCCAACGTGATCAACAAAATTCCACCTCGAAAAGGTGCCGCACATGTACGCACAGATGGTGAAATCCGAAGCGACACAGGACGATCCCAAAAAGCTCGCCGCATTTCAGGGGCGTATTGATGCGGGCGAAAAGATCGAGCCAAAGGACTGGATGCCGGAAGGGTATCGCAAAACCCTGATCCGCCAGATTGGGCAACACGCGCATTCCGAGATTGTTGGCCAATTGCCCGAAGGCAACTGGATCACCCGTGCACCGACACTCGAACGCAAAGCAATCCTCTTGGCAAAGGTCCAGGACGAAGCAGGGCATGGACTGTATCTTTATGGAGCTGCGGAAACGCTCGGCGTAAGCCGGGACGAACTGACTGAGATGCTGCTGGACGGGCGCATGAAATATAGCTCGATCTTCAACTACCCCACGCTGACATGGGCCGATATGGGCGCTGTCGGTTGGCTTGTCGATGGCGCGGCCATTATGAACCAGGTACCGCTGCAACGCACAAGCTATGGCCCCTATTCCCGTGCGATGATCCGCATCTGCAAGGAAGAGTCGTTCCACCAACGACAGGGCTACCACATTATGATGAAGATGGCGCAGGGCACGCCTGCGCAGAAAAAGATGGCGCAAGATGCGCTGAACCGGTTCTGGTATCCTTCGCTGATGATGTTCGGCCCTTCCGACAAGGACTCTGTGCATTCAGCGCAATCCATGCGCTGGAAAATCAAGATGAACACCAATGATGAGCTGCGGCAGAAATTCGTTGACCAAACCGTACCACAGGCCGAGTTCCTTGGTCTGACCGTGCCTGACGAAACCTTGCGGTGGAACGATATAAAGGGTGGCTATGATTTTGCAGAACCGGACTGGTCCGAATTCTTCGACGTGATACAGGGCAACGGCCCCTGCAACTCTGAACGCCTGGCCGCGCGCAACAAAGCGTGGGATGACGGCGCGTGGGTCCGCGACGGGTTGATGGCCCATGCCGCCAAGAAGCGCGCAGCCAAATTGGCGGCAGAATGAAACACTTGGCTGAAATCAATATCGCGCGTTTGAGGCACTCTTTTGAAGACCCCCGCGTTGCAAAGTTCAGCGACAATATCGACAGGGTCAATGGGATCGCCGAACGCTCGGACGGGTTTGTCTGGCGCAACAAAGAAGAAACATCGGGACCGATACTGGGCGATGAGCAGCTTATCGCAACCATCTCGGTCTGGGAAACAGTCACACAATTCGAACGGTTTGTCTGGGACACGCTGCACCGCCAGTTCTACCAACAACGCGCCGACTGGTTCGATGTGATGAAGAGCATGCATTTTGCCATGTGGTGGGTCGACCCCGGCACCAAGCCATCCTTGGCTGACGCCATGTCTCGCTTGGATCACCTCAATGCCCATGGCGACAGCGATCGCGCCTTTGGCTGGGCACATCTGCCTGACGCCACGCGCTGGCGCGATATGCAGGGCGTGCCTGCCGCGGGTTAAAGGAACTGGATTGAGATGAAAAACGAATGGCCTCTCTGGGAAGTGTTTATTCGCGGGCAACACGGCCTCAACCACCGGCACGTTGGTAGCCTGCACGCGCCTGACGCCGAGATGGCGATCAAAAATGCACGCGATGTCTACACGCGCCGCAACGAAGGCGTGTCAATCTGGGTGGTCGAAGCGCAGAACATCACTGCCTCCTCCCCGTCGGACAAAGGACCGCTCTACGAGCCGTCGGAAAGCAAAGTCTACCGCCACCCGACCTTCTTCGACATCCCAGACGAAGCGGGCCATATGTAATGACCGACCAAGAGGCCCTCTTTGAATTTCTGCTGCGGCTTGGGGACAACACGCTGATCCTAGGCCACCGCATCAGCGAATGGTGCGGCCATGCGCCTATACTGGAAGAGGACATCGCGTTGGCCAACACCGCGCTTGACTTGATTGGTCAAACGCAGATGTGGCTGGGCCTTGCTTCCGAAGTCGAAGGCGCGGGGCGCAGTGCAGACGATCTCGGTATGCTGCGCGACGTGTGGGATTTTCGAAACGTGCTCTTGGTCGAACAGCCGAATGGCGATTTCGGTCAAACCATGATGCGCCAATGGTTGTTTGACGCATTCCATTTCGACGTTCTAACCGCGCTCACAACCTCTGGCGATGACCGGATCGCGGGTATCGCCGCCAAAGCCTTGAAAGAGGTCACGTACCATCTGGACCGATCCTCTGAGACCGTGATCGGCTTGGGCGACGGCACCGAAGAAAGCCAAGCCCGTATGCAAGCCGCCCTTGATCTGTTGTGGCCTTACGTAGGCGAGATGTTCGCCCCGGACTCAATCGACGACACGCTGCACGCTGCAGGGATCGCGCCCGACCTGTCAGCATTACGCGCGCAGTTCGACACACGGGTTGATGCGGTTTTACATCAAGCAACCCTAAGTAAACCCACAAGCAGCTATGCCCAATCTGGCGGCAAGACCGGGTTTCGGCATTCCGAGCATTTGGGCCATCTGCTAACGCAAATGCAATGGCTTCAACGTGCCTATCCCGGTGCGGCGTGGTGATATGAAACCCGACCTGGCTGAAGTTTGGCAGTGGCTTGACGCTGTGCCTGATCCCGAGATCCCGGTGATTTCGGTGGTCGATTTGGGCATCGTGCGAGGTCTGGCCTGGGAGGACAATACCTTGACCGTAGCCATCACGCCGACTTATTCAGGCTGCCCGGCAACATCGGTGATCGCTATGGACATCGAAACCGCGTTGTACGATCGGGGCGTGCGAACCGTACGGATCAAGACCCAGATCACCCCACCATGGACAACTGATTGGCTTTCTGAAAAGGGCCGCACAAAGCTGCGCGACTATGGAATAGCCCCACCCTCGCCCGCTGGCGGTCCAGACAGGTGTCCGCGCTGCGACAGCACGCGATTGACGCGCATCAGCCAATTCGGCTCAACCCCCTGCAAGGCGCATTGGCGGTGTGATGACTGCCTTGAACCCTTCGACTATTTCAAATGTATCTGACCCCTAGGCCCTGACATGGCGAGATTTTATCCCCTTACCGTCACCGAAGTGCAGAAAACCACACGCGACGCGGTAGCGATCACGCTAGAGCCTCGGGATGGCGGTGATTTTGCCTTCACCCAAGGCCAATACCTGACGTTCAAACAGGATTTTAACGGCACTGAACTACGCCGGTCCTATTCGATTTGTTCGGGCGTCAATGACGGCAGTTTGCGCGTGGGCATTAAAAAAGTGGCGGACGGCGCGTTTTCCGTCTGGGCCAATGACGCCCTGAAACCCGGAATGACCCTTGATGCAATGGAGCCGATGGGCACGTTCCACACGGCGATTGAGCCGGACAAGGCCAAGACATACCTCGCATTCGCGGGCGGATCAGGGATTACACCCGTCCTGTCGATCCTCAAAACTGTGCTCGCCTCAGAGCCACTGTCACAAATTACCCTAGTATACGCAAACCGCAGTGTGAGCTCGATCATGTTCCGCGAGGAATTGGAGGATCTCAAGAATTTCTACATGGGGCGGTTCACGATCATCCACGTTCTCGAAACCGATGCGCAGGATATCGACCTGTTTCAGGGGCGCATCGACGGCGATAAATGCGCGGCACTTTTCACCCATTGGATTGACATCCAAAGTGTTGACACCGCCTTTATCTGCGGGCCAGAGCCGATGATGCTTGCCATTGCGCAAGCCCTCAGGGACCACGGGCTGACCAAAGACCAGATCAAATTCGAGCTGTTTGCCAGCGCCCAGACTGGCCGACTCGCCAGGCGGAGCAAACCTGCTCAGGATCCAAGTGTAGAAGGCATTGCCGCAACAGTGACGTTGGATGGCATGGCACGCAGCTTTGATATGGCGCGAGACATGACGGTGCTTGAAGCGGCGCTCGACAACGCTCTTGACGCGCCACATGCCTGCCGGGCTGGGGTGTGTTCAACCTGCAAATGCAAAGTGTTGGAGGGCGAGGTCGATATGGTCGCCAACCACGCGCTTGAAGATTACGAAGTTGAACAGGGCTATATCCTGTCCTGCCAATCCTACCCGATCAGCACACGTCTTGTCGTAGACTACGATCAGTAAACGTTACTGTGGCTTGCGCGTATCCACCACACGCACGGCTTTACCCTGCGACCGCGCGACAGAGCCGGGATCACCCACTTCAACGGTGACGGACACTCCGACATGATCCTTGATCCGTTCGGTCAGCATCGTCGCCGCGGCCTGCCGCGAAAGATCACTGGCGGCTTGCGGCGTAGCCTCGACCAGCACGCGCATCGCATCCATCCGGCCTGTGTTATACAGTTCGATCTGGAAATATGGTGCAAGCCCGCCGGTCGCCATGACCTCTTCCTCGATTTGAGTCGGAAACACGTTGACGCCGCGCAAGATCATCATGTCATCGCTGCGCCCAGTGACCTTTTCCATCCGTCGCATCGTCCGGGCGGTGCCGGGCATCAGCCGCGTGAGATCACGGGTGCGGTAACGGATCACCGGCATGCCTTCTTTGGTTAGAGTGGTGAACACCAATTCGCCCTTTTCGCCATCGGGCAAGACCTTTCCGGTCTCTGGGTCGATAACCTCTGGATAGAAATGATCTTCCCAGATGTGCAGACCGTCTTTGGTTTCAACGCACTCGTTTGCCACCCCCGGCCCGATCACCTCGGACAGGCCATAAATATCGACGGCGTGCATATCGAACGCCTCTTCAATCTCAAGCCGCATCGCGTTGGTCCACGGTTCTGCCCCGAACACGCCAACCTGCAAAGATGATGCGCGCGGATCAAGTCCTGCCTTATGGAACGCCTCAAGAATGTTGAGAATATAGGACGGAGTAACCATGATACCCTTTGGCTGGAAATCGGTGATCAACCCAACCTGTTTCTCGGTCTGGCCACCGCCCATCGGCACGACCGTCCCGCCCAGCTTTTCTACGCCGTAATGCGCGCCTAGGCCGCCAGTAAACAGACCATAGCCATACGCGACATGCACCATGTCGCCTGCCCTTAGGCCAGACGCCCGCAACGACCGCGCGACCACATCGGCCCACATGTCGATGTCGTTCTTGGTGTATCCCACGACAGTCGGTTTACCGGTTGTCCCGGACGACGCATGCACGCGGGCAATTTGTTCGCGTGGCACCGCGAAAAGGCCAAAGGGATAGTTATCGCGCAGGTCGGATTTCAGTGTGAACGGAAACTTCGCCAGATCGGACAGGTCATGCAGGTCGTCCGGATGAACCCCGGCGGCATCGAATTTGGCGCGATACATCGGCACGTTTTCATAGGCATGACGCAGCGACCAGCGTAGTCGATCCAACTGAAGCCCACGGATCTCGTCAATCGAGGCAAGCTCGATCGGATCAAGGTCCGATGGTTTTGGTGACAAATCCTTCATAAACGCGGCGCCTCCCCTACGCCTCGTCGAACACGGTTCCCTTGATAGCCCGCGACAAGCCACGAAACTCGGCAATCAGAACGCCGGATTGATTGGTGATCTGCACATCGGTGATACCGCTGCGCCCGGTCAACGAAATCTCTGTTGCCTCAGCGCGCAGCCTGTCACCCAACCGGCCGGACGCGACGTAGGTGATCGTGTTATGCTGTGCCACGGTGACTTGGTTGCGGCTGTTGCAGGCGAACGCAAACGCACTGTCTGCCAATGTAAAGATCACGCCACCATGGCACATGCCATGACCGTTGCAATGGTGTTGCGCGACGGTCAGTTCCATGACCGCGGTGCCTTCTTCAGCATGCATAAGCTCCATCCCCATCCATTGAGATGCGTGATCCTGTTGCCACATTGTTTGCGCGGCTTTTTGAGCGCGATCGTTCGGTGTCATAGACGCGACGCTTGCATGAAGTTCGCGCCCGGTCAAATACTTAGGCAGTCAACGAGGGGAGCGCGATGACCATTCAGGACGTTCAGAGTTTCATTGCAGGCGCATGGATTGGCCCGGACAGCCAAGCACGCGAAATTCGCGATGCTGTGACAGGTCAGGTGATCGCACGGGCCGGACGGGATCGGGTTGATGCTGGTGCCATGATCGACCATGCGCTTCGGTTCGGTGCGCCTGCCCTCCGCACCATGACGTTTCATGATCGCGCCCGCATGCTCAAGGCCTTGGCGCTGTATCTGCAAGAACGCAAGCAAGCGCTCTATGACCTCAGCTTTTCCACAGGGGCGACGCAGAAGGACCATCTGATTGACGTCGATGGCGGAATCGGCACGATGTTGGTCATCGCCTCCAAGGGACGGCGCGAGATGCCGGACGGGCATGTCTATCTCGACGGAAATGTCGAACAATTATCACGCCACGGCAGTTTTGTCGGTCAGCATGTCTGCACACCGTTGCAGGGCGTGGCCATCCACATCAACGCTTTCAATTTCCCGGTTTGGGGAATGCTCGAAAAGCTGGCTCCGACGTTGTTGGCCGGAGTTCCAGCAATCGTAAAACCGGCGACCACGACCTGCTATGTCACCGAAGCCTGTGTTCGGATGATGCTGGAAAGTGGAATTTTACCAAATGGTACAATTCAGCTTGTCACCGGCGGGCTGGGCGATCTGCTCGACCATCTTGGACCGCAGGATGTGGTGAGCTTTACTGGCTCCGCAGATACTGCATTCACACTGCGCAGCGCACCAAACCTGTTGCGCGACTCGGTTCGGTTCGTGGCCGAACAGGACAGTCTGAACGCTTCTATCCTTGGTCCAGACGCTGTGCCGGGCACACCTGAATTCGATCTTTTCGTCAAAGAAGTCCATCGCGAAATGACGACCAAAGCGGGTCAGAAATGCACCGCCATTCGTCGGATCATCGCTCCGCAGACACAGGTTGATGCGGTAGTAAATGCTGTGTCCGCCCAGCTGCGCGACACTGTGATCGGTGATCCGCGTGACCCCACCTCGCGGATGGGGGCGCTGGTCTCTGATGCCCAGCGCAGGGATGTACTGGCCAAATGCGCAATCCTTGAGAACGAGGCAGACCGTGTGTTCGGGGATCCCCAAGCGTTTGACGTGCATGGAGCAGACACAACAACAGGCGCGTTCCTGCCCCCTATGCTTTACCATTGCGCCAACCCTGACGCGGCAACACATGTGCATGACACCGAAGCCTTTGGGCCGGTTGCCACCATCATGGGGTACCGGGATTTGGACCATGCAATCCAGCTGGTGAACCGTGGGCAAGGCAGCCTTGTGGCGTCGGTGATCACTCATGATCCAGAGGTGGCATACGAGGTCGTCATGGGCGCGGGGGCGTATCACGGAAGACTCTATTTCAACAACCGTGACAGCATGGCCGAGGCGACGGGCCATGGCTCCCCACTACCTCACTTGGTGCATGGCGGACCGGGGCGCGCGGGCGGCGGAGAGGAACTGGGCGGCGTTCGGGGCGTCTTGCACTATATGCAGCGCACTGCCGTTCAGGGCAGCCCGGATGTGATCGCCGCCGTCACCGGCCAATGGCTGCCGGGCGCGACCGCGACGCAAGGCCCGGAGCATCCGTTCCGGCGCAGCTTTGACGAGATACAGATTGGGGAAACCCTGCTCACCGCCGACCGCGAGCTGACGGTGGCGGACATCGAACATTTTGCAGAGTTCACAGGCGACACGTTCTATGCCCACATGGATGACGCCGCAGCCAAGCGAAACCCGTTTTTTCCCGGTCGCGTCGCGCATGGCTACTTGCTTTTGAGCTTTGCGGCAGGTCTGTTTGTCGATCCGGACGAAGGTCCGGTTCTTGCCAATACAGGCCTCGATGCGTTGCAGTTTCAAAAACCGGTCAGCGCAGGAGACCGGATCAAGGTACAGCTTACTGTTAAGAAAAAGACCCCCCGCACCGACACTTATGGAGAAGTGCGCTGGCATGTGATCCTGCGCAATCAAGACGAAGAGTCTGTTGCCGAATATGAACTCTTGACGATGAACGCCTACACAAAACCGCGCTGAGACTTGGAGTTTGGAGGACAGCCACGTAACGGTGGCATATGAATGACGCCGATTTCACCCACCTCGTAACCCGCGTTCTGGGGCACTCCACCCCGCGGGTGTGGTCTTTGCTGGTCACGATGTTTGGCGACCTTGCCGTGGCATCCGATGCGCGGTTGAGCGGATTAACGGTGAATGCGATCACCGCGGCCATCGGAATAAAACCCGAAGCGACCCGCGTGGCACTGCACCGACTGCGAAAGGAAGGCTGGATCGAAAGCCATCGCACCGGTCGTCAGACCCGATACGCACTTACCGTGACCGGACGGAATGAAACCAATGCGGCATGGCCGCGGGTTTACGGGCCGGCGCCTGCTGATATCCAAGCGTATCTGGTGATGGACGCCCCCACCGCACAGACCGAAACGCTGTTGGGGCGTCGGACGAACACCGCCGTTCAAATCGGTCCCAAGACGTTTGTTACCACCAAAACTGATGCGGCCGATCAGCAACTGGCCCTTGCGATTGGCCCTCAGGATGACATCCCGCAATGGCTGTCCGACAAGCTGTGCACGCCAGCGGCGCAGGTGGCGTCGCAAGAGTTGGCAATGCGGTTATCCCTATTACGGGACACACAGGCACTCGAGCAGCTCCCGCTTTTACAGCGCACGGCGCTACGAGTGGTCGTCGTGCATGAATGGAGGCGCTTGATCCTGCGCGTGCCCACTTTGCCGGAAGACCTTTATTCGGCCAAATGGCAAGGGGCAGCCTGTCGCGTGCTGTTCAACGAGCTTCTGGCGCGCTTGCCCGCGGCAGATGTGGACGAATTGGAGAAAGAGATCGACGCGGCTTGAACGTGGTGTTCTGACCTTGTGCCGCATCTTTGATCGGCTTCCCACAGCGGTCTGTTCACGCAAAAGCAGAGTGACCCATGCACCTTGCCCAAATAATAATCGCTCTTGCGAGCGATCCGCGTCGTCCAGCAACTATTTAACCAATACGACTTTTTCTCCGGCAAGTTTCTCTAAACACTTGGGAAAACGGTGCCCTGCGGCTATCGTGCCGCGACTCTAACTGGTGGAACTATGTTTGATCTGCTGATCGAAAGGGCACATTTGCCCGATGGGCAAGGCCCCCTGAACATCGCGATCAAGGACGGCAAAATTGCTGCGATTGGTCATAAAACTAACGAAGATTCCGCAGAGACCATCGACGCAAAGGGGCAACTTGTCTCTCCTCCTTTTGTCGATCCGCATTTCCACATGGATGCCACGCTCAGCCTTGGCCTACCGCGCCTGAACCAGTCTGGCACGCTGCTTGAAGGGATCGCGCTTTGGGGCGAGCTCAAGCCGATGCTTACGGTCGAGGCCGTGGTTGAACGCGCGTTGCGCTATTGTGATCTGGCGGTGTCTCAGGGCCTGCTGGCGATCCGCAGCCATGTCGATGTCAGCACCGCGCCGCTGACCGGGGTCGAAGCGCTGCTTGAGGTGCGCAATTCCGTTGCCCCTTACATCGACCTGCAATTGGTGGCTTTTCCGCAGGACGGGTTGTTTCGCGCCGAAGGGGCCGAGGAAAACCTGCTGCGCGCGCTGGATATGGGTGTCGATGTGGTGGGCGGCATCCCACATTTCGAACGCACGATGGAGGACGGTGCCCGATCGGTAAAACGCCTGTGCGAGATCGCAGCGGATCGCGGGTTGCCCGTAGACCTGCATTGCGATGAAAGCGACGACCCGATGTCGCGTCATGTGGAAACGCTGGCGGCAGAGACAACACGATTGGGTCTGGGCCGGCGGGTGGTCGCCAGCCACGTCACCGCGATGCATTCCTATGACAATTACTACGCCTCCAAGCTGATCCCGCTGATCGCTGAATCAGGCATGAACGTGGTGCCAAACCCGCTGATCAACATCACGCTCCAGGGGCGCTCTGACACCTACCCACGCCGCCGTGGTCTGACCCGTGTGCAGGAATTGCGCGCCGCAGGGGTGAACGTGGCGTTTGGGCAGGATTGCACGATGGATCCGTGGTATCCGCTGGGCTCTGCCGACATGCTCGAAGTGGCGCATATGGGCGTTCATGCTGTGCCCATGACATCACGCGAGGCGATGGCCTGGGCGTTCCAGTCGGTCACGCTGGGCGGTGCTGCGGCGATGGGCCTGCCCGATCCAACGCTGCGCGAAGGCGGCCCCGCCAACATGGTTCTTTTGCAAGCGCGCGATCCGATCGAAGCAGTGCGTCTCAAGGCGACACGGCTGGCCGTCATCAAACACGGCAAAGTTCTGTCGCGCACCGCACCGCGCATTGCTCAGCTTTCGCTGGCCGGACGACCCGACAGCGTGAACCCGGCGGACTATGCCCCGCCGCAAGACACATAATCAAACTTACCAACACAGAGGATGCTGCCATGACCCTGAACACGACCCGTCGAAGCCTGCTTGTCGGTGCTGCCGCCACGCTGGCCCTGCCCGCCTATATCCGCCGCGTGAATGCGCAGACCGTCGTGAAAGTGGCGGGCGTTCACGCCTCTCCGGTCGAGAACGCGTGGAACAGCCGCATTCACCTTGCGATGCAACAAGCAGCGGACGCGGGGTTGATCGAATACGAATTCTCGGAAGGTGTGGCCGCAACTGACTACCCCCGCGCGATGCGGGAATACGCGGAAAGTGGTGTGCAGTTGGTCTGGGGTGAATCCTATGCAGTGGAACGCGAAGCGCGTGAAGTTGCGGCGGATTATGCCGATACGGCGTTCCTCATGGGGTCGTCCGGTGGGCCGGAAGGTGACAACTTTGGTGTATTCGGGACACGCAACCACGAAGCGGCCTATCTGGCCGGGATGCTGGCAGGCAAGATGTCCGAAAGCAACGTCTTCGGGTCGGTTGGTGGATATCCAATCCCAGAGGTAAACCTGCTGATCAACGCCTTCCGTATGGGGGTCAGCGAAGTGAACCCGGATGCGAGCTTCCTCAACGGCTTTATCGGCGCATGGTTCGATCCAGCCCGCGCCCAGGAAGCCGCGATTGCACAGATCGATTCCGGTGCGGATATTCTCTTTGGCGAACGTATCGGTACAGCGGATGCGGCACAGACCAAGGGCGTCAAAGCCATTGGATCACTCATCGACTATACACCGCGCTATCCGGAAACCGTGTTCGCAAACGCAATCTGGAACTATGGCCCGACGATTGAAGCCATTGTATCGGACATCACAGCGGGTAATCCGGTTGGCAAGGATTATACCGAGTTTTCGTTCATGCAGTACGGCGGCAACGAGCTGATCTACGTAGACAGTATGGTGCCAGCAGACGCCGTTCCCGCGATGGAGGCCAAGCGCGCAGCCATTCAGTCTGGTGAATTCGAAGTTCCAATCGACGCGAATGAGCCTGCCTGATCACAGGTGCCAGACGCGACAGCCCTAGCTGCCGCCATTGCTGATGGGCGAACCACTGCCCATGATGCGATGGCGGCCAGCCTTGCCCGTGCGCACAACGCGCCAGGCACGGTCACGGTTATGCAGTCTGACGCCGAGGCATTAGCCTTGGCAGATGCTGCCGCGCCAGGGCCGTTTTCCGGTGTACCGTTCCTTGGCAAAGACTTAGGCGCTTTGGTGCGGGGGCTTAAGCAAAGCGCGGGCAGTGCCGCCATTGCACATCGCGTTGAAGCGCCAGCGCAAGACAGTGCGTTGTTCACCCTGTTCCGGTCAGCGGGGTTGGTGCCGTTCGGCCTCACGGCAGTGCCTGAGGTTGGATTCGCGCTTTCCACTGAACCTCAGGGACGCCCTGCTGCGACCAATCCTTTTGACGAAACCCGCACGCCGGGCGGTTCCTCCGGTGGGGCAGCTGCTGCGGTGGCGCGCGGGATCGTCGCCATTGCGCATGCGACTGACGCCGCCGGGTCAATCCGCGTGCCTGCAGCTTGTTGCGGATTATGGGGGCTGAAGCCTTCACGCGGTGTGAGCCCGATGGGGCCGGACTACAACAACTGGCTGATGGGCATCGCATCAGAACTGGTCTTGGCGCGGTCGCTGAGGGATGTGAACGCTGCTCTCGCCTGCGTTGCGAAAACCGGTGTACGGTTAGCGCCGCGCGTGGCTGTGATCCTCCCAGACACCTGCGACGACATACAGATCAACGCTACCCTTGCCGCTGCAAGGGCATTGGAGGCTGCGGGGTACACCGTTCAGGATGGTCTATCGTCGTCGCCATCTGACAAATTCCTGTCCCGCCCCATGTCGCTGATCCGTATGATCCTGGCGGCAGCATTGCACGAAGGCTTGACCGCGACGGGAGTGCCAGACGATGAGGTCCCGCCGCTGTTGCGGGCCGCACGGGCCGAAGGTGCCGCTTTGACCGGGACTGATCTGTTCGCCGCCTCGCGGGACATCATGCAGATGACCGATCTGATTCTTGGCTTTTTCGGGGATGCCGATGCGATCCTGATGCCTGTCTTGTCTGGCCCGCCACCCAAGCTGGGGGCGTTTCCTATGGATCATACCGACCTAGACGCGCATTTTCTCAAGATGGAGGCAATGGCCCCAAATGCGGCATGGGCCAATGTCGCTGGGCTGCCAGCACTTGCGTTCCCAGCGGGGTTTGACGATGGCCTGCCCATTGGCGCACAACTGATTGGACGCCCCAATAGCGACACGGCACTACTGGACCTTGCACAACCATTGGCTCACATGATCGACATTCCCTTTCCTCAATCCATTGCCGGACTGCCCACATGACTGCCGTTCTTGAATTGTCCAACATAACGAAGAGGTTCGGCGCGTTGACAGCCAACGAAGACGTGTCGCTGCACCTGGGGCAAGGGGAAATCCTTGCGCTTCTGGGCGAAAACGGTGCCGGCAAGACGACGCTGATGAACATCCTCTTTGGCCACTACAACGCAGACGAAGGCGACGTACGCGTTTTCGGCGAAACGCTTCCCCCTGGCAAACCACGCGCAGCAATCGCGGCCGGAGTTGGGATGGTCCACCAACATTTCACGCTGGCCGGTAATCTGACGGTTTTGGAAAATGTCATGCTTGGGTCCGAGCCTTTGGGGCAGCTCCGCTCGAACCGGTCTGCCGCGCGCAAGAAACTGATGTCGATCTCGGAAAGGTTTGGACTGCCGGTTGACCCTAATAGCAAAGTGTCCCGGTTATCCGTGGGCGAACGTCAACGGATCGAAATCTTGAAGGCGCTTTATCGTGATGCCCGTATCCTTATCCTTGATGAACCCACAGCTGTGCTGGCCCGACCCGAGGCTGAACGGCTGTTCGAAACGCTGCGTGGCATGACCAAAGACGGGCTTTCGCTGATCTTTATCAGTCACAAACTGCACGAGGTGATGGCAGCGTCGGATCGTGTCGCCGTGCTGCGCGCTGGGCGGATGGTCGCTGAACGCCAGACCTCGGAAACATCACCTGCCGAACTTGCCGAACTGATGGTTGGTCGCAAGGTTGAACGCCCTGTCCGCAAAGACCAAAAGATCGGAGCGCCGGTTTTGGTCGCCGACCGGATCACTGTGATCGAAGACGACGAAACCCGGCTGGACGACGTGTCTTTTACCGTCAATGCAGGCGAAATCCTTGGTGTTGTCGGCGTCTCGGGCAATGGTCAGGGTGCGCTTGGGTCATTGCTGTCGGGGCTTATGCACCCAAGCCAGGGGTCGCTTCAGTTGAACGGCGTCAATGCCGGGCATCTTGGGCCGCGTGGATTGATCCAAGCAGGCGCGGCGCGGGTACCCGAAGACCGCCACGCCGAAGGTGCGGTCGGCGAAATGACAGTGTGGGAAAACGCCGTTTTAGAGCGTTTGCGCAGTCCGGAGTTTTCCAAGTCCGGCTTTGTTCGCCAATCCGCCGCGCGTGCGCATGCCGCCAATCTGATCCAACGGTTCGATGTGCGGGGTGCCAATCCCGACACGCGCATTCGTCTGTTGTCGGGCGGTAATATGCAAAAGCTGATCCTCGGTCGCTGCCTTGCCACCGGGCCACGCTTTCTTCTGGCCAATCAACCGACCCGTGGCCTTGACGAAGGCGCAATTGCCGCGGTGCACGCCGAATTGCTGGCCGCCCGTGCAGAGGGTGCAGCGATCCTTTTGATCTCGGAAGAACTGGAAGAAGCGGTGCAATTATCGGACCGAATTCAGGCCATTGTCAAAGGGCGATTGTCCCAGCCTGTCACAGCCGATCAGGCCGACCCACGGCGACTCGGCCTTATGATGGCGGGCGTTTGGGAGGGCGACAATGCGGCTTGAACGACGCGAAAACGTACCTTTGGCACTGGTCGCCATCGCCCCTTTGACCGCGATTTTAGCAGCACTGGTGCTAGCCGCTGGCCTGATCGCAGCAGCGGGGGTCAATCCATTGATGGCGTATTCCGAAATGCTGCGGGGCGCATTAGGATCTCGCTTGTCGATCACCGAGATGTTCACCCGCGCAACACCGTTGATCCTGACCGGCCTTGCTGCCGCCGTCGCCTTTCGTGCGCGGCTTTGGAATATCGGGGGCGAAGGGCAATTCTACGTCGGCGCCTTGATGACCGCTTGGGTCGGCCATTCGCTAGCCCTGCCCGGCCCGATCGGCATTGCGGTTCTGATGGTGTGCGGTATGGCAGCGGGCGCACTTTTGCTGGCTGGTCCTGCGTTTTTGCGTTTGCGCTTTGGCGTTGATGAGGTCGTAACGACGCTACTTCTCAATTTTATTGTGATCCTGTTTGTCGGTTTGATGATCGAAGGCCCGCTGCGTGATCCGCTGGCCTTTGGCTGGCCGCAGTCTGTGCCCGTGGATGGCGACTACCGCTTGTCTGATCTGGTACCACGCACACGGCTGCATATCGGACTATTGTTCGCCATCGCGGCGGCGGGGGTGATCTGGCTTGTGCTTACACGCACCGTCTTCGGCGTTGAGACCCGGGCGGCGGGATTGAACGCCCGTGCGGCGGCCTTCGCGGGCATTTCGCTACCGCGTACCATCATGGGTGTTGCACTTGTATCAGGTGCATTGGCGGGTCTTGCGGGTGCGGTCGAAGTCATGGGCGTGACGGGTGGGGTTACGACCACCATGTCGCCGGGGTTCGGCTATGCCGGGATCGTTGTTGCCATGCTTGCGGCGCTGCATCCGGCGGGCGTGGTCGCGGCGGCAATCTTTGTCGCAACCGTCTTTGTCGGGGCAGACGCCATGAGCCGCGCCACGGGTGTTCCCAGCTTTATCGCGGATGTGATCGTCGCCCTGTCGTTGTTGACCATGTTGGTGGCGCTTCTATTCACAACTTACAGGCTGCGCCGATGATCGAAGCACTTGAACTCCTGACCAATACAAGCCTGTGGGCCGCCGTCCTGCGCATCGCCACGCCGCTGATCTTTGGCGTGTTGGGCGCATTGCTATGTGAAAGGGCGGGTGTGTTGAACCTTGGGATCGAAGGCATCATGACGATGGGTGCCATGGCGGGATGGCTAACCGTGTATTTGGGTGGTGACCTTTGGATGGGGCTTGCAATTGCCGCCGCTTCGGGCGGTTTGATGGGGTTCTTGCACGCTGGTCTGACTGTCCCGTTGGGATTGTCGCAACATGTGTCAGGCCTTGGCATCACGCTCTTTGCGTCTGCTTTGTCTTACTATTTGTACAGGCTCATCGTCGATGTCGGTGAAACACCGCCGACGATTGAGCCTTTCAAACCGCTGGATATTCCCGGCCTGTCGGACATTCCAGTTCTGGGTCCGATCCTTTTCAACCAGACGGCGCCCACTTACCTTGCCCTGATCTCGGTCGCAGTACTGGCCTATGTGCTGACCCGCACACCGCTGGGTCTGGCGATCCGCATGACCGGCGAAAACCCCCACGCGGTTGAGGCGCAAGGGCTAAATCCGAACGCCTTGCGGATCGGGGCCATTGTAGCAGGTTCCGCGCTCATGGGTTTGGGCGGCGCGTTTCTAACCACGGCAGCGTTCAATTCGTTCTTTCCGGAGATGGTACAGGGGCGCGGCTGGATTTGTATCGCTCTGGTGGTGTTTGCATCTTGGCGACCAGGTAAGGCTTTGGTTGGGGCATTGTTATTTGCATTTTTCGATGCGTATCAACTGCGCCTGCAGAACGTGGTCGATGGCGTGCCGTACCAGTTGTTCCTGATGGCACCCTATGTTTTGTCTATTGTCGCTTTGATCCTTGTCGCCCGCCGGGCCGAGGTTCCCGAGGCACTTATGGCACCCTACCGACGGGGCGAACGGTAGGGTCAGGCGAAGACCAAACCATCCATCAGCTTGCGCGCGGTGCGTAAGACGGCAGCGGATGTCACCTCGCCCGTGTCCGAAACCTGCGCGATGATGCTGGTCTCGCCGATAGGATGTTCGATCGGCATGAGCTTTTGCGATCCGTCCGGCACCTGCGCCAAACCTTCGGTCACTGATCCCGGCAAGAGGCAGGCTGTCGCCACACTCACCGCTCCGAGCACTCCGATCGAGGCGTGGCAACGGTGCGGAATAAATGTGCGGGTTGCAATGACGCCACCCTGATTTGGTGCGCCCACAAGCGTCATCTTGGGAATGGTCTTGTCTGCCACAGCGCCAAGATTCATCTGTGGTCCACATGCCAAACGGATGGACTCCAAACGGGACTTGAGCATGGCATTGCCCTCAAGCTCTTCGCGGCTTTCGGTGCCTGTGACCCCAAGGTCAGCGGCCCTGAGCAAAACCACTGGCATGCCGTTGTCGATCAGGGTCACATCAACGCCTTCGACCTGATCGCGCGGGTTGCCCGTCGGCAAAAGCGCACCACAGGTGGACCCGGCGGTTCCGACAAACTCCAATGGGACCGGCGCAGCTGTGCCCGGCACCCCGTCGATCGACGCTACACCTAGATAGCTGGGCAACCCACCCGGAGTTTGGACCGTCGCAATCGCGGTTTGGCCGGTGTTTTCCATATAGATCGTGACGCGGGTTTGACCGTCTTGCGCAGCGATCAATCCACGTTCGATGGAAAAGGGGGCCACACCGGCAAGGATGTTGCCGCAATTCTGGCCATCCGACACCATCGGCTGATCGACCGACACCTGAAGGAAAAGGTAGTCCAGATCGACGCCTGCACGGGCAGACCGTTTTACGACGGCCACCTTTGAAGTCAGCGGATCCGCACCGCCCATCCCATCGATCTGGCGCGTATCAGGACTACCCATTACCCGCATCAAAAAGGCGTCTCGGTCCGCAGGCAATTCATCGGCAAGAAAGTAGCCACCCTTTGACGTCCCCCCTCGCATCCACATGCAGCGGACGCCGTCACTCATAGCGCAGGCCCTTTTCAGCAAGCCGTTCGCGCATTTTGTACATATCAAGCCCCAATTCGCCCGAGGCCAGCCGCTTGCGTTTCGCCTCTTCATTGGCGACGCGCGCTTCGGCTTTTGCCAAGACATCCGCAGCATCGGTATATTTGACGACGCACACCCCGTCATCATCCGCGATGATCACATCGCCCGGATGCACAGCAGCCCCGGCGCAGACCACGGGCACATTCACCGACCCCAAAGTTTCCTTGATCGTGCCCTGTGCACAGATTGCCTTGGACCAGACGGGAAAGCCCATCTTTTCCAGATCGACGATATCACGCACCCCTGCGTCGATGATCAACCCACGACACCCCCGCGCCTGTGCAGAGGTCGCCAGCAGATCCCCGAAATAGCCCGCATCCGACGGCGACGTCGTGGCAAGCACCAACACATCTCCGGGTTTGATCTGTTCGATGGCAACGTGCAGCATCCAATTGTCGGCGGGCGGAGCGAGGATTGTCACCGCTGATCCACCGATGGCCGAACCGCGATAGATTGGGCGCATATAGGACGCCAACAGGCCGGTTCGCGCCTGCGCCTCGTGCACGGTCGCAACGCCGCAGCGCGCCAAGGCGTCAATGACCGCCTGTTCCGCGCGGTCGATATTTTGCACCACGACGCCCATCAGAGTTCATCCACTGTGCGTGGGAAAACCGACTGGAATCCTTCGGCGTATTTCGCGGCACGTCCCCCTGCCTGCCCGCCAGAGTTGCGACGAAAATGGTTGCCCCGATTTTCGGCAACGTTGGTGTAAAAATCCCAAAGGTGGTGTTGGCCTTCCATACATTCGATAGCCGCGCGTTTCTGGTCCCACACCTCGGTGATGTCGAGAAACACATCCGGCTTCCAGCCCATCTGTTCGGTCTGGTGCGGCTCAAACAGGTAAAGCTGTGGTGCGCCGAGAACCTTTTCACCCGGATTGTGCCCCCAGGCCTGCGCGATCATCCGCACCTCAAGCGCCAGTTCGCTCGTATACATATGGTCAGTGTTGTAGGGGTCGTATTTCGAATGGCTTAGCATAAAACTCGGCTGAACCGCGCGCAGGACATCGACCAATCGCATCTTGTTCTGCTCATCCACGACCAACGGGTAATCACCCAGGTCGAAGAACTGGATATCGTGGACGTTCAAAGCCTTGGCCGCGTTTTCGGCTTCTTTGCGACGAATGGATTTCACCTCGTCCAGCGTGTTGCCCTCTTTCCACAAACGCGCGCTTTCTCCGCGTTCGCCGTAGGACAGGCACACCACCGTAACTTGGTATCCCAGCTTTTGATGAAGCGCGATTGCACCGCCACAACGCCAAACGAAGTCAGCTGCATGTGCCGACAGCACCAGTGCTGTTTTCTGCTCTCCCATGGCTCTCCCCTTGCCAAATGTTTGATGCATATTGGCATGTTTTCAGAGGCAAGCGCCATTTCAAAGTCAGGTAATCGTTGTTCGAAAAACAGATCGTTTTGGCAGGCCGGTCGGTTCCTCTAGGTAGATCGACCTAAAGCGCGCCGGCCTGAATCCATTCGTCCAGTTTTTGACGGCTTACCTCGAAGTGCATGCTGTCTTCGCGGCCCCAAGAGGCTCCCCAAACCCAACCTTCGCTTTTAAAAAAGTCAGCCAGAATCGTAAGACCAAGCTGCGTACGTCCGTCGCCCAACGTATCAAGTACACCATCGATGTTGAGATCAACCGCCAGCCCGAAAGCATGGGTGGATGCGCGGCCGCGTGTGCCGCGAATTTGGCGCACACAAAGCGACCCTGCGGTGTCGATACGCGCATAGAGATCGGGGTCGGTCACACGAACCTCTTCGAACACACGCCGTATTGAATCCGCCGCTGGTTTGAGCATGCGCACACGGATCGGGCCAACATCTTCGAGGACAAGCTTGCTGGCCAATCTTGGATTTGTCATTTCTTGGCAATTGTCTGACATGACTTGTCGTGGCGGACCAAAAACGCGCGTAAGGTAGGATGGGCCTGCGATTGTCAAACCTTCGTTTACATTGCGGCGGTCGGCGATCAGCACGACCTGCGCATAGGCATCGATAATGTCGTTGGTGCCGTTTTGCTGAAACACCTCGCTGCCGCTATTTGCTTGTGGGGCGAGTGTTGGACTGGGTGCCATTGCCACAGGCGCACGCGCAGCAGCCGCGGCGACCTGAGACACGTTCTTGGTGAGGTCTTCGATCTGGATTTTGAGGTCCTCAACCTGCTGGCTGAGCATCTCAATCTCGATCCGCGCGCCGGAGTCGATGGCTGTGCCCGCAAATCCTGATTGTTCCTGACCGGACATCAGCTTGGGCACGAATATCCAGATGATCGGTGCCAATACAATGGCAATGCTTAGAATAATCGCCGGAAGAAGGCGCATGAAACAAATGTCCTAACCAAAAATAGCGTTTGGGAAAGTAAACCGGATTCCGTCTGACAAGCCAAGCCAAACCTGTCCGCAGACGAATTGTGTTTGTTTAAAAGGTGCAGACTGCGCGAACAGTGTTATGTGTGCGATCGAAACAAACGCCTCTGAATACGTCTGGCCATACCCGTTTCCATCGACCTGCAAAATTGCACGTTAATTCAGCACAGTTTGCATGGACGCATTGTGTCACTTGAGCGTCAAAGCCATTGCCGGGGGGGCGGAGCTAAGCTAAAGTTACCTCATCAATCCTTTTTCATTCGAGGACATGCATTACTATGTCGTACATTCGAACAGTTTCCGCCTTAAGGAACGTCTGATCTACCGTCTTGGCTACGCCGATTTCGGTGCAATCGGGCTTTGATTGAGCAGACAGGGGCC
>NZ_CBFHLV010000049.1:0-25648 GCF_965656765.1 Marivita sp. | reverse complement strand
ATCGTATGGAGCCTTGCCAAAGGCCGTGCCGAGACTGCGAAAAACCCGTGGAACGAATACGCAGACACGCTGGAGTGGACCCTGCCCTCCCCACCGCCCGAGCACACGTTCGAGCAGCTTCCGAAGCGGGAAGACTGGGAAAAGACCCACGCGCACTAAGTTGAGTGTGATCTGAAACGAAAGGCCCCGGTGGACACGCTGGGGCCTTTTGCTGTGATACGTACCGTTGTTTGCGGGTAGGTTTTGCGGTACACTTTCCATGACAGGAGTATGCCCATGCCACGCAAGTCCACCAGTCTCAGCCTTGATGCAGATCTCATCGCCCGCGCCAAAAACGCAGGTGTGAATCTGTCCCGCGCTGCGGAAGCGGGGATTGAGGACGAAGTGCGGAAAACCGAAGCAGCACGGTGGGCGGAAGAAAACCGGGAGGCCATCGAGGCCTATAATCGACGTATAGAGCAAGACGGACTGCCGCTTGATGCCTATCGCAAATGGTAGCCATGGCACGACAATACGACGTGTATCAGACGGCCAATGACACGTATGTTCTGGTCCTGCAAAGCAACACCTTCGAGAGCCTCGCGACCCGGGTTGTCGCGCGGCTGGTGCCAGAGAACTGGCCCGAGCCGGCCTTGAAGCACCTTTCGCCAAAGCTCTCACTGGGGGATGTCACATTTCGATTGCAAAGCACCGAAATCGCCACTTTGACGAAGAAAGAGCTTGGCACATATATCGGCTCTGCCGCGTATCAGAGTGACGAAATCATCCGTGCTTGCGATCTTCTTCTGAACGGGTATTGAACCACCATGCCTTACACTTGGACCGACACGTCTCAGGACAATCAGGAGCTGCGCCTCTGGCCGCATCAATCGCTGCCCGCGCATGGGTTTGCAGCGACAATCCTAGGTATCTTTGCGCTGTCCACCATCCCGCTTTACGGGTTGATCGGGACAGTCCTGCTTTGGGGAATACTTCCCTTCATGCTGCTGGCGCTTGGCGCGATGTGGTACGCACTTCGGCGGAATGAGCAGGACTTACAGATCATCGAAGTTCTGACACTGACACCCGAGGATTTACACCTCACCAGGCAAAGCGTGAAGGGCGACGCGCAGGAATGGAGCTGCAACCCCTACTGGACGCAAGTGAACATGCACCACAAAGGCGGGCCAGTTCCGCACTATGTGACGCTGTCGGGCGCCGGAAGAGAGGTTGAGATTGGCGCGTTTCTGAGCGAAGACGAACGCAAAGAGCTATACGCAGAGCTGAGTGAAAAGGTTCGGCGCATCGCCACCCCCTGATCCGAGGCGTCATGGCCCAAGTTCCCGCCGTCCCGAAACTTACCCGCGCGCGGCATCTGTTGCGTACGCAAGTCCTTGGACAAACCGATCCGACCCCCGGCATGGTTGCGTCAGAAAAGGCAGCCATCGCCCTTCGTGCGGCGCATCTGGCCAAACGCCGAGCGCAGCAGGTGACGTTCCTACTGCCCTTGGTCGGGCCAGATCAGGTTGGCGATTGGTACGCAGTGATCGCCCGTCTGCGCACCACTCTGGATGGCTTAATCGCGCAAGACAATCCAAACTGGGCTGCGACCATTTGTTGTCAGGTGCGGCCTGATCTGCCTGATGATCCACGCATCACTTACCTCCCTTTCATCGATCCGACGCCGGGCAACGACAAATGGCGAAAGCTGCGGTTGTTGACCGAGGCACTGCCAGACCTCGCCGATCAGCCCAGCTATGTCATGACTTTTGATGCGGACGACCTGCTGCGGCAAGGCACGGTCGACGAAATGCTGGCACGGCAAGAAAGCGGCGGCTACTTGGTTCAAAGCGGACTTGTTAAGGATGTCTCGACGGGCGACATCGCTTTGGCAGATGTACGAAGCTTGGCCGCACCAATGCGCAAACCGTTTTGGAAACTGTGCGGCAGTTGTGCGGCGCTTTATCATGATCCCACAGAGCCAACTTCAACAGCCTTTCTGGCCGAGATGACGCAGCATGAGCACCGTATGTTCCCTTACCTGGCAACCCTAGCGGGCCAAACGCTAACCCCGCTTATGCGCCCATCAGTGCTTTACATGCTGAACCACGGCGAGAATTTCGGCGCGCGAAGGGGGCGTGTGGGATACAAAACCCGATTTGTACAGACCTACCGGATCAACGATTCCGAAACACTGGCCGAGATAAAACGCGGTTTCGCTTTGTGAACTAAGTGCGCAGCAACGCCTAGACTGTTGTTGCTACCGAAAACACCCCGCGCGACTGATCAGGCGTTAGACAACCGGTCTTTGACCATTGCGCCGACAGCACCAAAATCCATCTGGCCGGTATACTTGGCCTTGAGCGCACCCATGACGCGCCCCATGTCGCGGATCGACGATGCGCCAGTTTCCGCCACTGCTGCATCAACCGCGCCTGCCACTTCGTCATCCGACAATTTGCGCGGCAGGAATTCCTCGATCACGCCGATTTCGGACAGTTCTCGTTCAGCAAGATCAAGCCGCCCCCCCTCTTCGTAGGTTTTGGCTGTGTCCTTGCGCTGCTTGACCATTTTGCCAAGGATACCAAGAACTTCTTCGTCGCCGACCCCCTCTTCATTGCCCTCGCCGCGCAAAGCAATATCGCGGTCCTTGATGGCAGCGTTGATCAGTCGGAGCGTCGAGAGCCGTGCACTGTCCTTGTCGCGCATCGCCTGTTTGATAGACGTGTTGAGCCGGGTGCGAAGGTCCATGAATTCCTATCCCATGGTTGAACGAACGCGCACATTAAGCGAGGACACGCTTAGGCGCAAGCACCCAAGATTTCCGCCAACCCATTGAAATATATGGATATCACAATTTCAGACGTCCCTTGACCGCGAGCCGGCACAGCCGTAGGTTCCGCACGATTTTACCCTCTGCGGAGTCGCGCCATGCCCCAGCTTACAAATGACACACCGACCGCGTGTCTGGCCCTTGCCGATGGCACGATTTTCTACGGTCAGGGCTTTGGCGCAACCGGCACTTCGGTTGCGGAACTGTGTTTCAACACGGCAATGACCGGGTACCAAGAAATCATGACCGACCCTTCTTACGCGGGTCAGATCGTGACTTTTACCTTTCCGCATATCGGCAATGTCGGGGTGAACCCGGATGATGACGAAACCGCCGATCCAGTGGCAAATGGCATGGTTGTCAAATGGATGCCAACCCAGAGCTCGAATTGGCGCGCGGTTCAGGAACTAAGCGATTGGCTGGCGGCGCGCGGGCGCATCGCAATCGGCGGGATCGACACGCGCCGCCTGACACGGGCCATCCGGCAGCTAGGGGCACCTCATGTTGCGCTTGAACACAATCCAGACGGTAAATTTGATATTGCCGCGCTGGTCGAAAAGGCCCGTGCGTTTCCTGGTCTAGAGGGTTTGGATCTGGCCAAGGATGTCACCTGCGCGCAATCCTACCGCTGGGATGAAATGCGGTGGGCATGGCCCGAGGGCTATACGCGGCAGACTGATGCGAAACACAAGGTTGTCGCCATCGACTATGGCGCGAAACGCAATATTCTGCGGTGCCTGGCCAGCGCGGGTTGTGATGTGACAGTGCTTCCGGCCACGGCGACCGCGGAAGATGTGCTAGCGCAAAATCCTGACGGCGTGTTTCTGTCGAACGGCCCAGGCGACCCCGCGGCCACAGGCAAATACGCGGTGCCAATGATCCAGAGCATTTTGAAAAACACCGATCTGCCAATGTTCGGGATTTGCCTTGGCCACCAGATGCTTGCGCTGGCGCTGGGGGCAAAGACGGTGAAGATGAACCACGGCCACCACGGCGCGAACCACCCCGTCAAGGATACTGAAACCGGTAAAGTCGAGATCACGTCGATGAACCACGGATTTGCTGTCGACAGTCAGACGCTTCCAATCGGCGTGTTGGAAACCCATGTGTCGCTTTTTGACGGCTCGAATTGCGGGATTCGCATGGCAGACCGCCCGGTGTTTTCGGTTCAGCAACACCCCGAGGCAAGCCCCGGCCCACAGGACAGTTTTTACCTGTTCGAGCGTTTCGCGCAATCGATGGCGGAAAAGAAAACCGTCAAAGCCTAAGTGGCATTAACACGAGCTTAACAGTTTAACAGTTAGCTGACCCTCGGATTAGACCGAGGGCATGATGTCAGTCAGAACAAGAACACAGGCTGAACCAGCTTTTGTGCTGTCCCCATCGCGGCGGAACGCAGCCATTGACCGGACGAATGAACCGCAGGATGACCTGACACGTTCGATCCTGCGCAACGTACGTGAATTAGAGGCACGGCGCAGGCGCATCAACCCCGATACCCATCCTCCGGATACGGCTCTGGCCGATCTCTTACCACCCGAGTTTTGTCTGGAGCATCGCGTCCTTCCTTGGGGCGTCGTTGGAGAATCGATTCTGGTTGCCGCAGCGGCGGACCAGGAGCGCACGCAATTGCGCGACATGCTGGAACATCTGATTGGTCCGATCCTTTTTGCGGATGTATCCGAGGATGACCTGCTGCGGATCATCACAGAGCGGCACGGAGATTACCTTGCTGATCGCGCGGAAACGCTTGTGAAGTCCGACTATAGCTGTCGTGATATCAACAAGTTAACGATAAAGCGTGGGATTCTGGCATCTCTGTTTTTCGGGATCAGCCTTGCCTTGATCTTTTTCTTTCCAACCATGTTTTTTGCCGGAATCACCGCCGTTGCGGTGGCCAATCTGATCGTTTGTCAGGCCTTCAAAATCGCCGTCTTTTTTGCAGGCTACAAAAAGCCGCCTGGGACGCCGATAGATGTCCCTTTGGCCAACAAACCGGTGGTTAGTCTCATCGTCCCGCTTTTCCAGGAAGCGGCGATCGCCAACATCTTGGTCCAGCGCTTATCCCGGCTCAGCTATCCCAAATCCTTGCTGGACGTGGTGCTTGTTCTTGAAGCCAGTGACGACAAGACGAACGATATGATCAAGGCCACGTCGCTGCCTGCATGGATGCGGGTCGTAAGGGTGCCGAACGGAGAAATCCAGACAAAACCCCGGGCGCTGAACTATGCACTTGGGCACACTCGCGGCGACATTATCGGTATTCTGGATGCAGAAGACGCACCCGCAACCGATCAGATCGAACGCGTGGTTGAGGCATTTCATCTTGCCCCACCAGACGTGGCCTGTGTTCAGGGTATTCTGGATTTCTACAACACCAAATCGAACTGGCTATCCCGCTGTTTCACAATCGAATACGCCACATGGTTCCGTATCGTTCTGGCGGGGGCTGCACGGCTTGGATTTTCAATCCCGTTGGGAGGAACGACAGTCTACCTCAAACGAGCGGCGTTAACTCATGTCGGCGGATGGGACTCGCACAATGTCACCGAAGACGCCGATTTGGGTATCAGGCTCGCGCGGTTCGGGTACCGGACATTTCTCATCCCAACAGTCACCCGGGAAGAAGCCAACAATCGCGTCAAACCTTGGATCAAACAGCGATCCCGATGGCTCAAGGGCTATATCATCACCTATTTGGTGCATATGCGTCGTCCGTTTCGATTGATCCGAGAATTGGGCCTGCGCAAATTCCTTGGGTTCCAAGTATTTTTTTTGACAACCATCCTGCAATTCACGCTTGCCCCTGCACTTTGGTCGTTCTGGTTGGTGTGTTTCGGGGTTTCAACACCCTTTATGGAGATGTTTCCACCAACATGGACCGGGGGCCTTTTGGCCCTCTTTCTTATGACAGAGCTGGTATCACTGCTTATTGGATTTGTTGCGGTTGCACGGACGCCGCATCAAAACCTTATGCAATGGGTACCGATGATGTTCCTCTACTTCCCACTGGGAATCATCGCCGTATACAAGGCGTGGTCTGAACTCGTTTTCAAACCGTTCTATTGGGACAAAACCGAACACGGGCTGTCCGCGCCAGATGTGATCGGCGGGGATATCCATGAAACACTGCGGTGATGACATTTATTCCTTGGACATCGAATCCAGTTTGAGCCGCGTCACAAAGGCAACCGAGATATGATCGCGCAGCGCTTTGTAAGCAGCATCTTCATTGCGTTCGGTTACCGCATCAACAATTGCCTGATGTTCGGCAAGCGCAATTTCACCCCGCCCCTGGGCCGCCAGCGACGTGGTCGCCATAAGCGCCATGGACCGGTGCACAAGGTCAAGCTGCTGCACGAGAAACCGGTTGTGCGACGCAAGATGGATTTGCTTGTGAAACCGCCGATTCGCCCGGGCCAGTGCCGACGGATCGTCTAGCAGAGCGCGATCGTCATGAACCATATCCTGAAGGACTTTGACCTCTTCCTCGGTTGCATGTCGCGCAGCAAGCCGCGCGGCCAACCCTTCGAGTTCGGTGCGCACGACATAAAGCTCGGCCATCTGGTTATGATCCAGGGACGCCACGATCAATGACCGCCCATCCCGCGTGAGCAGTGATTGTGTCTCTAAACGCTGCAAAGCTTCGCGGATCGGTGTGCGCGACATGCCAAATCGTTCGGCCAGATCGCTTTCCACCAAACGGTCCCCTGGCCGGTACACCCCGACATCGATCGCTTCGAGGATCGACGAATACGCGTCCTTCTGGGGAGACTTCACATCTTTCATACTGAGGGGTCCTTGTAAAAACTTTACGCACGATAGCGCCGGTTCAACAAAAGACGCAAGTTGAGCCATTGCCGCGCCTGTCATCGCCCCCTAGGTTCCCGCACATGGTAAAGTCAGCTTTCAAAGATGTACGTCATTGGGTCTTTGACCTCGACAACACATTGTATTCGCCCGCCGTGCGTCTGTTCGATCAAATCGAAGTGCGCATGACCAAGTTTGTTATGGATGCGCTTGGCGTGGACAGAGACCGCGCGAACACCCTGCGTGTCGAATATTGGAAGACTTATGGCACCACCTTGGCCGGGCTGATGCGAGAACATGACGTTGATCCAGCACCTTATCTGCACGATGTGCATGACATCGACTTTACCGTTTTGTCCGAAGACCCGTATCTCGCGTCATTGATCTCTGGTCTGCCCGGTCGCAAAATTGTCTACACAAATGGCTCTGCCCCGTATGCGCGCAACGTTCTCAAGGCACGCGGGCTGGATGACATTTTTGATGCGGTTTACGGCGTGGAGCATGCGGATTTTCAGCCCAAACCGGAACGTAGCGCCTTTGAACGCGTATTTGGGCGTGATGGAACCGACACTAAGACCGCGGCGATGTTCGAAGATGACCCACGCAACCTTGCTGCTCCGCATGCGATGGGCATGCGCACAGTGCATGTTGCACCCGACGCGCTCGAGGCGGATCACATTCAGCACCACACATCTGATCTTACGGAATTTCTGGCGCGGCTCACCTGACAAAGTTCTTGCCGCATTGCGGCAATTTGGCAGTGTTTATGCGCGATCCGCTTCCTATCTCTTTCCGAGATTAAAGAGGAATCCCAGATGTCTATTTCCGAAGCAACGTCCATCCCCCGCCGCAGCGCCTTTTATTCTGTACCAGTCATAGGGTGGATCGCCCGAGACCTGAAAGAAGGCGGGCCGGATACAATCTACTATCTGCTCGTGGCAATCTTTACGATGCTGGTCTTGGCGGTGAAAACTTGGGGCGTTGTTGCGTTGACGATGACTGCTCTTGCGATGGTGCCTGTTGTCATGGTCTTGCTGATCCTGATCACCGTCGGCAAATAGGGCGGGCGCCCTGCCGCATCGCACCTACCGTCGGCCCAGGCTATTGTTCGATCAGACACGCTACGAAAGGCCACGCCATGACATATGACATCGTCGTATCAGGGGGCGGAATAGCCGGATTGGCAGCCGCTGCGGCGTTTGGTGCCGATGGTTATTCTGTTTTGTGCCTTGACCCGGCCCCGCCGATTACCGATCGCGACGCCGATGGGGCGGACCTGCGCACCACTGCGTTCTTGCAGCCAGCGCAGGCATTTTTAGACGAGATCGGTCTGTGGCCGCGATTGGCTGGGCACGCCATGCCGCTCCAGGTGATGCGCATTGTCGACGCGGGTGGCGAAGAGCCAAAAGCCCGCGTGACCAAAGAATTCAACGCCTCAGACATTTCGGACCTTCCGTTCGGGTGGAACCTGCCGAATTGGCTTTTGCGCCGGGAATTTGTGACTCATCTTGAGGAATTAGAAACCGTCACGTTCCGCGCAGGCATAGGGACAACATCACTCTTCACGCGAGAGGCCGAAGCGCGTGTTGGCCTGAGCGACAGCACCAAGGTACGTTGCAAGCTGGTAATCGCGGCGGACGGGCGCAATTCGCCAATGCGCAAAGCGGCCGGGATTGACGTGCAAACCACCCGCTTTGGCCAGAAAGCACTGGCCTTTGCGGTGACGCATCCGATCCCACACGACAATGTGTCGACTGAAATTCACCGGACAGGTGGACCGTTCACCTTTGTGCCGCTACCCGATCTGGATGGAAGGCCTTCGTCTGCGATTGTGTGGATGGAAGAAGGTCCAAACACCGAAGACCTGATGGCGCTGGACGCAGACGCATTCGAGGCCGCAATGACCACACGGTCGTGCAGCCTGTTTGGCCCACTAAAACTGGCCTCGCGCCGTACGATCTGGCCGATTATCAGTCAACACGCCGAACGTTTGAGCGGTGAGCGCATTGCGCTTGTGGCTGAAGCCGCGCATGTGGTGCCCCCGATTGGCGCACAGGGGCTTAATATGAGCCTCAAGGATTTGAGTGTTCTGCGAGATCTGGCGCGGCAAGCCGGTGACGATATCGGCAATCGCAAGATGCTGGATGCCTATCATCAAAAACGGATCGCGGACATTCGCACGCGGGTGACAGGCATTACGCTTTTGAACCGTACGTCGATGATCAGCGCCCAACCGCTGCGCGACATCCGTGCCAAAGGGCTTGATGCGCTTTATACGCTCAAGCCCGTGCGCAAGACGTTGATGCAGTTGGGTCTGGGTGCGCGCGGCACCTGAACATAACCCGTCAAAGAGCGTAAACAGGCTTTTCGAAGAGCCTGCGCGCCTTAAGCCGCCTGAAAGGTCAGGCTGACGCCGTTGATGCAGTGGCGTTTTCCGGTCGGCTGGGGACCATCGTCAAAGATGTGACCCAAATGGCTGCCACAGCGACGGCAATGACATTCGGTGCGTGTCATAAAGAGCGACCTATCTGACTTGGTTTCAATCGCGTTGCTTTGCGCTTGCCAAAAGCTGGGCCAACCTGTGCCGCTGTCATACTTGTGCTCGGACGCGTATAGCGCCAAATCACAACCTTTGCAGTGGAACATGCCATTGCGCTTTTCATCGTTCAGCGGCGATGAAAACGCACGCTCGGTGCCTTCTTCGCGCATAACACGGTATTCGAGCGAATTCAGCATCGCTTTCCATTCGGCTTCGGACCGCATGATTTCGAAATTGCCTTCGGCGGCGCCAATGCTTTTTGCCGTGGCGCCCAAACCAAGGGCTGCAGCTGCGGTTTGCAGGAAATGTCGTCTCAACATGGGATCCTCCTTTAATACGTATCTAAATGGTGCCCCGGCCTGCCAACACGCAAGGCCGGGGCACACACTTTTGCGCGATCTCATCGCCCATGCGTTGGGGATTGAGGGTTTACTGAGCCGGCAAAAGCACGCGGTCGATCACGTGGATCACACCGTTCGACTGACGCACATCCGCGATGGTGACGGTGGCCTCTCGGCCGTTCTCGTCCGTGAGTGTGATCTTCGATCCGTCCATCTTGGCCTGCAGCGAGCAGCCCCCGACAGTGGGTACCGCGTGCATCCCTCCGTCATCCGCGATCATGCCTGCGATGGCATCGGACATGACGTTTGCCGCAACGACGTGGCACGTCAGAATCTGCGTCAGTTGCGCCTTGGCTTCGGGCTGAAGCAGCGCGTTGAGCGAGTCGTCCGAGATGCGTCCAAACGCTGCATTAGTGGGTGCAAACACGGTAAACGGACCATCGCCCATCAGCGTGTCGACCAAATCAGCCGCTTTTACAGCCGCGACAAGCGTTGTGTGATCCGCCGAATTCAGCGCGTTTTCAACAATGTTCTTGTCCGGGAACATCGCCGCGCCGCCCACCATCGGGTTGTCGGTTCCGGAATGGCTTTCTGCGAATGCAGCGCCGGCAAAGGTTGTTGCGGCCACGGCGGCGGTGATCAGTGTCTTAAGTGTCATATCGTCCTCCAAATTTCCCGCCGGTTGTCCGTGCGGGTCGGAGGTAGACACGGGCGTCACATCGCCAATGTTTCAAAAATTAGGATCACATGATCATCACGACGACGTGAGCGGCCCAGCTGCGCGAACAGCCCCTGTAGGCGCACCGGTCGGCGATCCGCCGGGCGGTTCGTCAGAAATCGCCAAAAGAGCACCAGAAAGCTGGGCCAGTACTTCTTCGGGCAGGTCGATAATCGTGCTTCTCTCCGCGCTGAGCAGGCCCAAGGACACCGGCGCTGCGTCGCCCGCAATCAGCCAGAGCTCGAAGACGCGCCCTGCGGGCGGCTCTCCGGCAGCGCGGACCACCTGAACGGCGCCCAGTGTGGTGTCTAACGATGCATTCACAACCAGTCCGTCACCATCAGGTGTGGGTGCCAGTTCGGCAACCAAATCGGCATTCAGCGCGTCTTCGTCAAGTGTAACAACGCCGGTATTGACTGCTAGCCACAACACCAATGCTGCGGCCACACCGCCCAGCCCATAGGGCCATATCTGCTTCCAAAAAGACGGCTCATTCGGTTTGAAGAGCACCGTTTCAAGTCGTTTGCGCAATTGCGGTGAGGGGGCCACCTCGTCGACGTCTTCGTACAGGATCGTCGCAAAGTGTTCTTCCAAAGCAACCACTTCTGCTTGCAAATCGCGATCCTCTGCCAAGCGCGCCTCGAAATTACTTCGTTCGGCGTCAGGCAGCAATCCCAGCGCATATTCGGCGGCCAGAACGCGTCCGTCGTCATCTTCAGGACCGATGGGTGGAGTTGTTTGATCACTCATGGCTCAAACACTCCCGCAAGGCGATAAGGCTGCGCCGCAGCCACGTTCGGATGGTATTGAGGTTTACGCCAGTGGCTTCGGACAGATCAGCGTAGCTGTCACCTTCGAGATAGGCACGACGCACAAGATGCGCGCGAGCCCGCGGCAACTGATCAAGGCAATCGCGGATCTGGCGCGCCTCGGACGCTGCCACAGCTGACGCTTCGGGGCCCGGTTTGCTGTCTGGCATAAGATCCGCGGTTTCGATCGGGGCTGGTGGCAGTTTGAGCGCACGGCGACGGTCTACTGCCCGATTGCGGGTGATCGTGATGAGCCAAGTCATTGGGGAATACCCGTTGACCTTATAACTGTCGGCTTTGTTCCACACCGTCACGAACACGTCCTGCAATACCTCCTCGGCCTCTGCGCGGTCATTTAACACACGCAAACAGACGCCAAATAGTTTCGCGGAGGTCCTGTCATAGAGTTGGCTAAAGGCGGTACGGTCGCCCATTGCCACTCGGGCAATGAGGTTTTCCACCTCTTCTTGCGGCGTCATCAACGAATTCCCATGCCCTTTCCCTTGCTCCTCCCGCCATTATGTTGCACCACACAATCGCAAAACCCCAGCTGAGAAGGATGTCCGCAACATGGCCGACGGGACGATCGACATCAACGCCAAACCGACAGAAGAAATTTCCGCACGCGAGGTGTTTGGCATTGATACGGACATGATTGTCCATGGCTTTCCCGAGCGCACGGATCGTGTGCCCGACATCGACAGCACCTACAAGTTCGACCCTGACACGACGCTCGCGATCCTAGCAGGGTTCCGCAACAACCGTCGCGTGATGATCCAGGGCTATCACGGTACGGGTAAATCGACCCACATTGAACAGGTCGCCGCGCGGTTGAACTGGCCTGCTGTACGCGTCAACCTCGACAGCCATATCAGCCGGATCGACCTGATCGGCAAAGACGCGATCAAGCTGGTAGATGGCAAGCAGACAACGCAATTTCAGGAAGGCATTCTGCCTTGGGCGCTGCGAAACCCGACGGCGATCGTGTTCGACGAATACGATGCCGGCCGTGCCGATGTGATGTTCGTGATCCAACGGGTTCTGGAAACAGACGGCAAACTGACGCTGCTTGATCAGAACGAAGTGATCACCCCACACAAATATTTTCGTATCTTCGCGACGGCCAACACAGTGGGTCTGGGTGACACGACGGGACTTTATCACGGGACACAGCAGATCAACCAAGGCCAGATGGACCGTTGGTCGCTTGTCGCCACGTTGAACTATCTGTCAATCGACGCAGAAACCTCGATCGTTCTGTCCAAGGCGCCGCATTACAACACCGAAAAGGGCCGCAAGACGGTCCGCCAGATGGTGACTGTCGCTGACCTGTCGCGTGCCGCGTTTATGTCAGGTGACCTGTCCACAGTGATGAGCCCGCGGACGGTGATCGCCTGGGCGCAAAACGCCGAGATTTTCCGCGACGTGGGCTATGCGTTCCGAGTGTCGTTCCTCAATAAGTGCGACGAGCTTGAGCGCCAGACCGTGGCGGAATTCTATCAGCGCTGCTTTGACGAAGAACTGCCCGAAAGCGCCGCTTCGTTGAGCATCGGGTGATGGTTCTTCGGATCGGCTTTGCCGATCCAACTGGCTGGGGGCTCTGCCCGCCGGCTATCGGGCTTGCACCGATGGCCGGCGCCGGCAAACCCCATGAGATATTTGGGAAGCGAAGAAGCAGGGGCGTCCTCGTATGAGCAAACCAACTGACAACCCCGCCGATCCGTTCAAGAAGGCGCTGGCCGAGGCCACCAAAGTAATGGCCCGCGATCCAGAATTGACGGTCAGCTATTCGGTCGATCCCTCGGGAATCTCGGGCGATGCGATGCGCCTGCCACAAATCAGCCGTCGCCTGACCCGCGATGAGGTGATGCTGGCGCGGGGCACTGCTGACGCAATGGCGATGTACCGCCGCTATCACGACGCAGGCACCCATGCGCGCTATGCACCGCAGGGGGATCTTGCACGCGAGCTTTATGAAACGATGGAGACCGCGCGTTGCGAAGCCATGGGCGCACGCGACATGCCCGGCACGGCTGGCAACATCGACGCCAAAATAGGCCATGAAGCGCTGCGGCGAGGTTATGACCAGATCAAGGAAGCCTCTGAAGCGTCCTTGTCCGAGGCTGCGGGTTATCTTGTGCGCCATCTCGCCACCGGGCGCGATCTTCCCGAAGGCGCCCAGAACGTTATGGAGCTGTGGCGTGGGTTTATCGAGAATCAAGCAGGTGGGACACTTGAAAACCTTGAAGATGTGCTGAGCGATCAAGCCGCCTTTGCCCGTTTCACCCGCGCTGTGATCACTGATCTAGGGTATGGCGATCAGTTGGGGGATGATCCAGACGAGCTTGATGACGAAGCCGAAGATCAGGCCGAAGAGGGCAGCGACGACGAGCAGGATCCCGACAGCACCGGCCAAGACGACGATCAGGACGAAGACGCCGAAGCGAGCCCTGAGTCGAGCCAGGATGAAACGCAAGACCCCAGTCAGGCCCAGGTCTCGATGGACGAAATGGCCGACCAGGAGATGAGCGACGAAGCCGAGATGCCCGAGGGCGAAGCGCCTCTTGAGCCGCCGCCACCTGCCCCGATTTCCGAAGCAGACCCTGATTATAAAGTCTTCGACGGAACGCATGACGAAGAGATCCTTGCCGAGGACTTGGCCGAACCGGTCGAGCTTGAGCGTCTGCGCGCTTATCTTGATCAGCAACTTGAACCGCTAAAAGGTGCGGTGAGTCGCTTGGCCAACAAACTGCAGCGTCGTCTTCAGGCACAGCAGAACCGGTCATGGGAATTTGATCTGGAAGAGGGTATTCTGGATGCTGGACGTCTGGCGCGTGTTGTGGCGAACCCAACCACGCCGCTGTCCTTTAAGGTCGAAAAAGACACTGAATTCCGGGACACTGTGGTGACGCTGCTTTTGGACAATTCCGGCTCTATGCGGGGACGGCCGATTTCAATCGCAGCGATCTGCGCCGACGTTTTGGCCCGCACGCTAGAGCGGTGTTCCGTAAAGGTCGAAATTCTTGGATTTACCACCCGCGCGTGGAAAGGTGGACAGGCCCGCGAAAAGTGGCTGAACGAGGGGCGCGAACAACAGCCCGGTCGTTTGAACGATCTGCGACACATCATTTACAAAGGTGCGGATGCACCATGGCGGCGGACTCGGTCAAACCTTGGGCTGATGATGAAAGAGGGTCTGCTGAAGGAAAACATCGACGGTGAGGCACTGGAATGGGCACATCGCCGGATGTTGCACCGCTCTGAGGCGCGCAAGATCCTGATGGTGATTTCGGATGGTGCCCCGGTCGATGACAGCACACTGTCGGTGAACCCGGCAAATTACCTAGAAAAACACCTGCGCGATGTGATCGCGATGGTCGAGCGTCGCCGTCAGGTCGAATTGCTTGCAATTGGTATCGGGCACGACGTGACGCGGTATTATGAACGCGCGGTAACGATCACGGATGTGGAACAACTAGCTGGCGCCATGACCGAGCAATTGGCGTCGCTGTTCGACAGCGACCCGCGGGCACGCGCCCGTTTGATGGGCATTAAGCGCGCGAGTTGATCCAATCGGACCAGCGTGGCCGGTCCGGCAGGCGCAGCCCTACGGGCTGCGTTTTTGCATATTTGGAAAAAGAAGAATGCGGGAAAGCGCGTGGCCTGTGGCCTTACAAGGGGTTGCCTCTTGGGTCGTTTCCGGGTTCGCATAGGCCACACGATAGAAAGTCCGCGCTATGTTTCAGACCTTTTCCGAACCCGCCTCTCCCGACCAAGGGCCACCCCGTCTGGCTGCTTTGCGCGCAGTAATGACACGCGAAGGGTTGGATGGGTTCATTATTCCACGCGCCGATGCGCATCAGGGCGAATACGTGGCCGAACGGGACAGTCGATTGGCGTGGTTAACCGGCTTCACCGGGTCCGCTGGGTTCTGTGTGGTGTTGCAGGACAAGGCAGGCGTGTTTGTCGATGGCCGTTACCGCGTCCAAGTGGGCTCGCAGGTCGCAGATGTGTTCACACCAGTGCATTGGCCAGAGGTGACTTTGGGCGACTGGATTGCCGAAAATGCCCCACGGGGCGGCGTTGTCGGGTTTGATCCATGGCTGCACACGGTGACACAGATGCGTGACCTTGAAAGCAGTGCTGGAGACGTCACGCTACGCCGGACTCATAATCTGGTGGATCTGATTTGGGAGGATCAACCACCACCGCCCGCCAGCGCTGCATTTGTGCAGCCGGTTGAGCTGACAGGCGAGAAGCATGACGACAAGATCGCCCGCCTTGCAAACACGCTGGGTCCTGCGACATGCGCCGTGCTCACCCTGCCAGACAGCATATGCTGGCTTTTGAACATTCGCGGGGACGACCTGCCCCGAACGCCGTTTGTGCATGGTTTTGCTATTTTGCACGCGACCGGCGACGTGACGTTCTTTGTCAACCCGTCCAAGATCGAGGACATCAAAGACCATCTCGGTCCAAAGGTTCGCATTGAATCGGTTGAGGCGTTTTTGCAGGTATTGTCAGTGCTGGATGGGCCTGCCCGCATCGATCCAGCAAGTTGTCCTGTGATTGTTGCCGACACGCTCCGCGACGCGGGGACCCAGATCATTGAAGCGCAAGACCCCTGCGCCTTGCCCAAAGCATGCAAGATCGGGGCCGAACTGGACGGCGCACGCGCGGCCCATTTGCGCGACGGGGCGGCGATGGCCCGATTCTTGTGCTGGCTAGACCAGCAACCCGTCGGCAGCCTGACTGAGATCGACGTGGTCAAACATCTTGAGGAGCAGCGCGCCGCGACCAATGCGCTGCGCGATATCAGTTTCGACACGATCTCGGGCGCTGGTCCCAACGGGGCTATCGTGCACTACCGCGTGACTGAAAACACCAACCGAAAGGTCGACCAAGGCCTGCTACTGGTCGACAGCGGCGGGCAATACGTGGACGGGACCACCGATGTGACCCGCACCATTGCAATTGGTGAAGGGGGCGCTGAGGAACGACGCGCCTTTACGCTTGTTCTAAAGGGGATGATCGCAATCTCTAACCTTCGCTGGCCCAAAGGGCTCGCCGGGCGCGATATGGATGCCTTGGCACGGGCGGCGCTTTGGGAGCACGGGTTGGATTATGGCCACGGCACTGGGCATGGAGTTGGTTCGTACCTGAGTGTTCATGAAGGCCCGCAGCGCCTGGCGCGCAGTGGAACCGTGCCTTTCATGCCGGGGATGATCCTGTCAAACGAGCCGGGCTTTTACAAAGAAGGTGCGTTCGGCATACGGATCGAGAACCTGATTGTCGTCGAGACCGCCCCTAGGCTGCCTGATCAGACAGTGCCCGAGATGTACCGTTTTGAGACGCTGACCTACGTGCCGATCGACACGCGATTGATTGATACCAGCCTTTTGACCGAAACCGAACGCACTTGGCTGAACGCCTATCATGCCGAAGTTCTGGTACGGATTGGGCCATTGGTCGAAGGCGATGTTTCAACTTGGCTGACCCAGGCCTGCGCGCCAATCTGACCATAAACATTTACATTCACCCGCTAACCCCGGTACATCGCACTCAAAAGGGATGGATCATGCAAAAACACATTACAGTCAGACCTGCAGAGGGAACTTGGGTTGTGCGTGCCGGTGGTGCCGTGATTGGAGAAAGTGCCAATGCGCTTGAAGTAACAGAGGGCGATCTGCCCTTCGTGATCTACTTTCCTCGATCCGATGTGGCGATGGCGTTTTTGGACACGTCGGATCACAAGACAACTTGTCCGCACAAGGGTGAGGCCAGCTATTTCGACATCGTGTCGAAAAGCAAAACCTACACCAATGCAGTCTGGAGCTATGAGACCCCCAACGCGGACGTAGCCGAGATCAAGGACCATCTGGCGTTCTATGTTCAAGAGGGTGTGCAGGTCGAGCAGGTTTAATCCTGCGCTTTAGCTATGCTCTTCTTCGGCTGTTGCCGCCAATGCGCGGTTATACGCCTTTAGCGCATCAACATGGAACAATGCGCCCTGCAACACTGGCGCGTCGTCCGGCCCTTCGAGTTTGACCACGGGCAGAAACGCCACGCCGGATTTGTCGAATAACGGCAAGGCCGTTTCCAGTGTCGCTTGCGCTTGAACGTATAGCCCCTGTTCAATCATGGTCAGACACGCCTCCTCGTCGGCGGCGTTGCTGTCAGTTGGTTTGCGCATCACGCCTTGTACCCGGAACATCGCCAAGAGATACGCTTGCGGCCCGGCGGCCAAATGCACGTTGCGGCGCTCCAATTGAGTCAGGAAGAAAGACCGATCCACGAGGCGGGCAGAGACGGCGGTGGACATTGACACCGACACCATAACCGCCAGTCCGGTCTGCCAGTCACCGGTCAGTTCGAACACGATCAGCGTTGTTGAGATCGGCGCGCCCAACACAGCGGCAGCAACAGCGCCCATGCCGGCAAGGGCGTAGAGCGTTGCGGTACCGGATTGCTCGGGGAACAGACCCGTTGCGATCAGGCCAAAAGCCAACCCAGTCAATGCCCCAAGCATCAGTGAGGGCGAGAAGACGCCTCCCCCCATGCGCCCGCCCATTGTTATGGCCACTGCCACCACCTTTAGCATCGCAAAGACCACCGCCTCGTGCCACAAGAGCGCTCCGGTCAACGCCCGCGACGTGGTTTCATACCCAACACCGATGATGTGCGGGAACCAGATCGCCAGCGCGCCCAGCATGACGCCTGCCACTGCCGGTCGCAGTAGGTGCGGCAGCCTCATGCGCCGTTGGAATCGTGCCCCCACATCATCCGCCAGAAACACGGCCCGCATCATGACAACAGCCACCAGGCCGCAGATCAGACCAAGGATAAAGAACGCCGGCAGTTCGAGGTAAAACTCCACTGTGGTCGTGCCCGGCAATTTGAATTCCGTCACATCGCCAAAGACCAAACGGTTGATCACCGTGCCGGCCGCACTTGCCACCACGATGGGGGCAAAAGCGTGGACCGCAAAATGGCGCAGAATGACTTCGAGCGCGAACAAGGCCCCTGCGATGGGTGCGTTAAAGCTGGCCGATACTGCCGCCGCAACGGCACAGCCCAACAGGTCGCGCCCGGTGATGCCGTCTGCGCGGATCGTGTTCGAAACCCAAGACGACAGCATCGCTGCGATATGCACAACAGGGCCTTCCCGCCCGGTGCTTCCACCCGTGGACAGCGTGATCCAAGAACAGATGGCCGATGCGATCCCAGCTTTTTTTTCGACGCGCCCATCATTTAGGGCAGCGCCTTCAATCACATCGGCGACTGACCGGACACGCCCGTCCGGGGTGAAGTAGTGAACGATGATGCCAACGACCAAGCCACCTATTGTCGGGATGGCCAAAAGCATCCACCAGGGCAAGCCCTCTGCATAGCTGTGGATCGTGGTAACGCTGGGTGTCCCATAGACTGTGGTCTGCAAAAAGGTGATCGCCAGACGAAAAAGCGTGGCCGCCAATCCTGCCGCGACTCCAATCAGCAAAGCAATCAGCCAGAACTGGAATTGAGACGGCCCTTTATGACGCAGCAAATCCCAGCCGCGCGCGAACTGTCTCTTCATTGCCTGCAATTGACCTTGCAAAGCCGGCGCCATGCCAAGCGGTCCTTTCGGAGAAGGCGGTGAACGCCAAAAGTCTACTGGTTTTCAAGGGTTATCGAATGCGCCTGCGGTGTCCACCCCTTGCAGGATCAAACTCTGTGACGATCGGTGTCAGGACACACCTGCAAGCGTCATCAGACGGGCCTCGGCCTTTTGTGCACGATCCGTCATCACGCTGTCGGTTAGTGGACCAAGCGCACCTGTGGCGCGGCGGATTTGCAGATCTCCGACCAGTAGATCGACATACAGCGTCGCCAGATCAACTGGATGACCTGTCAGTACTTTGTTGTCAGTAAGGCGCTTAAAAAGATCGACAATCAGCGGAAAAACTTTACCACGGCCCTGCTCGGCCAACACCTTGCCCAATGTACCGGTGGCATCCGAAGCTGCCGCTTGGTTCAAGGCCACGGCGCGGTCGCTAAGCAGCATGGCCAACAGATTTGGGCCTAGATCGGTCAATGCAGATTTCGGATCGGTCGCATCGGTCAGCCGGTCTGTCAGACGGTCTGCGACGCGATCCGCATTGGTTTCGATCAAAGCCTGAAACAAACCGACCTTATCCCCATACCATCGGTAGAGCGTTTCGTTCGATGCCTTGGCTGCCTTTGCGACGGCCAACATCGACATGTTTTGAAAGCCTTTTTCCGCAAGAAGATCATAAGCTGCTGCTTCGATCTGCGCCTTTCGCTGCGCCTTTGCGTCGTCCCGCATGTCATCACCGCGTAAAATTCCGTCTTGACTAAAATCCGTAACACAATGTACGGAAACGTAAAGACGTACACTTAATTACGGAAATGCAAAAAGGACTTAGATATGACTCCTCTTCCAACCGCCTATTCACGGCCAGAGCCGACCATATCGGACTGGAGCTTGTTGGCCGCCCGCTTGTCGGGGCTTGCCGCTCTGATCTTTAGCGGCGCGATTTTCGGGTTCTTCTATGCTTGGATTTGTTCGACCATGTGGGGCTTGGATGCGACCGACCCGCGCGTCGCCATACAAGCGATGCAGGCCATGAACACATCAGTCCGCAACGCGGTTTTCGCGCCTGCTTTCTTTGGAACTCCGTTTGTGCTGTGGCTCGCCGCACTGCTGGCGTGGAGATGTGACCGGTCTTCTGTTGCACTGGCATTTGCGACCGGTGGGCTTGTCTATGCTGTTGGTGGCATGATCCTGACCATGTCGGTCAACGTACCCATGAACGAAGCTTTGGGTAACCTGATTGTTCCAACCGACAAAGACGCAGCACACGCGATCTGGGATGCCTACTCTGGCAAATGGCAGGTCTATAACGTCACGCGGACAGTGTTCAGTGGTATAACACTTGCTTTGGCCGGGTACGGAATGATGCGACTTTAACCTGTTAACAGGGCCCGTGCAGCGGCGCGGGCCTCGGGTGTGATCGTATCCCCTGACAGCATGCGCGCGATTTCCGCTTCGCGCGCAGTCGTATCCAAAGGCACCACAGTTGATGTAGTCTGCTCGTTGGCCACGCGTTTTTCCACCCGCCAGTGATGCCCGCCAAGCGCTGCGACTTGCGGAGAATGGGTGACCACCAAGACCTGACCGCCATCGGCCAAAGCCGCCAGACGACGCCCGACAGCATCTGCGGTCGCGCCACCGACACCCCTGTCGATCTCGTCAAAGATCATTGTCAAACCAGCATCGCGCTGCTCGGACAAGCACACCTTCAGGGCCAGCAAGAACCGGCTGAGTTCGCCGCCCGATGCAATTTTGCCAATTGGTCCCGCCGGAGCGCCGGGATTTGTGGCTACGGTGAACGCGACCGCATCGCTGCCTTCCGGCCCTGCAGGCGCGTCTGACAGGTCTGTCACAAAAACCGCACGGTCCATTTTGAGCGGCGCAAGTTCATCACATACGGCTTTATCAAGATGTTTCGCGGATTTGGTGCGGCTGTCGCGCAAAGTCGTCGCCGCAGATTGGTAAGTCTGCTCCGCGCTGCGCAAGTCCGCTTGCAATCCCGCCAACCGGTCAGCGCCCTGATCAAGGGCCGTCAACCGATCCCGCAGATTGTCGGCCAGTCCGGGTAGGTCATCTGGTGCAACGCTGTGTTTGCGCGCCAGTGCGCGCAAGGCGAACAAGCGTTCTTCAGTCACCTCAAGCTCGTGTGGGTCGAATTCCAGCGCATCCAGACAAGCCGACACGCCGCGCGCCGCATCATCCAGCTCGGCCATCGCCCGCGCCAACGCGCCAAGCGGTTCATCCAGTTTGCCTTCTGCCGCCTCGCTTACACCTTCGAGCCAGCGCAACGCATCCGACATCGCGCCTTCAGCGCCGTCCTGCCCCATCACCTGTCCCGCCCGCACAATGTCTTCACGGATGCGCTCAGAGGCTTGCATCATCCGCCGCCGAGCATCGAGATCGGCATCTTCGCCCGTTTCGGGGGCCAGTTTGTCCAACTCATCCACGGAATGGCGCAGGAATTCTTCTTCGGCCTGTGCAGCAGCGTAGGACGCCTCGGCGTCAGCCAGTGCCTTGCGGGTCTTTGACAACGTGCTCCACGCAGCTCGGACATCAGCCAAGAGTTTTGTATGCCCGGCGAATTGGTCCAGCAATGCACGGTGGCCCTTGGGATTCAGCAAACCGCGATCATCGTGTTGGCCGTGCAATTCAACCAACGTGTCCGACAATGCCCGCAACATCTCTCCCGTTACCCGTCGGTCATTGACCCAGCCCGTCTTGCGCCCATCGGACGTGTTCACACGGCGCAGAATCAATTCGTCCGCATCCTCGAACCCCGCTTCGGACAGGACATTATGAGCGGGATGGCTTTTTGGCAGATCGAACACAGCGGTCACTTCGCCCTGCTCTGCCCCGCTGCGCACCAATTCGGCACGCCCGCGCCATCCCAGAACAAACCCCAGGGAATCAAGCAGGATTGACTTGCCCGCCCCGGTTTCGCCGGTCAGCACGTTCAGACCAGGCTGGAACTCCAGCTCAAGCCGGTCGATGATCAGCATATCTCTTATTTCAAGCGCGCGCAGCATTCTGTGCAATCGGGTGCGTGGTCAGACGCACCGCCCCCCGATCAAAGCCACTGACCTTTGACCATCTGGCGATAGATTTGCCGCAGCCAATTGTCTCCGGTCGCTTTCAATTCCAAACCACGACCAGTCAAAAGTTTGAAGCTGTCCTCGTACCAATCCGTGGACTGATAATTATAACCCAGGATCGCGCCAGCAGTCTGCGCCTCATCAGTGAGCCCTAGCGAAAGATACGACTCGACCAGACGATGCAAAGCTTCGGCTGTGTGGGTCGTGGTCTGGAAATCCTCGACCACAGACCGGAAACGGTTGATCGCGGCCGCGTAATGATCGCGCCGCAGGTAATAACGCCCGATCTCCATTTCCTTAGCCGCAAGGTGGTCATAGGCCAGGTCGAATTTCAGCACCGACGACCGCGCGTATTCGCTATCCGGGTAACGTTCGATCACTGTGCGGAGGGCTTGCAACGCCTGAAAGGTCAACCCCTGATCGCGGCCCACATCTTCGATCTGGTCGTAGTAGCTGAGTGCCAGAAGATACTGGGCATAAGCCGCGTCTTCGTCAGTGGGATAAAAGTCGATGTAGCGCTGTGCTGCGGACCGGCTGTTTGCATAGTCCGCGTTCTGGTGGTGCGCATAAGCCTGCATGATCACCGCGCGCTTTGCCAATTCCGAGTAGGGGTAAAGCCGTTCGACTTCGGAAAAGTAGAACGCCGCATCCTCAGGATCGCTGCGGTCCAGTTCAAATTCACCACGCTCAAAGATCTGTTCGGCTGTGAAATTCTCGATCGGCACGCCACCGGGACCAAATCCCGGGCGTTCGCCATCGCCGCACGCCGTCAGCGCCACTGCCAAGAGCCCCGCTCCGATCACAGCTCTTGCGTATCTGCCCGCTGCCATGCCCGTCACCTTCGTTTCACCGCCGTGGCTATATGTGCCACTTGTCTGCCTTCGGTCCTAGCACATTAAATCAGAAGGCAAAACGCCTTTAGGCACTCTTGCGATCGAGCATAGGTCCGACGGGATATTCAAGTCCGACCTTGGACTCAATTCAATGCATTATGCAACTGCTGGGATCTCGTGCGCTTCGACACCTGCGCCGGGAAGACGGGCAGCCAAGTCAGTATCGCAATCACGAATGCGATAGCCATCCGGCGTCGCGAAAAGTTCGCGCAGAAGCATGTTGGTCAAGGTGTGCCCTGCCTTGTGGCCTTCATAATGCCCAAGCAATGGCGCGCCTGCGAGGGCGAGGTCCCCCAGCGCATCAAGCATCTTGTGGCGCACGGCCTCATTTGTGTGCCGCAGGCCACCCGGGCTGAGGACGGTGTCCCCATCGACAACAACCGCATTGTCCATCGTGCCGCCAAGCGCCTTACCAACCGCGCGCATCGCTTCGACATCCGCTGCGCGGCAGAAAGTGCGGCTGTCACACAGTTCACGGACAAAAGCCCCATTGGCGAGGTTCAAAGACTTGCTCTGCTTGCCAATGGCCTTGTCTTCAAAATCAATGTGGAAATCCATTGTCAGGCCATTTGCTGGCCCAAGCCGCGCCCAGCCTTGTGCAGTATGTACTTCAACCGTGCTCAGAACCTCGATCACACGGATCGGAGCAGACAAGCGTTTGACCCCTGCTGACAGGATACTGCGCACGAAGGGGGCCGCGCTTCCATCCATGACCGGCACTTCAGGGCCGTCGATCCGGATCAACGCATTGTGCACGCCACAACCAGCAAGTGCTGCCATCACGTGCTCGATGGTCGACACCGACACGCCGGACTGGTTCACGATCATTGTACACAGGGGGGATTGTTCAGCATGGTCGAAAAGTGCGGGCACATGTGCATTGCCCAAACGGATGTCCGACCGTTCAAATACGATCCCATGATCAGCAGGCGCCGGGCAGATCGACATCGCCACCGGGAGGCCGGTGTGCAGGCCGATGCCCGTGAAACGAACAGTGGATTGAACGGATGTTTGCAAAAGACCCTCGACAAAATACGCGCACACCCCCAATGCGGCGTTTCGAGATGGGTGATACTCTCTGACCTTTCTCGCCTCAAATCAAAGATTGTAACGGGTTGAAACACGTGCCGGAAACGGATCGGCGGCTTTTCGCCATGCCAGACAAGACTCTGAATTAAAACGGAAAACGCCCCCAAAATTGGGGGCGCTTTGCAGGCGATTAATCGCAGATTTAGTTAGCTTGACGCCGCAGGAAGGCCGGAATTTCGATCTTTTCCTGATCTTCATCAGCTTCTGGAGCCGGTGCATGGGCCGGTGCTGCACCACTGGATTGAACCGGTGGTTGCGATGTACGACGGACCGGCGTTTCGGCGGGCTGGTTATGCCCCGTCATCCGGTTGATCAGCGAGTTGATACCGAAACGGGGGCGTTCGCTGTCTGCCGGTTCCTGCCCGGTCTGCATGTTCGGGCGTGCGCCCGGTGCAGGGCGCGCACGCGATGCAGCGGCTTGCAAACGGGCCAAAGCTTCGGCGCTGGGTGTACCCGGAGCTGGGGCACGCGGTGCCACAAACTGCTCAGGATCCGCTTCGATGCTGTCTTCGCGCGGATTGAACTCTGCAACCTGCGGACGATACGCGGGCGGCGGAAGGCCATCATCTTCGGCAACTTCCTGCGGTTCGGGCGCTTGCTCGAACACCGGTTCCATTTGTTCTTGAGCAACTTCGCGTTCGGTATCCATCGCGCCAAATAGCGACGGCTCTTCTGTTGTACGCGCGGCAACCTGTTCGGGCATCGGCTCTGATTGTTCCGCAGCGTGTTGCGCATCTTCGACCCGAGTGGTCTGGGTCAACGGCGTGGCCAGCGACCGACGCGGGACCGGCACTTCGTTATGAACGTCAACAGCGTCAATGCCGGTTGCAACAACACTGACGCGCATCATGCCCTGCATGCTGTCATCCAGCGTGGAGCCAACAATGATGTTTGCGTCTGTATCGACTTCTTCGCGGATACGGTTCGCCGCTTCGTCGAGTTCGAACAGCGTAAGGTCGTGGCCACCAGTGATGTTGATAAGAACACCCTTCGCGCCGCGCAGGCTGATTTCGTCCAGAAGCGGATTCGCGATGGCCTTCTCGGCCGCCTGAATGGCGCGATCTTCACCCTCGGCTTCGCCTGTGCCCATCATTGCTTTGCCCATCTCGTCCATCACGGCACGAACATCAGCAAAGTCGAGATTGATCAAACCCGGACGGACCATCAGGTCAGTGACGCCCTTCACACCTTGGTAAAGCACGTCATCCGCCATGCTGAACGCTTCGGTGAAGGTGGTCTTTTCGTTCGCCAGACGGAACAGGTTCTGGTTCGGAATGATAATCAGCGTATCCACAACCTTTTGGAGCGCCTCTACGCCCTCCTCGGCCTGCTTCATCCGCTTATTGCCTTCGAATTGGAACGGCTTGGTCACAACGCCAACTGTCAGGACACCCAATTCCCGAGCGGCCTGAGCGATGATAGGCGCGGCACCTGTCCCAGTGCCCCCACCCATACCAGCGGTGATAAAGCACATGTGTGCACCGGCCAGATGATCGACGATCTGTTCAATGCTTTCTTCAGCGGCAGACGCCCCGACTGTCGCGCGGGCGCCAGCGCCCAAACCTTCAGTGACCTTGACCCCAAGCTGTATGCGGCTTTCCGAGCGGCTCTGCTGGAGCGCTTGCGCGTCTGTGTTGGCAACCACGAAATCGACGCCCTCAAGGGACTTGTCGATCATGTTGTTCACCGCGTTGCCACCCGCGCCACCAACACCGAACACGGTGATGCGGGGTTTCAATTCTTCCTGTCCGGGCACCGAAAGGTTCAAAGTCATGTGTCTGTCCGCCTGCTATCTCAGCCCCTGTTGGGACGTTTTTTGCACCTATTCCTACAATTATTACCGGGCATTCGCCCAAAGGTCACGTAAAAACCGTAATTTAGCACCAAATGTGCTGTTTGTCGCAAGGTCGTATGCGGGATTTTGCCGATTGCTCAACATCTTGCGTTCACC
>NZ_CBFHLV010000048.1:0-25957 GCF_965656765.1 Marivita sp. | reverse complement strand
ATGGCGTCGATCCGCAGGCATGGCTGGCTGACACACTCGCCCGCATCCCGGATTACAAGATCAACCGTGTCGACGATCTTCTGCCGTGGAAAGCCGCATCATAGGGCGGTCAGACCGGACGATTACCGCCTGTTTTTTTGCGCTCAATTTCTTGTCGCTCGGCACGCAATGGGGCGAGGATCGTGTTGACCAATGCTCCGTCATTGGGCGTCCCCGCAGCTTTGCCGACGGCGACGACCATTTGCTCCACCCGGTCGGCCGATTGCCCAGACGCCCACCAAAGCGGTCCACCTGTCCAGCGCGGGAATCCGTAACCATGCACCAAGGTTACATCGATATCGCCGGCGCGCTGTGCGATGCCCTCGGATAAGACCTGCGCCGCTTCGGTTAGAATAGCCCCAAGCAATCGGTCTTGGATGTCTTGCGCTGTGAATGTCCGGGGCGTGACGCCCTTGGCCGCGCGCGCATCGGCAATGATGCATGCGACAGTATCTGATGGCTTTCGCTTGCCGCCGTCGTAGTCATACCACCCGCCACCGGTCTTGCGACCAAAGCGTCCCGCCTCGCAAAGGCGATCCGGAATGTCGACATAGCGGGCCGTTGGGTCACGGGTCGCCGCCTGACGGGTGCGCATGGCCCATGCGATATCGAGCCCCGACATATCACCAACAGCACACGGCCCCATGGCAAAACCAAAATCAGTCGCGGCCGTATCGACTTCTTGCGGGCTGGCGCCCTCTTCGATCAAGAATTCTGCGTGCCGCCTATAGGCTGCATAAATCCGATTGCCGATGAACCCTTCGGAGACGCGCGCGACAACCGGCTGCTTGCCCAGCGCCTTCGCAAATCCCATCGCCGTCGCAAGTGTGCGGTCAGAGCTGTCGGTGGTGCGGACAACCTCCAGCAGGTTCATGATATCTGCCGGGCTAAAGAAATGCAGACCAACGACATCAGTGGCCCGCGTCGTGCTCGCAGCCATGTCGTTTATGTCCAGATAGGATGTGTTGGTCGCCAAAATCGCACCAGGTTTGAGGACAGTGTCCAGTGCGGCAAAAAGCTCTTTCTTGACGGTAATGTCTTCAAACACCGCTTCAATCACGAGGTCGCAACCAGCAAGATCGGAAAGCTCTGTACTCGCGGTCAAAAACGATTGCTGAAGCACCGCTGCCTCGGCACTCAAACGACCTTTTGCAACACTGCCTTCCAACGCAGACTTGATTGCATGCGCAGCGGTATCGCGGGCAGACACATTGCGTTCAATCAGTGTCACGGGCAATCCGGCGGGGAGGACGGCCCGGCAAATCCCCTGCCCCATCGTACCACCACCGACGATCCCAACCGTTTCAATCTTGGCGGGCGTTGCATCCAAACCGTCGATCCGCATTGCAGCGCGTTCGGCAAAAAACAAGTGGCGTAGAGCAAAGGCGTCTTCCTCAAGCCGAAGCGATTGAAATGCGGCACGTTCCTGGATCAAGCCCTGAGCAGCGGGTGTTGTCGCTGACAGCTTGACCAGCGCGATGGCTTTTTCGACATTCGGGCGACTTTTGCCACGCTTCAGAGCGACTGCCTCTGCCTGCGCGACGGCATCATCATCGGCATAAGGGACATTCATATCTCGCACCCGCCGCTTGGTCGGGACGGCTAGGATGGCGTCTTTAGCGGCGATGATGAGATCAGTGGCCTCAGCCGATGCCGCAAGCGCATCGACCACACCAAGCTCCAACGCTTCTGGCGCACGCACACGTCGTCCCGAACAGATCAGCGAAAGCGCGGTCGCAACGCCTGTCAAGCGCGGCAGTCTTTGTGTCCCACCTGCCCCCGGCACCATGCCCAACGTGACTTCAGGCAAGCCGACAACGGCGTTAGGGGCGGCGATACGCAAATCACACCCCAAGGCCAATTCGAATCCACCGCCCAAGGCGGCACCATGGATCGCCGCGCAAACCGGATGCGGGCTGTCTTCGACAGCGTCAATGACCTGTGGCAACTCGGGCGCCTCTAACGGGGCTCCAAACTCCCGAATGTCCGACCCGGCGATAAAGCTTCGGCCCGCGCCAAGAATTACGGTGCCTTTCAGGTCCAAATTGGCAGCTTCGAACAAGCAGGCCAATAGCCCCGCACGCACGGCAGTCGATCCCGCATTAACAGGAGGATTATCGACTGTGACAATCCCAAACCCATCGCTGATTTCAAGACGAACAACATCTTCATCGCGGGTCATGGGCAGTCTCTTAGTTGTCACTTGGCATAATAGCTCGCGGGCAAACTGGTCACAAAGCTCTCAGATCGGCAATGGGGCTAGTCCATAAAATTCGGCGCACGCGCGACGGAACCGCGCGCCTGTTCCGTGAGACGTAATAGATTTGCAGAATAACGGAGAGCGGTATGCTCAAAAGACTATCGATTTTTCACCCTTATTGGCTGTGGCTACTTTTCGCGGCACCCGCCCTTTTGATAAGTTTTAATGCGCTAACTTCGACGGACGCACGCGTGTTTCACATACTCGTCCATCCAACCGGAGAATTCTCGGCACGTTTTCTGATCGTCGCAATGATGGCAACTCCGTTAAGCCTTTTACTCCGCGGTTGGCGCGGTCCTCAGTGGCTCAAGAAAAACCGGCGGTATCTAGGGGTCGCAGCCTTTGGCTATGCACTCCTGCACACTGTATTTTACCTGATCGACAAAGCCTCTTTCAGCACGGCGATCAATGAACTTCCACGTCTGTATATCTGGACAGGTTGGCTGGCATTCCTGATTTTTGTTCCGCTCGCCGTGACCTCGACCGACTTCTTCGTGCGCAAAATGGGCACTTGGTGGAAATGGCTGCAACGGTGGACCTATGCGGCGGCTGTTCTGACTTTGGTGCATTGGGCATCCCTGCACGAATGGGGCAGTTGGGTGCCAGCGTCGATCCATTTCGGGCCGCTCATTGCGCTGGAAGCGTACCGCATCTGGTATTGGTATCTCAGACCACGCAAAATCCGCGTAGCAGCGTAACGCAAATTTGAGTCTGGGGCGGCGACTTTCGCATGCTCCCAGACCCACTCTCATTTTTTCGGCGCGTTCGGGAAGAAGAGCTGCTGATCCGCCACTGTGTAGCTGGCAATCGCAGCCTGTCCGACCTCTGACACCAGCCAGTCGGCAAAGGCCTGCGCGGCGTCCGTGTTTACGCTTGGGCACGCCACGGGATTGACGGGGATCACGCCATATTGGTTGAACATATCGTCGTCACCCTGAACGCTGATCTGGTAATCCTGCTTGTTGCCAAAACTGATCCAGGTCGCGCGATCAGTCATCACATAAGCCCCCATGCCGATCCCGGTGTTCAGCGTCGCCCCCATGCCCGACCCGGTTTCGCGATACCACTGACCGCTGGATGACGTTGGATCGACTTCTGCGCTGGCCCAAAGCGACAGCTCTTTCTTGTGGGTGCCGCTGTCATCGCCCCGCGAGGCAAACAACGCCCCCGATTGGGCGATTTGCGCCAAGGCCGCTTGTACGTCAGACATTCCAGCCACACCTGCCGGGTCCGCCGATGGGCCGACGATCACGAAATCATTGTACATCAGGTCAGTCCGTTCAGTGCCGAACCCGTCAGCCACGAATTTCTCTTCAGATGGCTTGGCGTGCACCAGCAAAACGTCGCCATCACAATTCTCGGCGTTCTTGATCGCCTGACCAGTGCCGACAGCCACAACATTGACCTGAATACCGGATTGCTCCTGAAATAGAGGCAGCAAGTGATCATACAGCCCCGAATTGGCCGTCGATGTGGTCGACTGCACTATGATCGATTGATCCTGTGCGGCAGCGGCGCTGGCCATGAGCATGACGAGGGCGGTCGTGGCGATGGGTTTATGGAACATGCAGCCTCCTGAGGGGGGTAAAGATTAAACGACAATTCTGCCGTTAAGGTAATCACGCGCAGCAGCGCTTTGGGGTTCGGGGAAAAAGTCTACTGCCGCACTGTGTTCAGCAATGCGGCCGCGATGCAGGAACACCACGTCATCGGCCATGCGCCGCGCCTGTCCCACGTCATGGGTGACAAACACGATCCGCACGCCGCTCAAGCGTGCGTCCGACACAATTCGTTCTATGGCAAGGACCGATGCCGGGTCGAGGCTTGCTGTGGGTTCATCCAGGAACAAAACCTCTGGGTCTGTGGCCAATGCGCGTGCCAGTGACAGACGCTGCGCTTCGCCGCCGGACAAAAGCCGCGCGGGATGACTCGCCTTGTACAGCAGCCCCGCATGCTCCAACAGCGCGTCGCGTCGGGTGACATCCTTACCTCGGGCTTTGAGCACAAAATCGAGATTTGCCGACACCGAGCGGCGCAGGAGTACAGGTTTCTGGAAAACTAAGGCTTGCCTGCTGGTCACTTCGGACGGCACCTTATCTCCCCAAAGAATGCGTCCTGACGTGGCGGGCAACAGGCCGTGTAACAGTTTGAGCAACAGGCTTTTCCCCGCCCCGTTCGGCCCCATGACGACTGTACAGCCCGTTCCACCCAGATTGAGCGAGACACCGTCCAGCACGGTATCCCCGCCAAACCTCAAGACCACGTCCTGCAGCGTCAGCGGGAGAATGGGGGCCATCACGGGGGCGGCGCGGTGGGGCGTCGAGTCATCAAACATAGGCGTTCCGCGCAGCTGCCATGCGCACCGATTGCACCGCCGCATTCACGCCCAGCGCAATCACCAGCAGGATGATACCCAGAGCCAACGCCAGAGCCAGATCGCCTTTCGATGTCTCAAGCGCAATGGCAGTGGTCATCACACGTGTCAGATGATCGATATTGCCACCAACAATGATAACAGCGCCCACCTCGGCCACAGCGCGGCCAAACCCGGCAAGCCCGACGGTCAAAAGCGAATACCGTGCATCCCAGAGCAATGCCCGCACCGTTTGAAGTCGGGTCAGACACAGCGACCTGAATTGATCGGCATATTCGGTGTGCAAGTCCTCAATAACCTGGCGTGACAATGCCGCCACGATAGGCGCAATAAGAATGGTCTGCGCGATGATCATGGCTGTCGGCGTATAGAGCAGCCCCAAAAACCCAAGCGGACCAGAGCGGGACAGATAGAGATATACCAGCAAACCGACAACAACGGGCGGCAAACCCATGAGCGCATTCATCAATATGAGGACGGCGCTTCGACCACGAAAACGGCCAATGGCGATCAATGCGCCGACAGGCAGGCCAATCAGACATGCAATAGCCGTTGCCGTTAGGCTAACTTGCAAAGACAGAATAACAATTTCGAACAGATCCGCGTCGCCGGAGACAACCAGCGCGAAAGCAAGTCCAAGGGCTTCACTTATGCTTTGCAAAATTTACCTTATAGTTGCATTTTTTACGGAACTTAGATATTTACGCATCCCTTCGAAGAAAGGTCAATGGTCCGAAAAAGCGATGCAATCGCTCGCCCTTTATGCACCCAAAGACAAGCAATGGTGAGCGTTCATCAGAAGTTTGCCTGCGAGGCCTGTAAATTATGCAAAATAAAACGCATTAATGCGTAAAACTTGCCTCTCATGTGCTCCACACGCGGGCAGAAAACCTCCGCTCTAGCCGCCAGGTGCTTTGCCCTGATATGCACAATTCGACACCAAACACTGAAGACAGGACACATCACATGTATCTGGCAATGAACCGCTTTACCGTTCCATTGGAAAACGCCAACGCGTTCGAAGAGCTTTGGCTATCGCGTGAAAGCAGATTGCAAGACATGGACGGGTTTGTGTCATTCCACATGCTAAAAGGCCCGGTCGAGTCCGATAGCATACTGTATGCCTCTCACACTGTTTGGGCGTCCGAGGCGCATTTCCGTGCTTGGACCACCAGTGAGGAATTCCGCGCGTCCCACGCCAAGGCCGGCGACACGCGGACCCTCTATGTCGGCACACCGCAATTCGAAGGCTTTACCTCGATTCAAGCAATCGACGCGGTTTAACTGTCACGCTATGGTGTGATGGCACACGAACTGCACCATGTTCCATCGTTTTGCAGCCCGGTGCAAAACCGTGCAACATCCTTACCCAGTTCGAAGATTCCGGCGCGTGACTGCCATCAACGTTCTTGGCCGCTTGCGCGAACAGAATGATCCCACTAACGGTTTGTGATCAGCGATCAGGAACAATCTGGCGCCGAAAAGACATTTGATCACGACCTTGCGGAGGACTGGCTTGGACACATTCGACTACGTGATCGTCGGCGCGGGCTCTGCCGGATCGGTTCTGGCAAACCGGCTGACGCAGTCGGGAAAACACCGTGTTCTGGTGCTTGAGGCCGGCGGTTCGGACATGACCCCGTGGATTCAGATTCCAATCGGCTACGGCAAGGTGTTCTACGATGCGAAAGTTAACTGGAAATACATTACGGAACCCGACCCCAATCTGGATGATCGCCCCATCTACTGGCCGCGCGGCAAGGTACTGGGCGGGTCCAGTTCGATCAACGCGATGGTCTATGTCCGCGGCCACCCGAACGATTACGCCGAATGGAACACCGCCGCACCCGGTTGGGGCTGGAGTGACGTTGAACCGCTTTTCCGCCGCATGGAGGATTGGGATGGCCCGGCCAGCACGGAACGCGGTGTCGGCGGCCCTCTGTCGGTCCATGACGTCACCCATGACGTGCACCCCCTAACCAAACTCTATCTTGAGGCCGCAGCACAGGCGGGTATCCCCACCAATCCTGACTACAACGGCTCGGAAATGGAGGGCGCGTCGCTTTACCAGATTACGACAAAGGGCGGCTACCGGGCATCCGCTGCTCGCAGTTACCTGAGACCGGCGCAGCGTCGACCCAACCTTGAACTGCGTACCAAAGCTCATGCCACCCGTATCCTGTTCAACGGCACGCGCGCGAGCGGGGTCGAATACAGGCACAAGGGTCAGATCAAGACCGCCCATGCCCGTGCCGAAGTGATCCTCTCAGGAGGCGCAATCAACTCACCGCAATTGCTGCAACTGTCCGGCATTGGCCCAGGCGGCGTTCTGCAAGCCCATGGAATCGACGTTCGACTTGATGCGCCGCAGGTCGGGCAAAACCTGCAAGACCATCTGGGCAGCGACAACCTGTATGTGTCGCGCATGGCGAGCCTGAACCAAGAACTGCGGCCTTTGCTGGGCAAGTTGAAAGTGGCGCTGAAATACGCGATGAACCGCAAGGGGCCGTTGTCGCTCAGCCTGAATCAGGGGGGCGGGTTTGTCAGCGTGTCCCCAGACACCGCATGCCCTGACCTGCAACTTTATTTCTCGCCGGTCAGCTATACCCGCGCGCCTGTCGGCGTCCGTCCCTTGATGAGCCCGGATCCTTTTCCCGGCTTGCTGATTGGGTTTAACCCGTGCAAGCCAACCAGCACCGGGCATTTGCAGATCCGGTCGCCTGACCCCTTTGTCGCGCCCGAATTGCACCCAAATTACCTGTCCACGGAACATGACCGCGCGATGATGCTGGCGGGCACAAAGCTGATGCGCAAGATTGCAGAAACTCCCGCCATGCAATCGGTCATTGAACGCGAGCTATTACCCGGTCCGGAAGTCGTCAACGACGAGGCTATTGCAGCCTATACGCGCAAAACGTCTTGGACGGTCTTTCATCAATGTTCGACCTGTCGCATGGGTAGCGACCCCGAAACGTCAGTGGTTGATCCGCGCCTTAGGGTGCGAGGAACCCAAGGGCTGCGGGTGGCCGATGCGTCGGTCTTTCCCAGCATCCCAAGCGGCAATACAAACGCCCCTGCGATCATGGTCGGCGAGAAAGCCTCAGATCTCATCCTCGAAGATGCTTTGGGTTAAAAGGACAGCATATGAAATTGAAATCCATCGAAACTTTCACCAACGACGCTGTCGGTTTTGTACGTGTTACGGCCGAAGATGGCGCACGGGGCTGGGGACAGGTGTCGACCTATCACTCCGACATCACTTGCCAGGTGCTGCACAGACAAGTGGCCCCTTGGACACTGGGACAGGACACCACCGATCTGGATGACCTTCTGGATATCGTAACCGAACGTGAACACAAATTTCCCGGCTCTTACTTGCGCCGCGCGATGGCTGGTCTGGACACCGCGATCTGGGATTTGCGCGGCAAGCAACAAGGCAAACCGGTTGTCGAACTGTTGGGCGGCACGCCCGGCCTGATCCGCGCCTATGCGTCATCAATGAAGCGCGATATCACCCCTAAGGACGAAGCCACACGGCTAAAACACCTGCGCGACACGCAAGGCTTTGACGCGTTCAAAGTCCGCGCCGGTGCCGAGGTTGGCCGCAACAAGGACGAATGGCCCGGTCGCACCGAAGAAATCATTCCCACCATGCGCCGCGAACTGGGCGACGATGTAGACCTGCTGATCGACGCCAATAGCTGTTATTGGCCAGACCGCGCGATCGAAGTTGGGCGGATGCTCGAAGATCATGGATTTTGCCATTTCGAAGAACCCTGCCCCTATTGGGACCTTGAGCAAACCAAGCAAGTCACCGACGCGCTGGATATCGACGTGACCGGTGGGGAACAGGATTGCGACCTGCCCACGTGGAAACGTATGATCGATATGCGCGCAGTGGACATCGTGCAGCCTGACATTCTTTATCTCGGTGGTATCTGCCGCACCTTGCGCGTGGTCCGCATGGCCGAAGCGGCGGGTCTACCGGTCACGCCGCATTGCGCGAACTGGTCGCTGGTCACGTTGTTCACGATGCACCTGCTGCGCGCGATCCCAAATGCGGGCAAGTATCTGGAGTTTTCAATCGAAGGTCCGGATTACTATCCGTGGCAAGACGGGCTGTTTGTGCAATCGCCCTACGGCATCGAAGACGGCCACGCCCGCGTTACCGATGCGCCCGGTTGGGGTGTTGAAATCAACCCGGACTGGCTGGCCCGTTCGACCTATCAGATCAGCGAACTTTGACGGCAATTCAAGCCCTCGCTTTGTTCACAGTGGCCTGATTATACTGCCTTGACCCAGCACAAATCCAAGGAACCCTTTCATGACAGCATGGATCGACATGATCTCGGACGAAGACGCCTCACCGCGCTTGAAAGAACTTCTCGACAACGCGCGGACACCTCATGGAACAGTCGACACTGTGATGCGCGTGCATTCGCTGAGACCCGAAACCATGCATGGGCATGTCGCGCTGTATCGGTCGGTACTGCATTCCGATGACAACAAGCTGCCATTCTGGTTTCTTGAAGTCATAGCCAGTTACACGTCAATCCTGAACGACTGCACCTACTCGCTGACACATCATTTCATGAACGTGCGCAACCTACTTAAGGATCAGCCCCGGTCAGACCGCATTTTTACTGCGCTCAAGGCGCATCGCCCCGAAGATGAATTTGACGGCAAGGAACTCGCACTGCTGCGCTATGCAGGCAAACTGACGGTGTCGGTGGGCAAGATGGTCAAATCAGATTTCGAGGCGCTGAAGATCGCAGGATGTGACGATGGCGAGATTCTGGAGGTCAATCAGGTTTGCGCTTATTTCAACTATTCCAATCGCTTGCTGAACGGTCTTGGCGCAACAACTGAAGGTGATGTGGTCGGCTATTACAAAGCCTGATCGACGTCCTGCACCACCAAAAGCAACATCTCACCACGGCTGACCAAACCGCGATTGGTGTGGGCAAGGATTATTCCGTCCTGCGGAACGGTCAGCCGGATTGAACCGCGTTCAGGTTCGGTCACATGATGAAATGAACCAGCAAAGTCTCCGGCCTTCACGTCCTGCCCTGCACTAAGTGCACGGTCAAACAGGCCCTCGGCCACAGCATAAAGCGATGCCCGGGGATCACGGATTTCGACCATTTTTGGCGCGTGGGTCGGATGCTGCACCTGGCCGTCGATCATTCCCAAATGGCGCAGGATGTTCATGATTCCCGCCTCGGCCTGATCAGTTATCACGGGATCGACACCTCCACCCCCACCAAGTTCTGTGGCGATCATCGGCACCCCGGCGCGTTCTGCAGCTGAATTGACGGACCGGCTGTCATTATGCGCGCCCAGTCGCCAAACCAAGGGCTGGCCAAAGAGATGCGCAAGCTCCATGTTCTTGGCCGCGAGCGCCAAATCTGCAGTTTGCGTCGGCAACGCGCAGGGCTCAAAGAACGACGCCTTGCCCCCGGAATGCAGGTCAATCGCAGCATCGCAAAGAGGCAAAATCTGGGTTTCAAGGAAATCTGCGATCATCGCAGTGGGGCCACCACCATAGTCGCCGGGAAAAGCGCGATTGAGGTTGGCACCATCCAACGGCGATACCCGCGATGAGGTGGCTACAGCCGGCATATTCAACGCCGGAAACGCGATGATCTGCCCCTGCAACGCCTCTGGATCCACCGACTGGATCACCCGCATGATTGCGGACGGCCCTTCGAATTCGTCACCATGTGTGCCGCCTGTCAGCAATAGAACAGGACCATCGCCCCCCTTGATCGAAATCACCGGGATCGGGTGATACCCCAAGGGATTGCTGTTATCGGACCAGCGCAGCATCGCATCCCCGACCTGCTTGCCTACCTGCGACAGGTCGATGGTCATTATGATCCGATTGCCAGTTTTCGCCACGTCCGGTTGCCTCCATCGGTCCAAGGATTACTTGACCCCGATCTGGTTGGAACATCAATGCCTGGGGCGCAATGCAGGATCGACCACATTTGTAGCAGAATAAAGATCACGGCCTTTCGCGACACCATGAAGCAGAAGTTTACCTTGCGCACACAAGGACTTCCTTGGTTTGATAAGGCCACGTTTTGGGGGAAGACTTATAGATGACTGCTTTGAATGTCGGATAATGCGCCGATTATCACTTTCGACAATGTCGACAAGTTCTACGGCGATTTCCACGCTTTGAAGAACATTTCGATCAACGTTCGTGAAGGCGAGCGTATGGTTGTGTGTGGCCCGTCTGGGTCCGGCAAATCGACGCTGATCCGCTGCATTAACGGGCTGGAGTTCCACAATTCTGGCGTTCTAACCGTTGACGGGGTCGAGGTGTATGAAGAGTCGAAGAACATCTACCGATTGCGTCAGGAAGTCGGGATGGTGTTCCAGCAGTTCAACCTATTCCCGCATCTGACCGTTCTGGAAAACCTGACAATCGGTCCGGTGAAAGTACGCAAGGTGTCGCCATCAGACGCCGAGAAAACGGCCCGCAAATATCTTGAACGCGTGCGCATCCCGGAACAGGCCGATAAGTACCCGTCCGCCCTATCCGGTGGCCAGCAACAGCGCGTCGCGATTGCCCGGTCGCTGTGCATGGAAAGTCGGATCATGCTGTTCGACGAACCGACATCCGCGCTTGACCCCGAAATGATCAACGAAGTTCTGGATGTGATGGTTGAACTTGCCGATACAGGCATGACGATGGTTGTGGTCACTCATGAAATGGGCTTTGCCCGCAAGGTTGCGGACACGATGGTGTTCATGGACGCGGGCGAAATCGTCGAAACCGCCCCCCCCGAGACATTTTTTACCAATCCTGCAAGCGCCCGCTGCCGTGCATTTCTTGACCAAATTCTGGATCACTAATGAGCGTGGCTGAGACACCATACAGCCCCAAGGGCCGCGCTCTGCCACAGCGCAGACCGCTCGCCAAGGCCATCGACTCTGTCACGTTTTCGGTTGTCGCCTACACGGCCATTATCGGTGGTATCGTGTGGCTGGCCTACAGCGGCGCGCAGGCGATGGGGTATAACTGGCAGTGGTATCGTATCCCTCAGTATTTTTATTCGTTCACCGAAGACGGCTTTGAATGGGGTGAGATCAGTGTTGGGCTGGTCAAAACGCTGACCCTGTCCAGCATTGCCTTTACCATTGCAGTTGTCATGGGGCTGATCGTAGCGTTGCTGCGACTGTCGGGGCTGGTGGTCTGCACAGCGGTATCGGTCGCTTTCCTCGAATTGATCCGCAACATTCCTTTGCTGGTGCTGCTCTACCTTTTTTATTACGTACTTGGCCCAATCTTTGGTTTTGACCGATACTGGGCCAGCATCTTGTGTCTGGCCGTATTCCATTCTGTGCTGATTTCCGAGATCTTCCGAGCCGGGATCAATGCCGTCGCGAAAGGCCAATGGGAGGCTGCAACCTCAATCGGCATGTCCAAGGGGCAGGCCTATCGCTACATCATCCTGCCGCAATCCATCCGCTTCATGTTGCCACCAATGACTGGCGAAGTTGTGCACATGGTCAAATCCTCTGCCATTGTCAGCGTGATCGCCGTAGCCGAACTGACCACAATCGGACGCAATATCATTTCCGAAACCTACATGAGCTTTGAGATCTGGTTCACCATCGCCGCCGTGTACATGGTGGTGACGCTGATCCTATCCGTGGGCGTGTCGTTTGTCGAAAAACGATATGCTGTCGATACATAACCCGCGCAGACATACCGCGCATTTTCCAGAACAGGGAGTTCTCTAATGACAATGACAAGACGATTTATGGGTGCTGCACTTGGTGCCGCGCTAGCAGCCACAGCCGCGCTGCCCGCCCTTGCCCAAAGCACTGCACAAGAGGTCGCCAGCGCAAGTGTCATCGAAACCATCAAAGAACGCGGCGTGATCAAGATCGGCCTGTCGCTGTTCAAACCTTGGTCCATGCGTGACCTGAACGGCGAATTGATCGGGTTCGAATTGGACGTGGGCCGCCAGTTGGCCGAGGACATGGGCGTCGAGGTCGAATTCGTTCCGACATCGTGGGACGGCATCATCCCTGCCCTCGTGTCCGGCAATTTCGACACAATCATCAGCGGCATGACCGTCACACCGCAGCGGAACCTGACGGTCAACTTCACCGTGCCTTATGCCTATTCCGGCATGACCATTCTTGCCAACACGGCAATGACCGAAGGCTTCACGCTGGAAGACTACAACAGCCCCGAGGTGACATTTGCCGCCCGCCGCGGAGCCACACCGGCCACCGTCATCGGCGATATGTTCCCCGAAGCAGAGTTGCTGCTGTTTGATGAGGACGGCGCCGCAACACAAGAAGTTCTGAACGGAAACGCGCATGCTACAATGGCGTCTGAACCCACACCGTCCAGCGAAGCGCGCCGTTATCCGGATGTTCTGAGCGTCCCGTTTAACGAGGCGTTTCAAGCGGGTGGCGAAGGCTTTGCTGTGCGCAAGGGTGACCCGGACGCATTGGCTTATTTCAACAGCTGGATCACTGCCAAGACGAACACTGGCTGGCTCAAGGAACGCCATGACTACTGGTTCCGTGGCAATGACTGGGCCGATCAGGTTCCGGAATAAACCACTTTTGCCCTCCGGCGGACTGTCGGGGGGCATAAACTTGCAGGGACCGATCTGTGCTGAAACGATTGAAAAAACTTCACTGGCTCGACTGGCTTGTCCTGGCCGTCGTCGTGGGTTTTTTCGCCTATATCTGGTGGAAGATCGAAGGAACGCTGAACTATGATTGGCGCTGGCACCTGATCCCGAATTACATCCTGCGTTTCCACACGGTGCGCGAGGAATGGTTCGCAAATGTCTTACTTCAGGGGCTGATCACCACGATCCGCATTTCGATCTACGCCAGCATCTTGGCCGTCATTCTGGGCACGATCCTTGGCATTGCGCGCTGCGCCAAGAACCTGACGATCCGCATGCTCGCGCGGACCTATCTGGAATTTCTGCGCAACATACCCCCGGTTGTTGTGATCTTCATCTTCTTCTTTTTCTTGTCCCAACAGCTGATTACCGCGCTGAACATAGAAAGCTGGGCCCGCGAGATTGCCCGTTCCGAGAACCGTGGTGTTTGGGAATTCTTCTTCGGCGACATGCGTCGCTTCCCTTCGCTTGTATCGGGCGTGATCGTTCTGGCCTTGTTTGAAAGCGCCTTTGTCGGGGAAATCGTCCGCGCAGGCATCCAGTCAGTCGAGAAAGGCCAACGCGAGGCAGCGCGGTCGATTGGCATGAACCGCATGCAGGAAATGCGCTATATCGTGTTACCGCAAGCGCTTCAGAAAGTTATGCCACCGATGGCAAACCAATTCATCACGCTGATTAAGGACAGCGCGATCATCTCGTTGATTTCGGTACAGGAGCTGACCTTCAAAACGGTCGAACTCGTCGCCTCGACACGCCTGATCTTTGAGGCGTGGATCACCACAGCGGCATTTTATTTCGTAATCTGTTTTGGACTGTCGATGCTGTTCCGGAAACTGGAAAAGCGCAAATCCTAGGATACCGCAGCAAGCGCGACATGGATATCTTGCGACATGCTCAAATCATCCAACCCAACATGCGAGTCAGGATGCGCAAAGATGCTAGCCGCGTCGGGATACCGGTCTAGCACCGCTTGTCCACCGACCAGACGTGCCGGGTGGAACACACCGCTTTCCCAGACAGGCACACCATCGATCAAAATTGTTGGATCCAGAACGTTCCACGAAATCTCGCCCGGCGCATATGTCCCGCAGGTGTGAAAATGTAGGATACGCGGATTGCCAAAGGCTGACCCGCTCCAACGTTCGTAATTGTCGCGCGCATCTTTCAGATAGCCACATCCCGGGTGAATGCCGGCGTGCCAGGAATGCACGCAGTTCCGGTCGATGCCCAAGTCAACCGCGATGCGGTCATAATGCGCATTCGCCGCTGCGACATCGCGCGCAGAACCTTCGAACCCAATCAGTCGTCCCTTGTCTAGGTGCGCCAAAACGCGGCCATCGAATTCCATTGTATAGTCGTCGTAGTACTGAGACCCAGTGCCGGTCAGAAAACCGCACAGCGCAACGCGACCCGAAAAGCTATGGGCGGGCACAGGTTTGAAGACAGACATTGGAAACCGAAGGACCGTGGTATCACCGACACCAGTCAGCGGCATATCTGGCGTTCCAACGACATCCGTCCCATTCGGACAGGTAACCTGAACGCGTCGGGCCCCTGCCAAAGTAACGGTGATCAGGTCTTTCAATGCGACCATTGCTCCATGCGACGTGGTTCCAAATCCAGACCCCAACAGCCCGGAATCAAGCGCGAAACTTACAACGATCCGCTTGTCCTTGGGCATATCGCAGAACCGCAACTGGTCGCCCAGTCGGGCAAGAAATATGACAACATCTGCCCGGTCCATCTGCGATCGCAACGCTGGGGGAAGCCGCGTTGCATGCGGGTCAAATCCGACATTGACCGTTTTGACGATCAACCCAAGATCGTTCGCCATGTGCACCACAGTCTTAAGGACATCGGCGTCAAAATACCCGTATTCAGCAGGTTCATAGGCGATCAGCACACGCTCACCGCAACGCGCCTTTGCGCAATTCACCAGCATGTTCTTTGCGCCTGTCAAAGCGGTCATGGCAAACGACTCCTGTCACGAAAACGTTAGAAACAATCCGCGCGCACGACCAATTGAAAGCAGGCATGAATGCCATTAGTGTCACTAATATGATCTTGAACTTGCCCTTCGCCGCCCTGCGCGCTTTTGAGGCGGTTGCCCGTCATGGCAGTTTTTCCGAGGCGGCTGACGAATTAGGCGTCGGTCAAAGTGCGGTCAGCCAGCATGTAAAGTCGCTTGAGGAATGGCTTGGCCACGACCTGATCACACGCGGCGCGCGACGGTCTTTGCCCACCCGCGATGGAGCGCGGCTGGCCCTGAGCATTGCCGATGGGTTGGGCCAGATTTCGGAAGTGTGCGAAGACATCCGCGACAAACGCCGCGACGACACAACCATTGTGATCAGCTGTCACCCAGGCTTCGCCTTTATCTGGCTATTCCCAAGGCTGCTCAACTTTGATCGCGCGCATCCTGAATTCGCGATTTCCATCACCACCGATACCGGATTGCGCGGCGTGGCGCGGGCCGAAGCGGATATCGCCATTCGGTATGGTACTGGCGATTTTCCCGGCTACGCCGTCAAACCGCTGATGCGCGAAACCTTGTCGCCGGTTTGTGCGCCGAGCCTTCTGAAAGGACCAAAACCACTACGCAGGATTGTAGATCTGGCCTATCATACTCAGATTCGTGACGAATTCGGGCCGACGACGACCGATCTGCCAACATGGGAATACTGGGCGCGCGAAGCCGGGCAAACCTTGCCGACGCCCGCCCGTATTCGAAGCTTTGGACAATCGAACATGGTGGTTCAGGCCACCTTGCAAGGCGACGGCATTGCGATGGGGCGCAGCCCGCTTGTAATGGACGCCTTGCGCGACGGGCAGCTTGTGCAACCTTTTCCGCACAGCGTGCCATCGCCGCTGAATTACTGGCTGGTCTATCCCGAGGATCAACGCCGCGCCAAAAAAATCGCGCTTTTCCTCGACTGGATTGCGGCCGAAGCGCAGGTCCAATACCGCCAACATCTCGATGCAAAATCCGACATCCAAAACGATTAGCCACGGTAATCGCTGTAATCAGTTGTTCTCACTGGTGCCGGAGTGTGATCCGTTGCACGATGACGCTCAGGACTTCGGCAGATCGAAAGGCAGCGCATGTTCATCAAAAACGCGTGGTACGTGGCCGGTTGGTCCAATGACTACGGCCGATCTTTGCAGGCGGAGACCTATCTTGGCGAAAATATCGTCATCTACAGGACCGAAGCCGGAGACCCGGTCGCGCTTGAAAACGCCTGTCCGCACCGCAAACTGCCTTTGTCCGAGGGAAACCTTAAGGGCGACACTGTCGAATGCGGCTATCACGGGCTGACATTCGACTGTTCTGGGTCTTGTGTCGACGCACCCACCCAACGCGGCCAGATCCCGCGCCGGGCCGTTGTCAAATCTTATCCGGTGGTCGATCGCTACCGGCTTCTATGGATCTGGATGGGCGACCCAGACAAGGCCGATCCCGACCAGATCTTTCCAATCGCGAACTTTGACAATCCTGACTGGGGTTATACCGACGGTGGTGTGCTCGATATCGACTGCAACTATCTCTGGGTATGCGACAATCTGTTGGACCCCAGCCATGTCGCCTGGGTGCATGTCACGTCCTTCGCAGGAGCGGGCACAGATGACGGGGCGTTGGATGTGACCAAGACCGATCAGGGTGTGATCGTGGCGCGCTGGATCTATGGTCAGCCCCCTTCGCCCTACTATGCCAACCTGGTGAAGTTCGACGGTGCCTGCGACCGGCTGCAGCACTATGAAATGTGCCTGCCGGGCATTGCGTTGAACAAATCGATTTACACGCCCCCAGGCACTGGCGGGCCGGACACTGCGCCGGTCGAAAACACGCTGATCAACATCTCCTACAACTTCATGACCCCAATCACCGAAGACAAGACGCGGTATTTCTGGTTCCAGCACCGCAACACCGATCCACATGACAAAGCGGTATCTGAACAGATGAACAACGGTGCGCGTATGGCGTTTGAAGAAGATCGCGTGGTTTTGGAAAAGGTACACAAAGGAATGAAGAATCCCGCGACACCGTATATCGACCTTGGGCTGGATGCAGGCGCCAAGCTGTTCCGTCAGATGGTCAGCCGCACCATCGAGGCAGAACAAAACGCCTGATCAAATCAGGATCTGCACAATTCCGTCCACGACACGCGTGTCGAACATCCGAAGGGGCACGCGTGCTGGTGCGGCCTTGGGTGCACCGGTCCGGACATCGAATAGGCCTTGGTGCAAGGGGCATTCGATATGTGTGCCGTCAAAATGTCCGTCACACAGATTGGCAGCGCCGTGGGTGCAGCGAGCGAGGCTGACAAAGACCCCTTCCGCCGCATCGAACACAGCCAATTCGCGAGACCCAAGAGTGACCGGCGTTGCATCACCAGCCTCCAATTCGCAGACCGCGATCACATCCGTCCAGACCTTGTCCCGTTTTGTCACGCCTTGCGCACCGCATCGTCGCTTCGGGGTTTACGTCCGATCAACTGACTGATGATGTCGATGTGCGCACCAAGATAGCCGCGTTCCTCGACATAGACATAGCCACGTAGTTTTTCGTGCAGTTTGGGAAGCGCATGAAATGGCACTGACGCTGCATAGTGGTGTTCTGCGTGATAGTTCATGTTCCAGCACAAAAACCGCATTGGGCCGGACACCAGTGATGTGCGGGTGTTTTCCTTCATGTCATCGACATTGGGTCGCCCAACATGTTCTGTCAGCCGGATCGCCCGCATCACGGGTTCGCCCAGAAACAACGGAATGAGCCAGTACCACAGCGGTGCGGTCGAGCCCATTGTGACCGACACACCTGCGATCAACGCGTAAAAGGCCACCATTAGTCTGGCCTCCCGGATGATGATCGGCGCTTCGTGTTTGGTCAGGAACGTACGGTCTTCGTCGTTCAACCGCCCTGACGCATTGCGCAGGATTTGGGAGAACTTATTGCGCCAATAGGGAACAGACGAGATGTACCAAAGGTATTTCCAAACCGATATCGGCAATTCGATCAACTCGGGGTCCTGCCCTTTAAGTTGCGTATAGGTGTGGTGATTGCAGTGTTCATAGCGGAATTGCTGAAACGGCAGGATTATCGCATAGCCACAGATATTGCCGAAAATATCATTGAGTTTTCGGGTCTTGAAGACAGTGTAATGCACACATTCGTGTTGCAGCGAAAACAGGTGAACGATCACCACACCTTGCACAAACATCGCGGGCCAAACCAACCAACTGGACTGCGCCGCATAGATCAGGCCGGTCGTCATCGCCAGAACACAGACGAACACTGCTACCCGAAACAATGCGGGTCCATTCGACCTTGTCATAAGCGCCTTCAGCTCTTTTCGGGTCAACGCGCCTTCTTGCATGGCTTGAGTGATCGGTGTTCGAACGTCAGTGGTCATCTCGGCTCCGCTCCGGTTTAGCGACAGGTTACGCCCGGCAGATGGGCATCGCAATTGCCCTGCGCCGGTCAAACGGTCGCGATATGGCGTTCGATTGCCAAGTGATGCGAATTAAAGCAATTCAAGGTTCAGACGCAAAAAAACGCGTGGTTGGAGGGAACCAACCACGCGCCAGGTACGTGCCATTTATGAGGGTCAGACGTTATTGAGGATCTGATCCACGGTCGCGCGTACTTCGTCTTTCGACTTACCCAGCTTCTGCTGGAGCACGCCTTCCATTTGTTCGCGATCACCTTTAGCTTCTTCGACGTCATTCTCTGTCAATTCACCATAGGTTTCACGAAGTTGACCTTTAATTTCGGTCCATTTGCCTTCGATAAGGTCACGGTCCATTGGGGACCTCCTTTCACTGAATTTCTGTTTAGTTAGACGCAACAGCGTCCTCTTCGGGGGTTTCTACATCGACGGTCGGAACGGTCACGGTAAGATCACGTTCGCCAACTTCGACATCGCCCACATCGGCGTCGTATTCAGGCAGCGAACCACCATCGATGGATACGGTCGGCAATGAGCCATCTTCGGTCTGGTCAATGTCTACCATGTAAACGCCGAATGCGACCGCCGCGACGAGCACGATGCCCGCAAAAATTGCTCCTACTTTCATCACAAAATCTCCTTTTATCATATGGTTAACGAAGATATTGAGAGAAAGGTTCCAAGCTTTTTCAGCTTTCTTCCATTTCGCGGCTCAGCAATGCTTCAATCTCGTTGATCGGATGATTGGTCAGTACTTTTGCTACGTCCAATCGCACACATTTTGCCACTTCCGGGTGCATTTCCTTGCGCAGTTCGCTCAAAGCCGGACGGCTGGCTATGATGATCAAATCCTTGAACCGCCCCTTGTGCACATCCCGATAAAGCTGATCAGCTACATCTTTAGCAAAGCGCTCTTTCTCAAGCTGGTGCCAATCCGTATCATCGACAGACGAGCGCTGCACAGACGGACCATCGTTGAACCGCCCGGGTCGGTTCGCGGCCCAGTCTTGTGCTTGTGGATTGTCCTGTTCTTCCTTGTCACGCACAACAAGGTTCATATCCAGGTCGTCACCCTTGTTGACGAGATACAAAACCTTTTCACCGTCAGCGATTACGACCCAGGCATTTTGGGGCACTCCTGATTTACGCGTCATTGTTTGCCTCGTCTTTTTCCATGGATTTGGTCACACGCGTGGCGCCCGCAGGTCGCTCGTCCGCGCGCTTGACTTCGTCTTTGGTGCCAACTGTTCGGGCCAAACGACCACCACTTCGGCCTTGCTGCCCGATGTCGCTTTGATCGCCCAAAACCTCATCGGTTTCGCGATGGCCATCTTTCGATCTATGACGTTCTGCCATGTGACACCTCCTCAGAATTTGCATGAATGATTTTGCGCTGCATGTCGGTCTGAAGCAGCGCAACATTTCGTTTGTGCGACTTGAAAGCGACGTCAAAAACGTCACCGATGATGGGCACCCCGCCGACGATCAAATCAATGCCTGCGTTGAAACTCATTCGTGCCAACGTCCGTTTCCGCGCACCCATTTGATAGCCTTGCCAGATCATCCAGCCTGCAGGCACTGTCGTGACGGCATCGCCTAAACCGGGAATGAGTCCCAGAATGGAATCCCAACCTACGCGAATGCCAATGACCGGCAGTCGAAAGCGGGTATCCAACAGACCTGCGACGCGTTCGATGCGCGCCATACGATCCGCCGCATCAGCGACGGGCAATGATGTATACGGCATGGACGATACCCGGAATGTAGCCAAGAATGGTGAGCAGAATGTTGAGCCAGAAATGCTTGCTCAGACCGACCTCTAGGAAAGTTCCTAAAGGTGGTAACAATACGGCTGCGATAATGCGTAGAAGGTCCATTGACCCCTCCTTATGTCCTTGGAGGGTCAACGTGTGATCAGCTTGTGGGTTCCGTTATTTCCTCGCCGCGGGCTGATCCCAGCGTGTCTGCCTTAACGGCACCGCGTTCCCCCATCGGTTTATCTTCGCCCACGGTGCTGTCGCGTTTTGTCTGCGCCTCAAGTTCGGCATCAAGCAATGCACCCAACAGGACGACGAACGCAGACAACCACAGCCATGTGAGCAGAATGATGACCCCGCCGAGGGCGCCGAAGGTTTCATTGTACGACCCGAACGACTGCACGTAGAGGCTAAAGCCGTAGCTGCCCGCGACCCACAAGGCACAGGCGACAAACGCCCCCGGTGTTAGCCAGTGCCATTTGGCAGAGCGACGGTTGGGACCAAGTCGGTACAGCACAGCAATGCCCAGAGCCCCCATAAGGAACAGGAAGGGCCAGCGCAGGAAGAGCACCAAATCATCAACGACCCCGTAATCCCCAAAAATCGCAGCAACAGCAGGAATGGCGGCCACCACAATGATCGCAATTAATAAACCCGTGATCAGGATTAACGTCAGCAACACGGTCAGTGCTTTGACCAGAAAGAAATTTCGGGTCTCTTTCTCTTCGTAGATGAAGTTCAAACCGGCGATAAAATTAGCGACTGCTTTTGACGCCGAATACAGCGCAATACCCAGACTGAACATCGCTGCAAAACTCAGTGTTGAGCGGTCAGCATTGGCAACATCGCGCAGCTGTCCCATGACGATGTCTTTGGCCGCTTCGGGCAACATGGCCGCAATTTCGCTGCTGTTTTCAACCAACATACCGGGCTGCAGAAACACCCCGGCAAAGGCCGCTGCGGCGGTGATTCCGGGGAACAAAGACAGCAATCCGTAAAACGCGATTCCCGCTGCGATCAAACCAAGGTTCAGCGTCGCCTGTTTGTGCCACATCCGCACAAGAACATCCAAAAACCCCTTTGCGGGAATTTGTGTTGGGCGGCGGGCGGCACGTCCTCGGCTCATGCTGGGTGTCTCCTTACTGATCACAAGAGGAACCGTTCATCGGGCTGTCAAGTTCCGTCAGACGATGTTTTCGGTGATTCCCGGCAAGGATGTGGCAAGGGTCGATTGGTTCTCAGGGTCATATGGCACGAGGAACCCTGTGCGGTTTTCAGGCAGGCACACACCGTTTTCAGCAATGGCTTTGGCCCACCAATTCTGAAGGGTCTCGGGTGTAATGGCTTCGGCTGGCAAGTCATCAAACCACCAATGCGACAGCAACCTAGCGCGCAGTTTGGACAGGCGGTCTTGCCCGGTGATTGTGACAGCCGCTTCGGTGTCCCACTTCATGGAACGGCCATTCAGATTGGCCGATCCGACCAAACCGTAGCTGTCGTCCCTCACCAAAACCTTGTTGTGCACATAGATCATCGGGGACCCAGCCAACACGGCAAGACTATCGCGAGACGACATGACCGGGCGGACCGGTGACGCGATGGTCGCGCGATGTCCAAAGGCATCCCGAATGGTTTCGACCGCATCCTTTTGCAGCCCCATGCCAAAGCGCGTGTCTAAACCGTCTTCGCCATAAAACGCGAGGCTTTCAGGTAGCGCAGGTAGGATTGCCAATAGCCGCAGATCAGGATTCCGCATCGCCGCGTCAGCCAAAGCCCCGGCAATCGCGCTTGACCTCAGAAACTGTGTTTCAATGTGGATCAGATGCCGGGCCGACCGGAAACTGTCGATATGGGCCGCTTCTATGTCACTCACCACAGTTCGTGGCGACAGGTAGGGAAATTGCAGCCTGCGTGGGGCCGACATGGTGCGTTTGATCAGCTCCAGCTTTGGCGGTTCCTGGATGCCCGCAGTGACGTCTAAAAACGTGTCCAGATGCGCCTTGGCCTCGGCAACCTCGGGACCATTGCGCATCAACAAATGCACATCAGACCACGTTTCCCGTGCCGGACGGTCATGATCCAGCGTGTCGAACCGCCGTTCGTTTAGGTCGAGCCCCCCGATAAAAAGCGTATCATCGTCTATCACGGCAAGCTTTTGATGATGCGTCACCGTGCGCAATTCCGGCATAGCCTTACGGTTCAATAGCACCGCCTGCCGTCTGAGCCGGTCCTTGGACAATCCGGCCATCTGATCCCACTTGCGTTTGACAACAGCAGGAAGCAGCATCCCCCACGGCAGCAAACCTGCACGTGCCGGGTGCAGCCCTGCCTTGATTGTCACCTGCCCGGGCTTTGCGTTGGCCACTTCAGACAGTGCCACGGCTTGCCGTACAGTTTGCCATGTCAATTCATGCAGCGGGGTCGCCATAATCGGATCAAAGTCACTGACGACTAGCGTCACTTTTACACCACGAGCAACGACATACGCCAAAAGATCAAACCAGTCCTTACCAACGGCTTGCGCCTCGGCGCTACGCAGCCTCGTACGCAGGTCAAACACACGGAATGATCCGTGCACATGCGTCGTTGCACGAAAAACGGCCCGCTCAAAGGCGGGCCAAGCTTCTTCTGCGGTGATGAGAACGTCAAAATCCGGGGCTTCATCGGCCTCCAACGTCCCTACAGGTTCAAACACAGTTATTTCCTAAGCTTTTCGCGGATCAGTATAAATTCAGGCGACGTTCTTTTGATTTGTAACGATCCCAGTCGTCACGATATCCGTGGCTTCCATCACCTCGTCATCACTCATCTTAAGGAGCTCGACCAATTGTTTGCGGGCGCGATTGACGCGGCTTTTGATTGTACCAACGGCTACACCGCAGGTCTCGGCCGCCTCTTCGTAAGAAAACCCACCTGCCCCGACCAGAACCAGCGCTTCACGTTGTTCGTCGTTCAACTGCTCAAAGGCGCGATTAAAGTCGCGCATCTGCAAACGCCCGTCATGATCCGGCTTTTGAGACATTGACGCGGCCATCTCACCATCGACATCTGCCACCTCGCGTCGCGCTTTGCGGTGGTGCGAATAATAGGTGTTGCGCAAAATCGTGAACAACCAAGCGCGCATGTTTGTGCCCGGTTGGTAGGAATCGATCTTAGTCCAAGCTTTGACAAGGGCGTCTTGGACCATGTCGTCTGCCAATGCGGAATTGCGCGTCAAACTCATGGCAAAGGCGCGCATCGCGCTTAAATGTTCTACGATTTCCTCTTTGGGATCAGTCATTTGCTTCCCCCGTGGTCGATTTATCAGACTCTCGGAGTTGGTTGAGCAACTGCGTAAAGCGGTCTGGCACCTCCTGCTTGGCAACGTCATCATAGACACGCTTCAAGTTTGCCTCGATTTCCTGCTCAAGGCTTGATGTTTTCCGATCCTGTTTCATGTAGCCCTTCAGATCTTTTTTCAGTTAAGTCGCGCGTTGGCGGGAACCTAACGTTAATTAGCGCGTTCGGTTCCCATAACTTCTAAAAAAAGTGGGAGCTTTTCTCTATGTCGACCGAACAACCCCAGGATCTCACCTCCAAGATCGGAGCAAACCTCCCGTTCCTGCGCCGGTATGCGAGGGCACTGACCGGTTCACAAACCGAAGGCGACAAATACGCAGTCGCAGCGCTCGAAGCGATCCTGAGCGACGCCTCCATCTTTGATCACGAGGCATCGAATAAGGTGGCGCTTTTTAAGGTCTTCCATTCTATATGGTCCACTTCGGGTGCAACACTCAGCGAAACCGAAACCGGCGTCGCAGCGAAAGCCCAGCAGCATTTGTCTCGCCTGACATCCGGAACACGCGAAGCGCTGTTGCTGCACACCATAGAAGAATTGTCGTTCGACGATGTGGCAAATGTTCTGACCATCAGCACCACCGAGGCGGAAAATCTAGTCGATATCGCCTACACAGAGATGGCAAAGTCCTTGGCGGGTCGCGTGATGATTATCGAAGATGAAGCCATCATCGCGATGGATCTAGAGGCGATTGTCACCGACATGGGTCACGCCGTGACCGGGATTGCGCGCACCGCCGATGCAGCCGTAAATCTTTACAAGACGGAAAAGCCACATCTCATCATGTCGGACATTCAACTTGCCGACGGATCAAGTGGTATTGATGCAGTCAACAAGATTGTCGAAGATGACGCCGACATCCCAGTTATCTTCATCACTGCGTTTCCCGAACGTTTGCTGACAGGCGAAGGCCCGGAACCTGCGTTCCTTATCTCCAAACCATACACCGAAGAGCAAGTGCGCTCTGCCGTCAGTCAGGCGATGTTCTTTTCGTCGACGGAAACACTCAAAGCGTAACGGTGACAAATTCCAATAAAAAACCGGAGCCGAAAAGCTCCGGTTTTTTCCAGCGCGCGGGTTTGAGACCGATTTACGACCGTAACGCCCGTACGATCAGCGTAACAACAAACAGCGCCAAGAAGACAACGAAAAGAAGCTGAGCTATACCAGCGGACGCGGATGCAATACCGCCAAATCCGAAAAGCGCAGCTATGAGGGCGATCACGAAAAAGATTGCGGCCCAATAGAGCATAGTTTCGTCCTTCCTTGTTTCCTTCGATTGCCCAGACAACCCGCCATACGTGTGAATTGTTCCGAGGAACTTTGCCCCTTGCCACGACGTTGAGGGGGAAACAGAAGGAGATCAAAAATGGCCAATACTCATACAAATACGACCACATCCAAAGATCACACAGCCGCAGAACAAACCCGCACAGACAAGCTGCGCAATGTGGTGTCACATGCACAAGACAGCGTAAACGACGCTGCTGACAACGTGCGAAACACAGCTGCACACGCGGTCGAAAAAGGCTCCGATCACGCGCAAAATGTTCAAAGTGAATTCGACACGGCTGTTCGTCGCAATCCGACCTTTGCCGTGCTTGGTGCCTTGGGCATTGGCGTTGTCTTGGGTGTCGCGCTCAACAAGCGCGCTTAATTTTGTAAACCAAGCTGCTTAAGGGCCGCCAAGACATCACTGGTTGAAAAGGGGCGGAGCAAAACGCCCGCCCCTTCCTTTTCACAGAATTCTAACGGTCCGTCGATCACAACCAAGGATGTTTCAGATACGTCTACGGACAAAAGAAACTCTGTCGCCTCGCGCACATGAAGCGACAGCCCGAACAACAGCAGATCAAGGCTGTCAGCCGACTTCGACAAGACCGATTTGGCGTCTTCCAGATCACGTGTGTGAACCACAGGCCCAAGCCCCTGCGACGTCAACATCTCGGTCAGGTCATCTGCCTCGACTACGTTGTTCGAAACAATCAGTGTTTTAGGAGCTGCAGGGGAATCGCGTTTGGAACTGAGGTCGTGATTGAGCGGGGTTGCTTCTGACGGAGCGATGGATTCTGGAGCT
>NZ_CBFHLV010000047.1:5734-26441 GCF_965656765.1 Marivita sp. | reverse complement strand
GCCAATCCCGCGCGTTGCTGATCAGCTTGACCTGATGTCGGGCGGCACACTCAAGATGAAGGTATATGAGCCGGGCAAGCTTGTTGCTCCGTTTGAAATTCTGGATGCGGTTAGCACTGGCAAGATCAATTCTGGCTACACCACAGCTGGATACTGGGCTGGTAAAATCCCGGCGTCGCCACTGTTCTCGGCTGTGCCCTTTGGCCCCGAGGCGGGCGAATACATGGCGTGGCTGTACTATGGCAATGGCATGAGCCTTTACCAAGAGATGTACGATCAGGCCGGTTACAATGTGCATGTCATGCCGTGTGCAATCATTGCGCCAGAGACATCCGGTTGGTTCGCGAAAGAGATCAACACACCGGCTGACCTTGAAGGTCTGAAGATGCGGTTCTTTGGTTTGGGCGGAAAAGTCATGCAGAAGCTGGGCGTGGCGACATCGCTTCTGCCGGGCGGCGAAATCTTCCCGGCCTTGGAAAAGGGTGCGATTGACGCGACCGAGTTTTCCATGCCTGCGATCGACGCGCGTCTGGGTTTCCACAAGCTGGTCAAGTACAACTACTTCCCCGGCTGGCATCAGCAAGCGACCGTGTTCGAGCTGATGATTAACAAAGACGTTTGGAACGAAGCGTCTGAGCAGCATCAGGCGATCATCACCAACGCGTGCAAAGCGTCTATGGCGGACAGCTTTGCCGAAGGCGAAGCGATCCAGCACGCAGCCCTGATCGACAACGTTGAGAACAACGGCGTTGAGATCAAGCAGTGGTCGGACGAAATGCTTGCCACGTTTGAGGCGACTTGGGATGCGGTTGCTGAAGAAGAAGCGGCGAACGATGAGTTCTTCTCAAAGGTTCTGGCTGACATGAACGAATTCCGTGCCGGTTATTCGATCTGGAAAGAGAACGCTTTCCTCGCGCGGAAGTAATCCTGCGCATTGGCGGCGACCCTTGCTGAGGGTCGCCCCACATATTCGTTTTGCACTTTTTCACGGATTTGGACGCTGGGCTTTTCTGCCTGGTGAGGGACAGGAGGCACCGTCATGTCAGAGACTGTAAAAGCCATAGAAGACCCGATTGAAACCTACGAAAATATCCTTGAACACGAGGATAAGGACACTCAGCCAGTTGCTGTCGGGATCGACAAAATGGTTAAGGGTGTGGGCCATGTGGTCATGTGGGCAAATATCCTGCTGATTTCAGCCATCGTGGCGCAGGTGCTGTTTCGCTATCTGCTCAACCAGAACTATCCCAAGCTTGATGAAATCCAGTGGCATTTCTACGGATTGGTGACAATGATCGGCATTTCCTATGCGCTGGTCACAGACAGCCATGTGCGAGTCGATATCCTGCACTTGCAGCTAAGCCGTCGCGCGCAGCGGATCATCGAGGTGCTCGGCATCCTGACGCTGGTTGCGCCGTTCCTGTACCTGATGGTCGATCAGGGCTGGGATTATTTTTACGAAAGCTGGCGCGTGAGTGAACGGTCATCGTCACCGACAGGTTTGCCGGGGCGTTGGGCATTCAAGGCGATTATTCCGATTTCTTTTGTATTGCTGTCTTTCGCAGCGTTGGCGCGGTTGATCCATGACGTGCATGCGTTGTTCGCCGCGGGTGAAGAAGAACGGCAAGGCCGTGACCTGCGGCTTATCCTTTGGGCGCTTGTCAGCTTTGCCGCTGTGGCGTTTGTGCTGACCTTCTTGGTTGAGACCACCGAAGAGAAGCTGGTCATCGCCATGTTCCTGACCTTTATCGCGCTCCTCTTCACTGGGTTTCCGGTGGCGTGGACGCTGGCTGGAACGGGTGTTGCCTACTGTGGGATCGCGTATCTGTTCGACAACGGCATGATGAACTGGACGGGGCTTGAGGAAACGCTGATCGGCCTCGACTATCTGAGCCTTGGCGCGGTGGTGAACCGGGTCTACGCAACGATGTCGAACGCGGTTCTTGTCGCCTTGCCGATGTTTATCTTCATGGGTCTCATGTTGGACGAATCCGGTGTCGCCGAACGTTTGATGACGTCAATGCAAAAGCTCTTTGGCCGGACGCGTGGTGGTCTTGCGATCACGGTGACGATGATCGGCATCATCCTTGCGGCCTCTACCGGGATCATCGGCGCATCGGTTGTGTTGCTGGGTGTTCTGTCGCTGCCTACCATGATGGAACAGAAATACGCGCCGACATTGGGTACAGGCGTTGTCGCCGCGTCGGGTACGCTTGGCATTTTGATACCGCCTTCGATCATGCTGGTGATCATGGCCGACCAGATGGCGCTTTCAGTCGGTGATCTGTTTATGGCTGCGATGTTGCCGGGTGTTCTGATCGGGTTCCTGTACCTGACGTATATCTTCGTGATCTCTTACCTGAAGCCTGATGTGGCACCGGCACCTGAAGGGGCCAAGCGTCCGGATTGGAATGCGGTTAAAGATGTGATGGTTGCGGTTCTGCCGACGCTTGGACTGATCCTTGCGGTGCTTGGCTCGATCTTTGCGGGCATCTGTACCCCGACCGAAGCCTCTGGCATCGGCGCGTTGGGTGCGACGGCGCTGGCGCTCGGCTATCGCAAACTGACCCTGCAAAAGCTGATCAATGTTCTGAAGTCCACCTTCAACACCACGGCCTATATCTTTGCGATCTTTCTTGGCGCGACTGTGTTTTCTTACGTCCTGCGTGAATTGGGCGGGGATCAGTTGATCGAAGACATGATTCTAGGCACTGGTTTTGGCCCTAACGGTACAATCCTGATTATCCTGTTCATCGTTTTCCTTCTGGGCTTTGTTCTGGACTGGATTGAAATCACGCTGATCGTTTTGCCGCTCATGCGTCCGATCGTAAATGCGCTTGGTTTGGATATTCCTGGGTTTGGTGTGGTCGATGAAGCCGCGCTAGTCTGGTTTGTGATCCTTGTTGCAGTGACGCTGCAGACCTCGTTCCTGACCCCACCAGTTGGATTTGCGCTGTTCTACCTCAAGGGTGTGTGCCCGCCTGAGATCAAGTTGGGGCATATCTATAAGGGTGTGGTTCCTTTTGTCCTGTTGCAATTGACCGGGTTGGCGTCGGTATTCTTCTGGCCATGGCTTGCAACATGGCTCCCGTCAGTTGCCTATTAAGCCAAAGGGAGGAGAAGACCGATGACGGACGACGACCTTCTACGTGCATTGCGCGATGCGGTTGGGGCAAAGCACGTCCTTACCGGCGAAAAACAAACCGAGCGGTTCCGCAAAGGCTTCCGCTCGGGGGAAGGCGACGCGCTGGCGGTTGTGCAGCCGGCGACCATTCTGGAACAGTGGAACGTGCTCAAGGCCTGTGTGGAGGCGGACAAGATCGTCATCATGCAAGCCGCGAACACCGGACTGACAGAAGGTTCGACTCCCAAAGGGTCGTATGACCGCGATGTGGTTCTGATCAATACGCGCCGGATGGATGCGATCCATACTGTCAAGGATGGAGAACAAGTGGTCAGCTTGCCGGGGGCGACTCTGTTCGCTCTGGAAAAGCTGCTCAAGCCTTTGGGGCGTCAGCCGCATTCCGTAATCGGGTCGTCCTGCATAGGCGCGTCCATAGTTGGTGGTGTGTGCAACAACTCGGGTGGGTCTTTGATCGAGCGCGGCCCGAGCTATACCGAGTTGTCTTTATTCGCGCGGATCACCGAAGGCGGCCAACTTGAGCTGGTCAATCACCTGGGAATCGCGCTTGGCGACACGCCGGAAGAGATCTTGAGCCGTGTTCAAAACGGCGATTTCAGTGACGCGGATCTTGAAGCAACCAATAAGCGGGCGTCCGATACGGAGTATCATCGCCGTGTGCGCGACGTTGATGCAGACAGCCCCGCGCGATTCAACGCGGATAAGCGACGTCTTTATGAATCGGCCGGATGCGCTGGCAAGCTGGCAGTCTTTGCGGTGCGGTTGGATACCTATCCGATCAACGCATCCGAGCAGACCTTTTATATCGGGACCAATGATCCTGATGCCCTGACGGATCTGCGGCGGCATATCCTTTCGAGTTTCGATAGTCTTCCTGTCTCGGGCGAATACATGCACCGCGCATGTTTCGACGTTTCGGAAAAATACGGCAAAGACACAGTCATGATGATTGACTGGCTGGGGACCGATAAGCTTCCTACTTTTTTTGCGCTGAAAGGCGCGGTCGATGCCCGGTTGAACAAGTTTGCTTTGACCCGAGGGTTCACAGACCGGTTTATGCAGCTGGCCTCACGACTTGCGCCCAAAGTGTTGCCAAAGCGGCTGACCGACTATCGCGACCGGTACGAGCACCACTTGATCCTTAAGATGCGCGATCGCGGTGTGGCCGAAGCGAAGTCCTTCTTGAGCGGGTTCTTTGCTGAACGCGAGGGGGATTTCTTTGAGTGCACAGCGCGTGAAGGCAAGCTAGCCGGGTTGAACCGCTTTGCCGCAGCCGGTGCCGCGATCCGGTATCAGAACGTGCATCAAACCGAGGTCGAAGACATCCTTGCGCTGGATATCGCGCTGAAGCGCAATGAACGCGCGTGGCTTGAAGACCTGCCGGCCCGTATCGCTGATAAGCTTGTTCACAAGCTCTATTACGGTCACTTTTTCTGCCACGTTCTGCATCAGGATTACATTGTGAAAAAGGGTGTCGATGTGAAAGCGCTAAAGGCGGAAATGCTGGAACTTTTGGATCAGCGGGGGGCTGAGTACCCTGCCGAACATAACGTGGGCCACATCTATCAGGCTAAGCCGGATCTTGCCAATTTCTATAAGTCGATTGATCCGACCAACACGTTTAATCCGGGCATCGGCAAGATGTCACGTTGCAAGCACTACGCATGATAGCTTTGTTTAGCTTTGAACTACTTTGCCATGCGCCTGATGCATGGACGCTATGACGCTGGCTGGCTGCCGCAAAGGAACCTGGCATGCTAGGAGCGCGTTACATTGTTGGCAAGAATTGCGACAAAGCAATTTGTTCAGCGGTAAACTAATGGCCTTAGGCCAGACCAAGGGAAGAGGGATTATGAAAGACAGCCCGAACGATATTGACCCGGTCGAATCTCAGGAATGGCAAGACGCGATAGAAGACGTCATCCTTCGGGATGGTGCGGATCGCGCACATTTTCTGCTCGACAAGGCCGTGCAACAGGCACGAGCCGCCGGTGCAAAACTGCCATTTTCGGCGAACACGCCTTACCAGAATACGATTGCGCAGGATGATGAGATCGAAATCCCCGGTGATACGGAGATGGAGTGGCGCATCCGTACAATCAATCGCTGGAACGCTATGGCGACTGTGGTCAAGCGGAACAAGGAAAGCAGCGAATATGGTGGCCATATTGCATCCTTCGCATCGTCCGCGGCGCTGTATGATATAGGTTTAAACCACTTTTGGCGGTCCAAATCCGCAATCCACGGTGGCGATCTGGTGTTCTTCCAAGGTCACGTGATTCCGGGCATTTATGCGCGGTCGTTCATGGAAGGTCGGATCAGCGCGGAAGAGCTTGAAAACTTCCGCTCCGAAGTGTCGGGTGGCGGTCTAAGCTCGTATCCGCACCCATGGCTGATGCCGGATTACTGGCAGTTCCCGACCGTTTCGATGGGTCTGGGACCGCTTATGGCGATCTATCAGGCGCGGTTCATGAAATACATGCACAACCGAGGCCTTATCGACATGGCCGACCGCAAGGTGTGGTGTTTCCTTGGTGACGGCGAGATGGACGAACCGGAAAGCCGGGGCGCGATTGATCTGGCGCATCGTGAAGGTCTCGATAACCTGATCTTTGTCGTGAACTGCAACCTGCAGCGTCTAGATGGCCCGGTGCGTGGCAACGGCAAAATCGTACAAGAACTTGAGGGCGATTTCCGCGGTGCCGGTTGGGACGTGATCAAGCTTCTTTGGGGCCGTGGTTGGGACGAGCTGCTGGAGCGTGACACCTCTGGCAAGCTGCGCCAATTGATGGATGAAACCGTCGATGGCGATTACCAGACATTCAAATCCAAAGATGGCGCGTATATTCGTGAGAATTTCTTTGGGAAATATCCCGAGACTGCCGCTCTGGTCGAAGACTGGACGGACGATCAGATTTGGGCGCTGCGGCGGGGCGGGCATGATCCCAAGAAGGTATACAATGCCTTCCTTCGGGCAAGCCAAGCCAAGGGAACGCCAACCTGTTTGCTGGTCAAGACTGTCAAAGGTTATGGCATGGGCACGGCTGGCGAAGGCCAGAACACCACGCACCAGCAGAAGAAAATGCAGTTCGATCAGCTTAAGGCGATGCGGGATCGGTTCCAGATCCCTGTCACCGATGAAGAGCTGGAAAAGGATGTGCCGTTCGTTAGCCTGAACAATGCGCAAAAGGCCTATCTGGCCGACCGTCGCAAAGAACTGGGTGGCTCGTTCCCTGTGCGCCATTGGCGCGAGGCGCCCAAGCTGGAAATCCCAGCGTTGGATCAGTTCAAGGGACAACTTGAATCAACCGGCGACCGCGAGATTTCGACGACGATGGCGTTTGTTCGTATTTTGACGACGCTGCTGCGCGACAAGAAGGTCGGCAAAAACGTTGTGCCGATCGTGCCAGACGAAAGCCGCACCTTTGGGATGGAAGGGCTGTTCCGGTCGGCGGGAATTTATAATCCGTTGGGTCAGAACTACACCCCGCAAGACCGCGATCAGATGATGTTCTACAAAGAGAGCCTGGACGGTCAGGTTCTCCAGGAGGGTATCAACGAAGCTGGCGCGATGGCGGATTGGATTGCCGCGGCAACGTCGTATTCAAACCACGGCGTGCCGATGATCCCGTTCTTCATTTACTACTCAATGTTCGGCTTCCAGCGGATCGGTGATTTGGCTTGGGCCGCTGGCGATAGCCGTGCGCGTGGGTTCATGCTGGGCGGAACTGCGGGACGCACCACGCTGAACGGCGAAGGGTTGCAGCACGAGGATGGGCATTCGCACATTCTTGCCAGCACCATTCCGAACTGCATCAGCTATGATCCGACCTTCAGCTACGAAGTGGCGGTCATTGTGCAGAATGGTTTGCAGCGGATGTTTGTCGATCAGGAAGATGTGTATTTCTATCTGACTTTGATGAACGAGAACTATCAGCATCCCGAAATGCCGATGGGGGCTGAGGAAGGGATCATCAAGGGTCTTTACCGGATGCACAAAACGGCAAAGCCGAGCAAAAAGCATGTAAACCTGCTGGGATCTGGAACGATCCTTGTGCAGGCGCTCAAAGCGGCCGAGATGCTGAAAGAAGATTTCGGTGTCACTTCGGACATCTGGTCAGCTACATCGCTGAACGAGTTGGCCCGCGATGGTCAGGATTGTGTACGTCACAACCGTCTGAATCCGCTTGATGACCCGAAAGTGCCGTATGTCACGCAATTGCTTGAAGGGGCCAAAGGGCCGGTTATTGCCGCAACCGACTACATGAAGAACTACGCTGAACAAATCCGTGCCTTTGTGCCGGGTCGGTTCACAGTTCTGGGCACTGACGGCTATGGCCGGTCGGACAGCCGCTTGAACTTGCGCCGGTTCTTTGAAGTGGATGCAAACCATATCGCCGCAGCTGCGATGGTCGACCTCTTCCGCGAGGGTGCGGTGACAGAGAAAGACCTCAAGACAGCTTTGAAGAAATACGACATCGACGGCGAAAAGCCGAACCCGCGTCTGGTGTGAGCGGGAGGAGAACAAGACTATGACTATTGATGTAAAAGTTCCTGATATCGGTGATTTTGACGATGTCCCTGTTGTCACTGTTCTGGTGAGTGTGGGTGACACCATTGCCGAGGAAGACCCAATCGTTGAATTGGAGTCGGACAAAGCCACGATGGAAGTCCCTAGTTCGGCTGCGGGTGTTGTGAAAGAGATCAAGGTCTCTGAGGGCGATAAAGTGTCTGAGGGATCGCTGATCCTTGTTCTAGAGGGCGAGGGGGCTTCCGCTGCGCCGAAGGAAGATGCGAAGGCGGAACCCAAGACAGACACTTCGGCAGCAGCGCCTGCTGCTGCTCCGGCTGGGGCGCCGGCACCTGCCAAGACCGATGCCGGTTTTGGCAAGGTTCACGCCTCGCCGTCTGTCCGAGCCTTTGCACGCACGGTTGAGATTGACCTTGCGACTGTTAACGGCACGGGCCGAAAGGGCCGCATCCTGCGCGAAGACGTGATGAAGGCGATGAAGTCAGCGGTAGCACCGGCTGCGGCTGGTGGGGCAGTTTCCGGAGGTATGGGTATCCCACCGATCCCGGCTGTGGATTTCTCCAAGTTCGGGCCGGTCGAAGAAGTAGAGATGTCCCGGATCAAGAAGATCTCGGGTCCGGCGCTTCACCGGTCATGGCTCAACATTCCGCATGTCACGCACAATGATGAAGCCGACATCACCGACCTTGATAAGTATCGCAAGGAAATGGACACGATGGCCAAAGACAACGGCTACCGCGTGACGTTGCTGTCCTTCGTGATCAAGGCGTCAGTTTCTGCGCTCAAAGAGCATTGGGAGTTCAATTCTTCGATCCACCCAGATGGTGACAAACTGATCAAGAAAGACTTCTACAACATCGGCTTTGCGGCGGACACGCCGAACGGTCTTATGGTTCCAGTCATCAAAGATGCGGATCGCAAAGGTCTGGTCGACATCTCGAAAGAGCTGATGACTTTGTCAAAAGCGGCGCGCGACGGTGAGCTGAAGTCCAAGGACATGCAGGGTGCGACCTTTACGATCTCGTCTTTGGGCGGCATTGGGGGCACCAGCTTTACCCCAATCGTGAATGCGCCAGAGGTCGCGATCTTAGGTCTGACACGGTCGAAGATGGCGCCTGTTTGGAACGGCGAAGAGTTTGTGCCGCGCCTAATGCAGCCACTTAGTCTGTCTTACGATCACCGCGCCGTCGATGGGGCTTTGGCCGCGCGCTTCTGCGTGACGCTCAAGAACTTGCTTGGCGATATGCGCAAGTTGATGTGGTAAAGGGAGCGATCTGATGGATATCAAAGTACCCGATATCGGGGATTTCAATGACGTTCCGGTTGTGACTGTCCTGGTCAGCGTCGGCGACACGGTTAGCGAAGAAGACCCGCTGATCGAACTCGAATCTGACAAGGCGACGATGGAAGTGCCATCACCGGCCGCTGGCACCATAACTGAGATCAAAGTCAAAGAGGGTGATAAGGTCTCTGAAGGTGACGTGATCATGGTGTTCGAAGGTGCGGACGCCAAAGCTGAAGAGGCACCGAAAGGGTCCGATGTAGCACCCGCCGCGCCCCAATCTGTTGCAGCGACCGGTACCGCGTCTGGCAAAGGCGACGTTCATGCCGAGGTGGTTGTTCTGGGTTCTGGCCCGGGCGGCTATACGGCTGCGTTCCGTGCTGCAGATCTCGGCAAAAAGGTTGTCTTGATCGAAAAGTACCCATCGCTTGGTGGTGTGTGTCTGAACGTCGGCTGCATCCCGTCAAAAGCGCTGCTTCACGTGGCGAAGGTGATTACCGAGGCTGAGGAAATGGGGAGCCACGGCATCAGCTTTGGCAAACCGAAGATCGATCTGGATGAACTGCGCGACTTCAAAAACAGCGTGGTCGGTCAATTGACCGGCGGTTTGAGCGGACTTGCCAAAGGCCGCAAGGTTCAGGTCGTTCAGGGCTACGGCACCTTCACTGGACCGAACATGATCGAAGTGATTGGTGACGACGGCAAAACCAATGTCAGCTTTGATCAGTGTATCATCGCCGCCGGGTCGGAACCTGTGAACCTGCCGTTTATTCCGCATGATGATGACCGGGTGATCGACTCGACCGGAGCTTTGGAACTCAAGGACATCCCAAAGCGGATGCTGATCCTTGGTGGCGGCATTATCGGGCTTGAGATGGCCTGTGTTTACGATGCGCTTGGGTCCAAGGTTTCAGTTGTGGAATTCATGGACCAACTGATGCCGGGGGCTGACAAGGATATTGTCAAGCCGCTGCACAAACGGATCGAAGGCCGGTACGAAAACATCTGGCTCAAGACTAAGGTCACCGCTGTCGAAGCACAGAAAAAGGGTCTCAAGGTCACGTTCGAGAACGACAAGGGTGAGACCTTTGATGACACTTTCGACAAGGTTCTGGTTGCGGTGGGTCGAAAACCGAATGGCAAGATAATTGACGTCGAAAAGGCCGGCGTTGCCGTGGATGAGCGCGGCTTTATCGCCGTGGACAACCAGCAGCGTACCGGTGTCGCGCATATCTTTGCGATTGGGGATGTCGTCGGTCAGCCAATGCTGGCGCATAAGGCAGTTCACGAGGGCAAAGTCGCGGCCGAAGTCTGTGCGGGACACAAGCGTTTCTTCGACGCATCGTTGATTCCGTCAGTCGCTTATACCGATCCCGAAGTGGCGTGGTGCGGTGTGACCGAGACCGAAGCAAAAGCCAAAGGTATCAAATACGAAAAGGGCGTGTTTCCATGGGCGGCCTCTGGCCGGTCCTTGTCGAACGGTCGGAACGAGGGGATTACCAAGCTCTTGTTCGATCCCGAAGATGATCGTGTCATTGGGGCCTGCATCGTTGGAACCAACGCAGGTGACCTGATTTCCGAAGTAGCGCTAGCCATTGAAATGGGTGCGGATGCGGTTGATCTTGGACACACGATCCACCCGCACCCAACCTTGTCCGAAACGGTGAACTTTGCTGCTGAGATGTTCGAAGGCACCATCACTGATTTGATGCCGCCGAAAAAGAAAAAGGCGTAATCGCGAAAACAGATAAGGGGGCCGGTGGGCCCCCTTATTACGTACCTCGTGTTTGAGAATTATATCCCAAGGAACGGCTGCGCGATGCGCGGCACCAGTCCTTTGAATTTCAGTGGTGCGTCGGTTACAGCCAGACAAATGCAATCTTCCGATATATCGGCCACGGGTGTGTGGTTAAGATCTTCGCTGGCAACCTCGATATCGCCACGTCCGAAATATCCACCTTCGTCCTGGAATGCGCCCTTGAGCACGAGGGTCAACTCAAGACCGTGGTGACCGTGGTCGGGGATGGCAGTTCCGGCGGGGATGTAAAGCAGCCGTGCTGTTGCGTCTTCAGACGTCGGAATTAGCGCTTGTTTGACGCCCATGCCCGCAGACCGCCAACGCACGTTTTCCAGACTGCCACCGACGTAATCCGCCAAGGGGGCAGGCAACACGCGATCGGGTTCCGGTGCAACGATTTTCGCGCCGGCTTCGACACTGTCCTGAGAATGGATCAAATCAAGTACCGAGCTCAGGCTGCTTGTCGACATCTCAACGGTATCGCAGGTGTCCAGAACTGCGCCGCCGACTGCGTCGTAACTTCCAAGGGCCGCTCGGCACTCATCGCAAAGCGAGATGTGCGTTGCCACGATCAAGTTGACAGCTTCTGGCAGGTCACCAGCCGAGTAAGCCATCAATAGATCGTCAGTAAGGTGATGTTTCACGGTCATTGTTTCTTCACTTCATAGAATGGCGCAAACGCTCAAGCGCCAACCTAATGCGGGATTTGATTGTTCCAAGGGGAAGGCCTGTTTGCTCGGCGATCTCACTATGAGACAATTCCCCGAAGTATGCCTTTTCAATCAGTTCCCTCTGTTTCTTTGGAAGATCGCGCAAAGCACGACCCAGTTGCTCACTCTCCTGTTGTAGCCCAAGCACGTCTGCCTGATCGGGCTCTGCTTCGGGCCCCCAAGGCAGATCCTCGGGCTCCGGACGCCGCTGTTTGCGTAGCACGTCAATTTTCTTGTTGCGGGCGATTGTGAAAATCCAAGTCGATGGACTTGCCCGTGTAGCATCAAACAGATGCGCCTTATTCCATACCGTCACGAGCACCTCTTGCGCACACTCTTCAGCAAGCGCAGAATCCATGCCCGTCCGCATGAGGAACGATTTTACGCGCGGGCCAAAGTGGCCAAACAGTCGGATAAAGGCCGCTTCGTCCCGATCATCGCGGACGGCGACCATTTCATCTACCCAGGGCGCGATGCTGTGTTGCGTTCCGTCATTCAAAGTCTTCATTCCGTCCGCGGCTGCCGTGCAGAGGTCACCCATTTCAAGCCCATTGGCAACGGGAGAGGTCTCACAATCCGACGAAAGCACGATTGTCGTGAACATATGAGAGTTACGTCATGGGCACACGCTTGGATCAAAGATAATTTTCTTTTTCTTTTCATCCGCTCCAGCACCTAGACCGTAAACAAAACTAGACACACTACAGAAAGACCCACACATGCCATTTGAAGCCCGCGCCAGCGACCCCAAGAAAATTGCCGTGATTGGCGCAGGTATTTCGGGAATGGGGGCAGCGCACATGCTGTCCGAAGATCACCATGTCACTCTGTACGAAGCAGAGCCACGCTTGGGCGGTCATGCCCGGACGATTATGGCGGGCAAGGATGGTGACCAACCGGTCGATACCGGGTTTATCGTGTTCAACTATGCCAATTACCCGCACCTTGCGCGCCTATTCAACGCGCTGGATGTGCCGGTAACCAAAAGCAACATGAGCTTTGCCGCAAGCCTTGATGGCGGTCGCATCGAATATGCGCTGGCCAGCTTGGCGTCGATCTTTGCGCAGAAAAAGAACATGGTGAACCCCAAGTTCCTACGCATGCTTGCCGACATCGCTAAGTTCAATAGGCACGCGCTTGATGCTACTCGTGACCGCACGCTGAGCCTTGGTGCGTTTCTGGATCAGCTTGGCACCGGCGAATGGTTCCGTGACTTCTATCTCCTGCCATTGACAGGCGCGATTTGGTCGACCCCGACAGTAAAAGTGATGGATTTTCCAGCGCACGCCCTTGTGCAGTTCATGGAAAACCACGCGCTTTTGTCGGTCTCGGGGCAGCATCAATGGTACACAGTTCAAGGCGGTTCGATTGAATATGTACGAAGGCTTGAAGTGTCTTTGACAGCGCGCGGCGTTACTTTGCGTCTTGGGTCGCCGATTGATGGCGTTCGGCGTGATGCAATGGGTGCCGAGGTCAAGTCGCAAGGCTCTGAGTGGGAGCGATATGATGAGGTGGTCTTTGCCACACATTCCGACGACACGCTGCGTTTGCTATCGGATGCAACGACGGTCGAAAAGCGGGCTCTTGGTGCCATCAAGTATCAACCAAACCGCGTCGTTTTGCATGCCGATGCGAGCGTAATGCCTAACAAGCGTATTTGCTGGTCGTCGTGGAATTATACCGAAAGCTCGGCGAAAGAGCTGAACACCATCGACCTGACTTATTGGATGAACAGTCTTCAGCCGATCCCGGAAAATGACCCCCATTTCGTGACGTTAAACACCACGCGCCCGATCCGTGACGACCTGATTTATGACGAATGCACTCTGCGCCACCCGGTCTACGACCTCGAAGCGTTGGCGGGGCAACAAGCAGTGCGTGAGATGAATGGTACGCACCGGACATGGTTCTGCGGTGCTTGGATGAAGAATGGCTTCCACGAAGACGGTCTTGGCAGTGCTGTCGATGTTGTCGATGCGATCCGCGCTAGAAATGCAGTTGCTGTTGTGGCTGCGGAATGACCGGTGTCGATCATATCGTCGGCCACACTTACCATGGCCGAAAGGGTAGCACTGAGAACGCGTTTCGCTATTCCATCGACTACGTGATGCTTGATGCCGAAGCTGCGCCCAAGACGCCATGGTTCTTCTCGCGGAACAATGGAAATCTGGCCAGCCTGCAAGACAGCGACCATGGCGGTGCGCCCGGCAAAGGCAGCGGAGCTTTGTGGGCGCGTGAGGTGCTGGATGCGCATCAAGTCCGTGCGCCAGGCCGTTTGATGCTGCTCGCGCAGCCACGGTTTATGGGCCATGTGTTTAACCCGGTGTCTTTCTGGCTTGCGCATGACGAGCAAGACAACCTGATTGCGGTGATTGCCGAAGTGTCCAACACGTTTGGGGATCGTCATTCCTACCTTTGCCGCAAGCCGGGAAACGCACCGATAGATCCATCTGACCGGTTGCAAGCGACCAAGATTTTCTACGTCTCACCCTTCCAGCCTGTCGAAGGCGGCTACGAATTCCGGTTCGACATCCGGCCAGACAAGATTGGGATTTGGATTGACTATACCCAAGAATCGGGCGGTTTGATTGCCACGCTGACCGGACCGCGTAAGGCGATCAGCAATTGGTCGATCCTGCGGTCGATCCTGCGACGCCCCTTTGGATCGCGCCGCGTTTTGGCATTGATCCATTGGCAGGCGCTTAAGTTATGGTGGAAAGGGTCGCGTTATCGCACACGGACCGAACCACCTATGGAAGAAGTCAGCCAGTAATGGTGGCTGATCGGCAAAACCTTGGTGGATACGCCATCTTCGCGGCGGTCCTGGCGGCTGCGGGTTTGCCGATCTACATCCATGCGCCGAAATTCTACGTCGATGAATACGGGGTGAGCCTTGCTGCACTTGGCTCTGTTCTGTTTGGTCTGCGACTTCTGGATGTGGTGCAAGACCCGCTTTTGGGCAAGCTGGCAGTTGCTGTTCGCAATGTGCAGGGCATTGCCGTTGGTGTGACGCTGGCGATCATGGGCGCCGCCATGCTCGGATTATTCGCAGTCACGCCGCCGACAAATCCGGTCCTATGGTTTGCGGTGATGCTGACTCTGGTGTTTTCTGCGTTCAGCTTTCTGACAATCAATTTCTACGCGCGCGGTGTTCAAAAGGCCAAGGTGCTTGGTGGGGACACTGGCTATCTTCGGGTCGCCCGGTGGCGCGAGACGGGTGCGTTGTTGGGTGTCTGTGTCGCCTCGGTCCTGCCGTCGATCTTTCTGGCCATTGCGTGGCCCGAGTTCTTTTCTTATGCGGCTGTCTTTGCACTGGCCTGTTTGATTGCCGGGCTGGCCATGCACAATGAATGGCGGGGGGCAACGACAGAACCATCGGCGGGGTTCGGGATTGTCCTCAGGGATCAGATATCCCGTCGGTTGCTGATGATCGCTTTGGTGAATGCGGCACCTGTTGCAGTAAGTTCCACGCTGTTTCTGTTTTTTGTCGAGAGCCGCTTGGATGCGCCGGGATGGGAAGGACCACTTCTGCTGTTGTTTTTTGTAGCCGCAGCTGCAGCCGCTCCGCTTTGGGGCGCGCTGGCGGAACGGATCGGTGCAAAGCCCGCTTTACTGGCAGCGATGGTTCTGGCGATCATCGCGTTCAGCTTTGCAATGATGCTGGGCAGCGGTGACACGGTTTGGTTCGCAATCATTTGCCTTGCCTCAGGTGCGGCGGTTGGCGCCGATCTGACGCTACTGCCTGCCGTTTTCGCGCGGCGCATGGAAACGGTTGCACCGAACGCTTCTGAAGGGTTTGCGCTTTGGGGCTTTGTGTCCAAGTTCACACTTGCCTTTGCAGCTATCGCGCTGCTGCCCATTCTCGAAGCCAGCGGTTTCACTTCGGGCGGTGATAACAGTGACGCGGCTTTGAATACTTTGACTTTGCTCTATGCAGGAGTGCCCTGTGCTTTGAAACTGGTGGCGATCGGCCTTCTGATCGCAACGCCGATCGGAAAGGATTGACGTCATGGAGACTGTCTTTCTCGTCGCTTTCGGAGCAAGTTTAATGCTCGTCCTTGGATACCTTAAGAACAGGTATTTCGATTTCTTTGGTCAAACTCCGTCTGACTATACGGATGCCGGTGGCGAAGCGTTTGATCTTCGCACGCACCTGAATGGCCCGATTGTCTGCGAAGGGGTCATCTATGGGCCCACCGGGCGGGTTACTTCGCGATTTGTCGGTGATTTTGACGCGGAATGGTCCGGGAACAAGGGGGTCATGAAAGAGCGGTTTGTTTATGACAGCGGTGATGAAGTGCTGCGGGAATGGAACCTGACGCTTGGCAATGATGGCCGGATTCGCGCAACGGCATCTGACGTTGTTGGCGAAGGCGAGGGCATGCAAAGCGGTCCGACGGTGCAGCTCAAGTACAAATACAAGCTTCCGGAGGGGCAGGGCGGGCATGTGCTGGATACCACTGACTGGATGTATCTGGCGCCGAATGGAACCATCGTGAACCGCAGCCAGTTTCGGAAGTACGGAATTAAGGTGGCTGAATTGGTAGCCACGATGCGCAGAAAGGAAGCAGCGTGATAGACTGGGCTGGTAAACGATATTGGTTGGTCGGGGCAAGTGAAGGCCTCGGCGCAGCTTTGGCGCACAAGATGAGTGCGGCAGGCGTCCATCTCGTTTTGTCGGCCCGAAGCGAAGACAAGTTACGCGATTTGGCCAACGAACTGCCAGGTCGCGCGGATGTCGTTACCGTCGATGTGTCGGACGCGGAGTCGATTAAAGTCGCAGCGCAAGAGGTTGGCGACATTGACGGCGTCGTACAGATCGCTGGCGTCTATTGGCCGTTTGGAGCCATGGACTGGGACGCCGATCAGGCGGTTGCGATGGCAGATATCAATTTCACTGGGGCCATGCGCCTGATGGGGACTGTCGTTCCGAAATTCGTTGAACGTGACGCAGGACACATCGTGCTGACTGGCTCGCTTTCTGGCTTTCGGGGGTTGCCAGGGGCTGCGGCCTATACCTCATCAAAGGCGGGCGTGATGACACTTGCTGAATCGCTTTACGCCGATCTGCACCGGACCAATGTGAAGGTTCAGTTGATCAATCCGGGTTTCGTGAAGACCCGTTTGACCGACAAAAACGACTTTAACATGCCATTCATCATGGAGCCCGAAGATGCCGCGCGCGAATTCTTTGAGCACATGAACACAGATGCGTTCAAGCGCAGCTTCCCGACCGTGTTTTCATGGGTGTTCCGGGGCAGCCAGTTCCTGCCGGATTGGCTTTACTATCGGCTGTTTGCTTAAGATCAAAGTCAAAGATTTGTTTCTCGCCCATGTTTCAATCAACGACATGGGAGATTCGAGATGGAACATATCAGTGCAAATAAGGTCGCCGCGGTGATCGTCATGGCCCGCGAGTTGAACAGAGCCGAAGGCGAGATGCGCGGTTTTATCGACCGGATGGATGAAGAAGAACAAGCTGCCTTGGTCACGGTCATGTGGATTGGCCGGGGTGCGTTCGAGGTCGATGAATGGAACGAGGGCTTCCAGACCGCGATGAACGAGGCGACCACGCCCACCGCAGACTATTTGATTGGAACCCCCCATCTGGCCGACCATCTAGAGGCAGGTTTGGATGCGCTTGGTATTTCTGCGGTAGATGAAGAAAACCAGCTGATGTGAACCTCAGCGCAAGGCGCGACCTTTGAGGATCGCGTCAGGACCGAATTTTTCCCGAATGGCATCGGTGGCGCGCTCGGCTTGGGCGCGCTTTACGCCTTGGGGGTCAAGTAGATCACCTGAAATGTCCGCACCTTCAGCCGCGCTTAGGTCGCTGATCCCGGCGCCCAGCAGACGATATGGCCCCTGATCGCCCACTTGATCGAATAGCGCGCGGGCGTTTCGATAGATGCGGTCGGCGATTTGGGTTGGATCGCTAAGAGACATCCGCTTGGTCACCAGCGTGAAGTTCGACTTTTTAAGCTTGAGTGTCACAACGCGCCCAGCCAACGATTTGGCCTTGGCGCGGTCCGAAACCTTTTCGCACATGCGCCATAGATGACCGTCAAGAAGGTCGGGATCATTTGTGTCTTCGTGAAACGTGGTTTCGTTCGAGATGGATTTCATTGGGCTATGGGCCGATACGCGCCTTTGATCTTGTCCGCGGGCGAGGTGATAAAGCCTGTGGCCCATGCTGCCAAACCGATGTGTGAGGTCGTCCAACTCCCAGCGCAGTAAATCGTCAAAAGTGCGTATCCCGGCACGGTCCAACGCCTCTTGCGTGGCTGTACCCACGCCCCAGATCATGCGCACGGGTTTGGGCCGCAGAAATTCTTCGGTTTCCGCTTTGCCAATCACCGAAAACCCGCGTGGTTTGTCGAGGTCTGATGCGATCTTGGCGAGAAACTTGTTATGGCTCAGACCGATAGAGCCAGTTAGCTTTAGCTCTTCACGCATGCGTTTGACCAACCGGGCCAACATCACCGCAGGTGGGTGACCATGCAAGCGCGCGGTGCCGGTCAGGTCGATGAACGCTTCGTCCAACGACAATGGTTCAATCGACGGGGTCAGCTCTTCCATCAAGTGTCGGATCGCGCGCGAGGCTTCGACATAGGCCTCCATGCGGGGTTTCACGATAATGGCGTCCGGGCAAAGCTTGAGCGCCTGAAACATCGGCATGGCGGATCGTACGCCCTTTATTCTGGCGACATAGCAAGCGGTTGACACCACGCCGCGCCGCCCGCCGCCAATGATCACGGGTTTATCCGCCAGATCCGGATTGCCGCGCTTTTCGACCGACGCGTAGAACGCGTCGCAATCCATATGGGCAATGCTCAAATCATAGAGTTCAGGATGGGACAACACACGCGGCGACCGGCACGCGGGACAGCGCGCACCGGAGTCGAATTCTGTCAGACAATCACGGCAAAGGGCAGGCATGGGTTGGGTATCCGAACGAGCCTGCGCAGGGTACACCCGGCACGTGTCAGACAAAAGGCTGGATCATGCAGGACTTCGGCGGAGCCAAGCTTATTCTCTTCATAGGGGAACGGATCGTCGTGCTGCGCCGAGACGAAAGACCCGATATACCGTGGCCTGGCCGGCTTGATCTGCCGGGTGGTGGACGTGAGGGCAATGAGACATCGGAGGCTTGTGTACTGCGCGAGACGTTTGAAGAGATTGGTCTGGTGTTGAACACCCGCGATCTTGTCTGGCGGGATCAATTTGAACGCGGTGTCTTTTTTGCGGCGCATCTTCCCACAGAAGCTGAGGCCGACATCGAGTTTGGGTCCGAAGGTCAGGGATGGTCGCTTATGGACCCTTTGGGGTATGCCCAACATCCTGAAGCCATACCGCATTTCGCCAGCATGGTGCGGCGATATCTGGGTCAGCGGTTTGGATGAACCGCTTGTGGCGATTGCATTTCTGCGACAATCGCCTGGGCTGCTGCGCGGGGGTCGCTAGCTTTCCATACTGGGCGGCCGACGACGATGTGATCGACGCCGTTCTTGACCGCATTGGCGGGTGTGGCGACGCGTTTCTGATCGCCAAGGTCGGAGCCGGCCGGGCGTACGCCTGGTGTAACAATCAAGCGGCCGTTTGCTTCGGGCAATGCACGGATCAACGCGGCCTCGTTGGGGGATGAGATGACGCCATCGGCACCCGCGTCGAACGCCCGCCCGGCACGTTCAGTCACAAGGTCTGGGATCGCGCCGTCACGGATCAGGCTTTCGTCCAGGTCAGAGCGTTCCAGTGATGTAAGGATCGTCACCGCAAGGATCTTGAGGTCTGACCTCGCAGCGCCCTCTTTCGCGGCGCGCACCACATGTGGGTCACCATGCACGGTCAGGAAATCCAGATCGTACTGTGCCAATCCGCGAACGGCGGCTTCGACCGTAGCGCCGATGTCGAACAATTTCATATCCAGAAAGATGCGTTTGCCATGCTCTTGCTTAAGCTCGTCCGCCAGCGCGAGCCCGCCACCTGTCAGCATGCCAAGGCCGATTTTGTAGAACGAAACGGCATCCCCGAGGTGAGTGGCGAGTTCCAGCCCCGCAAGCGCGTTTGGCACGTCCAGCGCAACAATCAAACGGTCATCGGACATGGTGGCGTTCCTTTTCCAAAGTTGCCCCGTCTTACCCGGGTGCGGCCAAGCGTCAAGGAACAACCGGACTGGGCGTGGGTTGATCTTGTAACAAAGGAGGCGCGCATGACGCAGAACACCACACAGAATTCAGCCCGGAGTAGATTGCTCCCGGTGACGATTATCGTTTTGTCCGTTGGACTTGTTGGCATTGCCATTTGGCAAATTGGACCAAGCCCGTATTCGCAGACCAATCCGTATCTCGACGATCCGTCCCAGAGCCCAACTGGTGCAGGCAGCAATCCCGATGGAACAGCTGCGGTTGTGGAAGATCAGTTCCCAATTGAACGAGACGCCGATCGTATTATAGACGGAAGCTCAGATGCCAACGATCTAACAGGGATCACCCGCACGCAACCTGAGAACACAGTGGCAGACGAGGGGCGACGGACACTTGATCCGTCCGATGTTGTCACCCCCGATTCAGGTACGGTGAGCAATGAAACGGGAACCGTTCAGCCGCCGCAGGAATCGTAATGCGTGGATATTTATATCTGCTTATCCCTTTCGGGTTTGTCGCGTTAGTAGGCACAATGGTTTTGTTCGGAAGACCGACAGGAGGCCCTGTGGCCCCCGCACCGCAACAGATCGACACCAGCCCCCTTGCCACAAGCGAGTCGCCGTCGCCGAACACGGAAGAGGTCATTGACCCCGACACAGACAGTGCCGGCGTACCAACACCCTCGGGGCCGGAATACGACGATAATGAAACGATTTTGGACGAGTTCACCAACTAGTCGATCACAGGCTCTTGAACGGGGGCATTCGTGCCCCCATTTTCTATGCAGAAGGCTCCAGAAAGATACGTGCCGAATTCGGGCGTTTTGAAAGATGGGGTGCTTAACAGAAGGAGAGAGCCATGAACTTAGAGAAGTTCACGGAACGGTCGCGCGGTTTCATTCAAGCTGCTCAGACAATTGCTATGCGGGAAAGCCATCAAAGGCTGGCTCCCGAACACATCCTCAAAGCACTGATGGACGACGATCAAGGATTGGCGTCCAATCTGATCCAAAGTGCCGGCGGCGCGCCAGAGCGCGTTGTTCAGGCGTTGGATGGCAAGATGGCCAAAATCCCCAAAGTGTCGGGCGATTCAGGGCAGGT
>NZ_CBFHLV010000047.1:0-5724 GCF_965656765.1 Marivita sp. | reverse complement strand
CCAAAAAGGCCGGTGACAGCTTTGTTCCGGTCGAGCGTATGCTTATGGCCTTGGCGATGGTGAAAAGCCCTGCGAAAGAGGCGCTGGAAGCGGGTGCGGTGAACGCACAAGCTCTGAACTCAGCCATCAACGATATTCGCAAGGGTCGTACAGCAGACAGTGCAAGTGCCGAGGGCCAGTACGAGGCATTGAAGAAATACACACTCGACCTGACTGAGCGCGCACGTGAGGGCAAAATCGATCCAATCATCGGACGGGATGACGAAATCCGTCGCGCGATGCAGGTTCTGTCGCGTCGGACTAAGAACAACCCTGTTTTGATCGGTGAGCCGGGCGTTGGGAAAACTGCGATTGCCGAAGGCTTGGCATTGCGGATCGTAAACGGTGACGTGCCAGAATCGCTTCGCAACAAACGTCTTCTTTCGCTTGACATGGGCGCACTGATTGCCGGGGCAAAATATCGTGGAGAGTTTGAGGAGCGCTTGAAGGGCATCCTGTCCGAAGTCACCACGGCGGCGGGTGAGATCATCCTGTTCATTGATGAAATGCACACGCTGGTTGGTGCCGGTAAGGCAGATGGCGCGATGGATGCGTCCAACTTGCTCAAGCCAGCTTTGGCGCGGGGCGAATTGCACTGCGTGGGTGCAACCACGCTTGATGAGTACCGCAAGCACGTCGAAAAAGACGCGGCGCTTGCGCGGCGTTTCCAGCCTGTAGTGGTGCAAGAGCCGACAGTTGAAGATACGATCAGTATTCTGCGCGGGATCAAGGAGAAGTACGAACTTCACCACGGTGTTCGGATTTCGGACAGCGCCTTGGTGTCGGCGGCGACGCTTTCTCATCGCTATATCACGGACCGTTTCCTGCCGGACAAAGCCATCGACCTGATGGACGAAGCGGCGGCGCGGTTGCGGATGGAAGTGGATAGCAAACCCGAAGAACTGGATAATCTGGATCGCGATATCCTGCAGAAACAGATCGAAGCAGAAGCACTGCGGCTTGAAGATGATCAAGCGTCGAAAGATCGGCTCGAAAAGCTGGAAAAGGATTTGTCCGAACTTCAACAGCGATCTGCCGAGATGACAGCCAAGTGGCAGGCAGAGCGCGACAAGCTGGCCGGCGCACGTGAAATCAAGGAGCAGCTTGATAAGGCGCGGGCCGAGCTTGAGATTGCCAAGCGCGAAGGCAACCTCGCCAAGGCTGGCGAGCTGTCTTACGGCGTTATCCCACAGCTTGAAAAGCATTTGGCGGAGGCGGAAAGCAACGACGACGATGTCATGGTCGAAGAGGCTGTGCGCCCCGAACAGATCGCGGGTGTTGTCGAACGCTGGACGGGTATCCCGACGTCCAAGATGTTGGAAGGTGAGCGGGACAAGCTGCTCCGTATGGAGGACGGATTGCACAAGCGGGTCATCGGTCAGGACCAGGCGGTCAAGGCGGTTGCGAACGCGGTGCGTCGTGCGCGGGCTGGTCTGAATGATGAGAACCGTCCGCTTGGGTCGTTCCTATTCCTCGGGCCGACTGGCGTGGGTAAGACCGAGCTGACCAAGGCGGTGGCCGAGTTCCTGTTCGACGATGACAACGCAATGGTGCGGATTGACATGTCGGAATTCATGGAAAAACACGCGGTGGCCCGTCTGATCGGCGCGCCTCCGGGATATGTTGGCTACGATGAAGGTGGCGTTCTTACCGAAGCGGTGCGGCGTAGACCTTATCAGGTGGTGCTGTTCGACGAGGTCGAAAAGGCGCATCCGGATGTGTTCAACGTGTTGTTGCAGGTGTTGGACGATGGTGTGCTGACCGATGGTCAGGGTCGCACTGTCGATTTTAAGCAAACGCTGATCATTCTGACGTCCAACCTTGGATCACAGGCTTTGTCGCAACTGCCAGATGGGGCCGACCCCAGCCAAGCAAAGCGCGATGTGATGGACGCGGTGCGGGCGCATTTCCGGCCTGAGTTCCTGAACCGTTTGGATGAGACAGTCATCTTTGACCGGCTTAAGCGCGAGGATATGCACGGGATCGTGGATATTCAGATGGCCCGGTTGTTGCGGCGTCTTGCAGCCCGGAAGATCGAGCTTGAACTTGATGACGGCGCGCGGAAATGGCTGGCTGACGAAGGCTATGACCCGGTGTTTGGTGCGCGGCCTTTGAAGCGGGTGATCCAACGCGCATTGCAGGATCCGTTGGCTGAGATGTTGTTGGCCGGCGATATCGCAGATGGTGATCTGGTGCCCGTGACGGCGGGCACTGACGGGTTGATCATTGGTGATCGTATTGCCGCCTCGAACCGGCCGCGCCCAGATGATGCCGTCGTACACTGAGCGTTTAGGTCCATCGGACGAATGAAAAGGCGGGAGATCACTTCCGCCTTTTTGTATTTTGTTAGGCCAAAAATCAGCGGGTTTAAGGCCTTAGAAGTGCATTAAGGTCAGGGCGGTAAGAAGACTGCCGCTATAGGTGATCTTTGTTTGCCCGATACAAAATATTGATTTAGACAGGTATGAACCCACAATCAGAGGTGAGTCATGACTGCTGCGGACGATCTGCGCAATTTCCTGGGCGACGACCGTTTTGCCACCGTCATGGCAGACCCGCCGTGGCGGTTTCAGAACCGGACGGGCAAGGTTGCGCCCGAGCATAAACGTCTGGCCCGTTATCCCACGATGGAGCTTGACGAAATTTGTGCGCTTCCCGTGGCAGAGCATCTTGAAGATCGCGCGCATTGTTATCTTTGGGTGCCCAACGCGCTTTTGCCGGATGGGCTTCAGGTGCTGAACGCATGGGGTTTTGAATACAAGTCGAACATCATTTGGGAAAAGATCCGCAAAGATGGTGGGCCTGATGGCCGTGGCGTTGGGTTCTATTTTCGCAACGTGACCGAAATTTTGCTATTTGGCGTTCGGGGCAAAGACGTGCGCACTCTTGGACCCGGTCGGTCGCAGGTCAACTATATCGAAGCGGAAGAACCGAATGGGGACGTGCTCAAGACGCGCAAGCGTGAACATAGCCGCAAACCGGATGAGCAGTACAAAATCATCGAAGGCTGTTCGTGGGGTCCGTACCTCGAATTATTTGGTCGGGGTGTGCGAGATGGTTGGACCGTTTGGGGTAACCAAGCCAGCGACGATTACAAACCGACGTGGAAGACTTACAAACACAACTCATCGGTTGGCACCGCCGCCGAGTGACTATTCCTCAACGATCGTGGCGGGAAGTCCGATTAATAGAAGAGGACAGGGGTTACCGACGCCACGGTCGATGCGATCTTTTAGCTTTTGCCAATGGGTTGTGGCGGCGCCGAACTTGTCGCTCACGAATTGCTTTGAGAACGCCTCGGCAAACGGCATGTCCTGATCGACCAGCTTTTGCACCTTGTCGCGCTGTCGACGCGTGCGGTCTTTCATGCCGAACGACTCGACCATCTCGGCCTCATCAAGGAACCCATGCTTTTCAATGCATCGTCTGATGATGGCATGCACGTTGTGCTGCAGGCTTGCACCTCGTGTGATCAGTACCCCGACCGAAATTGCGGATTGCGCGTGCAGGCGTTGAAAGTTCTCTAAATCCCGGTCGAAGAAGGGATCCTTGTTGTTCCATTCAATCTCGAGCGCGACTTTGCCAAGCTCGGTGCTGCGCACGTGGTCGATCTCGTGACTGTTCGATACAGTTTCGCGGCCATCCACAATCAATTTGAAATCGAATGTGTGTTTGGGCCAATCTGCCTCGTATAGCCGCTTGCGAAGTCGTTGGGTCGATTGCGCTTCGCCACCGCCGGATCCGATAAGTTCTTCTGCGGGAATTGATAGGTCAAGCAAAGCGGATTGGAGTTCGCCTGCGATCTTTGGGAAGTCGATGGATAGAATGGCACCCGCGTGGTTGCGAGTCTCAATATCAAACCCTTTGGTGCATAAGCTGTCGAACATGCGCAGAGCCTAGATTAAAGGCGCATAAGCTCAAGATACATTCGCTTTCCCAGACCGGTGATGGTGGTTGGAATACGAAAAGGGCGGCCAGATGACCGCCCTTTTTTGCGAACCCAACGTCAGGGTTTAACCTTCCGGCAAGATCACCGTGTCGATCACGTGAATAACACCGTTCGACGTTTCGATATCAGCGGTTGTCACTGTTGCGTTTTCGACCATCACGCCATCGTCCAGGTCGATCGTGACGGATGACCCCTGCACGGTTTCTGCTTCCATGTCGTCCATCAGATCGGTCGACATGACTTTACCCGGTACAACGTGATACGTCAGGATTGCGACGAGCTGATCCTTATTCTCTGGCATCAACAGCGTTTCCACGGTGCCTTCCGGCAGAGCGGCGAACGCTTCATCTGTGGGAGCGAACACCGTGAATGGGCCTTCGCCTTTCAGAGTGTCAACCAAGCCAGCCGCCTGGACAGCAGCGACGAGTGTTTCAAATGACCCCGCGTCGACGGCGGTGTCTACGATATCTTTTGAATGGCCTGCTGCAAATGCAGTACCTGCCAGCAAAGACGCAGCAGCGGTGAGGGCGATTGTTGTCTTACGAAACATGTGTGTCGTCCTTTTTAAAGCGTTGCGATGTGTCCTTCACATCTGATCCTTTAACGCACGCCGGACGACATTGGATGCGCGGGGATTCTTGCTTATGACGCTTGACGAAAGGAGAGGCGCGCCTAAGCCGCAAACCTTTGCTTCTTCAAGTGAAATTCTTGTGATCTGGCGTCATCGTTTCGTCAGTTATCAAGCCCGATCGCTGCTTTTGCGATGCCATCCAAAAGCGCCTCGACCTGCTTCATCGGGCCGTCCGGAAAAGTCCGAAACCCGATTGTGGTGGTGTCGGGCGTGTCGGGCCGCACCATCACGAAGATGTCGTAGGGGCAGAATACGATGTTCATCGGATCAGCTTCCATCACCTCGCGCGAAATCTTGGCAGAACAGAAGCTGTAGACATCGGCCGCGGTAAACAGCGTGATATCTGACCCAAGGTCGGCCCGTGTTCGTTCTAGCATCTCACCGGTGTGGCTGATGTGGTCAATCACAAGCCCTGCATCCAGAATAGCACTCTCTAATCCGAAGGTGACATCATCAAAGGATTGGTCGGTGTCATACGTGATCATGTCCGCAGCCGAGACGGAGGATGCCGCGATTGTCAGGGCCAGAGAGGCGAGCAGGCGTTTCATGGAGTTTCCTTTTATGGCAAGCAGTGCCTTAGGGTGCAGGCGTCAACGCAGTCTAGTCTGATCCAGCAGTCAGATGCAATGAATTGAATGTGAGGTCGTTATGGGTGTCGCGATGTATGCGCTGCAATTTCTTGCTGTGCTTTTGGTCGGTGTGATCGGCGTACTGTTGTTGGTAGCGCTTGTTTTGGGGATCATTGATCGTGTCCAGACAAGTGATGCAATTCGGCGCAACTATCCAGTGCTGGGACGCTTCCGGGGCTTGTTCTCAACGCTGGGTGAGTTCTTTCGACAGTATTTCTTTGCGATGGACCGCGAAGAATTGCCCTTCAACCGGGCGCAGCGGGAATGGGTAAAACGTTCGGCCGAGGGGCATGGCAATACGGTGGCGTTTGGATCGACGCGGAACACCGGTCTTGTTGGAACACCGATTTTCGTCAACGCGCCATTCCCTCCGGTGGACAATCAGTTTGCCAGTTCGGAACCCAAGATCATCGGACCCGGTGCTCGAATCCCCTTTACAGCGACGTCGTTCTTCAACCTGTCCGGCATGAGCTATG
>NZ_CBFHLV010000046.1:0-26692 GCF_965656765.1 Marivita sp. | reverse complement strand
TGAGATGTTGAATGCGCTTGGAGATATGGCCCCCGCAGCCGATGCGCGGGACGTGTTGCTGGACAGTATTCTGGATCAGGACACGGGCCATGTGGACCGGCTTATCCTGTCGCACGAGAACCTTTTTCTGTGCCCAAGATCGCGTTTCAGGGTGGGGCAGTCTATCGCAAGGCCGAACAACGGTTGCGCACTCTACGGGACATCTTTGTGCGAGATTCGGTTGAGGTGTTCATCGGGCTGCGCAATCCGGCGACGTTCCTTCCGGCGCTCTTAAGGTCGACGCCACTTGACGACATAACTCAGCTTTTGCACGGACTGGATCCTGCACAGATCCGGTGGTCTGATTTGATCGAGAGGATCACAGCAGCCCTTCCGGGGGTTCCCGTGACGGTATGGTGCGACGAAGACACGCCACTAATCTGGGGCGAGTTGATCCGCGAATTCGCTGGGGTCGAGCCAACGCACGAGATCATCGGGGCCTATTCGCGGATGGCTGACATCACATCGCAAGAGGGTATGACCCGGTTCCGCGCCTATCTGGCTGAAAAGCCCCAACTTAACGAGGCGCAGGTGCGCCGGGTTATGGGGGCGTTTCTGGACAAATATGCGGACCCTTCTAAGGTTGAGCATGAATTCGACCTGCCGGGTTGGGATGCGCATCTTGTTCAGGATCTGACCGAGCAATACGAGGAAGACCTGTACGAAATTGGCCGTATGCCGGGTGTAACGCTGATTACGCCTTAGCGTACCATCGGATCGTCTTTGTGACACAAGAGGCTGTTTCCCGCCTATGCGCCGTGGAGCATTGCCGGAAATCCTACAATCCAGTATTCTATAAGCCAGCCCAATTATTCTGGGGCCTTTGATCATATCTGATTTTGCTACAGCCAAATTGAGTTCAAGCTGACTGGAACACATCATGCAATTTGACACGATCAAGCTTGCCACCGTTCTGGATGAGTTGCTGCGATCAAACATCCGGTACGAAATGAACGGTCTTGTCGGTAAGGCCCGCCCGTTGACCCAAAGCGTGTCCGAGCTTTCGCAACTCGACTGCTCGGGGTTTGTTGAATACGTGATTTACCAAGGCACAACTGAAAACGTGAACCTGCCGTCGGGCAGCGTAACCCAAAGGACAAGGATCGCGCGCAACGCATCACACACGCCTGCCGATTACCTCAAGCACGCGGAACTGCGAGACGATGTTGTGCGGATTGGGTTTCGGCGTACGATCGCCAGACGGGATGAAAACGGCGATGTCGTGCGCGACGCGCAGGGTCGTTCCGAAAAGACCCAAGTTGGCCATGTCTGGCTGGTGATCAACGGCAAGACTTATGAAAGCACGTCAAAAGGTGGGCGCGACAAAGGGCCTAAATCCCTGGACTGGGATATGCGCAAATCCGATGCGGACCATTTCTATACGCTCGGAGATGCGCCCGGTTTTGGTTTGGCGCAGCTTGGCCTTTTGGCATCACACCGAATACAAGCCGCGTCCGACCGGTTTCAGGCGATGTTCTGAGATCGGGCTCAGCTCATACCCAACGCTTCTTTGTACATGTCCAAAACCGCTTCCTCTTCGGCGATATCGTCGGGTTCGCGTTTGCGGAGCGCGATGACCTTGCGCATGACCTTGGTGTCGTAGCCGCGACCTTTGGCTTCGGCCATGACCTCTTTCTGCTGCTCGGCGATGTCTTTCTTTTCCGCGTCCAACCGTTCGATCCGTTCGATGAACTGGCGCAGTTCATCTGCGGTGACGCGGTAGTTGGCTTCGATTGCGCTGTCGTCCATCTTGGGGCTCCTATTCGGTCTGAATGGTGTCGTAGCGATGGGCGCGCGGGCCTTCAAGGGCTTGTCACCGGACGGGCGATGAATTACCGCCCGCAGGAGGCAAGACCACTTCCGGGAGCGCATCATGGATATACTGATCTGGTCGGGGGCGGCGCTGTCTTTTGCGGGGCTGTGCGGGCTTGTCTATTGCATACTGAGGGTCAACAAGTCGCGCAAAGCGGGGCTGAGCGACGAAGAGCTTCGCAATGAGGTCAAAATGGTGATGCCAATCAACCTTGGTTCGTTGTTTGTCTCGGTCCTTGGCCTGATGTTGGTGATTGTCGGGATCTTTCTGAGCTAATTCTAGAGATCGTCAAACCTGCGCCCGTATTTGATGAGATCGGCAAAGACTGGGTCCGGCGTCCAGAGCGCCTGATCTGGATGGTCGATGGTCTGCATCGCGCGTGTTGTCTTGAGCAATCCGCCTTCGCCCGCAGCATGCATCACCCCTCCGCGCCAGTTGGGTACAAGTTGGGAAAAGACCGACAAAACGTCGATATCACCGGCGCGGGCGACCACATTTTTCCGCAACGCTTTCGCCCCGGAATTCGCCATCGCGCCGATCAGGCAGCGCCGAATGTGATCGGCGGGCATGTTTGATTGCGGTGCGCGGCGTTCATTGATCCTGTGCAGGATGTCATGATCCTCCTGCGGTGCAGAATCTGGCGGGTAGCAGTAGAAGCCCTGACCGTTGGCGCGGCCTTGTTGCCCATATTGCACCAGAAGCGCTGACCAGTTTTGGCAGCCGTCAGCACGCGTGTGCCGTGATACCGTATCGAGCCCGTGACTGTCCGCGAGTTCAAACGGGGGGTGTGCCATACCCCATTCGCGCATTGCCGCATCGATGGTAAAGGGCGATTGGCCCAAATCCACCAGCGCATCTGCCGCCCGCCAAAGCGTTTGGGTCAGGTTGTCATACAGTCCGGTCTCGGGGGCCGTTTCCACCAGCGCCAATTTGTTCAAACGCCGGGCCAAGGCAAGTCCGATGCGCCGGTCCTTTTCGGTTGCTTGTGGGCCAAGGATCACCTCGACCAAGCGCGATGTCGAAGCTGGCGCCACAAATTGCATCGCCAAACGCGGATCATTGCCGGGCATACAATGAGCAACAGGGGTGTCCTCGGGTATCGCAACGCCGCGCTGGCCGCGTGTTGCGCGAAGCACGATGTCTACGTCGCTCAGAATATTTGCGTTGTCCGCAGAACGCAGGTTTTGTCGCGCCCAAGTGGCTGATTCCTGACTCAATCGTCCGACTTGCGCCGAATGCTGCAGGACAGCCCTGACATAGGTAAGGCTGTCGTGTTGTTGATTGGGATCTTTGATCAGCCAGCTGACGCCAATACCGGCTTCAAGGGCTACCAGCACGATTTGTCGTGCGGTTGCGCTGCCACCTAGAACGCCAATAGTCGTGATTTCAGGCAAATCATTGCGCCTGATCTGTGCGCTGACCAGTTGCTCGGCATGAAAGAGGTGCGACAGGGCTTTGGATTGTTCTGTGTCGGCGCAGTCCTCGGCAGCCGCTTCTTCGAATGCCAATCCTGCGTCGATGGGCAGAAGAATGGCTGCCTCTACCGCGGCCAGAATTTTCTTCGGCGCGATCTCGGGCGAGGTGGCGATGTCGGCCCGCACGCGGGTGAGCGCCGTTTGATATGCTTTGGCATCGACAAAGCCGGTCCGAATATCTGCCGTCGGGCGCGGCGTTGCACCGTTCGCGTGCAGGTTGGCCACAAAGCGGGTAATCACGTCGTCTGGCGTGTCGTCGAACAACTCATCCGCCAATGCGGGATATTTGCCTGTGGCGATCGGCGTCAGTGCGCCTCCAATCAAAAGGTCCAGCGTGGCCTCTGCGCCGATCAGCCGGGGTAGGCGCTGCGTGGCGCCCGCGCGTGGGACCAGTCCGAGACGCGCATGCGGAAAACCAATGCGGGTTTGACGGTGCATGAGTCGGTAGTGAGAGGCCAAGGCAATCTCGGCCCCGGCTCCAACGACCGGTCCCGTCAACACGGTGACGGTCGGTTTTGGACAGGCTTCAATTGCACGACAGACCTTGGCCAACAGGTTGGTCTTGTCGTCGCCGCCCCCTTGCGGATCGGTCACACCAGACGGAAATACAGCGCCTTTCCCCCGGATGACGATCAGATCGACGGCTTCATCCTTTGTAAGCTGATCCAGCGCTGTATTCAGGTCGGTCAGAACTTGGGAGTTAAGCCGCGCGGAGGGCCCGGCATTTAGCGCGATCTGCGCAATCCCATCGGTGACCGATATATCGGTGTCTGTGCCCATCTTCTGCTCCGATGGCCTCGGTTTGGCAATTCTGCCTGTTCATTGGAGCGTATTAGAGGCCAAACTGGGCAATCTGGCAAGAATCACGCGTTATTTGCTGCGCTGCTGCATCATTCGAGCGACATCCAGCATACGGGCGGAAAATCCCCATTCGTTGTCGTACCAGCCGAAAATGCGGATTTGATCGCCCGTTTCCATCGTCTCATGTGGTGCAATCACCAACGATTCCGGACGCGCGCGCAGATCTACAGAGACACAGGCGTCTTCGACTAGACCCAACACAGGGTTCGCATCGGCCAAAATCCGTAAAGCGTTTGCCGGATCTTCGGGCCGCGTGCGCAAGCGTACAACAAGGTCCACGGCAGATACGCTTATCGCGGGCACCCGAACGGCGGCCCCGGTGACCCGACCAGAAAGATCGGGCAGCACCCGGTCGATCAGCTTGGCCGCACTTGTGGTTGTGGGCACCATGCTCACCGCGCCCGCCCTGTTGCGCGCAAGGTCGGGGCCACGAGGTGCGTCAACCATCGGCTGACTGCCGGTATAACAATGAATCGTTGTCATATGCCCTTGGATCAGGCCGTAGCGTGTGTCCAGATCACGTAGCAATGGTGCCAACGCGTTGGTCGTGCAGGATGCGTTCGACACCACGCGGTGGTCGCTGATCTGATCTTCGTTTGCACCTCGCACCACGGTGACATCTGCAATGTCGGATGGGCCAGAGATCAGAACAGCGCGTGCGCCAGCGGTCAAAGCGGCATCTGCGGTGGCCCGGTCTTTGGTTGCGCCGGTGCAATCCAATACCAGATCAACACCACCAAGCGGCAGGTCGGCCATTTTGACCCCAGTCAGTAGCGGAATGGATCGCCCACCGACCTTGAGCATGCCGTCTTCAAAGGTTGCCCCACCTGGCAGGGGGCCAAACACACTGTCATATTTGAACAGATAGGCACAGGTTTCAGGCGTAGCGAGGTCATTGACCGCCACAACCTCGATATCGGCGTGTTGCGGGTTGGTTAGGATCTGTCGCAGGATCACGCGGCCGATGCGGCCAAATCCATGAATGACGATGCGCATGTGTCTTCCCTTTGCCCGATTACGCTGAACCTGTGCGTTATGACTTGCATTTCAACTCTGATTTTTTCACATTGTAAAAATGTTTTTTGTATCGAGACAATTCAGGGCGCAGAGGCTGGCATGAACGCAGAGACAGGTCCGGAACGGCGGGCACGTGGGCGACCCCGTGCATGGGGCGACACCACCGAGCAGAACAAAATTAAATCGCTGGACCGTGCGCTTGTCATTCTCGAACGGCTTAGCGAATGGGGTGGCGCCACTCTGACCGATTTGTCCGAAGACCTCAAACAATCGCCCGCCACAGTCTATCGCGTGCTGTCGACCTTTGAGGGGCGCGGCATGGTGGATTTCGATCCTATTGCGCAAACGTGGCATATCGGGGCAGGGGCTTTTCATATCGGATCGCGTTTCTTACGACGGACATCGCTTGTCGAAAGGGCCCGTCCGTTCCTGCGCGAACTGATGCAACAGACCGAAGAAACCGCCAATCTGGGTGTCTCGCGCGATGGGCTCGTCCTGTTCCTGAGCCAGGTCGAGACCCATCACAATATCCGCGCGTTTTTTCCACCGGGCACCATGTCCCCGATGCATTCGTCGGGGATCGGCAAAGCCTTGTTGGCGCAGATGGACGACAAAGACGTCGCAGCGATCATCCGCAAACACAAATTATCCGCCTTTACCGACCATACGCTTGTCACTCCCGAAGCGCTGGCTGCCGATCTGGCGGCAACACAAAAGCGTGGCTATGCTTTTGATGCGGAGGAGAAAAACGACGGGATGCGCTGTATCGCTGCACCGGTGTTCGACATGCATGGCGAACCGATTGCCGGGGTTTCGATTTCCGGTCCGTCCGCACGCATTCCCGATGAGCGGATTGAAAGCCTTGCCGCGTCGGTCAAAGACACAGCGGCAAGGTTGACGGCCGCGTTGGGCGGACCGACCGATTAAGCGACGTTCTTAAGATCCAGCTTGGGCGTCACGCCCAACGCATGGCACACATCGCGGGTCAATTCTGGGCGGTTTAGCGTGTAGAAATGCAGGGTGTCGACGCCACCATCGATTAAGTCGGAGCACAGTTCGGCACAGATCGCCGTGGCAAGTAGATCTTCGCGCCTGTCCCGTTCGGCCTTTTCGAACGCATCCACAACCCAGGACGGGATATGAGTGCCGCACTTCTTGGCAAAGCGCACAGCGCCTTTCCAATTCTCGATCGGCAGGATGCCGGGTGTGACTGGCTTGTCGATACCGGCCTTTTCGCAGGCATCGCGGAACCGAAAGTACGTGTCGGCTTCAAAGAAGAATTGCGTCAGTGCCTCGGACGCGCCTGCTTCGAACTTACGTTTGAGGTAAGTCACATCCGCCTGCGCATCCGCCGCTTCGGGATGTGTGTCTGGGTAGGCGCCAACGCGAATGTTGAAATCACCAGCAGCATTCAGGCCTTCGATCAGATCAACGCTCGATGCGAACCCATCTGGATGAGCGACAAACCCGTCAGTCCCTTTGGGCGGGTCGCCACGCAGCGCCACGATGTCGGTCACGCCAGCAGTGGCAAAATCCTGTGCGATGGCAAGGGTTTCCGCGCGAGTGGCGTCTACGCATGTTAGATGTGCCGCAACCGGGAGACCCGCCGTCTTGTGCAATGTCGCTACAGCTTCGCGCGTCAAATCGCGGGTCGTGCCGCCTGCGCCGTACGTCACGGATACAAAGCGGGGCTGCAACGGTGCCAACACGTGAACCGTGTCCCAAAGGCGAAACGACGCCTCAAGAGATTGGGGTGGAAAAAATTCAAATGATACGGACGGGGTTGTCATCGTCGGTGTCCTCAATGGCGGTGAAGACCTTGTTGCACGTGCAGCATTGTGAGACAAACTCATAAATCTAATCTTGAACATGAGCCGAGTTGATAATGCATATCGAGTTTCGCCACCTTCGGACGATCAAAGCCATTCATGATTATGGCGGTGTGGCCAAAGCTGCGGATCAGTTGAACATCACGCAATCGGCCCTTAGCCACCAGATCAAGGCGCTTGAAGACCCGGCCGGCGTCGAGCTGTTTGTACGCCGCTCCAAGCCCATGCGGCTGTCACCGGCGGGGATGCGATTGCTACGACTGGCAAATCAGGTGTTGCCACAGGTCGAGGCTTTGACCGCTGAATTCGAAGGGCTGCGCGACGGGTCGTCGGGCCGCATGCACATCGCCATCGAATGCCACGCATGTTTCGAGTGGCTGTTCCCGGTCCTTGAGGCGTTTCGCAAAAGCTGGCCGGATGTTGATGTCGACATTCGACCGGGGCTTGCCTTTGACGCGTTACCGGCGCTGCAAAAGGAAGACGTTGATCTGGTTGTGTCGTCAGACCCCGAAGATATCCCCGGTGTGACCTTCACGGAACTTTTTGATTACAATGCGGTATTCGTGGCATCTGCCGCGCACCCACTTGCTGCGAAACCTTACGTGGATGCCGAAGACTTCCGTGGGCAAACCCTCATCACGTATCCGGTTGAACGGTCGCGGCTGGACGTGTTCAGCCAATTGCTGATCCCGGCCAAGGTCGAACCGGCATCTGTCCGCCAGGTGGAGCTGACGGCTGTGATCCTGTTGCTGGTCGCTTCAAACCGGGGCGTGTCGGTCTTGCCCGACTGGGTCGTGCGCGAGGTCAAATACAGTTCGGACTATGTCACCCGTCCGCTGACACACAAGGGTATCACGCGCAGGCTCTATGCGGCCACGCGCACGGCGGACACCGACAAACCCTTTGTCGCCGAATTGATCCGGCTCGCCCGCCAAGAGGCAGAGTGCCTTCAATCGGCTTAAGGTCTAGAGTGTTGAGATATCCGAGGCCATCAGGCGACCATCGCGACCCTCGGTCATTTCAAAACTGACCTTTTGATTGTCGCTCAGCCCGTCCATTCCGGATTGCTGCACTGCGGAAATATGAACAAATACATCTTTGCCGCCATCCTCGGGGGAAATAAACCCATAGCCTTTGGTGGCGTTGAACCATTTCACGGTACCGTTCGGCATGATCCCGTGTCTCCTTTTGCCGTCATGTCTGACCACGATGGGTCGCTCAGGTTGCGACCGGGGCTGCAATCTGCGACACCCCGTCACAGATAATGAGATTGATCAAAACGGCCTAAAGGCAAGTGCAGGATGTATATTTTGCAACCTGAACCTGATCACTGGGCGGTTTGGCGAAGGAGCGAGGCATGATCCTCTACGGGCTGAAAAACTGTGATACCTGCCGTAAGGCATTGAAGGCGCTTCCAAATGTGGAGATGGTGGATGTGTCGAGCACACCTGTCCCGGAAAGCACGCTGGATCAGGCTTTGTCGCAATTTGGCGATAAAACCCTCAACACGCGGTCCACGACATGGCGCGGACTGGATGAGGCAGAGCGCGCCAAAGACCCCAAAACCTTGCTGGTCGCGCATCCTAAACTGATGAAACGGCCACTGATTGTGGATGGTGACGCGCTCTACCTTGGTTGGGACAAAACCACCCAAGCCGCTCTGGCAGTTTAATCACGCGTTTGCATCTGGTGCAGGGCAGCATAGGTGCCGGATTGCGCGAGCAGATCGTCATGTGTGCCCTGTTCCAGAACACGCCCCTGATCCATGACGATGATTTTATGCGCATCGCGGACGGTCGATAGCCTGTGGGCGATCACCAGCGTGGTGCGACCCTTGGACAATTCATCCAGCGCCGCTTGAACCTTGGCCTCTGACCCGGTGTCGAGCGCCGATGTCGCCTCGTCCAGCAGAAGGATGGGCCGGTTTCGCAGCAGGGCGCGGGCAATCGCCACGCGCTGTCGTTGCCCGCCCGACAAGGCAGATCCACGGGGACCGACGGGTGTATTCAATCCATCCGAAAGTTGCGGCAGAAAGTCGGACACATGCGCCGCATCCAGCGCCCGATTCAGGTCTTTGTCGGACACGTCGGCCTGTCCCAGCAAGATGTTTTCGAGCACTGTGTCATCGAACAAAAGAGCCTCTTGCGACACCACTGAAAACAGTCCGCGCAAATCTGAAATCGCCATTTCTGAAACCGGTAAGCCACCTATGGTAACGTCTCCATGTGATGGATCAACAAGCCGGGTCAGAACGTTGAAAATAGTGGATTTCCCTGCGCCTGACGGTCCAACCAAGGCGGTGGTCTTGCCCGCCTCAGCAGTAAAGCTGCACCCGTTCAAAACGGTTTTTTCCCCGTAGGTTAGTGACACATCCTTAAGCTTGATCTCAGGCACGCCCTGCGGCACCGGCTTTGGGTTGGCTGGGCTGCGCAGGTCTGGCTTCGTGTCCAGAATCTGCCGGATCCGTTCGATCCCGGCGGCGGCTACTTGCCAAACACCGGCCACATTGCCAAGCCGTCGCAGCGGTTCAAATGCAAGACCAATTGCGGTGAAGAAGGCCATGAAATCGCCGACAGTTTTCTCGCCCGACAAGATCTCGTTGCCGCCGTAGAACAGCACTCCCATGAAACCCAGTCCGGCCATGATGTCGATCAGACCCGGAATGGTTGCTTGTCCCAAAGCACTGCGTGTTTCGACTGTCACGCGCTCTTCGGTCAGCGTCCGATAGCGTTCGGATTGATAGCGTTCCAGCGCGTTCAGCTTGACTGGGATGATACCATGAAATGCCTCGTTCAACCGCACTGACAGCTTGGCCGCTACATCGCGTGCGCGGCGGGCTTTCTTGCGCACATAACGTTGCAGGATCACCGACGGCGCAACAAGAATTGGCGCACCCAACAGGGCAACTGCGGTCCAGCGCCAGTCGACAGAGATGGCCACCGCGAACAGCGAAACTAAGGCGATCACATCGCGACCCGCCCCAGTGATGATCGTGCGCCAGACCTTGGCAATGGCGTCAACGTCGCCTTCGACGCGTTGCATCAGATAGCCAGGCGAATGGGTCTGGTGATAGGCCGTATCCAGCACCATCAGATGCGCAAGCAAATCCTGCCGGATATCAGCCACGGAAAGCTGAGATATCCGTGTCAACAAAACCTTTTGCACGATGCTTGCAACAGCCCTAACTAAGAAAATGCCCAAAAACAGGAGGCCGACCCAGACAATCGCATCGGCGTCACCACCCACGAAAACGCGGTCAAACATTGGCTTCATCATGTAGGACAGCGCGCCGAACATGCCGCCTTCAAGCGCCATGAACACCATCGCGATACTGAGCAGCCGCCAGTGTTTCGCCAGATAGCCGCGCCAGACCCAGAGCAGCAGGCCCCGCGGATTTACCGCGGCTTCGGTCATGTCACCAATGTCGCGGGCAAGGTGAGCTTGTCTGCAGGGGTCTTGCCGTTGAACCCGGTCTGAATGGCGGTCGCGTCATATTCGGTGCGGATCCACTCCTCAAACCCGATGGCCTGGCGCTTATTCCGGGCGGCGTACACTTTGAGAATGTAATCCTGCACGCCTGTCGCCGTGAAATCGAGGTGAATATACTTGAGCGACAATTGCTTGCGTGCAACCTCGACCGGCTGGTTCTCAAACACCATGAGGTAGAGCGCAGCCACAAATCCAGCCCGATCCGCACCTGATTTACAGTGAAAGACAAACGGCTTTTCTGCGATCCGAAGCGTATCAATCACATGCACGATCTTCTTGCGACTGACAGCATTGCGCGCCTGAAGCTTGGCGTTGAGCAGGGTCAATCCCAGAGCATCGCAGGTTTCTTTTTCAAACAGGTAATGGGCGTATTTGTCCTCTCCGCGCAGATTCACGACCGTTTTGATCCCCATCGCCTTGTACTTCTCGAACCGCGCATGGGTTGGCTGGTTCGACCGGTACACACCTGGCGCGATCTCAAAGAAATTGGTCCAGAAGGTGCGCAGAAACGCGTGATCGAAGACGTGATAATGAAAGGTCGACCACCGCCGCGCACGGGGGTCGGTGATGTCTTTCCCAAAAGACCGGCGCAGCTTGCGTTCGGCATCTTCGATCTTTGTCCAAAGCTGTCCCAGCATCCGGTCCCTTTCACGTCAGGCGGGGATGTAGAGACTGCGGCACGCGCTGGCAAGCGTTGCGCGTTATTGACGGCACCGCTGGGCGGGGTAGGTTACGCCAAACCTGTCGTCCCGACAGGCGTTTCCCATCCTGTCGAGGTCGCTCATATGTCGCTTGCCAATGGTCGCACGTATCTTGCCATTCCTGGTCCCTCTGTTGTGCCGGACGCCGTTCTTAGGGCGATGCATAGGGCGTCGCCCAACATCTACGAGGGTGAATTGCCCGACATGATGCCGGACCTGACCCGTGATCTGAAACGTGTGGCGCGCACTGATGGGAATGTGGCGATCTATATCAGCAACGGTCACGGTGCCTGGGAGGCAGCCCTCGCCAACACCGTGGCGGTGGGCGAAAAGGTGCTGGTGCTGGCCACTGGGTTTTTCGCGATGGCCTGGAGCCGCATCGCCGAGGCGCGCGGGATCGAGGTGCATGTGCTGGATTTTGGCAGCGGCGGCACCTTCGATCTGGCGCGGGTCGAAGAGGCGCTGAGGGCCGACACGACTCATAGCTACAAAGCGATTATGGCTGTGCATGTGGACACGTCGAGTTCCAATCGCAACGAATTCGCACCGCTGCGCAAAATCCTAGACGATGTGAACCACCCGGCGCTTTTGATGGCCGATTGCATCGCGGCGATGGGTTGCGACCGGTTTGAAATGGATGCCTGGGGCGTCGATGTGGCCCTGACCGGATCACAAAAAGGGCTGATGTGCCCGCCGGGACTGGGGTTCGTGTTCTTCAACGACAAAGCGGCTGATGTCCGCAAGGGGCTCAAACATGTGAGCCTTTATTGGGATTGGACCCAGCGCGCGGCCCCCGAAGCCTTCTACCAGTATTTCAGCGGCACCGCGCCCACGCACCACATCTACGGCTTGCGCACCGCACTCGACATGATCCACGACGAGGGCCTAGAGGCGATCTGGGCGCGCCACGTGACCTTGGCCCAAGCCATTTGGGCGGCTGTTGAACATTGGGGGCAGGACGGTCCGCTCAGGCTCAATGTGTCCGATCCTGCCTTGCGCAGCCATGCTGTGACGGCGCTTTCCATCGGCAAACCCTTTGGCACCCAACTGCGCCGTTGGTGTTCGGATCAGGCCGGAGTCACGCTGGGCATTGGGCTGGGCATGGCCAACAATGACGACCCGCAAAGCGACGGCTACTTCCGGTTTGGTCATATGGGTCACGTGAACGCGCACATGATTCTTGGTCTTCTTGGGGTGGTCGAAGCGGGGCTTGGCGCATTGGATATTCCGCACAAGTCGGGCGGCGTTGCCGAAGCGGCCAAAGTCATCTCAGGCGTCTGAGGGCCACTGGATTTCACGACTGGCGCGAAAGACCGCCAGCCGGGTGATCCCGTAATTTAGAACCCATCCCAGTAGAACAACGGCCCACAGTCCGAAACTGGCCCAGATCACACCAAAGATCCAAAGCAGGTTCACAAAAATCAAAATCAAGTTGGCGGTCGTGTAATCCTCGACCCGCTTGGGATGACGTTGATCCATCGGTATCTCCGCATTGGTTCGCGTACGGCTCTGCGTCAGAATAGCGCACAAAACCGCTCCGTCAGCGGTAAACTGATGGGAAGTCCCAAATTTTCCGTGAAGAACCCAAGATTTGCCTATCAGCGCGCCGTCTCAAGCGCCTTGGGCAGCGCGTGTTCCAGCACATCCAGATCGGCTGGTCGCCCTGCACTGATGCGAATACAGCGGTCTTCCGGCGCGACAAACGGCATCCGCACGAACACGCCCTGTTCGATCAGCGCCGCAAGAACTGCCTTGGCAAAGGCACCATCCTTGCCGCAATCCACTGTAACGAAATTGGTGGCCGAGGGCAGGGGGGCCAGGCCATTGGCCTTGGCAATGGCAGCGATACGGTCTCGGGCGACTGCAACCAGATCGATGACTTCGGTCAGCCATGCTTCGTCCTCGAATGCGGCCAAGGCCCCGGCTTGCGAAATCTTGGACATACCGAAATGGTTGCGTACCTTGTCGAAGCTCTTGATCAGGTCCGGTGCTCCTATCCCGTAGCCAACACGCGCCCCGGCCATACCGAATGCTTTGGAGAACGTCCGCATCCGGATCACACGCGGATCATCAGCGTCGATCTTGGGGGCGGTGCCGTCCGGCGCGAATTCGATATAGGCTTCGTCCAGCAACAAGAGTGTCCCGTCCGGCAGGTCGCTCAGCGCCTTTTCGATCCGGCTGCCACTATGCCAGCTGCCCATGGGATTGTCTGGGTTCGACAGGTATACCAGCTTGGCCTGAACCTCGTGCGCCTTGGCGATCAGCGCGTCGATATCTTCGTGATCCTTTTTGAACGGCACCTTGTGCAGCGTTCCACCAAACCCCACCACGTGGTAGTTGAATGTAGGATATGCCCCGTCCGAAGTTACAACTGGATCACCGGGGCCAACCAGCAGCCGCACCAAATATCCCAGTAACCCGTCGATACCTTCACCGATGATGATGTTGTCGGGACGGACGTTCATCCGGGACGAGATGGCACGGATCAGATCGTAATTGGTGGCATCGGCATATTGCCAACACAGCCCGGCTGCATCCTGCATCGCTGCCACGGCAAACGGGGATGGGCCAAAGACACTTTCGTTCGCCCCAAGCCGGGCAAGGAATGGCGCACCGCGCTGGCGCTCCTGTACTTCGGGGCCGACGAACGGCACGGTTGAGGGAAGCTTGGCGATCAGGTCGGGATATCTGGGTCCGGTCATGCCCCGTCTATGCCAAGCGCGCTCCGTCAGGACAAGCACCTAAGGGCCACTCGTGCGTTTCCGCGCGTGCACTTCAGAACATGGATCGGCGCATCGGGTCGGTTTCTGACGAGGGAGGGACGTGTCAAACGCCGCTCAGCCGGATGATTTTTGGTTGAGCACGTTTTGACGTCTTTCAACGTGTAGCTCTTTCCGGATCGCGGACGTTGACAACTGCTTCCCTCTCAAACCTAGAGGCGTCTTTTCAAAAGGCGAGCTGCTCACTGAAGGACTTTCCAAATGCATCCGACACTCAACAATGCCACGCCTGTCAACATAATCCGCTCGGCTATAGTTTTGTGAAACAGCCACCGCTCTTGCATTTCCGAAGTCGGGTCTTGGAAAGCAAGTCCGGCAAATGACACATCGTATGTGAACCCGGAAAAGAATACAGCCGCGCCGGACGCAACTAAGAAAACCGGAAACGAAATTCGCATTCCAAGTGATTAGCAGACTGATGTTAGAAATTTAAGGCTTGTCAATTGAAGCTGTCTAGCTTGGGCTCTTGTCCCGTCTTCGCGCTGAAGCGTTCAGCGCAATCCAAAAGATCGATCCAACCGTGACACCAAAAAGGAAACCCTGCGGGATGGACACCAGTTCTGAAAGGAAGATGCCCCTGAACCCGGGTGAAGACGTTGCGACGGCAAGCATAGAAACCGCGATCTGCGCTGTGAGGCCAGAAAACACAATGGTAGGAATCCAGCCGTCTGGAACCCGCTTCTGCATTCTGTGATTGATTAAGAAAAGAACCGCAAGCACCGGCCCAGCAAAGGGTGATGCAATCACCAGCAGAAGCGGCAGCAGGCAAGGACTATCGTAGCAGGCTGAAGGATTTGCCCGGAAAATGACGTATCCCAAACACATGGGAACAACGATAGCTACGAGACCGGCGATCACATAGCTGAATACTGTTGGTAAGCGGTCAAAGCGTAGCACCTAGCCGGTCTCCTCACTGTTCCCCCTGCGACCGTACTTTGGTTGGCTAAATGCACAACGTGTCATGACTATGGCGGGTGTTAATGAGAATGTGAATGAGCTTGCAGGATCAGTTGGTCTGAGCTCGAAGCCGAAAATTTTTGGCAAATGCGGCGCTACAATCTCTCCTATTGATGGGCAGTTAAACCTGCGTCCGCTCAGGAAACCTCTCGGCAAACTTGCGGCCAACCAAAATATGTCTACGCCCGAGTCAGGTCAGCCCCTCTGACCCAATGTTTCGCATGCGAAACAATAGGACCAGACCGGACCTATCCTGACCGCCTTGACCCGACCGACCCAAGCGGCCACTTATCGTCCAGAGCAGCAAGAGACCGATATGGCCCAGACCCCTCCGCCCTTTGCCCCGTTTGAATGGATGATCGCGTGGCGGTACCTGCGCGCGCGCCGTGCTGAGGGTGGGGTCAGCGTGATGACCTGGATCAGCCTGATCGGCATCACTTTGGCGGTCTTTGCCTTGATCGCGACCTTGGCCGTGCGGTCAGGGTTTCGCGCCGAATTCGTCGATACGATCCTTGGCTCGAACGCCCATGTCACGGTCTATTACACACAAGAGGTGGACGAATTCGGCCGATCCTCGCGCACGATCCCGGATTATCAAACTTTGGCACAATCCGTGGCTGCCGTGCCCGGTGTGACCCGCGCTGCGCCTTTGGTCAAAGGGCAGGTGATGGCCACCGCGAACAGCCGCAACGCTGGGGTCGAGGTGTTCGGTATCGCGCCCAAAGACCTTGCGACCATCCCGCGCATCGCCGACCCCGACACGGCACGTGGAGCCTTGGACAGGTTCAGCGAGGGTATCGCAATCGGGTCAGGCGTTGCGCGCGAATTGGGTGTGGCGCTTGGCGACAAGGTCAAGCTCATTTCCCCTGACGGGGTGCGCACTGCCTTTGGCACAAGCCCGCGTGTCAAGGCTTATGAGGTGGTCTATGTCTTTACTGCCGGGCGTTATGATATCGACCGAACGCGCGTCTATATGCCTTTTGACGAGGCTCAGCTATACTTTAATCGCGAGGGCGTCGCCGACGAGATAGAAGTCATGGTCGCCGACCCGGATCGCGTCGAAACGTTGACGCTGCCGATTGTACAAGCGGGTGGGCAGCGCGCACTTGTCTGGACATGGCAAGACGCCAGTGGCGGGTTCCTGCGCGCACTTGAGATCGAGGACAATGTGATGTTCATCATCCTGTCCATTCTTGTTCTGATCGCTGCGATGAATATCGTGTCCGGTCTGATCATGCTGGTCAAAAACAAGGGTCGCGACATTGGGATTCTGCGCACCATGGGCCTGACCGAAGGGGCCGTGCTGAGGGTGTTTTTCATCTGTGGGGCGTTCACAGGTATTCTTGGGACCATCGCCGGTGTCATTCTGGGCTGCCTGTTCGCGCTGTATATTGATCCGATTTTTTCCTTCGTGAACTATGTTGCGGGCGGCGGGGTATGGGACCCGTCGGTGCGTGGGATTTACGAGCTACCCGCGCAGTTGCGTTTGCCGGATGTACTCAGCGCGGTGGCACTGTCGCTCGGGCTCAGCTTTGTGGTGACCATTTTCCCGGCACGGCGGGCGGCACGGATGAACCCGGTTGAGGCATTGCGCTATGAGTGAGGTGTCTTTGCGACTGGTCGGGGTGACCAAGACCTACAACGCGGGTACGCCTGCTGCGGTGGACGTGTTGCGCGGCGTCGATGTGTCTTTGAACACGGGCGAAGTGGTTGCCTTGGTTGCACCGTCGGGTGCGGGCAAGTCCACGCTGCTTCACATCGCGGGTCTGCTCGACACACCGGATGCGGGCACCGTCGAAATTGCGGGGGCGGATATGACCGGAGGGGCGGACCGCAAGCGCACGACGGTGCGGCGTGACGAGGTTGGGTTTGTCTACCAGTTCCATCATCTGCTGCCCGAATTCAGCGCGCAGGAAAACATCGTTCTGCCGCAACTGGCTGCAGGTGTTTCGCGCCGTGTTGCCGATGCGCGGGCGCGTGAGTTGTTGGACATCGTCGGGATCGTCCCCCGGGCACATCACCGACCGGCGGCGCTGTCGGGGGGCGAACAGCAGCGCGTTGCGTTCTGCCGTGCCTTGGCGAACCAACCTTCGGTGCTGCTGGCGGATGAGCCGACCGGGAACCTTGACCCGGCCACCTCGGACACGGTGTTCGATGCGTTAATGACGCTGGTGCGCGAAACAGGGCTGTCCGCGCTGATTGCCACGCATAACATGGAACTGGCGTCTCGGATGGATCGGCAGCTGCGGATGGACCAAGGTGTGCTCACCCCGGCCTGAGCTTAATGATTTGTTAACCAAGGTTAACGAGTGGCGAGTGCAAAGGCGATGACACATGCCTCACATGAACGTTTGATGCAGGTGAGGGGGCAAGGCTGTTAGGACGGTGGGATATAAAAGAGGTTTCCCATGTTTCGTAGTCTTGCCATCATCCTGTTGTCCCTCGCCACGGTTCCCGCCATGGCAGCGCCTGTGTCCTTTGACGGGTCTTGGAAGACACAGAAGTTCTCTCTGTTCTCGTCGAACAAATATGGATTCAACGGGTCTTCGGTAAGTGTAAGTTCGGACGGGTCGGTGTCCTTGGCCTACCGGGAATTGCCGGAACCCTATTGGAACGCCTCAAGCGCCAAATGGTCCTGGAGCGTTCAGGAAGGTGTGCCGGCAACCGATTTGCGTAAAAAGGGCGGTGATGATCGCAACCTTGCCCTGTATTTCGTCTTCCTGCCGCAAGCCGAGGCGCAGGCCCTGAAAGGGGCAAGTGTTCGCAAGCTTCTGACCAATGATGCCGCGCGTGTATTGGTTTACGTTTGGGGCGGCGCACATAACCGTGGCGCAGTCCTGAGCAGCCCATATCTGGGCAACCGGGGTAAAACCGTGGTCTTGCGTGGGTCCGGTACTGGCAGCGCGAATGAGAACGTCAATCTGTCTCGCGACTATGCCAACTCGTTCGGCGGCGGCGATGTGGCGTTGGTGGGGATTGCCCTTTCGGGTGACAGCGATGACACAGATACCCGCATTCGCGCGTCTGTCAGTGGATTGAACATCAACTGATCCAAACCATGGTCAGGCGCGCTGGGTGATCCAGACCCCAAGCGCCATCACAGCAATTCCTGAGGCGCGGGTAAGCGATAGCGGGCTGACACGCGCGCCGAACAAGCCGAAATGGTCGATAATGGCGGCTGAGATCAGCTGACCCAACAGCACAAAAAACACCGCGTTTCCGATACCGAAATGCGGTGCGATATACGTAATGGACAGAACATAGAATGCCACCAGCAGCCCACCCAATAGCAGGTGACGCGGTGCAAGAGGAATGCCGGATAACGCTTTGGGGCCAGTGACAATCGTCACGAGTGTGGTCGCAGACAGCGCCACACAAAACAGCACCATTGCTGCCGCAGCAGGCGATCCGATCCGCACACCAAGGGCTGCGTTCAGGGCGGCCAAAAGCGGTATGCCGATCCCGGCGGCAAGCATGGTCAGGGCATAGATCGGCATGGGCGGTATCCTTTGGCGCGGTTTGCCGCGAGACTGCGCTGGGAATCGCCGATTGTCACCCGGTAAGGTCACAAACGGGTGCGCGGTGCGGTTGCGCGGACGGCCAAAGACAGGCAGTTTGAACACAGTCGAGCAAGGAGGCCCAAATGCGCCCACAGAGTTTCAGCCTGATGATCGGTGCTTCTGCCGCGTTGCTGATCGCAGCCTGCACGCCCGAAGAAATGCCGCAAGCCAGTGATGGGCGTGCGTTGTTTATGGAAAATTGCGCCATTTGTCATGGTGTGTCCGCCAAGGGCAATGGTCCGATGTCCAAGGCGATGGCGAATGCGCCGCCCGACCTAACTTTGATTGCGGCGCGAAACGACGATGATTTTCCAAGAGTAGAGGTGCTCTCGGCAATCGATGGTTATACCAAATCAGCGCCGACCGGACCTGACATGCCGGAATTCGGTGCGTTGCTCGAAGGGGAGCTGGTGCCACTCGATACTGGTGATGGTGTGTTGACCCCGACACCACGCAAGCTGGTGGCGCTTTTGGAGTATTTGGAAAGCATCCAAATCACCCGTTAGCGTTTTGGTTTTACGTCAAAAATGCCCCGCAGAATGTGCGGGGCCAAAACCAATTAGGCACGGGCGGACGCTGAGCGGGGCCCGGCGATCAGCCAGATGATAAAGCCCAATATTGGCAGTATCAGAACTAGCAGGCACCATAGCACTTTTGATCCAGTTGAATTATTGGACCCGATGATCGACACAAAGGCCCAAACGTTCAGAACAAGGAGGATCAGTCCTCCAATTCCTGTGATTTCAATACCCATTGGTTTCTCCTACCTGCGCCGCTATGCGGCGCTGACTTCGCTATCGCTTTTCAAGACCTGATCGCCGTCGTCTTGTTCAATCAGGTACGCGGGCGCATCGTCCGTGGCGTCGCGCGTCACGTCCGTCCCCTTAATCTTGACGGTTGTCTTTTCGGTGTAGACCTTTTTGACCTCACCTTTTCCAGTGCCGTTGCCCCAGTTCCACGCCACCATGTTTCCTTCGCGAAAGGCCATCTTTCAACGATCCCGTAGCGCCGATATCAACTCGGGTTTTGTCATGTAAGACCGCCCTGAGACATCAAGCTCCTGCGCGCGGTCGTACAGATCGTCCTTGGTCCAATCCTCGTACGGCGGGGCTTTGCCGCCTTTCTCGGATGGGCTTTGGGTGTCATTGGCTTGCGCGTTAGCAATGCGAGCGGCGGCCTCTTTGGTGTAGCCGTCGTCACGCAGTGCTTCGTATGTGTCGTCATCTTTGATCGACGTGCCATGGTCTTGTGTCATGATCATTACCCGTCGGTCGCGACAGTGGGCGCTGCTGTGTCGGTGGTTTCACCGGGTTCGTTGCCCTGCGCTGAAAGGTTTGCGAGGTACGTCAAGAATAGAACTGCGGCAAAGATGCCGACCGCGATCATGGCCCAAATGGCAGGACGGTGGCGTTTGGATTGCTTTTCGATATTCGTGGATGGAGCGGACATTCAATACCTCTCGTCGTCTGAGTTTCATCTGTTTAACCGTTTGGATCCTCAAAAGTTCCATTGTGGAACGCCGGAACCGGTTAAGGCGCTGCGCGTTGGGTGCGGAAGGTTGCGCCTATTGTGGTGTCGCCCCCAGTAACGAGTTCCCGGAAGGACTGTGCGCATGGCCAAGGCCGATTTGACCCAAGGACCGATTTGGAAAGCTTTGGCCTGGGTGTCTGCGCCGATGACTTTTGGCATTCTTGCAGTTTTAAGTGTCGGCTTGGCTGATGCCTATTTTCTTGGGCAGTTGGGTCAGGCACCATTGGCAGCGGTGGGGTTCATTTACCCTGTGACAACCGCGTTGACATCATTGTCGATTGGGCTGTCGGCAGGGGCGAACGCGGTGGTGTCGCAAGCCATTGGGCGCGATCAGGCTGACAGCGATGCTCCGATCCGGTTGGCGTTGCATTCCTTGGGACTTGGGCTTGGGCTGGCCATCTTAGTCGCGCTGGCCTTTTTGTTCGGTGCTCCAACAGTGTTCCAATGGATGGGCGCACAGGATGCTGCACTTGAGGAAACACGTGCTTACGTGCCGTTCTGGTCACTGTCGTTTCCGTTTCTCGTTGTGATGATGGTCTGTAACGCGGTGTTCCGCGCGCATGGCGATGGGGCCACATCTGCGGCGATGATGGTGTTGGCGGCGGTCGTCAATATCGCGATCAATCCGCTACTCATCTTCGGCTGGGGCCCGATCCCGGCGATGGGAACCGAAGGAGCAGCATTGGCGACGGCCATTGGGCGTGCGTTTGGGGCAGGGGTCGCCTTGTGGTACGCGTGGTACAGCGGGCTGCTGACAGTCTGCGGCAAGCCGTTTAAGGGGCTGTTGTCATCCATCCGCGACGTGATCTCGGTCGGGGTGCCAGCGGCTTGTTCAAATGCCATCAACCCGGCGGGTATGGCGCTTGTGACGGCTGCGGTGGCCACCTTAGGTGAGGCCGCCGTTGCCGGCTTTGGTGCCGCGACGCGCGTGCAATCCGTCGCGTTGGTTGCGCTTTTTGCACTGTCGGCGGGAATTGGCCCGGTCGTCGGACAGAATTTCGGCGCTGGAAAGCAGGACCGCGCGCGGATGGCGCTGCGGCAAGCGTGGATGTTCAGCGTGGGCTACGGGCTGGTTCTGGCAGTTGGGGTGACGATCTTTGCAGACCAAATCGCCGGGTTCTTTGCCGAAGGTGCCGAGGCGCGCAGCTATGCCGCGCAATACCTGCGCATCGTGAGCTGGAGCATCATGGGGTACGGTATTCTTGTTATCACCAACGCGGCGATGAATGCGCGGTCCAAAGCGGTGTATTCGCTGGGGCTTAGCCTGTCGCGCATCTTTGTGATCTACGTGCCGCTGGCGTGGTTGGGGATGTGGGTTTTTGGCTTTACCGGTATCCTGATTGCCGCAGTGGCCGCCAACGCGTTTGGCATAGTTGGTGGCCTCTATTGTGCGCGTCAGACGGAGCTTTTTTCCCCTGACGACAGGAAGGATGCGACCAAGGGGGTGCCTCAACCCAATGGGTGAGATCAGGCCAGTTCATTGCGCATTGCGCGGTTCTGGTTGCGGTCGTCCCGATACGCATTGGCAGCGGTGACAAGAGCGCGAAAGATGGCGCGTTGGCGGTGGGCGTAGAACAGGTGTTCGGGATGCCACTGTACGCCAAGTGCAAAAGGATCGCGCACGCGTTCAATGGCTTGAATCATGCCGCCAGTGTCCTTTGCCGAAATGCGCAGACCCTCTCCCAGCCGATCAACGGCCTGCGAATGCAGGGCGTTCACCTTCATCGGGTGTTCGCCGCTGATCAGGGACAGGTGGGTTTCTTCCTCAACGCAGATGTTGCGCTTGGGCAGGATCGTGGTGATCTTGCGCTCGGGGCCATAGGTCGTCCATGCGTCTTGATCGAGCGTGCCGCCCAAGGCCACGTTCAACATCTGCGATCCGCGGCAGATGCCGAGCACGGGGATGTTCTGTTCCAACGCAGCTTCGGCCAGACAGCGTTCCAGCTCATCGCGTTCCGGATCAAGCCGGGCCGAAATACCCAACCTGCCACCATAGAGGTCAGGGCCAATATCATCGCCGCCGCCAATGATCAGGCCGTCGACATGTTCGAGGTCAGCCACACGTCCGACACCCCAACGCACGCCGCGTCCGCCTGTAATCCAGAGGTTGAGGTTGATGAGTGGGTAAACCCGCCATCCCGTGCGGGATGAGGTTGTGACCGCGATGTTTGGCCTGCTCATACATCCGCTCGTGCGTTGTGATCCTCAATCAGGGTGTCAATCGTCTGGACCCACACTGAGGCGCGTTCGAACCACGCCGCATCATGAATTTTCCAAGCCGCACAGAGGGCCGACAGAAGGTCATCATTTGCCGCGATCAGTTCGACCTGACGCCAAAGTTGCCAGGGTTGAAGCAGTGACCAGTCGGCTTCGTCAATGCGGCTGTCGGGCAGACGGAAATGAAAGGTGGGTCGAGCGGCTGTTTTGTCGTCTATATCGAAGAGATCGGCAAAAAGGTCAGGTTCCGCGTGTTTGAAAAGCGGCAGCAGATCAAGGCTTTGATTGCGGCTGTGAATGTGTTTGGCGGCCATGCGCATCAGGTCGGCAAGGCTGTCATATCTGGTGTTTGCCAGATCTGAGATCAACGCTTTGGGCCATGCGCCTACAAAGGGCATCATGCGGCGGGTCGCATCGACTTGCTCTTTCTCGCGCAGCCAAGGCTCAAGCATGGCATAGGCCGTAATCGTATCAAGGGTGAAGCGATGATCAGGGGCCACAACCTCGGGGTTTACGTGCACGCCAAAGCCAAGGAACACGCCGCTCCGTGACCCCATCGCATCAATCTTGCGCAGACTGGTGCAGATGGTGTTGAACTCTTCCAGTTGTGTGCGGCTTAGCGGTGGTGTCACCACTTCGACAGGGATCAAGCCGCGAAAGGCGTCCAAGCCTTCTTTCACAAATGGCAGGTCTTCGCGTTTGCGCAATGAGATATCAAGTTCGACCTCAATGTCACCGAAAGGTGTGTCACAGACCGTGACGCTATGATCCCCACCATCCTTGACGGTGCCGCCGAACGTATCGGCAATCAGATTGCCGGTCTCCATCTCTGTGGGTCCGGCAAATTCAATCTCGATACCGCAAAGCCGTTCGCGACCATCTATGGTTGTTTCCATGGGCAAGGCTGGGAAGGTGGTTTTGGTGTTTGTCATATCACGCCTGTGTCGGAGCCAAGTCTTTGTTAAGATCGGGCTGGTCCTGCGGTTCATGCGCGAGATACGCGGTCACCCATACCAGCAGGGGCAAAGACACAATCCCACCAATGGGGCCCCAAAGCCAGAGGCCCAGCAGGATCGCAAGAAATACCACCAAGGGATTGAGTTGAAGACGTTGGCCGACAAGCGTTGGCGTGACGAATTGGGCTTCGGTCATGTTGAGCAGGAAATAGGTCAGCGCAGGCAGCACCGCATAAGCACCATTGAATTCGGTAAAGCCAACCACCGCGAGGGACACAAGCAGCATGACCGGACCAAGGTAAAGAACGAAGTTCAGGATAAAGGCGGCAGCCCCCCACAGGATCGGGTTGGGCACGCCAATCGCGGTCATGGCGGTGAACACTGCAATGCCCAGGCCTGCGTTAATCACGGTCACGGTGCCGAAATAATGCGACACAGCGCGGTCCGCTTGGCGGAAAGCACCGGCCCTGCCTTTTACCACAGAATAGATTTCATTTTGGGTCAACGTGAAAAAGAAGAATGTGCCAGCAAATGTAAGCAGTTGCGCGGCAAAGTTGGGTGCAACGGACAGCGCATCCAGGAGGCTTGGCATTGCGTTTTCGACGGCTTTTCCGTCTTCTACAAGGCTTTGTTCCAAGTCGCCTTGGACAGATTCCAATCCGCGGATGGCCCGGCTGGCATCAATCACCCACCACCGAATTTCGTCCTCAATGCGCGGCACTTGTGCGATCAGGTCCATCACAATCGGACCCAACCCCGCAATCAGTAGGACGGCCAATCCCGCAACAAAGGCGAGACTGATACTGGCGCTGACGGCGCGCGGAATGCCAAGACGCGCCAAGAGGCGCATGCCGGGTGCAGCTACAACGGCCACGACCAACCCCAGCGTCACTGGTGCCAAGAGCCCTTGGGCAAGTTTGAGCGCAGTAAATGCGGTGACGATCGCCAAGAGCGCAAGGCACACGGTCTGCGCCTTGGCCCAAGTGGGGTTGAGCGGCAACATCAGGCGGGTTGATGCGCGTCAGAAAATTCAGCGCGGGCTTCGCGGATGCTGGATTCGACTGCAGCTTTGCCCTGCTGTTCGATTTTGGAAAACTCATCGCGCAGAACGGCTTCGGCATCGCGCATCATGTTGTCGCGCGTGGCGCCCATCAGATCCGCTTCGGCTTTGGTGGATGGCAAAAGCGCGCCGATTATTGCGCCCACACCTGCGACGATGGCACCGGTCAGGAACGGCTGGCTTTGATGCGCCTCTTGTGCCTGCTTGGACGTGCGCCGCGCTTGGCGTTCCAGTTTCTCTTGAGCGTCGATCACCTTGAGACGTGCTTCAGTCACGCGGGCGCGGGCCTCGGGCGACAATCTGTCAAGCCCCTTGTCCAGCGACTTGCGCAAGGTTGAGGCCGATTGCGACGCGGCAAAGCGACCGGATTTAACCTGTGCTCGTGCCTTCATCTGACGATCCGCGCGGGCGATGCGATCATCATGGCTTCCCATTTCATCGTAAGATGTGAGGCGCGGCTCGGGTTTTTTACCAGTGTTGAGTGCGATCATTGCAGCGCCGATACCAATCATCGTCAAGCCGGCTGGTTGATTTTTAGTGCCGTCCAGCACCGCTTTTGCAAGTGTTTGGCCGATATCTGCGGTCTGGCCGACGGCGCGCTTGGCGTTGGCTTCGGGATTGACAGAGGACGCCAAGGCGCTGATCTGATCCGTAAGCTCAGCCCGGTGCGTTTCTGCGTTTTGTTCCAGTTGGTCTACGTTAGGCACGGGCCATCTCCTTTACTGCGTCGATGTCTGATTTGACTTGATTGAGAGTGCGCTTGGGTGTGAGCGACGCGGTCGAAATTCGCGACTTGCCGATAAGGGCAAAGATCAAAGCCATGGCCAGAAAGGCGATGGCAACAATCAATGCCGCCCAACCAAGAGCGACGCCCAATGCGGTGACACCCACAACTGCGGCAACTGCAAGCGCGGTGAGGCCGACAAAGGCGACCAATGCGGCCAAGACGAATAGGGCCAATCCACCTCCGGCGCGTGACGCACTGTCGGACAGTTCGCGTTTGGCCAGTTTCAGTTCGGTTCTTAGGAGCGCGCGTGCTTCGGTCAGTATTCTTGAAATTACGCTGCGCATGTCTTGGGTTTCGGGTGTTGTCTGGTTCACTTTTGCGGCTCCGCATAGTTCAGGTGGCCAGACCATGGGTCGTCCGCCGCGCTGTCGCTGTTCTGTGCAGTGTTGCCGGATTTCAAAAATCTGGCGGCAGCGAAACCGACAACCGCAGCACCGCCAAGAAACAGCATGGGATTTTTACGCGCAAAGACGGCGACGTCGTCGGCCATCACATCCACGGGCTTGTCTCGGAGCGTTGCCGCGACCGAACTGATCTGCGCGCCCAAGTGATCAAGTGCCGCGGCTTGAAGCGAATTTGTGTCGAATTCATCGCGGGCCGCGTGAGTTGCTTCAGCGGTATCGTCGATTTCGTCAATCGCTTGGCTGCGTGCCGATTCCGCCTGTTCTTTGGCTGACGCTTTTGCGTATTCCTTGGCGTCGTTCGCCATCTCCGTTGCACGGTCTTTGGCTTGGTCGAGTGTGTCTGTTGTGGTGCTCATGCTACCCTCCGTCGGTTGAAGCCAGGTCAAACGGCCTCAAAAATATTTGCGATTTTGCCGCGCAGTTCTTGTCGTTGAATGACCAGCACGTTGTGCAGTTCATCGGCCTCCGACGTTTCCGCGATCGCGGAATTATACCGTTTCACGACGTTCTCTTCGCCGTCAGCAACTGCTTCGAGCGCGTTACTGTCGATGTCGGAAATGTGGTCACGCACCTTTACGGCGGCTTTGTGAACTTCGCCCATCATGGTGCCTGAACGATCCAGTTCGACGCCTTGTTTTTTGGCGGCAATCTCGATCTCGGCAATGTCTCTTGTGTGTGTGTCGGCCAAATCCTGAATGAAGCCTTCGACGGCCGGATCGGCACGTTCAACAAGCACGGCGTACCCTTTACTTATGTCGATCAACGTATCGAACAGTGACTGCACACAATTGTGGATGGTGTGGTGTGTCGTGTTTGGCATGTCGACCTCCTTAGCTTTGGGTGAAACGCATCAACGGCGTCAGAGTTCCGCGTGAGTGGCCAGATGCGTGCTTTTTGCAACGCCGCCCGGGATGCAGTTCATGATCGTTCCGCAGACCGTTGTGACTCAGATCAGGGGGCGGACACGTGGTGCCTCGTCAGAGGCAAAAGCGGTCTTTGCCAATTCGTCGGGGCGATGGACGGTCAACGTGTCCTGCGCCCACGTGGCGATTCCACGCTCGCGCAGTTTGGCCAATGTCTTGTTTGTGTGGACCAGCGAAAGACCCATCGCGTCGGCTATATCTTGTTGGCGGTATGGCAACAGGGGAATCGCGTTTGGAACTGAGGTCGTGATTGAGCGGGGTTGCTTCTGACGGAGCGATGGATTCTGGAGCTGG
>NZ_CBFHLV010000045.1:0-27273 GCF_965656765.1 Marivita sp. | reverse complement strand
GGCACGTTGCGCTCAGCGGGTGGCCGGTACCGGCACTGCGCTATCCGTTGTGCCAATTTCGGCAGGCAAAGTACCGGAGTCTGACGCCTGGCCAAGCGTTTCCGCGCCTGTACCAACAAACCAACCGTCCGACTCTTGCATCTCGCGCAACCAGACTTCGACCAGCCGCGCAGCCTCTTCGGCCAGACCAGTGAGCTGTTGATCACGGTTCTTGGAAATTCGGGATTCGAACACCTTGATCACCTGAATCTGCTTTGGCTCGGGGTTCATTTTGGATTGCGCCGCATCGTCCCAAAGGGTCACATTCATCGCCACCGCAGACTTGCCCGGAATGATCGGGGGCGGCAGCGAATAGGCTTCGACGCTCACACCGAGATGGTAGTATTTGTCGCCCTGAAACCGGCTGAACCGATCACCAAGCGCTTTGCTCATCTCTTCGATCCATTCATCCTTGGTCGCCTCGCGCGAAACCAGAAGTTTCTGAAGGTTGGGGGCCACCACCCCGATATGACCGATACGGAAATCACCCAAGGGATCGGTCGGCCCTTCAAGATCGCGGGTCGGGCTGGCACAAGCGGCCAAGGCGATAAGCAGTGGCAAAGCAACAAAAAAGCGGCGCATTGTGTCCCCCGGAAACATCATCCGGACCTGTCTATCCCAGCACCCGAAGCGGCGCAACGCACCGCAACTGGCGCGCAGCAGCCGACGCGCTAAATTTTAGGTGATATGGAAAACACTACGCAAACCTTTGTCCCTGCCACGGAACCCTATTCGCAGCCAGTGCGCGCCAATCTGGTGCGCGAGCCGCTGAACGTTCTTCAAAGCTGGCAGGCCTCGCGACAGAACCTGCTTACCATCATCCCCGAAATCTCCACCCGTCAGCCTATCGTGTCAGGTCGCACTGGCACGCCGTGGCATATGGTGACTGATCCGAGTGCCATACGGCGCGTGCTGTTGGAAAACGTAGACAATTATCCGAAATCCATCGTCACCAAGAACCTGCTTCGCCCAGCCATTGGCGACTCGCTTTTTATTGCCGAAGGCAAGCACTGGCGATGGCAGCGTCGCACCGCAGCCCCTGCGTTTTCGCACCGCAATGTTGCGGCTTTGGCCCCAGTGATGACACGCGCGGCAGAGCGATCTGCGGACCGCATCACACAAGCGGGCAACCGCGCCGTGAACATTCTGGACGAGATGATCACTGCCACATTCGATGTGATCTCTGACGTGACCTTTTCAGGCGACACCGGGTTCGATCGCGCCGCTGTGCATCGGGCCATCGACATCTATATCGCCGAGGCAGGCAAGGTGTCGCTGTTTGACGTGCTTGGCCTGCCCGACTGGATCCCACGACCGGGTCGCAGCCTTGCCACCAATGGCATGACCGACATGAAGGACGCCGCCGACCGGGTCATCGACGCGCGCCAGGCACGCGGATCGCAGGACGTGCCAGATTTGCTCGACCTGTTGCTGGCAGGCGACGACCCAAAATCTGGCCGCCGTATGAGCACCGAAGAAATCCGCGACAACCTCCTTACCTTTATTGTTGCAGGGCACGAAACCACTGCACTGACCCTCGCATGGTCGCTATACTTGTGTGCCTTTGACCCAAACGCCCAAGATCGCGCCCGCGCAGAAGCGCAATCCGTCCTTCAGGGCCGCGCCGCCACCGCCGATGATGTGGCCCGCCTGCCATATATCCGGCAGATCATCGACGAGGCACTGCGCCTGTATCCGCCCGCAGCCATCGTGTCGCGCACAGCGTTAGCCCAGGATTCGCTGTGCGGCACGCCGATCAACCCCGGCGATACTGTGATCCTACCGATCTATGCGTTGCATCGGTCGCACCTGCTGTGGGACGACCCTGACCAATTCAACCCAGACCGGTGGGCACAGGGGGCAAAGCCCGACCGTTACGCCTATCTTCCGTTTGGAGACGGTCCCCGCATTTGCATCGGCGCCAGCTTTGCCCTGCAAGAAGCGGTGATCATCCTCGCCACCTTGCTAGGGCGATTCCGTTTCAAATCGGTTAAAGGCGTCGATCCGGACCCGGTTATGATCATCACGTTGCGCCCCGAAGGTGGCGTGTGGCTCGAAGCGGACCCGCTCTAAATCACCGCTTTTTCCACTTGCGGCGCGCCGCTCAATAGGCGGTCAAAATGGAACTCACTTAGGTCAAGTGTCTGGTACGAGCCAAAACACATCCATTCGGCCAAACCCCTCCCCATCGCAGGGGCCTGCTGCAAGCCGTGGCCTGAAAAACCGTTGATAAACAGATAATTAGAAACCTGGGGATGCGGCCCCAGAACAGCATTGTGGTCAAAGGTGTTCATCTCGTAGTGGCCGACCCAACTGTGCGCCAGCTTGATCGTCTCGAACTGTGGAATGCGCGCCGCCAACAACGGCCAAACCTCGGCCTCCCAGAGGTCATGATCCATCGCGAAATCGTCAAAGGCGACCGCTAGATCATCACCAAAATGCCCCCCTGCCTGATAGGTCCCACCGCCGTTTTCGCGCACATGCAGGCCCGACGGATCAATTGTCAGCGGCAAATCTCGGTCCAGCGGCTGTTCAGCCTTGAAGACCCATGAATACCGTTTGCGTGGCTCCACCGGCAGATTGATCCCGGCAAGTCCCGCCACATGCCCAGCGCGCGGCCCGGCGGCATTGATCACATGCCCACAGGCAATCCGCTCGCCTGTCGCCAATGTGACCGACTGCACGCAGCCCGCCGACACATCCATGCCGACAACCTCGTTTTCGACATAAGCGACACCCCGTTCCTGCGCCTGCCGCCGCAGCCATTCGAAGAGCGCCATACTATCGAAATACCCCTCGCCGCGCGTGTTGATCGACCCTAGAACGATGTCATCCACCGCATAGAACGGGTACAGTCGCTGGACCTGATCCGCGGTCAAAAGACGGGTCGCGGCGCCCGCCGCCACCTGCACCGCGGCTCGCGCGCTCAGGTCATCGGCAAACGCCTGTGTGTCAGCCAGATAAAGATACCCAAAACTGCGAATACCAAGCTGCGGCACACGCGCATCGCCCCCCATATAGGCCCGCATATTGGTGATGAAATCCGCACCGAACTGACTGATCTTCACGTTCAATTCGCTTGAGAATTGCTGCCGGATACACGAGGTCGATGTCGCCGTCGCACTTCGTTCAAAGCTCATATCCCGCTCTACAACCAGAATACGGCCATCAAAGCCCAAATCGGTTAGAAACCACGCCGCAACTGATCCCATGATCGCCCCACCGACGATCACGACATCATAGCTATCCCGTTCCGGAGCCGCGCCCATGGATCAGATTGCGGCTTTGCGGCTTTCTTCAAGATAGATCTCTCGCAGACGGGCTGTGCGTGCGCCCGGCGTGCCATCGCCCAAACCAACACCGTCGATCTCTACCACCGGCATCACAAAGGACGACGCAGAGGTGATGAACGCCTCATCTGCATCCTTCGCCTCGTCGATGGTAAAATCGCGCTCCTCCACTTGCATCTGCGCCTCTTGTGCAAAGCGCAGCACAGCCGCCCGGGTGATACCGTGCAGAATGTCGTTCGACAACGCGCGGGTGATGATCGTGTTGCCCTTGATGATGTACGCGTTGTTGCTGGTGCCCTCGGTCACGGCCCCGTCCTGCACCATCCAGGCGTCATCCGCACCCGCCTTCTTGGCCATCATTTTGCCCATCGACGGGTACAGCAATTGCACCGTCTTGATGTCGCGACGCCCCCAGCGCACGTCTTCAATGGAAATGATCTTCATCCCCGTCTTGGCGGCCGGGCTGTCCGCCAATCCCGGCTTGTTCTGCGTGAACAGAACAACGGTCGGTTCGGTCGTCTCCGGATCAGGAAACACGAAATCGCGGTCTCCTGGCGCGCCACGAGTGATCTGCAGATAGACCAAACCATCCTCAATCCCGTTTACTGAGACCAATTCACGATGAATCGCGAGCAAGTCATCGAACACCGCAGGCTTCTTGATCTCCAACTCGTTCAACGACCGCTCCAACCGTTTGGCATGGCCTGCAAAATCAATGAGCTTGCCGCCAAGAACGGATGTCACCTCATAGACGCCGTCCGCCATCAGGAACGCCCGGTCAAAGATCGACACTTTCGCCTCGTCTTCGGGCAGATATTCTCCGTTCACGTATACGGTGCGGGTCATGGTGGATCTCCTTATCCCCAAAGGCCGGGCGCAGAAGGATGCACACCCGCCTCGTCAAACAGCAATGGTTCCTCGCGGTCTTCGGCCAGAAGAAGCGGCCCGTCAAGGTCCGTGATCGCCGCCCCTTGCGCAACCAACACCGCCGGCGCCATTGCCAGTGACGACCCCACCATGCAACCGACCATCACACCATAGCCTTCGGCCAGTGCGGTATCGCGCAAAAGCAGCGCCTCGGTCAGCCCACCGGTCTTATCAAGCTTGATGTTCACAATGTCATACTTGCCTTTGAGGTCCGCCACCGACGCGCGGTCATGACAGCTCTCGTCCGCACAAAGCGGCACAGGCCGGCTCACACCCAAAAGTGCGTCGTCCTCGCCGGCAGGCAAAGGCTGCTCGACCAGATCAACGCCCAACCGTAGCAGATGCGGCGCAAGATCGGCATAGACTTCAGCAGACCAACCCTCATTGGCATCCACGATGATACGGGCATCCGGTGCGCCCGCCCGCACCGCTTCAAGACGTGGCATGTCGTCAGGCGTGCCCAGCTTGATTTTCAACAAAGGCCGATGCGCATTCTTGGCAGCCTGTGCCTGCATCACCTCGGGTGTCTCCAGTGACAACGTATAAGCCGTTACCTCCGGCCCCGGCTCTGGCAATCCGGCAAGCTCCCAAACGCGACAGCCCGCCTGTTTGGCCTCTAAATCCCAAAGCGCACAATCCATCGCATTCCGCGCGGCCCCGGCGGGCAAAGCGTTCTGCAAAGCGGTCCGGTCGATCCCCTCTGGCAAAGACCTGATCTGGGCCTCAACACTCTCGAGGGTTTCACCGTACAGCGCATATGGCACGCATTCACCCATGCCCGTGATGCCTCTGCGGGTCACCCGCACGGTCAAAACCTTCGCCTCTGACCGGCTCCCACGCGAGATCGTAAAGACCTGCGCCAACCGAAACACATCCCGTGTCACCTCGATCATGGTGCTGTCCCCTGCTTCTTCTTTTTCCAAATATGCCAAAGCAACCTTGCCAAAGGCGCATCGATTGTGGTTGTCAAATCGCCGCCAAAGCCTCGGCCAACCGGTCTGCACCATGGCGGTACGGATCCACCGCAGGCAAGCCCATCCTGGTCTCAAGCTCATTGAGATAGGCCACGGCTTCGGCTTCGCCCATATGCTGAGTGTTGATCGAAATACCTGCAACAACGCACTCCGGATTGGCGATCTGCGCCAACGGCAGCGCCATGTCCCGCAACGCCTCCAGCGAGGGCAGGTCATATCCCGGAAGACCACGCATATGCGTTCGTGTCGGTTCATGGCACAGGATCAGCGCGTCGGGTTGCCCACCGTGGATCAGCGCCATCGTGACACCTGAAAAGGACACATGGAACAAGCTGCCCTGCCCTTCGATCACATCCCAATGATCAGCGTCATTGTCGGGCGTCAGCCATTCGATGGACCCCGCCATAAAATCTGCGACAACCGCGTCAAGCGGCACGCCGTCGCCGGTGATCAGGATTCCGGTCTGCCCGGTCGCGCGAAAGGTGCTTTTCATACCTATGTCGCGCATGGATTTGTCCAGCGCGAGACCGGTATACATCTTGCCCACCGAACAATCCGTGCCAACGCCCAGCACCCGCTTACCGCTGCGTTTGACGCCATCGGCGATCGGGTATTCCACCTCGGGCACTCGGACATCGTGCAGCGCGCGGCCCGTCGCCTCGGCCACAGCCACCAGATCGGGTTCATCACGCAACAGGTTGTGCAAGCCCGAGGCAAGGTCGAACCCCTCCTCAAGCGCCATCACCAGAACCTTTTTCCACGCCTGGCTGATCTTGCCACCGCGGTTCGCAACACCGACCACCAGCGTTTTGGCACCAGCAGCCTTGGCGTCGGCAAGTGTCATGTCCGTCAGACCCAGATCGGCCTTGCAGCCCTCCATTCGGAATTGGCCGACACAGTTCTCAGGGCGCCAATCCTTGATGCCCTGCGCGACCTTCGCGGCAAGCCCATCCGGTGCATCGCCCAAAAACAAAAGATATGGTGTGTTGATCATCATGGCCCCCTGAAATGCGTCGTGATTGAACGAAGGATGACAGCCCAACGCATCAATTGCATTGCCTCCATCGGCGCAAATGGCACTGATTGCACAAAATTTCTTCGCAATTGCCACCAAACCTCGCAGATTCTTGCGCCACCGCGCCATGCCGCACGGCAGCGACGATTCCGCAGGTGCAAAATGCACTTGCAGAAACTTGCGCAATTTCATAACCCCACAGAGACGTAAAACGAAATATACTTACCAAGAGGCGCTATATGTCCTTTCGTATCCAGCCGACTCCGCCCGCCCGTCCGAACCGCTGCCAGCTTTTTGGCCCCGGGTCGCGCCCTGCGATCTTTGAAAAAATGGCGAAATCGGATGCAGATGTCATCAACCTTGATCTAGAAGACAGCGTCGCCCCAACCGACAAAGACAGCGCACGCGAAAACGTCATACAGGCAATCGGCGATATCGACTGGGGCACCAAGACACTCAGCGTCCGAATTAATGGCCTCGACACCCCCTATTGGTACCGCGATGTGGTGGATTTTCTGGAGCGCGCACCCGACCGTTTGGATCAGATCATGATCCCCAAAGTGGGCTGCGCGGGTGATCTGTACGCGGTCGATGCACTTGTCAGTGCCGTCGAAGCGGCCAAGGGCCGGTCCAAGCGGATCGCATTCGAGGTGATCATCGAATCTGCCGCTGGGATCGCCCATGTCGAAGAAATCGCCGCCGCCTCACCACGCCTCGAAGCGATGAGCCTTGGCGCCGCTGATTTCGCAGCCTCTATGGGGATGCAAACAACCGGCATTGGTGGGACGCAGGACAGCTATTACATGCTGCACGAAGGCCAAAAGCACTGGTCCGATCCCTGGCACTGGGCGCAGACCGCCATCGTGGCGGCCTGCCGCACCCATGGCGTGCTGCCCGTAGATGGCCCGTTCGGCGACTTCTCCGACGAAGAAGGGTTTCGCGCGCAAGCGCTGCGATCTGCGACGCTTGGCATGGTTGGGAAATGGGCGATCCACCCAAAACAGGTGGCCCTGTCCAACGAGGTTTTTACCCCGACCGAAGCTGCCTTGACCGAAGCCCGCGAGATTCTTGCCGCGATGGAAGACGCCAAAGCCAAAGGCGAAGGTGCTACAGTCTACAAAGGGCGCCTGGTCGACATTGCGTCGATCAAACAAGCCGAGGTGATTGTGCGCCAATCCGAGATGATTTCCACCAACTGATACATGCACAGCCGCATCACAAGCGGCCACTCTGCGTCGATACAAAAAGGCCTGCGTCTCCACGTGCAGGCCTTTTTTAAACCACTCCCCAGAATTTTATGGCGCGGCCCAAGAATCTTCGTACGAAGATTCTCACCAACGTCTTAAGACCGTGTGAAGATCAGTCTGGCCACTGCTTGCGCCCATGCACGCCAGTCTCGTCGAGCAGACCAAGGCGCTTGGCCTCATAGTAGTAACCGCGCGCGTACCACATCACCGCCTCAGCCTCATCTCCACCGGAAACAAGCCAGGCCCCCCGCAGATATCGCGTTGCATATTTCAGATTGGTCTCTGCATCCAAAAGGTCAGACGGGCGACCTCGAAATCCCATTGACCGGGCCGTGGCAGGCAAGATTTGCATCAGACCATAATACGGCCCGTTCCGCGCCTCGGGCCGATGGGTGCTTTCACGGATAACGACACGCTGTACCAAAGACACTGGCACTTCGTTTTCCGCGGCCGCATCAACAATCAGCGTTCGCAATTCCGGCGTTTCATTGGGGTAAAGGTTTCGCGTCGAAACGGTTGTTTCGGGGGCTGTTGTCGCACACCCAGCCAACGTCACCGAAAGGCTCAAAACCAAACTTAGCAAACGCACATATCTCATTCGCCAGCCTTGCGACGAACCCAGCCGCAAGGCAATCATGCATCTTTCGTGTCGGCAATGCTCCGCGCAGGGCTGGCCAACCTACCCACACCCCACATCAAGCGGCGTAGTATTCCTCGAACACCGGCGACGGCTGGCTGTTGCGCTCGGTCACCAGTTTCGGAACCGGCATGTAATACGCCCACGCCTCGGTGAGCAAAGCCAATGCCTCTTCCGGGGCAGTGCGGTTCGATTCGGTGTTTTGGTGCTGTGTCATGGGACGACTCCTGATTGTTGTCCCTCCCTTGACGCGCAATCTATGCCCTTCTGGTGCATGCACCAGAGCTGTCTTTACAGCCCTGCCATGCAGCAATGGCATTTCTTACGCTCGGTCATCTTTGGGTGACCCCATCACCACGTAAGATGTAATTGCATTGACCTGCGGCAGCACGCCCAAAACATCCGTGTGAAAATGCTTGTAGGCGGCCAGATCCGCCGCCTCGACTCGCAACAGATATTCGACCGACCCGGTGATGTTATGGCATTCCTTAACCTCAGGACTGCACGAAATCGCACGCTCAAACGCCTCTTGCGCAGCTTTGGTATGCTGGCTCAGTCCAACTGTGACATACGCGACAAACCCAATGCCGGTCTTTTCAGGGCTCAAAACCGCGCGATAGCCTGTGATGACGCCAGAGCGCTCCAAGGCACTGACCCTCCGCAGGCACGCCGATGGCGACAATCCGACCTGTTCGGCCAAAGCAAGGTTGCTGAGCCGCCCATCCCGGCCCAAGATGCGCAATATCTGGCGGTCGATGTGATCAAGTTCGGTCATTCATTGCACAGAATACTTGTAATGCCCGTATATTCGCAACAAAAAGGCACGAATTTCGTCACATATTGCAGCATATGACACCTGATCTTTTCCTCGCCCTTGCCGGATTTGCCCTTGTCACCGTGATCACACCGGGGCCAAACAACCTGATGCTGATGACCTCGGGGGCCAATTTTGGCTTCCGTCGCTCGATCCCCCACATGCTGGGCGTGGGTCTTGGCTTTCCCATGATGATCGTCCCGGTGGGTCTTGGCGTGATGCAGGTCTTTGATCTGTGGCCGATCTCATACACAATTCTCAAGGTCCTGTCGGTGCTCTACATGCTCTACCTTGCATGGCGTATCGCCAATGCCGCGCCTCCCGATGGCGCACCCAAAGCCGGCAGCAAACCGTTCACCTTCCTGCAGGCCGCTGCCTTTCAATGGGTCAACCCAAAGGCCTGGTCGATGGCGCTTGGCGCAATCACACTTTATGCCACAGGGCGCGATCTGACGGCGGTGCTCTGGGTCGCGTGCACCTATGTCGCCATGGGCTGCATCTCGACCACCAGCTGGACCGTACTTGGCCAACAGCTGCGCCGCATTCTAAACCGTCCCAACCGCCTGCGGCTGTTCAATTGGGCGATGGCCGCCTTGCTGGTAGCGTCTCTAGTCCCTGTGATCTGGACATGAACCACATCTGATTGCAAATCCTGCGTCGGACAGCCATATAAACCGCCAGCCGCAGGCAACAGGGCGATCTCTGACAATGACAAACTATCTCGATTTTGAAAAACCGCTGGCCGAGATCGAAGGCAAAGCCGAAGAACTCCGTGCGATGGCGCGCAAGAATGACGAGATGGACATCGAAGACGAGGCCCGCGCGCTTGATGCCAAGGCAGACGCTCTGCTCAAAGACCTGTACAAAAAACTGACTCCGTGGCGCAAATGTCAGATCGCCCGCCACCCCGAACGCCCGCATTGCAAAGATTATATCGAGGCGCTGTTTAGCGACTACACCCCCCTTGCCGGGGATCGGAATTTTGCCGACGATGACGCCGTTATGGGCGGCCTCGCCCGGTTCGACGACCAACCGGTCGTGGTGATCGGCCACGAAAAAGGCCATGACACCGAAAGCCGCCTCAAGCGCAATTTCGGGATGGCCCGGCCCGAAGGCTATCGCAAGGCCGTGCGCCTGATGGACCTGGCAGATCGGTTCCGCCTGCCCGTGATCACACTGGTCGACACCCCCGGTGCCTATCCCGGCAAAGGCGCCGAAGAACGCGGTCAATCCGAAGCGATTGCGCGCTCGACCGAGAAATGTCTGCAAATCGGAGTGCCCGTGATCTCCATCGTGATCGGCGAAGGCGGATCAGGTGGCGCTGTTGCCTTTGCCACCGCCAACCGCGTGGCGATGCTTGAACATTCAGTCTATTCCGTGATCTCACCCGAAGGCTGCGCGTCGATCCTCTGGAAAGACGCCGAGAAAATGCGCGAAGCTGCCGAAGCTCTGCGCCTGACAGCCCAAGACCTGCTGAACCTTGGCGTGGCCGATCAAATCATTGCCGAACCCTTGGGCGGCGCACATCGCGGCCGGGACCAAACCATTCAATCTGTTGGCGATGCGTTGCGCGCAATGCTCAAAGACCTGTCCAACATGAAGCCCAAGAAACTGGTCACCGACCGCCGCCGCAAGTTTCTCGACATCGGCAGCAAGGGCCTCGCTGCCTAAATGCGCGCCCTCATCCAACGCGTCTCCGAAGCCTCCGTCACCGTGGATGGTACCGTCTTGGGCGAGATCGGCTCAGGCCTCCTGATCCTTATCTGCGCCATGCAAGGAGACACCGAAGCACAAGCCGACAAACTGGCAGCGAAGATCGCGAAACTGCGCATCTTCAAGGACGACGACGGCCGCATGAACCGTTCAGTCACCGATATCGGCGGCGGCGCTCTTATCGTCAGTCAGTTCACCCTCGCCGCTGACACATCCCGCGGCAACCGGCCCGGGTTTTCAGCGGCGGCTGCACCGGACGAAGGAAACCGCCTCTACGATTACTTCGCAGATCAAGTCGCGGCACAAGGCATTCCCATTCAGAAGGGACAATTCGGCGCGGACATGAAAGTGGGGCTGCTGAATGATGGACCAGTGACAATCTGGATGGACACGGCCGACTGACCAACCGGATCGCGCGAGCATCACCCGCGCATTTGCATATTTGAAAAAAGAAGAAGCAGCAGGTCGCGCATCCGGCTTCACGGGCGATTAACCTTAACCGGGCATAAACGCATTACGGTACAGGCAGGCATGCCGATGACCGTAAAAGAAGAAGCCCCTCCCCCAAGGCCGACCAAGAGCCACGCTCGATCAGGGTGCTTTGGGTGGGGGGTGGACCACCTCGACTTGCTTCTTCTTTTTTCAAATATGCAAATACAACAGGTTATCGTGGCGGTACGTATTCTGCTTCGTCACATCCCCCTCACGCCCGAGCCGCAGGCGAGATTTGGGGCCATGACGGGCACAGCCCGGCATGACATTATGGTTCCCGCAGCGCCTCGCGGGATTTGTAGAGCGGTTTGAGCAGGTATTGCAGCACGGTTTTTTCGCCCGTGTGCAACTCCACACTTGCCTGCATGCCGGGGCGGATTTCCAAATGGCGTTGCCGGTCAGTCAGGGACGTTTTGTCGACACGTACCGTGACCTTGTAATGTGCAGGCGCTTCAGGGCGGCGTTCGTCCTTGAACGTATCGGCAGAGATCACATCGACCCGACCTTTGAGCGAGCCATAGATCGTAAAGTCATACGCCGACAGCTTGATCGTGGCTTCTTGGCCCGGACGGATGCCCGCGATGTTCTCGGGCGCGACCTTGGCTTCCACATACAGCTCTTCGCCCAGCGGAATGATTTGCAGAATCTCTTCACCGGGGCGCACCACGCCGCCGATGGTTGTCACACCCAGCTTGTTCACCACACCGTGCATTGGGCTGACGAGGACTGTCCGATTCAACTGGTCCTGCGAAGATCTCAAATTCTGACGCAATGTGGCCAGTTCTTTTAATGTCTCCGAATACTCCTGAGCGCGTTCCAGCTCGGTATGGGTGATGATCTCGTCCATCTTGATCTGCGCGTCAGCATGCGCCTTGCGTGCGCGGGTGACTTCGATCAATGCAACCACCTTCTTGTCGAGAAGATTCTCCATCAATTCCTTTTCCTGCGTCGCCTGATCCAGCACACGGCGCGCGCCATCATAGCGGGAATTGAAATCAAGCTGTCGCGCCGCCAAAAGCGCCTGTTCAGATGCAGCCATCTCTGGGCTACGCTCGCGCAACTCCCATGGCACGTCGAATTGGACCAGACCTGCCATCTCGGCTTCAATCCGCAAACGACGAATGTCCAGAGCCGTGATCTGATCTTCGAGATCATCCACCGACGACCGGAACTGCGTGCCGTGCAAGCGGGCCAAAACATCGCCGCGCATCACTTCGTCGCCTTCCTTGACCAGCAATTCAGCAAGAATCCCGCCTTCCAGATTCTGGATGATCTGCGGGCGTGAGGTCGAAATGAACTCACCTTCGGCGCGCACGATCTCGTCGATCCACGCATAGGCCGCCCAGACGAGGAACAGCCAGACCGCCGCCCCCGAGAGCCAGATGATGAGGGACGGTCCGCGCAGGCGTCGCCCAAGCTGTGCAGACAGATCGGTTGTGCTGACGGCCATCTCTTATGCCTCCTGTGCCGTGCGCAGGTGATTGAGCACCTGATCACGCGGCCCATCGACCACCAATCGGCCAGAGGCCAAAACACTTGTCCGATCGGCCAGTGCAAGGATCGGTACCCGGTGGGTGGCAACGATCGCCGTGCGGTCGGCCAACCATGTCTCAAGCCGCGAAATCAACGTCTTTTCCAGTGTCTGGTCCAGTGCTGCGGTGGGTTCATCCAGCAGGCACACATCAGGGTCTTGCAGCCAGAGCCGCGCCCAGCCGATGGATTGACGCTGACCCACCGACAGGCCCTCGCCGCCATCGCGAATGGGCAGGTCGAGCCCTTGCGGGTGACCTTTGACGAATTGTCCCAAACCGGCAAAGTCCAGCGCCTCAAACAGGCGGTCATCATCCCGTTCCATCATGTTGAGGTTGAGGTTGTCCCGCAGCGTGCCGTGGAACAGCCGCACGTCTTGCCCCAGATAGCCCAGCGACCGGCGGATATCGCGCATATCGATCTGGTTCATGTCGGTGCCGTCGATCAGGATCGATCCGGATGTGGGCGCGTAAAGCCCTGACAGCATCTTGAGCAACGTAGACTTCCCCGACCCGTTGGTGCCCAGAATGGCAAGGGTTTGACCGGGCTGAATCACGAGGTTCGGAATCTCGAGAACCGATGGGCTTTCAGCATCATAGCGGAACACCACTTCGCGCAGTTCAAACCGGCCTTCCAGCTTTTCACGACGCAGGTATTTGCGGTCTTCTGCTCGGTCTTGTGGCAGGTCGGCGATCCCGTCCAGCGCGTCCAGCGCCGCTTTGACGTTGCCCCAGCGCGCCATGATGCCCGACAACTGTGTCAACGGTGCCAGCGTGCGCGAGGTCAGGATGCCCACCGCGATGATCGACCCGACGGTGAATTCACCGGCAAAGACGAGGTAAGTCCCTGCGATCACGGCTCCGACATAGGTCGCCTGCTGGACGCCCTGGCTCCAGAAGGTCAACGCGGCGGCAAGACGGCGCTGTTCCGAGGATTTCAGCGATTGAACCGAGGTCAGTTCTTCCCACTGGCGGGCAAACCGATCTTCGGCACGCTGTGTCTTAATCGTGTCGAGCTCGGTCACAGCTTCGTTTAACAGGCGCGACTGCTTGGTTGACGCACCCTGCATTTCGCGGGTGATGCGGATCATCTTCTTTTGCAAAAAGAACCCCGGGATCACCATGAGCAGCGCACCGCCCACAAGCACCCAGACCACACTGCCCGCGATGGACCAGACCATGAGCAGGAACAATACGATGAACGGAATGTCCGCCAGTGCGCCGACAGTCCCTGCGGTAAAGAATTCCCGTACCGAACTGAACTCGCGCATCGACGCAAATAGCTGCGAGGGCGACCGCCCCGCCGCGTCAGATCGCATGCCCAACAGCCGGTTCAACAGCGTCTGCTGCACGCCGGTTTCGATCTGCCGGCCGGCACCGTCCAGCAATGTGGACCGTGCAACCTTGAGAAACGCCTCAAGCATAAGGGCCATTGCCGCGCCGATGGCAAGAACCCACAACGTGGCTGACGATTGGTGCGGGATCACGCGGTCATAGACCTGAAGCGAAAACAGCGCCACTGACACCGCCAGGATGTTGGCCACAAAAGACCCGACGGCCACTTCGCCAAACTGACGTGTATAGTTATGAAAGCTGCCCCAGAACCAGTGCGATTTCGCCCCGTCCGAGGTATGTGCGTCGACCAATGTCTGCACAGGTGCTTCGCCCCGGATCAGGGTACCGCTGTAGAAGGGCGCAAATTCGGCAACATCAACGCGCTCGACCTTGTCTTTCGCCGCGTCATCCCAGATCGATAGGGTCATCCGGTCTTGAGACAGAACCAGAACTGCCTGCCCGTTGGTCATCAGCGCAATCGCAGGCCAGTGGTCCGGCGTCGGGCGCGGTACGTGAAGCCCTTGCGCCAGCAACCCGGCAGCCTTGGCCCCGGCGATCAGCGCCTCTTCGCCCACCATGCCGCTTGAGTCCTGATGCAGGCTGATTGCCTCTGTGATGTCGCTCGCAACTGTGGTCAGGCCCAACCGGCCCGCATAAGTGCGGATCAGGTCGGTGCGGGCACGGACCCGGTCGGAATAGCGCGGTGCGCGTTTGGGTTCGTTCGCAGGCTTGATCCCCTGCGGCACCATCCGAAGAACAGCGTTTTTGGCGCGCCCAGACAGAAGAGTGATATTACTGACGCCGCTCAAATCTTTGCTCCATCCGCAAGAACGCCCAACCGCTTGGCTGCATCTAGCTCGGCGCGGGCGGCCTGAAATTTCAGGTCGAGTTGTTTCTCAAGCGACCGTAGGAAGGTCTCGTAGACGCTGACCACATCCATTACCTGACGCGTGCCCGCATCATATTGGCGTTGAAAAAGGTCGAGATTGGTTTTGGCCTGCGCCGTCAGCCCTTCGGCCTCGGCGGCCTGCCGTTTCAACGCGGCGATGCTGCGCTGGTCGGACTCGATGGCACGCTGCGAGATGTTCTGCGCCTCGGTGACTTTACGGTCCGCGGTAATCTTGGTGGCCTCGATAGCTTGTAGCGATGCGCCCGTGCCAATGCCCAGCATCTGTTCGGTGTTCACACTTAACGCCAGACCTTCGCCACCATTACGAATGCCGCCGCCTGCAGACAGGCCAGGCAGATGCGCCGCACGCGCGATTTTGGCTTGGGCCAATTGACGGTCGCGTTCCACCTTTGCCCGCAGCACGTCAAGCGAGGTGTTGGAGTGGGTTGTTCCCATCCCGCGCAATCCGCGCTGGTCGGACAAGGACACAGCTGACATCGCATTCAATTCAGCGACCGAACGCGCGGTCTTTTCGCGCGCTGCCGCATCCCGGGCGCGCAGATCGGCAAGTTTCTGTTTCAGCACATGAAGGTCGGAAAAGTCAGACACGCCCCCTTTGACGCGTTCGTTCATCACCCATTCGAACTGGCCCATATCCTTAAGGGCCTGCCCGTAAAGGTCTGCCGCCGCACGGCCCTCTTCGGCCTGAAGATACAGGACCAAACCGTCATAAACCCGGTCGTTGCTGCTTTCGGACAGCGCGACGGCTGCCAGTTCCACATCCGCCTTGGCCAGATCACGTTCGGCTTTCTTGCGACCGTTGTCGAACAACACCTGATTGATCACCAGATCCGCCACCAGATCACCCAGCGACGTCAGCGTGATACGCGGCGAAATCGTCGGCCACCAGTTCTTGGAGGCGGCTTGGGCGCGCAACTGCGCCACATGCAGTTCGGCTTCGGCCACACGCGCATCAGCGGCCAGAACCCCTGCCGCAACCTGTGCATAGGCGCTGCCTTGCGTCAAAACGCTTTGGCGCGTCGCTAGTTCTGCAATGATCGGAGAGACATCCTGCGTCGCGTCAGCGGCTGGTGCGGCTGTCTTGGTTTCGCCAGTACTTGGCGCACTCGTGTCCGGCTGGGCTTGCAGAAACCGTGACACGGTCCCGTCTCCCATATCCTGCATACATCCCGAAAGAGCCGTTATTGCAAGCACCGCCCCTGCTATGGCCCTTGTATTCTGCCTCATGTCGATTGAGCCCCCGCCTTTGGCTTTTTTTGTTTCGGGGCTCGGGCCGTTTCCGTGAACGGCCCGAACGATAAGAACCTCTTGCTTAGATTGTGACGTTGTTGATGTCGTCGTCGATCAGCACGGTGGCATCACCCAGATCATAGACGTCGTAGTTCTGACCGTCCTCGAACCGCGACCCAGTGCGCGTCGCACCAGAGATCCGGACGCCATCATCGGTGTTACCCAGCACTTTGACAGTGTTGTCTTCGCCGGTCATCGCAACAATCTGCGCTTCGGTGATGGTCAGCGTCGCCTCTTCGGTGAACTCCAGGTCAATTGCGTCGATCTCACGACCGCCAAGATTGCCCGCAAGCGTAACGTTGCTCTGGCTGGTGTTTGGATCATCAACCACAACATAGGTACCCGAGCTGTTGCCCGCGCCATCTGTTGCAGTGACCACAAGGTGCGACCCATCCGGAACCACGTTGTTGAAGCTATACGTGGTTTCGCCGGTAAAGTTATTGTCCTGTTCGTTGAAGGCAACGTTCTGTGTTCCAGAGGTGCCGACACGTTCGATCACAACATCATCGTTTGTATTCTCAAGAACGATCCCGCGCACCGCCTGGCTTTGGTCTCGAGTGATCGCCGTCATATCCGGTGCATCCGGGGCGACGTTGTCAACCGTCATTGTTTCAGTGATCGACTTGGTATTGCCCGCCGCATCCGTTGCCGCGATCTGGATCGAAACGCTTTCGCCATCGACCTCAGGGATCACGCTTGACGGCACGGCGACCGACCATGCGCCACCGGCGCTGACCTGCGCCTGCATCTGTTGACCCGCAATGGTGACAACCACAGTCGATCCCTGCTCAACCTGACCGTTAAGGGTAAACCCTTGCGCCGATTCAGCTTCGCCGACGACACCATCGGAACCACCCGGCTGGGTGGTCGAGGTAAGCGGAACAACTTCAGTGTCCACCTGGAAGGTCTTGGAGGTTGTCGCGGTGTTGCCCGCAGCGTCTTCGGTGCTGATCTGCGCGGTGGTCGTGTAGGTGCCATCAGGCAGATCAAGGGCCGAGAAGCTGGCCGTCCAGTTGCCTGCCGCATCAACATTGGCAGACCGGCTCACACCTTCGACCACCACGGTCACGGTTGCACCCGGTTCGGTCGATCCGCTCAGCGTCACGCCTTGGCCCTGCTCAGCATCATTCACGATGTTGTCCGCAGTCACTGGGTTCGCGCTGACTTGGAAGTTACGCACAAACGTGTCGACCATGACGCTGTCTGACCGCGTCAGTTCGTTGCCAGCCGCATCGACGGTGTATGCTGTGATCTGGGCTTCATATTCGCCGGGGCGGATTTCACCCGGCGCGTAGTTGGCACGCCAGACACCAAAGCTGTCGGTCTGTACCGTCTTGCTAACCCCATCAAGTGTCACATCGACCATCTGGAGCGGTGTCGATGTCCCAGTCAGGACCACGCCATCCGATGCTTCGAAACGACATCATCGGTCTCGACAGGTGTCGGGCTGATGGTCGGAAGGCCTGCATCAGTGTCAAAGATCACGCTGCGTGTCTCTACCGCAGTGTTGCCCGCAAGGTCGGTCGAGCTTGCGGTGAGGGTCGCTGTTTGCTCGCCTGCGGGTAGTTCGCCCGCTGCGAATGTCACTGTCCAGTTGCCGTTAACATCGACGCTCGCATCGCGCGAGACACCACCCAAGGTGACCAACACGCTTGCACCCGGCTCGGTTGTGCCAGTGACGGTCATACCCTGCGTCGCCTCTTCGGCGTTCACGATACCGTCCGCACCACCTGCCTGACTGGTGATATCGAAGTTCCGCACCCATGTATCAAGTTCGACCTGACCGGAGGTCGTGCTGATATTGCCTACCTCGTCAGTCGCTGTCGCGTTGATCGTCAGGTTCTGCTCACCGACCGGAATTTCGGTGGCGATAAAGGTCACGGACCAATTGCCCTGCGCATCGACAAAGGCCGTGCGGGTGTAGCCGTTCATTTCCACGACAACAGTCGACCCGGCATCGGTTGTGCCTGTGATCTCGACCCCGTCGGTACGTTCATCCGCGTTGATGATGCCGTCGGTTTCGATTGTCGCGGTGTTCACGGTCACACCAGAGACCGTGTCAATCTCGATCCCGTCATTGATGGTGGTCGAGTTGTTAAAGCTGTCCGTTGCGATAACCTGAATGTTTTCAATGTATTCACCACGCTCAAAAGTCGAACTGGTCAGCGTGACGCTCCAGTTGCCCTGCGCGTCCACGTCCGCAACATGACTTACGCCGCCTGCAATCAAGACCACGCTTGCGCCGATTTCTGTTGTCCCGGTGACAGTTGCACCGCCATCAAATTCGCTGTCAGTGATGATGTCGCCACTGGCGGTTGTGCCACTGGTGATCGCCACGGGGGGTGGCGTTGTATCGATGATCACATCCGGACCAACGAGAACGGTATCGCCATCGTCGCCTGTGATTGTCACATCAGCCGTATATTCACCGTCGGCGGGGAAATTCGGACCGTCAAAGATCACTTCCCATGTGCCGTCAGACCCGGTGGTCGTTGTTTCAGTCTTGTCACCCACCACCACGACGACTGTATCGCCTTCGTTGGCCGTACCGCTGACCAGAACGCTGCGGTCTTCGTCGGTCAGATCATCGCCACCGATGACATATTCGCCGTCATTCACGGTCGGAGTGCTCGGGCCACCGCTTTCGCCATTGTTGCCAACAAGCCCGCCACCGCCATTGCCGTCACCTTCGCCACCAAGCACCGCAGCGCCTGTTGCGACAGCAGCGCCACCAGCCAGCCAAGGCAGCATGCCGCCACCAGCCAAAAGCCCAGCGGCCAACATGGACACGCCACCTTCGTCTTCGGCAGCGACATAATCCGCAGCCACCACTTCGGCGCGATCAAAGAAGATGAGTGAATCGTCGGGGCTCCATTTGCCCCAAGCAGCGACGTCGCCATACTGCGCGAACAACGCCCCGCCATCACCTTGGGCAAAGGCAACCTCGCTCAGCACGCCATCGGTGCTGAGGAACAATCGGCTTGAACCGTCTGCTCCAAAGTAATCCTCCAGAACGATCACGCGCCCATCCGCCAAGAGGATTTGCAGATCGTTTCCGGCGCGGTCGTAGCTGCGCAGGTCCGTTCTGTGGAGATTAAGTGAGATTTCGCGATTTCCAGAGGCGTCGATCAGGTATCCCAGATCGTCAGCACCAACTACACCACGCTCGATCGCGCCCACAGGGGTACGCACAACGAAATTAATCGCATTCATAACAACACCGCTCTACCTCAAAACCGCCCGTTTTCGGGTTCGGCATATTTTTGCTCTATCTTTTGATAGATTAAAAACTGAGCTGTTCAAAGCATAGATTGTGGCGAAAGTTGGTTTTTTCTTCCGAGTCCACAGAGTGTTGCGCGAAAAGTACGCTCTGTTTGTGGTCAAAATTTGTCGATAACACTCTGTTTGGCCGCAGAAATTTGCGCGGCCAACCCCATGCGAACAGCCCAGGCACCGTCAGCAATGGAAACCTCAGGCACACCACCATTTCGCACCAAATCAAGGAACCGGGCGTGTTGGTAGAAGGTCGAACCGTTGTGATCTCCTGCATCAAGGATCGTCGGATCAACTGGAATATCCACAGCTTGCGGCACTTTCGGATGACGTGGGCTGACGATCACCTGCGGCACAGGTGGCGCGCCCAGATGCGTCGGCCAGAACCGCCCAGGCCCCGGCACAAAGGCTTCAATCTTGCCGTTCGGGCCAACCGCGCTGATCTCTTCCTGATAGCGTGACCCTTCGGCATACATACACAATTCCAGCATCGCCCGTGCGCCATTCGCGAAATCAACAATCACATAAGCGCTGTCCCAGATATCCGGAACTTCACCACCATATGTTTCGTCCAGATGGTTCACCTCTTGCCCAGCACTGGCGGTCACGCGCACCGGGTCAGAGCCAAGGATCAACCGCATCAAGTCAAAGAAATGGCAGCATTTCTCGACCAGTGTCCCGCCGGTGTTGCGATTAAACCGGTTCCAATCCCCGACCTTGTGCAAAAACGGAAAACGGTGTTCGCGGATGGTGAGCATCTTCACCCCACCCGTGGCGCGCTGCACCTCGTCAGCAAAGGTCTGAATCGGGGGCATATAGCGGTATTCCATCGCGACCCAGATCGGTGCCGGATAACGTTCCGCAATCGCCTCGACCCGTCCAAGATCAGCCGGATCGGTGAATAGCGGTTTTTCCATCAAAAGCGGCAATGGGTTCAGTTCGGCAATCCGCTCCAACGCATCGACATGGCAGTGGTTTGGGCTAACCACCAGCAAACAATCCAGATCATCGCGCGCCAGCAGATCTTCGATCGATCCGCACAGCTTGGCATTGGGTGCAATGGCCTTGGCCGCCGCCGCCATGATCTCGTCCGGCTCAAAGATCGCCGCCACCCGCGCGCCATCCAGAAGCGCGATATTGCGCAAGTGTTCCTGCCCCATCATGCCGCATCCGATGATGCCGTAGTTGATGATTTTCATGGTGATCCTTCAGGTCATATAGGCGCCAAAACGCGCCCTAAGTGATGCGCGCGACATAACGCGCGACATCCGTGTTAATCCAGTTCCAAGAGGCCTCCGCCGCCTCTCCATCCGGGCCATAGCTGACCCGCGTCGCCCGCACAGACAGTTGACCACCGGACAGGCCGAAAGCTGACGGCGCCCAATCCGGAACTGCCGCTAGGTCAAGCCGATCCACCGCCTTGGTAATCCAAAGACCCAACGACTCTCGGTAGTATAGATAAAGCGACTCTCGCAGCGCCTCATCGTCGATCTGATCGACGTAACTGCCATCCAGCCAGATTTCCTCAAGCACCGCTGGAATGCCGTTCAACCGCCGCAACCGACGAATCCTGTGCCCCTGATCCGATGCACCAAAACGCGGCAAGCTGTCAGGCTTGCCCAAGCGATCCACCGACAAAAGCTCTGCCGTCGGCAACCCACCACCTTCGATCAGTTCGACCCGGAAAAACGCATAAACCGACTGTGTATCTTCTTGCGCGCAGACATAATTGCCCGACCCCTGCACGCGCTCCAACAGGCCAAGCGCGGTCAATTCATCCAGTGACTTGCGCAATGTACCAACAGAAATCCCAAGCGCCGCCGCCATGTCACGTTCGGGCGGCAGGCGTTCACCATCGACCAACCGCCCAGCCTGAATATCCCGGATCAGCAATTCGCTGATCTGGACGTATTTGGGCAATGCGTGGGTATCGGACATTTCTGGCCCCAAAAATTGATACACTATTGATCTACATTTTTGACGATGCTACGCAAGAGGAAATGATGCCTTCCGGAGACACCTTATGACCATCGTGCCGATAACCTCCCCCGACCTCGACGCGGTCGAGGTCTCGTGGTTCGCGGCGCTGTGTTCGGACGACTATGAATTTTTGGGGGTGCCGGACGGCAAATTGCGGTCCAGCTTTGCACATTGCTCCGGCATCGTGAAAGAGGCCGAGGCACAAGGTTTTCGGAACATCCTGTGCCCTTCGTCTTATCAGGTCGGACAAGACACGCTGTCCTTTGTCGCCGGATGTGCGCCGATCACCGACAAGATCAATATGCTCGCCGCGGTGCGCTGCGGCGAGATGCAACCAATCATGCTCGCGCGGACAATTGCCACGCTGGACCATATGCTCGAAGGGCGGCTGACGGTGAACGTCATCAGCAGCGACTTTCCCGGCGAAAAAGAAGACAGCGCGCTGCGTTACCAGCGGTCTCGCGAAGTTGTCGAGATCCTTAAACAGGCGTGGACGCAAGGCGAGATCACGTACAAAGGCGAGGTCTACAATTTCGAAGGCCTGACAACAGACCCTGCCAAGCCTTACCAAACCGGTGGTCCGCTGCTCTACTTCGGCGGCTATTCTCCCGCTGCGCTAGAACTGTGCGGTCAGCATTGCGACGTCTACCTGATGTGGCCCGAACCCAAAGACGCGTTGGCCCAGCGGATGAAAGACGTGAACGCCGTCGCCGAGCGTTACAACCGCACGCTGGATTATGGCCTGCGCGTGCACGTGATCGTCCGCGACACCGAGGCAGAAGCCCGCGAATACGCGCAGCACATCGTCAGCCAACTGGACGACGATCAGGGCCAGACGATCCGCGAGCGCGCACTGGACGCCACGTCGCTGGGTGTGTCGCATCAAGCCAAGAACCGCGAACTTGCCGACATGGAAGGCTTTGTGGAACCGCATCTCTGGACAGGTGTCGGTCGCGCACGATCAGGCTGTGGGGCGGCATTGGTCGGATCCACAGATCAGGTGTTGTCCGAACTCGAACAATACCAAAAAATGGGCATCCGCGCCTTTATACTGTCGGGCTATCCGCATGTGGACGAATGCCGTCACTTCGGCAGCCGCGTGTTGCCACAGATGAAGACCGTACAACTGAACGAAGCTTATAGGCGCGTGCCGAACGGCACCCCTGCAACCCCTCTTGGAAATGGAGTCCGTCGCTAATGGATCGCGTCAAGCTGAACGATGCCCTTGAACTAAGCCGTCTTGTTTATGGCATGTGGCGCTTGGGCGACGATGCCGACACCAGCGTGGATCACATCCGCAACAAAATCAGTGCCTGCCTGGATCAGGGCATCACCACGATGGATCAGGCCGATATCTATGGTGGTTATGAGGCCGAAGAGATCATGGGCTCCGCGCTCACTTCCGAACTGCGCAACCAGATCGAGATCGTGACCAAATGCGATATCGTGGCCCCGGTGGGCCGCTATTCCGATGCAAAGGTTAAGTATTACGATACGTCCCGCGCGCACATCATGTCGTCTGTCGATCATTCGCTGCGGCTGATGAAGATCGACCACATTGACCTGCTGCTGATCCACCGCCCGGATCCGCTGATGGACGCCTGCGAAACCGGCGCCGCGCTTGATGATCTGGTGAGCTCTGGAAAGGTCCGCGCGGTTGGCGTGTCGAACTTCCGTCCCTGGGATTGGGAACTTCTGCAGGCGTCGATGAAGACTGAACTGGTCACAAACCAGATCGAGATCAGCCTGCTGCATCATGAACCACTGACCAACGGTGACATCGCCTTTCACCAGAAAAACGGCCAGCCCCTGATGGCGTGGTCTCCGCTTGGGGGTGGCGCTCTCTTTGACACCAAACTGTCGGGCCTGCATGGCGCATTGCAAAAGATCGCAACCGACCAGAACGTCGATATCGCGGCTGTTGCCGTGGCCTGGCTCTTGGCGCACCCGTCCCGCATTCTACCTGTCCTCGGCACCAACAATCTGGACCGCATCGCCCGCATCGGCGATGCTGCGCAGATACAGATCGACCGGGAGACATGGTTTGACCTCTACACCCACGCCCTTGGCCATGAAGTGGCCTGAGACAGACGATGAACGCTTTGACGCATAGCTTTGACCCGACACAGGACAATGCCCGCGATTTCCGCAATGCGCTTGGCCGTTTTGGCACCGGTGTTACGGTCATCACCTGCGACACCGGCGACGGCCCCTTGGGCATTACCGCCAACAGCTTTGCCAGCGTGTCGCTCGACCCGCCTTTAGTGCTGTGGTCGCCGGCAAAATCATCAAGCCGCTATCCGTTCTTCATGGCAGCGGACCATTTTGCGATCCATGTGGTCGGTGCCGAACAGGCCGCGCTGTGCACCGCATTTGCGCGCGACGGCAACCCGTTCGATCAGTTCGATTGGGAAATCGGCGATCACAATGTGCCGCTTCTGAACAACTGTCTAAGCCGGTTCGAATGTACCAAGGTGGCAGAGCATGACGGCGGCGACCATTCCATCGTCGTGGCACGGGTTCGGCAAGTGACGACACAGGACGGAGATCCGCTTTTGTTTTACAGCGGTCGCTACGGAGGCTTTACTGAACCGACATAAACCGCCCCGATAACACAACAAAAGGGGCCACCGGCGAGGAGGCCGGTGAGGGATAGGGAGGAGGCCAGTCATGGCCATTTTGCTTTGGCTCTTGAAGCCATTGGAAGCTGTGCTCGACATCGTCCTGCGCTTTGGTCGCTTGGTCGCGATCTTTGCCATCGGCCTGATGGTGTGCGCCATCCTTCTGCAAGTGTTCTTTCGGTATATCTTGGGCAACGCCCTGCCGTGGCCAGAAGAGCTGGCCATTTTCCTCATGCTCTGGATGACAGCCGCCATTGCACCCTCGGCCTATCGGCGCGGTGGATTTGTGGCGCTGGAAATCCTGACTGGCGCTTTACCCAAGCGCGGCGCGGCGGTGCTGGCGCTGGTGCTGCTCGTGATCTCTGGAATGGTGCTTTATATCGGCGCGCAGATGGGTTTGGGCGAGATGACAAGCCTTGCGGGCAAATTCAAAAGTGCCTCGCTGAAATATCCCACAGCAGACGGTTGGGAAAAGATGCCGAATTCTTGGCAGATCGCATCGCTGGTCACCGGGCTTTGGTTACTTCTGGTCGTGAATGTCGAATTGATCCTGCGCAATCTCATCACTCTGCTGGGCGGTGAAGATAAACTGCGTTCCCCTCTCGATGCCGAATTGACGGTGGAGTAAGCGCATGCTGGTCTGGTTCCTTCCTCTTTTTCTGCTGTTCCTGATGATCGGATTGCCGGTCTTCTTCGGCATGCTCGCCGCGCCCGGCATCCTGCTCTGGCTCAATGGCCAGGAACGCGACCTGATCCTGCTGTACCGCAATGTTTATAACGGCATGGCGTCCTTTCCGCTCATGGCGATTCCGTTCTTTATGCTGGCCGGAGAGTTGATGAACCGGGGCGGCATCACGATGCGCCTCGTGGAATTCAGCCAAGCGATGATGGGCCATTTCAGGGGTGGTCTGGCGCATGTGAACGTGCTGTCCTCGATGCTGTTCGCCGGACTATCCGGCTCTGCCGTGGCTGACACGTCCGCGCTGGGTTCAATGCTGATCCCTGCGATGGAGAAAGAAGGATACAGTCGCAAATTCGCGGCTGCCATCACTGCTGCCAGCTCCGTTATCGGGCCGATCATCCCGCCCTCAGGCATCATGATCATCTACGCCTACGTGATGGGCGAAAGCGTAGCGGCGCTGTTCCTTGCGGGCATCGTGCCCGGCATCCTTGTGGGCGTCGGCCTCATGGTCATGGTCAAGCTGCAAGCGGATAAATACGACTTCCCAGCCTCGCGCAGTAAGGCAAGCTGGGGCGAACGGGGCAATGCATCGCTCAAGGCGTTCTTTCCATTGCTCACGCCCGTGATCATCCTTGGTGGCATCCTCGCTGGTGTCTTCACCCCGACCGAGGCTGCGGCCGTCGCCGTGGCCTATGCAATCATCATTGGGATGTTCGTTCTCAATACACTCAAGATCAAAGACCTGCCGGATGTGTTCATGCGGGCCGCCATGACATCGGCCACGGTGCTTCTCTTGGTTGGGGCAGCGATGGCATTCAAGACGGTGGTGTCGCTATCGCACACACCAGAAATTCTTGCCGAGTTCGTTTTAGGGCTAAGCGAGAACCCGTTGATCCTGCTGTTCCTGATCAACCTGCTGCTGTTTGTCGTGGGCATGTTTCTTGACGCCGGTCCCGCGATCATCATTCTGGGTCCGATCCTCGGGCCGATCTTTGTCGATCTTGGTGTCGATCCCATTCACTTTGCGATCATCATGTCGGTGAACCTGACCGTCGGTCTGGCCACACCGCCAATGGGTCTCGTGCTGTTTGTCGCCTCAAGCGTGTCCGGCGAACGGGTCGAGACGATTTCCAAGGCGATCCTGCCATTCCTTGCGGTAGAGATCGTGGTGATTTTCCTCATCACCTTCATCCCCGAAATATCCATGACCATTCCGCGCCTCACAGGGTTTGCGGACTGACATCTGCGGGTCACAGGACCCGTGTAACCGACCAAGAGAAAGCAACAGGGAGAACACTCATGCTCAAAGGTCTTACCACAGCGGCGCTGACAGCCGCATTGCTCGCCGGGAGCGCGATCACTGCAGCGGCGCAGGATTTCACCATTCGCGCGACCGCCAACTCGAACGAGAACGACGAAGACTACGACGGTCTTGTGGTGTTCAAGAACCACGTTGAAAATGCCTCGAATGGGCGCATCGCGGTTGAGCTGTTCATCGGCACGCAGCTGTGCTCCGGCGGTGCGGAATGCCTTCAGGGTGTCTCTGACGGGTCCATTGATGTGTTTGTGACCACCTCGGGCGGTGCCGCTGGCATCTTCCCCTACGTGCAAGTCCTCGACCTGCCTTACCTGATGTCGGACGACCGCGTGGCAGAGCATGTTCTGTCGGGCGACTTCACCCGCACCATGCGCGACATGGCGCTGGAAGATAGCGGCGACACGATCCGCATCATGACCATCGGCAACACCGGCGGCTGGCGCAACTTTGCCAACACACAGCGCCGGGTGCAGATGCCATCCGACCTTGAAGGCCTCAAGATCCGTACAGTGGTCGCCGACCTGCCGCAGGAAGTGGTGAAAGCGCTTGGCGCGGCCCCGACACCGATCAGCTGGCCAGAGCTGTTCACCTCGTTCCAGACAGGTGTTGTTGACGGATCGAAGAACGGCATCACCGACATCATGGGCATGAAGTTCCCCGATGCGGGTCTGCAGTATGTCACACTCGACGGTCACGCCTACATGGGTGCGATCTGGGTGATGAACAACGAAAAATTCCTTGGCATGCCCGAAGACATGCGCCGCGTTGTGGTTGACGGTTTCTCTGCGCTCCAGCAGGCGACGTTTGCGTCACCCAAGCGCAAGTCGATCCAGGCGTATCAGGACTTTGTCGCAGGTGGCGGTGATCTTTACGTGCCGACACCGGATGAGAAAGCAGCCTTCCGCGATGCCGCGGCGCCGGTCTTTGAATGGTTCCAGGAAAACGTCGATGGTGGTCCGGCAATCTACGAAGCCCTGACCACAGCGGTTGCCGAAGCCGAAGCCGAACTGGCCGCGGAATACGAAGCTGACCTGAACTGATCTGCATCGACATGCAGCATCGGGCCTCGGAGGACACTCCGGGGCCTTTCTTGTTGGATGTCCCGAACGGTTCCCCATCCGGCGTGTCTAGAAAAGAAGCGGCGCCGCCCTTATGGGCCTGACGGTTCTCTCAAATCCGCGATTCAA
>NZ_CBFHLV010000044.1:0-27388 GCF_965656765.1 Marivita sp. | reverse complement strand
CGATCAGGGGGGTGGGGGTCGAACTAACACCCAAGTGGGTCAATCGAATAGGCGCAGGCAATACAAAGATCACTGTTGCGATCAGGCCCGGGACCATGCCGATGCCGAAAAACACAATCGCTGGAATAAGATAAACAAAGGTTGGCAAAGTTTGCATGAGGTCCAGAACGGGACGCATCCACGCATAAAGCCGGGGTCGGTGAGCGACTGCAATACCGATCGGCACACCAACGCCCATACAGACCACGCAGGCGGACAGAACCAATGTCAGGCTCTCGGTTGTTTCCTCCCAATAACCCTGATTGATGATGAACAAAAAACCAATGGCCACGAACAGCGCGACCTTCCAGCTACGTTGCAGATAGTAGGTCAGGGCGACGAACAGGCCGATAATCACCATAGGGTGCGGCGTTTGCAGCAGCCACAAAAAGCCGTCGATCATGGCTTCGAGTGCGTCTGACAGAGCATCGAAAAAGAACGATCCGTTGCTTTCAAGCCAGTCAAAGGCCGTCCCGGCGATTTTCCCAACCGGGATCTTGTTGTCCGTCAGCCAGTCCATGCAAAATTCCTGTGACGCTTAAGGAAAGGGCGGCTCAAGGCCGCCCTGATCTGGTTACTGAAGCGCGGATTTCATTGCCGCGACGGCATCGCCACCATCTTTTGTCGTCACGCCGTCAAGCCACCCCATGTAGGCGTCGGGGTTTGCCTGAAGCCATGTCGTGGCCGCATCCCGCGCCTCTTCCCCGTCATTGAGGATGGCGCCCATGATCTCGTTTTCCATCGCCAGCGTGAATTCGAGGTTGTTCAGCAACGCGCCCACATTCGGGCAGGACTCTGCAAACCCGGCGCTGGTGTTGGTAAAGACAGTCGCACCGCCAAGGTTGGGGCCAAACCAATCGTCACCCCCTTCAAGGTAGGTCATCTCGAAGTTCGCGTTCATCGGGTGCGGCTCCCAACCTAGGAAAACCACCGGTTCGCCCCGATCATCCGCGCGGGCCACTTGCGCCAGCATTCCCTGCTCCGAGCTTTCGACAACTTCGAACCCTTCAAGTCCGAACGCATCGGCTTCGATCATATCCATGATCAGACGGTTGCCGTCGTTGCCCGGTTCGATGCCATAGATCTCACCGTCCAAAGCATCGCTTTGCGCGGCAATTGCAGCAAAGCTGGTGATCCCAAGGTCTGCACCGGCTTTGTTGGTCGCCAAGGTATATTTCGCGCCTTCCAGGTTGGCGCGCACAGTGTCGACAGTTCCGGCCTCGCGATAGGGGGCGATGTCAGCCTCCATTGTCGGCATCCAGTTACCAAGGAATACATCGACATCGCCTTCGGCCAGCGCGGTATAGGTCACTGGTACGGACAGAACTTTGATGTCGGTGTCATAGCCAAGCGCATCGAGAACGACTGTCGTTGCGGCCGTTGTTGCGGTGATGTCGGTCCAGCCCACATCGGAAAAAACGACCGTGTCGCAATCGGCGGCTGCGGCACTGGCGGCACAGATAGCCAGTACGGAGAGTGAAGATTTCATCATGTGTTTTGGTCTCCCTGAAAAGAGGTCAGTTTTTTGTTGATTGACGAGTCAATTAAAAACGCCATACGGTCCGGACGTCAAACCCTTAGTTTTTGAGGTCGAACGTGCCGAAGCTCGGAATGGAGCCTATACGCCGCGAGGCATTGGTGAAAGCAACGATTGCCGAGATCGGGCAGGCGGGGTCATTGGACGTGACCGTGGCCCAGATTGCGCGGCGTGCAGGCATGTCTTCGGCGCTGGCGCATCATTACTTTGGTGGCAAGGACCAGATTTTCCTTGCCGCGATGCGCCATACGCTCAGCCTCTATGGGGCCGAAGTGCGGGGGGCTTTGATCATGGCGCAAGGCCCGCGCGCCCGGACCGAGGCGATTATTCGCGCAGGCTTTACAAGCTCGAACTTCCGGCGCGAAGTGGTTGCTGCGTGGTTGAATTTCTACGTCTTGGCTCAGTCTGACGATAATGCGCGACGGCTTTTGGCGGTGTATCAACGCCGGTTGCATTCAAACCTCGTTTATAACCTGCGCCCTCTGATTGGCCCACGTGCCGGCGAAGCCGCACTGCGTCTCGCCGGTTTGATAGACGGTCTGTATCTGCGCGAGGCGTTGAGCAAAGACGTGCCTTCGGGGGATGACGCCACCCGTCAGGTTTTGACCGCGCTTTCCCATGAAATCACCCAAGCGGACAGGGAGCCCATTGCATGAGCTACGACACACAGCCCAAAGCCAGCCATTTTATCGACGGCGCCTATGTCGAAGACACGAGCGGTGTGCCGATTCCCGTGATCTATCCTGCCACCGGTAAACAGATCGCAACAGTCTATGCCGCCACCCCAGCCATAGTCGATCGGGCTCTGGCGTCTGCCCACCGCGCGCAAAAGCAATGGGCGGCGATGTCAGGTACCGAACGCGGTCGCATTTTGCGCCGGGCTGCGGACCTGATGCGCGACCGCAATCACGATCTGTCGGTGTTGGAGACTTACGACACTGGCAAGCCGTATCAAGAGACCATTGCTGTTGATGCGACTAGCGGAGCCGACGCGCTGGAGTATTTTGGCGGCTTGGCGGGCAGTCTGACAGGCGAACATATCCAGCTTGGCGAAGACTGGGTCTACACGCGCCGCGAACCGCTTGGCGTGTGCGTTGGGATCGGTGCGTGGAACTATCCGACGCAGATTGCCTGCTGGAAGGGCGCGCCTGCACTGGCTTGCGGCAATGCTATGGTGTTCAAACCATCCGAAACCACGCCGCTATGCGCGCTCAAGGTTGCCGAAATCCTGTATGAGGCGGGTTTGCCAGCCGGGATTTACAATGTGGTTCAGGGGCTCGGCGAGGTTGGCGCATCACTGGTCACTGACCCGCGTGTGGCCAAAGTCTCGCTGACCGGGTCTGTCCCGACTGGCAAAAAGGTATACGCCGCTGCCGCAGCACAGATGAAACATGTCACGATGGAGTTGGGAGGTAAATCGCCCCTGATCATCTTTGACGATTCCGATCTCGAAAATGCGGTTGGCGGTGCAATTCTGGGTAATTTCTACTCCTCTGGGCAGGTGTGCTCGAACGGGACACGGGTATTTGTACAGAAGGGGATTAAGGAAGCGTTTCTAACGCGACTGAAAGAGCGTCTTTCGAACGCGGTGATTGGCGATCCGATGGACGAGGCGACAAGCTTTGGTCCGATGGTGAGTGACAAACAGATGAAAATCGTCCTCGATTATATCGAAAAAGGCGAAACTGAAGGGGCGCGTTTGATCACTGGGGGCAAACGTTTGGACCGTGAGGGGTTCTATCTGCAACCGACTGTTTTTGCGGATGTAAAAGACGACATGACAATCGCCCGCGAAGAAATTTTCGGCCCAGTCATGGCTGTGCTGGATTTTGAGACCGAAGAAGAGGCGATCATTCGCGCGAATGCGACCGAATTTGGTCTTTCGGCAGGGGTCTTCACCAGCAACCTGTCGCGCGGGCACCGGGTGATTGCGCAGCTTGAGGCGGGGTCGTGTTTCATCAATTCCTATAATGATGCGCCGGTCGAAGCGCCGTTTGGGGGCACCAAAATGTCTGGTGTTGGGCGCGAAAACTCGAAGGCTGCGATCAACCATTACAGCGAAGTGAAATCCGTCTACGTCCGAATGGGTGACGTTGAGGCTCCGTTCTAAGGCTCTGATATGAATGCTGATTACGTTATAGTCGGCGCGGGCTCTGCGGGCTGCGCGATGGCTTACCGTTTGTCCGAAGCCGGGAAATCGGTGATCGTCATCGAACATGGCGGCTCCGATGCCGGGCCGTTCATTCAAATGCCTGGTGCGCTGAGTTTCCCGATGAACATGAAGCGCTACGATTGGGGCTATCGCAGCGAACCCGAACCTCATTTGAACAATCGCCGTCTGGCTTGTCCGCGTGGCAAGGTGATTGGCGGGTCGTCGTCGATCAACGGCATGATATATGTGCGTGGCCATGCACGGGACTATGACCATTGGCGTGATCAGGGTGCGGTGGGCTGGGGATATGCGGATGTTCTTCCCTATTTCCAACGGCTTGAGAATTGGCATTCAGGTGGGCATGGCGGTGATGCCGATTGGCGTGGAAAAGATGGTCCGCTGCATATTACGCGAGGCGCGCGCGAAAACCCGCTGACCCGCGCTTTTGTCGAGGCGGGGGCGCAGGCGGGCTATGGGATAACTGGTGACTACAATGGCCATCGGCAGGAAGGGGTTGGCCCTTTTGACATGACGGTTTGGCAGGGCGAGCGCTGGTCTGCGGCCAAGGCATATCTGCGGCCTGCGCTGAAACGTGAAAACTGCCGCCTTGTCAAAGGCTTTGCACGCAAGGTTGTGATCGAGGACGGGCGCGCGACGGGTGTCGAGATTGAGCAAACTGGTCAGATCAGGGTCATCCACGCCAATGCTGAGGTGATACTTGCAGCATCGGCTATCAACTCACCGAAATTGCTGATGCTTTCGGGTATCGGCCCAGCCCAGCACTTGTCGGAACACGGCATTGACGTGATCGCAGACCGGGCCGGTGTAGGCCAAAACTTGCAGGACCATCTTGAGGTCTATGTGCAGGCGGCAGCAAGCCAGCCTGTCAGCCTTTTCAAGTATTGGAACCTGCTTGGCAAAGCCTATGTTGGGGCACGCTGGCTGTTGACTAAAACTGGACCGGGAGCATCTAACCAGTTTGAAAGTGCTGGATTTATCCGATCAAAAGCCGGAGTAGATTACCCGGATCTGCAAATCCATTTTCTGCCCATTGCAGTTCGGTATGACGGGCAGACCGCTGCTGAAGGACATGGGTTCCAAGCCCATGTCGGACCGATGCGATCACCGTCACGGGGTGAAATCACGTTAAGGTCGAATGACCCGAAGGATGATCCCCGGATATTGTTTAACTATATGAGCCGTGAAGAAGATTGGGCCGATTTCCGCAAGGGTATCCGTTTGGTGCGAGATATTTTTGCGCAAGATGCGTTCAGGCCTTTCTACAAGCATGAGATTCAGCCGGGTGACGAAGCGCAAAGCGATGAAAGGCTTGATGACTTCATCCGCGAGCATGCCGAGAGCGCCTATCATCCTTGTGGGACCTGCAAGATGGGTGCAAGGGATGATCTTATGGCTGTTGTTGACCCGGAAACACGCGTGATCGGTGTGGAAAATCTGAGGGTTGCGGACAGTTCGATCTTTCCTCGGATCACCAATGGCAACCTCAACGGCCCGTCCATTCTTGTTGGGGAAAAGGCGTCTGATCACATCCTTGGCAAAACACCGTTGCCTTTGGACAATCGCGCACCTTGGGTCCATCCCGATTGGCAGACCAAGCAGCGTTGAAGTGTGGGGCTTTGCCGTACACGCGCAGACCGCGATCGTGATGCCAACGGCAAGGTTGGTGAAGCCGCCTGTCATGACAAATCCAAAAAAAGCCGTGCATGGTGGGCGCGCGCCAGGCCGACGACGCGTTTCTTGGTCTGCGAGTTTGCCGTTCACGAGACGCCGTAGAGGCGAAGAAATACAAGCCGCTTAATATTTGTTCATGGTTTGCCTCTTAGGCGGGAACGGAACAGGCACTGTTGCGTTCTTAGGTCAAGTTCCTGTCACCTTATCCAAGGATGGCGTATCACACGCGTATGACCGACTCGATGTCCGACATGATCGCCTGCCCGAAATGCGACGCACTTCACCGTGTGCCGCATGTGCAACCGGGTGCGCAGGCGAGATGCGTGCGTTGCGGGACGGTTTTGATGGCCCCGCGCGAAGGGGCTATGACACGGATCGTGATGCTTTCGGCCACTGGACTGATCCTAATGGTGGCGGCGGTGTTCTTTCCATTTCTTGAACTCAGCACGCATGGCTTAGGGCGCAAAAGCTCGGTCTTCGATGCGATCTTGGCGTTTTCTGACGGTTTGATGCTGCCGCTGTCTTTTGCTGTGGCCGCGTTGATCGTGGTGTTGCCCATCACAAGGTTCATCGCACTGATTTACGTCTTTGCGCCCATGGCGTTGGGCTGGAAACCCGCATCGCGGGCCAGAGCAGTGTTCAGAATGGCAGAAACCATTCGGCCTTGGGCAATGGCCGAGATCTTTATCATTGGTGTCGCAGTCGCTCTGGTGAAAGTTGCGGGTCTGGCTCAGGTGACATTGGGCCCGGCGTTCTGGGCGTTTGTAGGGTTGGTGATCATTACAGTTCTTAAGGATAATTTCATGTGTCGGGTGACCGTATGGCAAACGCTGAACGCGCGCAGCCCATCCTGACCGCCCGCGCAGCTGGCTTGGTGGGGTGTGCCGAATGCGGCCACGTCCACCAGCGCGGCACTGCGACCTGTTCGGTCTGTGGAAGCAGGTTGACCAGCCGTGACATGTCCAGCGTTCAGCGGGTATGGGCGTGGCTTTTTGCGGGCCTCGTCGTGTACATCCCGGCCAATGTTTATCCGATGCTGCGCACCACAACCTTTGGCAACACGCAGGAAAGCACAATCGTTGGTGGTGTGTTCGATCTGATCGATCATGGATCATACGGTGTTGCGCTGATTGTTTTCGTGGCCTCGGTGATCATCCCGGTCAGCAAGTTTATCGCAATCGCCTATCTGGCGTTGCGGGTGCAACGTGGAAAACCTGGAACATCGACCCATTTCCATCTCTATGAATTTGTTGAGTTCATTGGACGTTGGTCGATGATCGACGTATTTGTCGTCGCGATCCTGTCAGCCCTTGTGCAGCTCAATTTCGTGGCGTCGATCAATCCCGGTATTGCCGCCGTCAGCTTTGCGCTTTCGGTTGCATTCACCATGATTTCGGCCAATAGCTTCGACCCCAGACTGATCTGGGACGCGCCTGAAGGAAAACCGGTTTGAGTGATCCGACCCCTGCTGACATGAACGTGACCCCGCCCAAGAAATCATTCTTGCGCAACCTGTCCTTTGTCTGGCTGGTGCCGTTGCTGGCGCTGGGCGTGTCTTTGGGCATCGCATGGCAAAGCTTTGCGGATCGGGGCGAATTGATCGAAGTGTCGTTCGAAAACGCTTCGGGTGTTGTCGCCGGGGAAACGACGCTGCGCTACCGTGAGGTTGTGGTTGGCACGGTGGAGGAGGTGCGCTTTTCTGCAGGTCTGGACAAGGTGCTTGTCTACGTGCGGGTCGACAATGACGTGGCTCCGTTCATCGATGCGGACGCAGCGTTCTGGGTTGTACGCCCCGAAGTTTCGGCACGCGGGATCAGCGGTTTGTCGACCGTCCTGTCGGGCGTCTATATCGAGGGCGCGTGGGATAATGTTCCGGGGCCATTGGCGCAGGCGTTCGTGGGATCGGATTCACCTCCACTGAACCAGCCAGGGCGTCCCGGGCGGCGGATCACGCTGGCAACGGATGATGGCACGACAATCTCATACGGGTCGCCGGTGCTGTACCGAGGCGTCGAAGTAGGCCGTCTCGAGACACCGCGCCTGTCGGCAGATGGCCGGTCGGTATTGGTTGATGCATTTATTGACGCGCCACATGATGCACGCCTTACCCAAGCCACGCGGTTCTGGGACACATCCGGGTTCGAGCTGTCTTTCGGCGCGTCAGGCTTTTCGGTTGATTTTGACAGTCTTGCCTCGTTGGTGACTGGCGGCGTCGAATTTGACGATGTCTACGAGGATGGTGAAGCGCTGCCCGCAAACTATGTGTTTACGCTCTACGAGGGTGAAGAAGACGCCCGGCGCAACACACTGGTGCGCGGTCCATCTCAGGGCGTGCCCTTTGCGATCCAGTTTTCCGAGTCGGTGAGTGGCCTTGAGGCGGGTGATGACGTCACCTATCAAGGCCTTGAGGTTGGGGTGGTCACCGAATTGCGATCCCGCGTTGTCGAGACCCAGTTCGGACCAGAGCTTTCGCTTTTGGTGAACGTGTCGATTGACCCGCAGCGCATGGGTCTCCCCGCGGAAACAACACCCGAGGAAACAGTCGAGTTTTTCCGTTTTGCGGTCGAAACCGGAATGCGTGCGCGGTTGGCGACAGAAAGTCTGCTGAGCAGTGACTTACGGATTGAACTTGTGGTGCTGAATGATGCGCCCTCCGCCCGTTTGTCCGAACCGGATGGAGAAGCGCCGCGCCTGCCAAGCATTGAATCCAACCTTTCAGATTTCACCGCCACTGCGGAAGGTGTGCTTGAACGGATCAATGCGCTGCCCATCGAAGAGGTGATGCAGCAGGCGATCAGCCTCATGAATGCAGTCGAGCAGCTTGCCCGCAACGACGACCTGCAGCGCGTGCCCGGCTCGGCTGTCGCTCTGTTGGATGACACACGGGCCTTGGTTGGCAGCGAGGCGATCCAGTCCATTCCGGCGCAGATCGAAGCTGCGGTGAACGACTTGACCCAGCTTGTGGCCGAAGTTCGCGAAGGTGGGGCAGTCGAGTCGCTCAACAATGCGCTGGCCAGCTTGGACGAGGCGATGGTCGGGATCAACGAAGCGTCGAAATCTGCCCCGGCTTTGACCCAGAACCTGACAAAGCTCACAGAAGAAGACATTCCGGCAGTTTTGGCCGAGTTGCAGGGTGTCGCGCAGACCGCGCAAGAGTTGCAGTTGGACGACTTGGTGGCGAGCGCGACGCAGACGTTAAACACCATCGACGCTCTAATCGCGCAAGAGGCGGTGCAAGGCATCCCGGCAGCCGTGACAGCGGCGATTGCAGATGTGCGGCAGGTCGTGGCCGATGTGCAGGCTGAAGGCGCGGTGCAAGCACTGGGATCGTCGCTGCGCAATCTGGATCGCGCCATGGCGGACATCAGCGTTGCGTCACAGGACGCGCCCGCGCTTACTGCCAACCTCCGCGAAATCACAGAGACTGACATTCCGGCGCTTCTGGCAGAGCTTGAGGGAGTCGCTACCACGGCAAATGAATTGCAATTGCAGGCGCTGGTCGATAGCGCAACGGGCACGCTGACCCGTGTCGATGCGCTCATTGGGTCGCAGGAAACGCTGGAGCTGCCGGGTACGATTAACGACGCGCTGACTGAGATGCGATTGGCCCTGACAGAACTGCGCGAGGGCGGAGTGGTTGAAAACCTGAACGCCACGCTGCAATCAGCCTCCGACGCGGCCGGATCGGTGGCAGAGTCGGTGGAAGACTTGCCGCAATTGACCGCACGTTTGGAACGGCTCGTGGCCGAGACGGAAACGGTGGTTCAATCCTATGGCGACCGGTCGGATTTCAATACGCAGACTCTTTCGGCGCTGCGCGAGGTGCAGAATGCGGCGCGGGCGATTTCGGACCTTGCGCGCGAGATTGAACGCAGCCCAAATTCGCTGATTTTCGGACGCTGAGGAAGGACGTATAAGAATGACCGTATTGAACTGGCGCAGCGTTGCATTCGTGATGGCACTGCCTTTGGCCGCCTGCAGTTCTGGCGATACCGCCAGGTATCTGATCGATGCGCCAGCAGCATCCGGCGCGGAAACGCGGGTTTCGGTGCGCAGTGTCGAATTGCGCGATGTGTCCTTGCCCAGCCATGCGTCTGGTACATCAATCCTTGTCCGCGAAACGGATGGTGCCTTGCGCCCCTTGGGCGATGCCGAATGGGCTGACGATCCGGAACGTGCCGTCACTGGGACGCTTGCACAAATGCTCGATGATCGCAGCACAGCAACCGTGTCGGCAGAGCCGTGGCCGCTCTTGGATGGCCCATCGGCGCGATTGGATGTGAGGATCGACAAGATGCTCGCCAATGCGAACGGCGTGTTCGAAATCACCGGTCAAGCTGCCGTAAGTGCCGTCGATGGCCGCCCCCGCGAACGGGTCGAGCGGTTTGCCATTGTGGTGCCCATCACAGAAATCACCGCGGCTGCGGTGACCGAAGCGCAGGGCCGTGCGCTTGTTGCGCTTTCGGATGAATTGATTGGGCTCTTACGCTGACCCTGCCATGCCCCTGACTCCGACCACGCTGCCTGATCTGCTCGACCACGGGTTCGACACAGTGATCGACGTCCGCAGTCCTGCGGAATTCGCTGAAGACCATGTTCCTGGTGCGATCAATTTGCCAGTTCTCGACAACGAAGAACGCGCGCGGGTGGGAACGATGTACAAACAGATCAGCCCGTTTGACGCGCGCAAGCTCGGGGCAGCTTTGGTCTTTCGCAACGCGGCCAATCACATCGAAAACGCGCTGTCGCACCACGAGGGTGGATGGAAACCTCTGGTCTATTGCTGGCGTGGCGGTCAACGGTCGGGATCCTTTGCGTGGCTGCTCAAGGAAATCGGTTGGCGGTCGGAGGTGATCCAAGGCGGCTACAAGACCTACCGCCGGCTTGTGGTGGACATGCTGCACCGCACGGCCTTGCCCTTTCGGTTTGTGCAATTGGGCGGCTATACCGGCACCGCCAAGACCGAATTGCTGCCATTGCTGGCAAAACGTGGCATACAGGTGATCGACCTTGAAGGACTGGCAAACCATCGTGGATCTCTGTTGGGGACGATGGGGGATCAGCCGTCGCAAAAGGCTTTTGAAAGCGCTCTGGCTGGGCAACTGTGTCGGCTTGATCCGACACGTCCCGTGGTCGTTGAGGCGGAAAGCAGCAAGATTGGACACGTTCTGTTGCCTCCCAGCCTGTGGGAGGCGATGAAGATTGCGCCGTGGATTGAGGTCGCTGCACCGTTGGATGCGCGAACGGACTACCTTGTGCGTGCCTATGACGATATCCTGTCCGACACTGCGTCGCTTCATACCAAACTTGCACCGCTCAAGACGCATCGGGGCGATGCGTTGGTGTCGCAATGGATCGGGTGGAGCGCGGCTGGCGACAATCGCAAACTGACGCGGTCGTTGATGGAAGATCATTACGATCTGGCATACGCCAAGTCGATGAAAGCCATGTCACCCACTATTGTTGCGCGGATTGAGACGGATGGTTTGTCGACAGCGCATCTAGATCAAGTTGCGGCCGAGGTTGAAGCAGTGCTTCAGGCGATGCCCACCTGACCGACCGTTCCTGCATGCAGATGTCCGATGATCGCGGTGTTGATGTGCCCAGCTTCGCGCAGCGCGGACACGATCTGATCGGCCTCATTCGCTGGAACTGCTGCAAGTAGACCGCCACTGGTTTGTGGGTCAAAAAGCAGGCGGGTGTGTGGGTTGTCCGAAATGTTTGAAAATCCGATGCGATTGTTTGCATAAAGCGAAGAATACTCGCCCCGTTCCGAGAGATCCAGCGCACCGCGCAATAGCGGAACCGTGTCGAGCGTCAGAGTAGCAGCCAGTCCAGAGGCCGTGCAGATGTTCTGGGTGTGTCCAGCAAGACCAAAACCGGTCAGATCGGTCATCGCTTGCGCGCTTTGGCGCAGAATGTGTGACGCGGATTCCTGACTGCGCAGCATGGCCTCTAACGCGCTCTCCACATCTGCACCGCGCGCCTTGCCGGACATAAGGGCTGCCATGATCACGCCAGAGCCAATGGGCTTGGTGAGGATCAGCGCTGCCCCATCCTTTGCGCCGTTCAGGGTGATCGGGTCTTGGTCACACAACCCGGCAACTGCCAACCCAATGGTCAGTTCGTCGCCAATCGTACTGTGACCACCGACAATATCGGCCCCGGCATCTTGCAGGATAGTTTGTGCGGCGGACAGGATCTCGGTCAGACTGCGCTGGGCAAGTGTATCGGACAAGCGGGGCAATGTGATCGACAGGGTCGCGGCTTGTGGATCGGCCCCCATCGCCCAGATATCCCCCAATGCATGATGAGTCGCGATGCGCGCCATGACGCCTGGGTCGGCCCAAAAGCTGCGTAGATGGTCGGTGGTAAGCACCTGCCGCGCGCCGCCGGTGGCCAGAAGTGCGGCATCATCGCCAGGCAACGGAGTAATATCCGCGCGTTTTGTCGGCTGAAGCGTGGCCAGGGCATTCGACAAGGGATCGCGTCCCAGCTTTGCGCCGCAGCCCCCGCAGAGCGGTTTGGGCCCAATTGCTTGTTGGACACCTTTGGCGCGAGGGTAGGGCAACGTCGGTGCGGCTATCTTGGGCATCGCTTCGAACTGATCCATGAACCTGCGGTCGATGCGATCTTTCCAATCCCAGACCCAGCCACCGGTAAAGGTCAGGCCAAAGCGATCACCAAGGGCAGACTTTTTTCCAAGCGAGATAAGCTTCAGGTAATCTTTTTGTGGGACATACTGTTTCAGCGGCCCACCAGAGAGAGTGGAGGACAGATTGTGTAATAGCACAGGGGCCTGACGCACGGCATAGACGCCTGCCTTGGGCCGGGGGGCGTGGGCCATGTGCGCGCAGTCGCCAACGGCAAAGATGCGCGGATCGCTGGTTTGCAGACGCGCGTTCACAGTGAGAAAGCCATCATGTGTGTTCAGACCGGTATCCGCCAGCCAAGGATAGGGACGCGCGCCAGCAGCCCCGGTTATGAAAGACGCTGTGATCGTGCCGCCGACCGCTAGATGGACGGTGTTCTCGGTCAGATGTGTGATCTGCGCGTTCTCATGCAGGCGGATGTTCAGTGCCTTCATTGCGTCGCGGAGTTTGGCCGCGCTTTTCGTGGGTAGCGCGGACAAGACGGTAGAGGTGTCGATCAGATGGATCGCCGCCGGACGGTTGCGCTTTTCTAGTGCATGCGCCATCGCCATTGCAAGTTCGGCGCCGGCGACACCGCCACCGATGATTGCAACTGCTGCGGGACCATCGCCATTTCGGAACGCATCCCACTTGGCGGCAAAAGGGCCCAGCGGTTTGGCCGGCACGGCATGTTCTGTGAACCCAGGCAAGGCAGGCATGTCAGAGGTGATACCGACATCGACCGAGGTTATGTCAAAGCCAATTGGCGCATGATTGTCGATCTGAATCGTACTGCTGTCAGGGGAAATGCCCGTGACCGATCCGATGATCAGGCGCGCATTCGCGGTCTGTGAAAGGCGCACAAGATCGATATCCAGCTGATCGCGGCTATAGTGCCCGGCGACGAAACCGGGCAGCATGCCGGAATAGGGCGCGGTCGGGCCGGGATTGATCAGCGTCAGGCGCGCGCCGGGGAGCGGCTTCATCGCCCATTTGCGCAGAACCAAAGCATGAGTGTGTCCGCCACCGATGAGGACGAGGTCTTGGGTCAATGGCAGTGGCGGCTGGTGCATGGGAATGTCCTTTGGTGGTCAGGCTTGACTTAGCATGACAACACCAGCCCGCCCATGCGACGGGCGGTCAATTTTCGTAACGTGTTTGTCCGCGCAGATTTGCATCAAATGGAGGGATCCCCTGCATAGGCTGAGGCTCGGGTTGCGGGCTGGCGATGCGAAGGCAGACCACCCTTTGGCGTTACTGCTTGTGGCGCTTGAACTCGGTTCTTTGATATAAGAAAGCTTCCGTGAAATCCTTATTCCCAAGCAGAGCAACGTGCTTGTCTTGGTTGAATGGCCACTGTCAGGGACGTTTAATGCCATTGCAGCACTTTTCTTTGTGCGTCCTTTCGTTAAGTATCTGCACTGGGACGGACGCCAGAGCATCGCACTGGCGGAATAATCTGAATATCTGATGAAAAAGGGGACAGGGCATGGCTACCAACGTCAAAGCACTGCTAGAGGGACATGACGCCAACGCACTGGCGCTGGGGGCACCCGGACGGGATTGGATGAACTATGGCGGGTTGCGCGACCTGTCAGCTGAAGTCAGCGCAAGCTTGCGCGGCTTTGGCATCGGTCCAAGTGACCGCGTGGCGATTGTGCTGCCGAACGGGCCTGAAATGGCATCGGCTTTTGTGACCATCGCGCAAGCGGCGACCACGGCGCCTTTGAACCCGGCGTACCGTGAGGATGAATACAAGTTCTACCTCGAAGACCTTGGGGCCAAAGCGATTGTGCTGGCAGATGGCTATGATGGCCCGGCGCTTGGCGCTGCGCAGTCCTTGGGCCTTATGGTGTTGCGCACGGTTGTAACCGAAGGCGCGCCGGCGGGATCGTTCACGTTATCTGCTGATGGTGCAACGGGTGATGCATTGCCCGCAAGCGACCCGACAGATGATGATGTCGCGTTGATCTTGCACACGTCTGGCACCACCTCGCGGCCCAAGATCGTGCCGCTGTTGCAGTCGAATGTCGCCGCATCGGCGCACAACATTGCTACGTCGTTGAACCTGTCTGCAGAGGACCGTTGCCTTAACGTGATGCCTTTGTTCCACATCCATGGACTGTTGGCGGCTGTTTCAGGGTCTTTGTCGGTTGGTGCGTCCATCTGGTGCGCGCCGGGTTTTGACGCGCTACGTTTCTTTGGCTGGATGCGTGACGCAACGCCCACGTGGTACACCGCCGTTCCCACCATGCATCAGGCGATCCTGAGCCGGGCCAAGCGCAACGCGGATGTCATCGAAGAGGTGCCACTGCGGTTCCTGCGGTCATCCTCGGCGTCACTGCCCGCGCAGGTCATGGAAGCGCTGCGCGAGACATTCAACGCACCGGTGATCGAGGCGTATGGCATGACCGAGGCGGCACATCAGATGTGCTGCAACCCGTTTGACCGGCAAAAGCCCGGCGCGGTGGGTGTGGCGGCTGGCCCCGAGGTGCGCGTGGCGCATGAGGCAGACAATATCCTGATTGATGGCACCGGTGAGGTGGTGATCTCTGGTCCGAACGTGACGCCGGGCTATGAAAGCAACCCCGATGCCAACGCAAAGAACTTTTTTGACGCTGACGGCAAACGCTGGTTCCGCACCGGTGATCAGGGCGCGTTCGACGCTGACGGGTTCCTGCATCTGACCGGCCGGTTGAAAGAGATCATCAATCGTGGCGGCGAAAAGGTCTCGCCGCTCGAGGTGGATGGCGTGTTGCTGGATCACCCGGACGTGGCGCAAGTGGTGACCTTTGCGCTGCCGCATCCCAAGCTGGGCGAAGAGGTGGCTGCCGCGGTCGTTCTGACCGATGGGTCGGAGACGACAGAGCGAGACATCCGCGACTTTGCCGCCGAGCGGATGGCCGACTTCAAGGTGCCGCGAAAGGTGATTATCCTCGACGAGATCCCGAAAGGGGCGACAGGCAAAATGCAGCGCATTGGTTTGGCAGAAAAGTTGGGGCTGGTAGAGCCGGCCTGATCCGCTGTTTGATGAAGCGCCGGGCGGCTCAGGTGGGACCCTCCGGCGGGAGTTTACTTGGCAAGATGAAGGAGGAGCGGTTCGCGGTATATCGGCGGATTGCATCGGGGTGAGCGATGAAAATATGTGTATTCGGAGCGGGCGCCATTGGCGGCTATATGGGTGTGAAGCTGGCGCAAGCCGGGGCGGATGTCAGCCTTGTTGCGCGCGGGCCGCATCTGGCGGCTATGCAGGCCAATGGCCTGAAGCTGATCGAAGAGGGTGGCGAAGAGACCGTTGTGCCGGTGACCGCGTCGGACAATCCGGCTGATCTGGGAGAGCAGGATTACATCATCGTCACGCTGAAGGCGCATTCGGTGCCACCGATTGTTGAAAAGATGAAGCCGCTCATGGGGCCGAACACGACAATTGTGTCGGGCGTGAACGGCGTGCCGTGGTGGTATTTCCACAAGATTGGCGGAGAGCACGAAGGCACGCGGCTTGAAAGCGTGGATCCGGGTAATGCCCAATGGGATGGGTTCGGGCCAGACCGCGTCTTGGGCTGTGTCGTCTACCCTGCGGCAGAGGTGATAGAGCCGGGCGTCGTCAAACATATCGAGGGCAATCGCTTTTCGCTTGGTGAACCCGATGGGTCGAAATCAGAGCGGGCGATGGCACTGTCAAAAGCCTTGTCTTCGGCGGGCTTGAAAGCGCCAGTGCGTCCCCGCTTGCGCGATGAAATCTGGGTTAAGCTTTGGGGTAATCTGTCGTTCAATCCGATTTCGGCGCTGACCCATGCGACTTTGGATGTGCTGTGCACCGATCCTGGCACGCGTGCGGTCGCTCGCGGCATGATGCTCGAGGCGCAAGAGATTGCTGAGTCGCTGGGCGTCAAGTTCCCGATTGATGTGGAACGGCGGATTGATGGTGGAGCGGCTGTCGGTGCGCACCGGACATCAATGTTGCAGGATTTGGATCAAGGCCGTCCGATGGAAATCGACGCGCTGGTGGGGTCTGTTCAGGAACTGGGGCGTGTTGTTGGGGTGCCAACACCGACAATCGACACGGTGCTGGCGCTGGTTCAATTGCGGGCCAAGACCGCTGGGCTCTATTCGTAAGCGGCGGTCACGATCACTTCGACCTTAAGTTCGGGGCGGGCCAGTTTGGCCTCCCCGCAGGCGCGGGCCGGGGCGTTGCCTTCGGGCACCCAGGCATCCCAAACCGCGTTCATTTCGGCGAAATCGGCCATGTCGGCTACCCAGATAATGGCTTGCAACATTTGTTCGCGCGACGATCCGGCTTGTTTCAGCAACGCATCCACGCGGGCGAGACAATCCTGCGTCTGTTCGGTGACGGTGTCGCCGGCACCAACCTGACCGCAGAGATAAACGGTGCCATTGTGTTTGACGATTTTGCTCATTCGTTGGCCAATGTCCTGGCGTTCGATCATGGGGTATCTCCTGTGCGTTGTTCACTGAGACACTTGCTGGTGGCGCGCGGATTGTCCAGAACGCTTGGGGGGGGTGCGTGGAAATTGCGTCGTGCGTTCCACCCGTTACGGCGTAATCTTGACCACGACGCCAGCCATGCCCCGTCACCATGTGAGGGAATGAAGACCATGTGCTGCGATGGCTCGTTTTCCCTTGGATTCTGTGTGGCCTTCGTGCGTTTATGCCAACAGACAAAAGGGAGGAGTTCATTATGATCAAGCGCGCATTTCTCACGCTCGCCGGGACGACCGCATTGGCGCTTACGCTGGGCACAGGGGCCTTTGCGCAAGAGGTCACGTTGCGGATGCATCAGTTTTTGCCAGCACAGGCCAACGTGCCGAAAAATGTGCTGGTGCCGTGGGCGGACCGGGTGATGGAAGCATCAGGCGGGCGGATCGAGATCCAGCATTTCCCGTCCATGCAGCTTGGAGGTACACCACCACAGCTGATCGATCAGGCGATCGATGGCGTGGCCGATATCATCTGGACCGTTGCAGGCTACACGCCTGGCCGATTCCCGCGCGCCGAGGTGTTCGAGCTGCCGTTCACAATGTCTGACGCTGGCGATATGTCGGCAGCCTATTGGGAACTGGCCGAAGAACAGATGATGGATCAGGACTTTGCCGATTTCAAAGTTCTGGGCGTCTGGGTGCATGGCCCTGGCGTGATTCACTGCGCCGATCCGATTGAAACGCCGGACGACTTGAATGGGGTCAAACTTCGCGCGCCGACTCGTGTGACGAACAAGCTCTTTACCAATCTCGGCGCGACCACCGTGGGCATGCCGGTCCCGGCAATTCCTGAATCGCTGTCCAAAGGTGTCGTGGACGGCGCAGTAATTCCGTGGGAGGTGACAGGCGCGTTGAAGGTTGCAGAATTGGTCGAAAACCACACAGAGTTCGACGGCAACGCGATTTACACGACCACCTTCATTTTTGCGATGAACAAGGAAAAGTACGAGAGCCTTCCAGATGACCTGAAAGCGGCCATCGACTCGCAATCCGGCGCTGATTTCAGCCGGATGGCCGGGGCGCAAATGCAGACCGACGATGGCCCGGCGCGCGAAGCGGCGTTGGACATGGGCAACAACGTCATCACGATCAACGAAACGGATGCCGCGCCGTGGCGGTCCGCAGCCGAGGCAACAACTGCGGAATGGATCGCCGAGATGGATGAAAAGGGCATCGACGGAAATGCCCTCATCGCGCGTGCGAATGAGCTTTTGGAAAAGCACAACACGGAGTAAAGCGTGCCGCGTCGTCCGGGTTGTGATCTGGGCGGCGCACACTACGGGCAGGGGGCAGAGCAGCATGAAAACGGCGATTGAGCGCCTTGCTCGGGCGATGGCCATTGTCGGTGGCGTTGTTTTGACAGTTTTGGTCCTGTTAACCTGCGTGTCGGTCCTGGGGCGCGGGCTGAACTCCATGGGTCACAGCGACTGGTTGACGGGGCTGTCGCAGGGTTTTTCCGACGGGTTGATCGCCACAGGCGTTGGACCGGTCACTGGCGATTTCGAACTGGTCGAGGCCGGGATCGCGTTCGCGATTTTTGCCTTCCTTCCGATCTGTCAGCTATATGCCGGGCATGCGACGGTCGATGCCTTTACATCGCGCCTGTCGGAGAAGACGAATACGTGGCTTGTCGCGTTCTGGGATGTGGTGCTGACGCTGATTATCCTGCTGATCACATGGCGGTTGTCAGCTGGCCTTGCGGATAAGTATGGCAATGGGGAAACCACGTTCCTTCTGCAATTTCCGATCTGGTGGTCTTATGCGGCTAGCTTTGTCGCGGCGCTGGTGGCGTCTATAACCGCTGTCTACTGCTCTATCGGTCGCGTCACCTACGCGGCGACTGGACGGTCGATCCTGCCGTCGTCCGGGGCTGACGCGACATGACCATGCTTGAACTGGGCTTCTGGTCTTTCCCGGTCTTGCTGGTGCTGATCTTTCTGCGCGCGCCGATTGGGCTGGCCATGATGCTGTGCGGTATTGGTGGGCTCTGGCTGGCGCTGGGCAGTCCAGACGTGGTGCTGGCGCGGCTCAAGTCCGAGACATATTCTACGTTTTCCAGCTATTCCTTGTCGATTATTCCGATTTTCTTGTTAATGGGCCAGTTCGCAACGCTGTCGGGCATGTCGCAGGCCCTGTTCAAGGCAGCGGAATCGTGGCTGGGTCATCGTAAAGGCGGAGTCGCGATGGCCTCGGTTGGGGCCTGTGCCGGGTTCGGGGCGATCTGCGGGTCGTCATTGGCCACAGCAGCTACGATGAGTCGGGTGGCGCTGCCAGAGTTGCGGCGCAATGGATATTCCGGTGGGTTTTCCACGGCGACCTTGGCAGCGGGCGGGACCTTGGGCATTCTGATCCCGCCATCGGTGATTTTGGTCATCTACGCAATCCTGACCGAGCAGAACATCGCCAAGCTGTTTCTGGCGGCGTTCATTCCAGGGCTGTTGGCTGCCATCGGATACATGATCACCATTTCGATCTATGTGCGCCGCTATCCCGAAGCGGCAGGCCATCGTGAGCCAGTGCCATACGCGGAACGTCTGCGCGCGTTGATCGACGTTTGGCCGGTGTTGTTGGTGTTTGGAGTGGTGGTCGGGGGCATCTATCTTGGCTGGTTCACGCCGACTGAAGGTGCGGCTGTTGGCGCTGCGGGCACCGGTCTGATCGCGCTGGTGTCGGGCAATCTGAGCTGGGATGTGTTCAAACAGAGCATCATTCAGACGGCCGTCAGCACCGCGATGATCTTTTTCATCGTGCTGGGCGCTGCGTTCTACAACGGGTTTCTTGCGCTCACTCAAGTGCCGCAAGAATTGTCAAACTGGGTGGTCGAAATGGGCCTCAGCCCTTTTATGGTGCTGTCGATGATCCTGCTATTCTACCTTGTATTTGGTTGTCTGATGGACAGCCTGTCGATGATCCTCTTAACGATCCCAATCTTTTTCCCGGTGATTTCGGTCATGGATTTCGGTTTTGTCGATCTTGCTGTTATGCAGGCGGATGCCGCGCGCGAGGTGCTGGCGGCGGGCATACCCGAAGGCATGACGCAGGATATGTTGCAGAACATCCAGACGGCGATTGCCACTGGAGCCGAACTGACCCGCGACCAGATGCGCGCGCTCGATATCCGAATGACCCAAGGCATGGCCAACAGGATCGAGGCCGAATGGGTCGCGATCTGGTTTGGCATCCTTGTTTTGATCGTGGTCGAGGTGGGGCTGATTACGCCTCCGGTAGGGATGAATCTTTTCATCATCAATTCGATGGATCGCAACACCCCGATGGTAGAGACCTACAAAGCGGTAATCTGGTTTGTCGCGTCTGATATTCTGCGCGTGATCCTTCTGGTTCTTTTCCCGGCAATCACGCTGTTCTTGCTGTATTGACAGAACGGATGCGCGTGCATGCACAGTGCATTCTGACAGGCGCACAAAGTTTGCACTGGCAAACTGAACTAATCAGTTTAGATAAACTGAAACGTATGAGGGAACGTCATAGGACATAGGTCGTTGCCCTGCTAGCGTTGAGCTGAATTGGAGTGACCCCATGCGCCGCCTGATTATTTGTTTGTTGCTGCTTGTCAGTCCCACCATGATCGCGGCGCAGGACATTCGACTGGCCAAGATCATTGCGGTGCAATCCCAAGACAGCGCAGTCACGCGGCAGTTCTTTGGGCATGTGGTGGCCAAGGAAACGGTTGATCTGGCGTTTCAGGTCGGTGGCCAGATCGTTGAATTGCCGCTGATCGAAGGCGAACGCATCGCCACAGGCACAACGGTGGCACAGCTTGATCTGGAACCGTTCGAGCTTGCACTTGATCAGGCGCGTGTTCAGCGAAATCAGGCAGAACGTACGGTCGAGCGGTTGCAGAAACTTCAGGGAAGCACTGTCAGTCAGGTGTCGGTGGACGACGCGGAAACATCGCTGCAATTGGCGGAAATTGCTGTGCGCAATGCCGAACGTGAATTGAACAATGCGACGTTGCTCGCACCGTTTGATGCCTTGATCGCCGCGCGCAGTGTTGCGAATTTCTCGACCATCGCGGCAGGCACACCGATTGCAAGGCTGCATGATATGTCTGAATTACGGATCGAAATCGACGTGCCCGAAGTGCTTTTTCAGCGCGCAGGCACTGACCCAGATATCGGCCTTTGGGCGCAATTCCCGACCGACGAGAAACGCTATCCCGTGACTCCGCGCGAATTCAACGCCGAAACCTCGCAGGTGGGGCAAACCTATCAGATCACGCTGGGCATGGCCCCGCCCGAGGGTCAGACGATCCTTCCGGGATCGTCGGTAACGGTCTATGCGACGTTGAACGGCGGGTCTTCGGATATCATCATCCCGGCCTCGGCGGTCAGTACAGAAAACGACGGCAGTACCAATGTAATGGTTTTCACCCCTACCGGTGCAGATGAAGGCACCGTCGTGCGTCGTCCGGTCACCGTCGAACCGACCATTCGCGGCGACGTACGCGTCACCGAAGGTCTCGCGCAGGGCGAAGAAATTGTCGCGAGCGGTGCCAGCCAATTGGCAGATGGGGATCGCGTGAAGCGGTTCTCTGGCTTCTCGAACTGAGCGCCGCGTCATGAACATCGCAAAATCATCGATCGACCGACCGATCATCACGTGGCTTATCATGCTCGCGGCTTTGCTTGGTGGCATCTGGGGCTTTTTCAGTCTTGGTCGTCTCGAAGACCCGGCCTTCACCATCAAGACCGCGGTTGTGATCACCGAATATCCCGGTGCCAGCGCGCAGCAAGTGGCGCGCGAAGTGTCCGAGCCGCTGGAATCCGAAATCCAGAAGATGTCCGAGGTCAAAGAGGTTCGGTCAGTCAACCAGCCTGGTCTGTCGCGGATCAGCGTGGATATGAAGGACCAGTATGATGGCGATGAATTGCCCGAAATCTGGACCAAACTGCGCAACCGGGTCAGTGCCGCGCGTCTGCCCAGCGGTGTTGGTCGGCCCTTCGTGAACGATGGGTTTGGTGACGTCTATGGCATCTACTATGCCGTGACTGCGCCAGGCTTTTCGGATGCTGAACTCTACGAATTGTCAACCTTCCTGAGGCGTGAACTGCTGACCGTTGAAGGTGTTGCGGATGTGGCGTTGTCCGGTGTTCCGAGCGAGGTCATATATGTTGAACCGGATTTGGTGCTAAGCACCAACCTCAACATTCCGCCTGCCGCCATCCAAGGCGCGCTGGCGACCGCCAATTCGGTGGTCGATGGCGGCTCGATCCAAGACGTGGACGGGCGCACGCTCATTCAGGGGCCGGATGGCTATGACACGGTTCAGGAAATCTCTGGGCTGACGGTTGGGGTCGGCGGCGAGATCCTCAACCTCTATGACTTTGCCGAGGTACGCCGGGCCCGCGAAGACACGCCAGACCTGATCATCCGCCACAATGGGGTTGAGGCGTTTACCCTCGGGATTGCGGGCATCGGGTCCGAAAACATTGTCGATGTGGGCAAGCGCGCTGATGCGAAACTGGCAGAGCTCGCCCCTCAGATCCCCGTCGGGATCGAGCTCCAACCAATCTATCAGCAACACGTCGTGGTCGAGGAAGCGTCAAACGCATTTCTGATCAACCTTGCCATGTCGGTTTCGATTGTGGTGATCGTCTTGGCCCTGTTCATGGGATGGCGCGCAGCCATAGTGGTCGGAGTCACCCTGCTGTTGACCGTTGTCGGCACGCTGTTTTTCATGTCGATCTTCTCGATCGAAATGGAACGCATCTCATTGGGTGCGTTGATCATCGCGATGGGGATGCTGGTAGATAACGCCATTGTGGTTGCCGAAGGCATGCAGATCGCCATGCGGCGCGGCAAGGATTCCCGTGCGGCGGCAGATGAGGCGGCGAGCAAGACGCAGACCCCTCTGCTGGGGGCCACCGTGATCGGCATTATGGCCTTTGCCGGGATTGGCCTTAGCCCGGACGCGACCGGGGAATTCCTGTTCTCGCTTTTTGCCGTAATCGGGATTTCGCTCTTGCTGTCTTGGGTTTTGGCCCTGACCGCCACGCCGCTGCTTGGTCACTACTTTTTCAAACAAGGTGCGGGTGGCGATGACGACGCTTATGGTGGCGCATTATTCCGTATGTATGGCGCAGCGTTGCGTGGTGCATTGAAAGCATGGTGGCTGGTGATCATTGGGCTGATTGGAATCACAGTGGTATGTTTCATGCTGTTCGGCCAAATCAAGCAGCAGTTCTTTCCTGACAGCAACACGCCGCTCTTCTTTGTGCATTACAAGCTGGAGCAGGGGGCCTCGATTCAGGAAACCTCGCGCGATCTGACTGTTTTCGAGGAGTGGCTGGCTGAGCAAGAGGATGTTGTGTCCTCAACAGCCTTTGTCGGGCGTGGCGCGGATCGGTTCATGTTGACCTATCAAGCCGAAGATCCAAACCCGAGCTATGGCCACATCATCGTGCGCACCAACACGATCGAGGAAATCGCACCGCTGATTGCCGAACTGGAGACGTTCGCAGCACAGACCCTGCCTCAGGGTGAATTCCGTGCCAAACGGTTGGCTTTTGGTCCCGGCGGCGGTGATCCGATCCAAGTGCGTTTTTCTGGGTCGGACCCGGAAATACTGCGCGATCTGGCAGACGAAGCGATGGACCGATTTATCGCTGCGTCAGCGAATATCGTTGCGCCTCGCATAGACTGGCGAGAGCAGGAGCTGGTGCTCAGGCCTGTTTACGCCACCGACCGGGCCCAAGAGGCGGGCGTCACCCGCGACGATATCACGTCGATCCTGCGCTTTGCGACCACGGGCATCGACGCAGGTGTCTACCGCGAAGGTGACCGGCAGATCCCGATTGTCTTGCGCGCCGATCCGCGTGATGAACTCGCCCTGACCGATCACGTTGTCTATTCTCAGAATGCCCAAAGCTTTGTGCCGTTGGAACAGGTGACGGATGGTCTGACCTTCGAGGCACAGAACACGTTGCTGATGCGGCGCGACCGGTTACTGACGATCACCGTGGGCGCCGATGTTGTCAAAGGCCTGACCGCCGCACAGGTGCAGGCTGAAGTGACAGACACGATTGAGGCGATGGAATTGCCGCCGGGTTACAAGATGGAATGGGGCGGAGAGCTCGAAAGCTCCAGTCAGGCGCAGGAAAGCCTTGGGCGGCAATTGCCCATGAGCCTGATCATCATGGTCGTTATCTCGGTCCTGCTGTTCAACGCGTTGCGACAGCCGCTGATCATCTGGCTGCTTGTGCCGATGTCCGTAAACGGGGTCAGCCTTGCCTTGCTGGGAACCGGCGCACCGTTCACCTTTACCGCGTTGCTCGGACTTTTGTCGCTGTCTGGCATGCTGATCAAGAACGGCATCGTCTTGGTCGAAGAGATCGACATCGTGCGCGATGAACAGCCAAAGCAGTCGCTCACTGACTCGATTGTCGAGGCATCGACCTCTCGTCTTCGTCCTGTGATCCTTGCGGCGGCAACGACCATTCTGGGGATGACGCCGTTGATCTGGGACGCTTTCTTTCAGTCGATGGCGATCACCATCATGGGCGGTCTCGCATTTGCGTCGATCCTAACTTTGGTTGCTGCCCCGGTGTTTTACTATGCGTTCTTCATGCGCAGCGCGAAGACAGTCGAGGGATGAGCCGTGCCGTGAGGCTTGAATTCATCATGATAAATTGCTTGCATGGTGCGGCTGTCTACCAAGAGGCAGTTTGAATTAAGGGCACCGATGGCACCGGGCACCAAAACAGACCATCCCGTACGCACGCAACGTCGGTCCCGTCCGGTTCGGGTGGCCGAGGCGATCAAGGATTGGGTGGTCGAGCAGGGGCTGATGCCTGGTGACAGGCTTCCCGGGGAGGCCGAATTGATCGCCCGCTTCCAGATGTCCAAAGGCACTATCCGCGAAGCGATGCGGATCTTGCAGGCGCAGGGTCTGGTTGAGACCAAGACCGGACCGGGTGGCGGTAGTTTCGTGGGCGAGGTGTCGCGCGACCGGGCGCATGCGCTTTTGGCGAATTATTTCTACTTCCAGAATGTCACCATTGCCGACATCTATGCGGTGCGCTTGTCGCTTGAGCCAGAAATGGCGGCCGCACTGGCAGGCAAGCTCACGGACGCCCAATTGGCCGAGTTGGAAGAGATCATGGAAAACTACGCGGCCCCTGCAAAAGACGCCCGCGAAGAGCGGTTGCAGCATGTCGCATCCTTGCGCTTTCACGCGCGGTTGTCGGATTTTGGGGAAAACGCGCTGCTGAGTTTCTTTATCAGCTTCATGGCGCAGATCCTGACGGACCTTACTGTTTACAAGCGTCTGTATGCGACCCCGAACCACGACCTGTGGAAGCGCGGGCGTGATCACCAATTGGATCTGATCGCCGCGTTGCGATCCGGCGATGCTGATGCCGCGCGGCGGGTTATGAAAAGCCATATGGAGATGGCGCGCGACCTGATGGAAGATCAGGAGGCCGAGGTCATGAAGCGCTTTATTGCTGAGTGACCGGGTCCTTAGTGGCGGTAAACGGCATGCTGCGATGCGGGTCGCTTAGGGTTGGCACATGGGTCACCCAATCGCCGTACAATCCTGTTGTGCCGCGTTGGTGCAAATCGCGCAGATCAGCCAGCGGGGTTTTCGAATAATCCACCCGAAGGCTCATGGGCGGATGTTCTCGGCTAACCACGAGCAGAGCCGAAGACAGCAGCCCCCGACTGTCTCCTCCGGCGCGCGAGGCTGCATCCAGCGCGGCCATCAGCCTTGTGTCAAAAGAGCCTTTGGCCGAGATGAACCCATCAAGGCAGGCGTCCAGAACAGCGTTTGACGCCAAAAGGTTTCCGGTGACGACCACATGACGGGCTGTCCGCGCGTCAGCCACGGCAATGCTATTGTCGCCGGTGAAGTGGCCGGTCGCGCCCATCGGATCAAGCGCCGCCAATTGCCGTTCGGCGCGGCCGCTGTCGGCTGAGGTGATCTGGTTCACCGCATTGGCGGCGCTCATTCCCGCTCTCATCAGGGTCAGAACATCCGTTCCCCACATCGTACTGGGCAGAGACCCCTGCGATGCCGACATTCCCGATTCGGGGTCTCCACGCAAAACCCAGCCGCCGACACACAAGCTTCCGGTGGTGGCGGCACCGCCATAAGCGCCCGTTTTTTCATCGAAAGCCAGAATTGAAATGGTCATGGGCGGCTCCGTTTTCCTTGGACTTGAATTTATCATGAAAATTTGGCCTGATGCAATTTATCATGATAAATAAAAACTGAAGTCTCAGGAGAGGACGTCACCCATGTCGATTTTCCATGTCACCCGCCGCAGCCTGTTGGCCGCTGGCACAGCTCTCGCCCTGACTCTGGGCGCGGTTGCTCCGGCGACCGCACAAACACCACCCGGTGTTTTGATCGTTGGCCAGATCGCAGAGCCGAAAGCGCTTGATCCGGCAGCGGTTACTGCCGTCAACGATTTCCGCATCTTGATGAATGTCTATGACGGTCTGGTGCGCTACAAAGACGGAACGCTCGAAGTCGAGCCAGCGCTCGCCACCGATTGGGAAATCAGCGAAGACGGCACGGTCTACACATTTACCCTGCGTGACGGTGTGACGTTCCATGATGGCAGCGCCTTCAACGCCGAAGCGGTGAAGTTCAACTTTGACCGAATGCTGAACGAGGATCACCCGTATCACGATACTGGGCCGTTCCCGCTCGCGTTTTTCTTTTCTTCCATTGAGTCAGTCGAGGCCGTGGATGACCTGACCGTTCAGTTCACTTTGAACGGGCCTTATGCGCCGTTCCTGTCGAACCTGGCCTATCCAACCGGCCTTATCGTGTCGCCCGCTGCTGTCGAGCAGCACGGCGCAGATTTTGGCCGCAACCCGTCAGGCACTGGGGCGTTCACCTTTGGCGAATGGCGGTCGAACGAGGCGGTTGTGATCGAAGCGAACCCTGAATATTGGGATGGTGCGCCGGAACTGCAGGCGGTTGTCTTCCGCCCCATCACCGATGCCAATACGCGGACAGCGGAAATGCTGGCGGGCGGCATCGACCTGATGGTCGAAGTGCCGCCAGTGGCATTGTCCGAATTCCAAGGCGATGCCTACACGGTGCATGAACAGGCCGGACCGCATGTCTGGTTTCTGATCCTGAACGCCAAAGAAGGTCCGTTTGCCGACAAGCGCGTGCGGCAAGCCGCGAATTACGCGGTGAACAAAACAGCCCTTGTGGAAGAAGTTCTGGAAGGCACGGCCGAAGTGGCCGCTGGCCCGACACCGCCTGCTTTTGCATGGGCTTATAACGAAGAGTTGGAACCCTATCCCTATGATCCTGACCGCGCGCGCGAATTGATCGCCGAAGCTGGGGCAGAAGGGGCTGAACTGACCTTTTTAGTGACCGAGGGTGGGTCGGGGATGCTTGATCCGGTGGCCATGGGCACGGCCATTCAGGCTGATCTTGAAGCGGTTGGCTTCGATGTCAGTATCGAGACCTATGAGTGGAATACATTCCTTGGCGAAGTGAACCCTGGGCTTGAGGGCAAGGCGGACATGGCCGAGATGGCGTGGATGACCAATGATCCCGACACGTTGCCTTTCCTCGCGCTGCGCACGGCCGCATGGCCGGATCAGGGCGGGTTCAACTCGGGCTATTATTCCAATCCCGAAGTGGATGAACTTCTTGAAGCAGCCCGGGTTGCCACAGATCAGGACGAACGCGCACGGCTGTACAAAGAGATGCAGACCATTGTGCAGGAAGATGCGCCTTGGGTCTTTGTCGCCAACTGGAAGCAGAACGCGGTGACCAGCCAAAGCGTCGAGAATTTCTCGTTGCAGCCTTCGTTCTTCCTGCTTTTGGATGACGTTGTGAAAAACTAGG
>NZ_CBFHLV010000043.1:0-27815 GCF_965656765.1 Marivita sp. | reverse complement strand
GCATCAGAGCGTTTGATGTCGCCTCTGTGCCCGAGATGCGTGCGGTTCGGCTGGTATGTCCGGACGCGCGGTTGCATTACCACAACCCGATCCGGTCGCGCGATGAAATCACAGAGGCCATGTCTTTGGGTGTAGCTTCATGGTCGGTGGATCGTATGTCCGAGCTTGAAAAGCTGGGCACTTTGCCGCCTGACACGGAAATTGCCGTACGGGTGTCGCTTGGGCGCGGTGGCGGTGCTTATGATTTCGGCAGCAAGTTCGGTGCGCACCCCGCTGCCGCCGTGGCCCTTTTACAACGTGTTGCTGAATTGGGGCTGACACCGGCGCTGACCTTTCATCCCGGCACGCAATGTACGGATCCGGCCAGCTGGGCGGATTACATCGTTGCCTGTGCCAAGATTGCGCAACGCGCTGGGGTGCGATTGGCCGCGTTGAATGTTGGCGGTGGGTTCCCGTCAGCTGGCGATGGCCAGGCCGAACTCTGGCAGCGAATCTTCGCAATGATCGGCAACGCGGTGGACATGCATTGCCCCGATCAGCCACCGCGCCTGTGGTGCGAGCCAGGGCGTGCAATGGTAGCTGATGCGCTTTGGCTTTTGCTTAGGGTAAAGGCGCGGAGCGAGCAGGTGCTTTACCTGAACGACGGTCTTTACGGCGCTTTGGGCGAATGGCGCGATATGCCGATCCCGGGTTGCCAAACAGTGCTGTCCGTCAATGGACACCCAATCGCAGGCGCCAAAATCCCTTTCAACATATTCGGACCGACGTGTGACAGTCTGGACAGGGTTCCGGGCACATGGGATTTGCCTGCCGCGACGGATGACGGTGACTACCTGCTGCTGACCGGAGCTGGGGCCTACAGCCTTGCCTTGGTCACCGGGTTCAACGGCTATGGCACACATGAGATTGTAAACCTCGATTCATTCGTCGAACCCGCTGGACAGTGCCGCCTCGCAGGCTAGTCTCCCAGCCAATTGAATAGGTATAAATCCGCGAGGGCAGAATGGATAAGTTTGGCAAATCACAACCGGTCAAACGGGTCGAGGATGTACGCTTTCTCAATGGAACGGGGCGCTATGTCGACGACATTGCGCCTGCAGATGCGTTGCGAGGCTATGTGTTTCGGTCGTCAGTCGCCCATGCGAACATAGACACGCTGGATGTATCCGAGGCGCGAGCGGCACCCGGGGTTCACATGGTCCTCACTTCGGCGGATCTGACCGAGGCGGGCTATACCGAAGGGTTGTGGGGCACGACGGTGCCCAATCGCGACGGCACTGATGGAGCGTCGCCGTTCCGCCCGGTGCTAGCCACTGACACCGTGCGTTATGTTGGTGAGGCGGTCGCCTTTGTCGTCGCTGACAGTCTTCAAGCGGCTCGGGATGCTGCGGAACTGATCGTTTTTGATTATAGCGACAAGCCGGTACATCTGGGGCTTGCCTCGGGTGGTGAGCCGCTCCATGCAGAGGCGCCGGGCAACGTCGCATTTGACTGGGGCATGGGGGACGAGGCCGCGACCAAGCAGGCGTTCGATACCGCGCACCGTACAGTTAGCCTGGATGTGGAAGACAACCGCATCATCGTTAACGCGATGGAGCCTCGTGGTTGCTACGCCGAGATGGATGGTGATCGCCTGCATTTTGCAGTCAACGCTCAAGGCGTGTGGGAACATAAGAAACAGATGTCTCGTGTCTTGAGTATGGCCGAGGAAGATATTCGTGTCACCAATCCCGACACCGGCGGGGGCTTCGGGATGAAGGCAATGCCGCATCCGGAAAATTTCCTGACCGCGATTGCTTGCAAGATGCTGGGTCGACCCGTGCGCTGGATGTCGGAACGCACCGAGGCGATGCTGTCGGACAATGCGGGGCGTGATTTGCGTCACACCGCTGAACTGGCGTTTGACGAAAACAATCGGATCACCGCTTACCGGGTTCATACGGTGGCGAACTTGGGCGCGTATAATTCGCATTTTGCCCAAGCGATCCAGACCAGCCTGTTTTCCAAGGTCTTGATGGGCACTTATGATGTGCAGACCTCGTGGCTTCAGGTGGAAGGGATTTATACCAACACCACGCCGGTTGATGCCTATCGTGGGGCAGGCCGGCCAGAGGCGATCTATCTTCTGGAACGTGTCATGGATCGCGCGGCGCGTGACCTTGGCGTTGATCCGTGGGAACTGCGCAGCACCAACTTTATCAAGCCGAACCAGTTTCCCTACACAACAACCACGGGCGAGACATATGATGTCGGCGATTTCGATCGTGTTCTGAACCGCGCTGCAGGCTTTGCCGACCGCGATGGGTTTGAGGCGCGTCGTGCCGCATCCAATGCGCAGGGCAAACTACGGGGCATGGGCCTGTGCTATTACATTGAGAGCATTCTTGGCGCGCCGGTTGAGGATGTGAAGGTCACGTTTGACGACGATGGCGGCGCGTCCATCTATGTCGGCACGCAGTCGAACGGGCAGGGGCACGAAACCGTGTTCACGCAATTCCTCGCGGATCAGACGGGTATCCCCGCCGACAAGATCAGGTTCGTGCAAGGCGACAGTGACCTTATTGCACGCGGAGGTGGCACCGGTGGGTCGCGGTCGGTCACGATCCAAAATACCGCCACACTTGCTGCTGTGGACAAGATTGTCGTCGCGTTCACCGCGTTCCTGTCCGAGCAACAGGGCGTGGATGAGAGCGAGATCAGCTTTGACGACGAGCAGTTCCGTGTTGGCACATCAAACGTCACGCCCACCATGCTGGAAGTTGCACAGATGGCGCGGGATGCGGGGCGCACCGACCTTTTGACGTTTGACGCAACGGCGACGCTTGATGGCCGGTCGTACCCGAATGGTGCGCATGTGGCCGAGGTCGAGATTGATCCGGAAACGGGTCATGTGGTCGTTGACCGCTATGCCGTGGTTGACGATTTCGGCAACCTTATCAACCCGATGCTGGCCGAAGGGCAGGTGCACGGCGGCGTCGCGCAGGGCTTGGGTCAAGCGCTCACCGAACGTGTGGTTTACGACGAGGATGGTCAGCTGCTCACGGCAACGTTCATGGACTATGCCATGCCGCGCGCCGATGATATCCCCATGATTGGATTCACCACCGAAGGAACGCCGTCGGTTACCAACCCGATGGGCATGAAAGGCTGCGGCGAAGCGGGCACAGTGGGTGCCCTGGCCGCTGTCGCCAACGCGGTGCAAGACGCGATGTGGTCGCGTGGGGTCCGGCAGGCTGACATGCCGTTCACGCCGCAACGGGTTTGGGGAATGCTACAGGATGCGCGCGTCGCGGCTGAGTGATACCGTCTTTGGCTGGTTCCGCAGGCGGTTTTCTGCGGACCAGTCGCCCATCACCATTCGGCGTGGTACCCGTGACCACGTGATCATTCTTGACGGGACGTTGTCGTCGCTTGAGCCGGGGGAAGAAACCAACGCTGGGCGGCTGTATCGTTTGCTGCAAGAGGTCGGCGGCGACCTGTCGCTTTATTACGAATCCGGTCTGCAATGGTCTGACTGGCGCAGCGCGTCTGACATCATGGTTGGACGCGGCATCAACCGCCAGATCTGTCGCGCTTATGGGTTTCTGGCGTCACGCTATAAACCGGGGGACCGGATTTTCCTGTTCGGCTACTCGCGCGGGGCTTATGCGGTGCGGTCCTTGGCAGGGATCATTGACTGTGTTGGCCTGATCCGTGCAGAGCATGCAACCGAACGCAATGTGCGCCAGATTTACCGTCTTTATCGCTATGATGCTGACGGTGCGGCCGCCCGACGCTTTGTCAGCTTATATTGTCACGATCAACCGCGCATCACCGTCGTTGGGGTGTGGGACACGGTCAAGGCGTTGGGCATGCGCCTCCCCGTGCTGTGGCGTTTTACCAATGACAAACACGCCTTTCACAATGATCAGCTGGGCCCGTCTATTCAATGCGGCCTGCAAGCACTGGCCTATCACGAGCGGCGTATGGCATATGAACCGGTGTTGTGGTCGTGCCCGCCCAATTGGCAAGGCCATATCGAACAAGTTTGGTTCAAAGGGGTACATGGCGATATCGGCGGCCAGCTGCGTGGCCACGAAGAAGCGCGACCCTTGGCCAATATCCCCTTGGTCTGGATGCTGGATCGCGCCGAGAGTGCGGGTTTGCCGCTGCCTGGAAACTGGCGTGTCCGGTTTCCGCAAAACGCACACGCGCCGTCTTCGGGCAATTGGAAAGGGTGGGGTAAGCTGTTTCTCTATCGCCGGGCGCGTCGTGTCGGTGAGGATTCGTCTGAACGAATACACGAAACGCTGCATGTCACGCAGCCGGAGGTTGTGTCAGAGCCGTTATCGCCGTGAGTGCTGACAAATATGTGACCAAAACTGGTGGTTATTCTCTTTAAACGTGGAAAATCGCGCCTACCTAAATGTTAGGAGCGCGGGAATGGAACACCCGCTGCACCTTCACTGTCCCTCGTTCCAACACTTGCGCCCAAGGTCTCCCCTTGGGCGCTTTTTGTTTTTGGATCTCAAGTCTAAGGTCGCGCTATGACCTACAGTGATGCTCACCTCCGCGACATTCTCAAACGCGCCAAAACCGTGGCGGTTGTCGGCGTGTCGATGAATTCTGTGCGCCCGTCCTATTTCGTGGCGCGCTACCTGTCGCTCAAGGGATACCGCGTGATCCCGGTCAATCCCGGCCACGCTGGTAAGCAGCTTTTTGGCGCAGAGGTCAAAGCGTCCCTGTCCGAGATCGACGGACCGGTGGATATGGTCGACATCTTCCGACGATCCGAAGCGGTGCCGCCCATTGTGGACGAGGCGTTGGAGCGGTTTCCGGATTTACAAACCATCTGGATGCAGATTGGTGTCGAACATCCCGGGGCCGCGGCCAAGGCCGAGGCGCGGGATGTTGATGTGATCATGAACCGCTGTCCCAAGATCGAATATCAGCGTCTTATGGGGGAATTGCGCATGGGCGGGTTTAACACCGGTGTGATTTCGTCCAAGCTTTGATGTCTGGCAGACGGTGGGGCGATGCGTCGTATCGTTTCCGGTGACGGAAACGCTTGGGGCTCTGCCCCAAACCCCTAGATATTTTGAAACCAGAGACGTTCAGGACCGGGATGCTTTTTCCGCTAGTCCGGATTGGCCCTGACGTCGGCCCAGTTCCGCCATCACATCGGCCAGCGCCACATCGCGGGATTTGAGCATCACCAACAGGTGGAACAGTACATCGGCGGCTTCCGAGGTCAGGCGGTCGCGGTCGCCTTTGACCGCTTCGATCACGGCTTCAATCGCTTCTTCGCCGAATTTCTCGGCGCATTTTTCCGGGCCTTTGACCAGCAACTTGGCGGTCCAGCTTTCATCGGCTGATGCGCCTGCGCGGACTGCGACGATCTGTTCAAGCTCTTCGAGTGTCATGTCAGCCTCACCGGGATGCCTGCGGCGGCCATGTGGGCCTTGGCTTCGCCAATTGTATATTCGCCGAAATGGAAGATTGACGCGGCCAGCACGGCGCTGGCACCGCCCATTGTCACGCCTTCGACAAGGTGATCCAGCGTGCCGACCCCGCCTGATGCGATGACTGGCACATCGACCGCATCGGAAATCGCGCGTGTGAGCGGCAGGTTGAAGCCTGCTTGGGTGCCGTCACGGTCCATTGAGGTGAGCAGAATTTCCCCGGCCCCTTTGGCGGTGACGGTTTTGGCAAACTCCACCGCGTCGATGCCCGTCGGCTTCCGGCCGCCATGAGTGAAGATTTCCCACCGGCCGGGTTCTACCGTTTTGGCGTCGATGGCGACGACGATGCATTGGCTGCCGAACTGGTCCGCTGCTTCGGCCACTACATCGGGGTTGGCGACAGCGGCAGAGTTGAATGACACTTTGTCGGCCCCTGCTAACAAGAGTGCGCGCACATCAGCGACTGTGCGGACGCCTCCGCCCACGGTTAGCGGGATAAAGCATTGCTCGGCCGTGCGGGTGACCACATCGAACATCGTACCGCGGTTTTCATGTGTCGCATGGATGTCGAGAAAACAAATCTCATCCGCGCCCGCCGCATCATAGGCGCGGGCGGCATCCACCGGATCACCGGCGTCGCGCAGATCGACGAAATTCACACCTTTGACCACGCGGCCATCGGCAACATCGAGACAGGGAATGATGCGGGTTTTCAACATGGCCCATCGCGTACCCCGAAGATCGCCGCTTGTGAAGCCTGTGTGATGCGCATTATGGCTGTTGGCCTGAGGAAAGAGGAGGATCCCATGTCAGATACATTCGCGCGCTATCCCAGCTTGAACGGCAAGACCGTGTTCGTCACCGGCGGTGCGTCCGGCATCGGGGCCGAGATCGTCAAAGCGTTTGCAGCCCAAGGCGCAAAGGTTGGGTTTGTCGATCTGGATTCGAAGAGCGCGGAGGCGCTGGCGGATGCGACTGATGGCACCGTTGCCTGGGAACAGGCCGATCTGCGCGACATTCCGGCGTTGCAGGACGCGTTTGGCAAGCTGAAGGCCAAGCTGGGTCCGGCGCACATCCTTGTGAACAATGCTGCCCGCGATGACCGCCATGACTGGCGCGAGGTGACGCCGGAATATTGGGATGAACGCCAAGCCACCAACCTGCGCCACATGTTCTTTGCCATACAAGCGGTAGCCCCCGATATGATTGATGCCGGTGGTGGGTCGATCATCAACATGGGGTCGAACAGCTGGTGGGAGGCAGGCGGCAACATGCCGTCCTACACCACGGCCAAGGCGGCTGTGCATGGGTTGACCCGGACCATGGCCCGCGATCTGGGAGGCCACCGCATTCGGGTGAACACCGTCGTGCCAGGCTGGATCATGACTGAGCGGCAGAAAGAGCTTTGGACCACACCGGAGGCGTTGGAAAAGCACCGTGACCGCCAGTGTCTGCCGGACCTGATCGAACCAGTTTACCTTGCGCGGATGGTGTTGTTTCTCGCGTCGGACGATTCCGCGATGTGTACTGCCAACAATTACATGGTCGAAGCGGGATCGATCTGAGCGATCCGGCGCTGCTCACGCCATCGTGCATATCAAGTGACCTGCAACTGTCAGACCTTTGGGGCGAAACCTCCGAAGGGAATAACAATGAAAAATAAGATCTTTGCGGCCAGCCTTGCACTGGCCGCCACCACAGCGACCGCAGGCGACAACGGTTTGATGCACAAAGACAGTGCGATGGGTGTCACCGAAACTGTCGATGCGATGGTCACCGCGATGGAGGGGGCCGGGATCACCATTTTTGCCCGTGTCGATCATGGGGCCGGGGCCGCGTCGATCGGTGAGGATATCGGAGATTCTCAGCTATTGATTTTCGGTAACCCCAAAGTCGGGACACCTGCGATCAAGGATGATCCGGCGGCCGGGCTGTTCCTGCCGCTCAAGGTGTTGGTCTATGAAGACGGTATTGGCGGCACTAAAATTGTCTATGAAGAGCCCGCCGCGATGCTGGGTAAGCTGGGCGGCGTGTCGGATGAGGCTGCATATCTCAAGACGATGGCAGGGGCCCTTGCCAAGTTTACGGATATGGCTGGAAACTGATCCGATGCGGCTGGCCGCGCGGTGTCACGTTCAGCCGAGCGACGCCAGTGCCTCTTTCAGATCAAGTGCCCCGTCATAAAGCGCACGTCCCGAGATTGCGCCGTTGAGGTTTGCCCCGCAATCGCGCAACGCGATGAGGTCGTTCAGCGACGACACGCCTCCAGACGCGATCACCGGGATCGACACAGCGCGCGCGAGATCGGCCGTGGCCTCCACGTTTGGACCTTGCATCGCGCCGTCGCGATTAATGTCGGTGTAAATGATCGCTGCCACGCCAGCGTCTTCGAAAGAGCGGGCGAGGTCGGTGACCATGACATCGGTTTCCTCGGCCCAGCCCTTGGTCGCCACGCGGCCATTGCGGGCATCGATGCCGACAGCCACATGGCCGGGAAACGCCTTGGCCGCTTTGCGTACCAAATCTGGGTTCTCAACTGCGACGGTTCCAAGGATTACGCGTTGCAAGCCTTTGTCGAGCCAGCGTTCGATGGTCGCCATGTCGCGGATGCCGCCGCCCAATTGAGCGGGCACTTTGCAGCGTTCAAGGATCGACTCGACGGCCCCGGCGTTGACTGGTTCGCCTGCGAAGGCGCCGTTCAGATCGACAAGGTGCAACCATTCGCATCCCGCTTCGACAAACTCCATCGCCTGTGCCGCGGGGTCGTCGTTGAAAACCGTCGATTTCTCCATGTCGCCCCGCAATAGGCGCACGGCCTGTCCGTCTTTGAGGTCGATGGCGGGATAAAGGATCATGGTGTGGTCTCCGGTCAGAATTCCCCCGCGCTTTGACATGACGGAACGGCACATGCAACGCGACCCTGCGTCAGTCTTGATCGCTATGAGCCCCTTGGGTCAGAGTTTCTGCATCACTCTGAGGGAGGAGATTGACATGAAGCTGATGACACTCGCCACTGGGCTTATCCTTGCTGCCGGCGCCGCCTTCGCTGATCCGGTGGAAGGCACGTGGAAAACCCAGCCGGGCGACGATGGTGCGTTCGGGATCGTTACGATCAGCACCTGCGGTTCTGAGATTTGTGGCGTGTTGGGACAGGGGTATGATGCGAGCGGCAACAAGATCGCATCGCCAAATATTGGTCGCCAGATGATTTGGGCGATGAAACCGCAAGGCGGTGGCGCTTACAAGGGCGGCAAGATCTGGGCGCCGGATCGGGACAAGACCTACAATTCCAAGATGACGCTCAACGGCAACCAGTTGAAGGTCGAAGGATGCGTTTTGGGCATTTGTCGCGGTCAGACATGGACGCGGGTCAAGTGATCTGATTTCGCGGGGATGTGATGCCCGCGACAAGCTGGGGGGCTTTGCCCCCCAGACCCCCCATGGGTATTTGTGAACCAGAGAAGATGTAGGGGACGCCCTAGGGTGTCCAGCGCAGGAAATTGGCGATCATACGCAGGCCAGTGGCCGCGCTTTTTTCCGGATGGAATTGGAACCCGACCATGTTGTCGCGTGCGACAATCCCCGTCACGGCGCCACCATAGTCTACATGTGCGACGCGTTGCGCCGGATCATCGACGCGCATCTGGTAGGAATGCACGAAATAGGCATGTTCGCCGGTTGTGATGCCGTCCAGCACTGGGTGCGGCTGATCAATCACCAGATCGTTCCAGCCCATATGTGGGACTTTCATCTTGGGGTCAGACGGTGCAATCCGTTCGACCACGCCGTCGATCCAGCCTAGACCGTCGGTGGGCGTGTATTCCAACCCTTCGCGCGCCATCAGCTGCATGCCCACGCAGATGCCAAGAAATGGCCGCGCTTTGACCTCGACGGCCTCGACCATCGCGGCAAAGGCCCCCGAGGTGCGAAGCGCCGTGGCGCAAGCCGGAAACGCCCCGTCACCGGGCAGCACAATCCGATCAGCCCCTGCAATCACCTCCGGGTCTGCCGTCACCATGACATCGCCCGCACCGACCTCTTGCGCCATACGTTGAAAGGCTTTTTCGGCAGAATGAAGGTTGCCGCTTTCGTAGTCGATGATCGCTGTCAGCACGTTACAGCGCACCTTTGGTCGATGGGATCGCATCCGCCTTGCGGGAATCAACCTCTAGCGCGTCGCGCAATGACCTTGCGACCGCTTTGAATGCGGCTTCGGCGATGTGGTGGCTGTTCAGCCCGTGCAGCATGTCCACGTGCAGGGTAATGCCGCCATGTGTGCTGAACGCCTGAAAGAACTCGCGCACAAGTTCAGTGTCAAACGTGCCGATTTTGGCGGTGGGCAGATCGACATTCCACACCAGAAACGGACGCGCCGACAGATCAAGAGCGGCCCGCACCAACGCGTCGTCCATCGGCAAAAGGCATGCGCCATAGCGGACGATCCCCCGTTTGTCGCCCATGGCTTGCGTCAGCGCCTGACCCAACGCGATGCCCACATCCTCGACCGTGTGGTGATCGTCGATATGCAGGTCGCCGTCGCAGCGGACCTTCATATCGATAAGCGAATGGCGCGCAAGCTGGTCCAGCATGTGGTCAAAGAACCCGACGCCGGTCTGATTGTCATACTGCCCGGTGCCGTCAAGCGTCACCTCGACGGTGATCCTGGTCTCGGCTGTATTCCGGGTCACTGTGGCGCTGCGCATATCGCCTCTCCTTGGGTTGCGTCGCGGCCTTATAGGCTGGGTGTGGGGGCAGGCCAAGCCACGTTGCGCGGGCGATTGCGCCGCCGTGGCAGCTATGCCAGTGCTAGGGGCCGGAGGTCGCATGTCACAGCCATTCACCCTGCGTTTCGCACGGCTCGAAGATCATGACGCTTTGGGCATGGTGATGTTCCGTGCCGTGCGTGAGGGCGACAGCCCTTATTCAGAGGCGCAACGCGCGGCTTGGATGCCTAAGGCCAAATCACGGAGTGGCATGGTCTGAACGCCTGGCATCACAAGAGGTGGTGCTTGGTGCGCAAAGCGGAGCGCCTGTTGGGTTCATGACTGTTGATAGTTCTGGGTATATCGATTTGGCCTATATCCTGCCAAAGGCACGGGGGCAGGGGCTGTTCGCGGCGCTGTTACAGCAGATCGAAACACGGGTACAGCACAGCGCGATCACGCAATTGACGACCCATGCCAGCCTCATGGCGCAGCCTGCATTTGCGCGGAACAACTTCGCAGTTGTCCGCCACGAGACAGTCATGCGCGACGGACAGACCCTCCACCGTGCCGAGATGTCTAAACTGATCCAGGTGGAAAATCGATGGAGCGGGCGAGGCGATTCGAACGCCCGACCCTAACCTTGGCAAGGTTATGCTCTACCCCTGAGCTACGCCCGCGCTGCCAATCTGGTAGGCGGGATTTAGTGCGTGTCGCAGCGGGGTGCAAGAGGAAAATGAGGCCCAATGCCACGCCTTTTTTGTCGCCGCGTCTGACATCTTTGCGTGCGGCGCCCGGTCTATCTGCTTTCCTGCAACCTCCGAACGCAGTAGGCATCCCAATCTTTCAAGGTCTGGGGCCCGTCATGGCGCAAAATGCCACCATTTATAAAGTCGAACTCACCGTGTCGGACATGGATCGCCACTATTACGAGACCCACAAACTGACTGTGGCCAAACACCCGTCCGAGACCGACGAACGCCTGATGGTGCGCCTCGTGGCCTTTGCCCTGAACGCGCACGAGCATCTTGAAATGACCAAAGGCCTGTCCACCGATGATGAGCCGGACATCTGGCAAAAAAGCCTAAGCGGCGTATTGGATGTCTGGATCGCCCTTGGCCTGCCGTCCGAGAAAGTGCTGCGCCAGTCCTGCGCAAAGGCGGGCAAGGTCATCGTTTACGCCTATGGCGGCCGCCCGGCCGAGATCTGGTGGGACAAGGTCAAGGGCAGCACCACCCGGTTCGACAACCTGTCTGTCGTGGGCCTGCCCGAGGCCGAGACCACAGCGCTGGCCGGTTTGGCCAGCCGTGCCATGAAGATGCAGGTCAACATCCAGGACGGCGACGTCATGGTCAGCGTGGACGAAGGGATGGTCTACGTGACGCCGGAGGTTTGGAAGGGATAGGGGGGATTTGGTGGACAGCGGAAGTTTACCGGATCCCCGCTGTGATCGCCTGACCATGGGCGGTAAGGTCAGCCAGATCAAACTGCGCTGGAAGAGCGGGCAGACGTGTTAGGCGACCTCGGAATCCTTGTCACTGTCGCCATAGTGGAACTTGATCAACGATACGAGGCTTTCAGCCGCTCCGCTTTTCGACAGTATGCTGCGGGCACTTTGGATATCCATGAGACCGGGAAGGCTCCTCATGTGCTTGCTTTCGATATGAGCAAGCCCCATCGACCAATCGCCGAAATCGCGGTGCGGGATCGTTCTCTCCACCAAAGAGGTGAACTGCGTGTGGCGCGGATCACGCTCGATCTTCTCGAAGAGCGCCATCACGGTCTCCTTGGGCCCTTCGAGAACCTGGAGAAAGGAGTCCCCGTCGAACAGGAGCATCCCGGTCACGTCCGTGAAATGATTGTTGATCTGCGCCTTGATAAGCAATTCGCGCACTTCGCTCAGTGTCATGGATCGGGTCGGCTTGCTGACATAAACGATCTGATGCAACATTTCTTCGGTCGGCATTTCTGTAGCTTTCTCTGTGCTGTCGGGCTTGAAGAGTAGATGGTTTCAATCTCTGTAACGGCTGGCAGCACCTCGTTTTAGAAGCGCGGTCAAAATATTTTTTTGCCGTAGATCTTTGGTGCCTAAGCTAGCCTGCTCATCGTCACGTTGGTCTCCTCAAGACCGCTTTGTAAAAAAGGCAAACACCCGGGCTTCAGCTTTGATTTCTCGGGGGCGGGGGTGCTTTGGGCCATCCCCGCAACTGGTTGTAGATCCCGACGGAAACCGGGCGAGTCAAAGGCCCCTATTGTGATTGCATCCACAAAGATCACCAAGGTTCTGCCTGATCCTTTCTCGGTGAATAGCTTGCACGCAGTTCTGATTGATTGCAGCAGAAGGCGCGCCCGGCGCCACTGGTGCGCCGCAATCAAATAGGGCTGCTTCTATCGTTGCGTGTCACCTCTTTAAACAAAGGGCATGTCCAGAAGCTCTGGCGCGGTACGGCCGAGTATGCGCTTCACGATCGCTCCGTCTTTGCGCAGCTTGGTGGGCATCGAAATCGCGATCTCGATTAGGCGACGATCATTGAATGGATTGATAAAAGGCGTGCGGTGCATCGCGGTGATATACGGGCCTTGGACGTTGGGCAGGTAGTGTTCGACAAAAGCAAAATCATAGGCGCGGCATTTCGCGTTGTCGGGCAGGCTGTTCATCCAGGACACATAGTCATGCCCAAGATCCGTCCCGACATCCCGTGACGCTTTGCGCGAAACCTTCAACCGTCTGAGCCCCATTTTCGCGTTGATCGGAGCGTTGATCCCATCATAGCGCCACTGGTTGGCGCGAAGCAGTTCCATGATGTTTCCGCGCAGGATCATGTGATCCTGTGGGTATTCTTCGATCATGGCCAGCGCCGCCAATTCACCACGCGTGCCGGACCACCCCATCTTGAGCCGCATGTCCCGCATCTGCGTCTCTGTCGGGTCTTTCTTGAAATACTGCGTGTAGCCATAGCCCTGACTGCGCACGACGCGGCGCCCTTGGATGATGTCGCGTCGGGATTGGTTGTGAAATCTGTGGCCACAGAACTGCACGATGTCTTTTAATCCATCCCGCCCGCAGGCCATCAACATGCGGCTGTCGCGCCCGCCAGTCACGGGCATGATGCAGGGGTAAGCCGCGGCCAAAGCGCTGATATGCCCACCAAGCCGCGCCGCTAATTCTTCCAGACGGCGGTTGATCCAACGGTTTGGATGCTTTGGCTGCGCGTCAAAGATCGTATCTTCAGACGGCCAATGCCGGTGCAGAGAAAACGCGTTTAAGTCAAGATAATGGTTCGACACCAATCGCTTGACGGACGCATCTAATGTGTTTTGCAAGCCAAGCGTCCGTTGGCCCGTCAGCACCATCTTGGCCGGAAACTGTGGGTTTGGTCGAATGTCACGGTCCAGCACAAGCCCAAGGCTGCTGCCTATGGTTCTTGTATCGGCGTCGAACAGCACTGGAAGATCGCAAACCGGGTCGGCATATAAACGCTGGATATCTGGCGTCAGCAGAACGGCCAGATAGCGCCCCGCCAATTCCGTGAATATCGCCTCGGCGTGATCGGAAAAGCCCAGACTGTACTGCGCATGTTCCAGCATCAGCGCGCCCTGGACGACGGTGCTGTCGGCTGTCAGCGCGTGTCCCAGCAGAAATCCGACAGGTGTGCCTTCGGTATCAAGGATTGGCTGTACATCAATCGCCGGGCCGTGGTGCAGGGCCCACCCATTCAGAACCTTGGTTGTCCAGCCGGGATAGGCACGATTGGCGTCACGGCTCAGCACGTATTGATTGCGGAAGAGATCGGCAAAATCGCGACCACGTTGCTGGCACTTACGTTCGGCCAGGCAAGGAGGGCGACCAATGGGCAAGCTGGCCGGTGCGAATCGCACGCCGATCCGGTCTTCAGGCGCAGGCCCGTCCATCTTGTAGGCGGCGCTCTTGCTTTGCAATTCGGCCTCGGCTGCTCTGATTAAGGCATTGTTTTTCTTTGGGCCAAGAGTAACGCTTCCTGTCTCTAGGTACAGTAAAAATCGGTCTTTTCGGGTGACGTCTCGTTCATGAGACGGAAAACGGGCCACTCCTTAAGGGAACGGCCCGCATGGTTCGGTTGATCTTGCGCTGGGAGTTATTCCAGCTCGATCAACAAATCCTTGGCATCAATCTGGGCTGCGGCCTGCACATGCACTGCCTTCACCACCGAATCGCGTTCCGCGTGAAGACCGGTCTCCATCTTCATCGCCTCAATGGTAAGCAGCAGATCGCCTTCTTTGATCTTCTGGCCCGCATTGACGGCGACAGAGGCCACAACCCCCGGCATCGGCGCGCCGATATGGTCGGGGTTGCCGACTTCGGCTTTGGGCCGTGCCGCCGTGGTGGCCTTGGCCTTGCGGTCGGGCACGCGGATCGTTCTGGGTTGGCCATTAAGTTCGAAGAACACGCGCACTTCGCCGTCGTCTTGCGTTTCGCCGACGGCGATCAGCCGGATTTCAAGCGTCTTGCCCGGATCAATCTCGGCGCTGATCTGGTCGCCTTGGTCCATGCCGTAGAAGAAGGTCTGTGTCGGAAGAACACGCACCGGGCCATAGGCCCGATGACGGCCCATGTAATCAAGGAAGACCTTGGGATACATGAGGTAGCCGTTCAGATCTTCATCGTCGATGGCCTTGCCCTCAAGCTCTTTGATGACCTTGGCGCGGGTCTCTTCGATATCAATCGGTTCCGCATGTTTGCCGGGGCGGTCGGTAAAGGCGTCTTCACCTTTGAGGATCTTGCTCTGGATTGCCGACGGCCATCCGCCCGGAGGCTGCCCGAGGTTTCCGCGCATCATGTCCACCACGGAATCGGGGAACGACACATCGGTTTCCGGGTTTTCAACATCAGAACGGGTCAGGCCTTGGGACACCATCATCAGCGCCATGTCGCCCACCACCTTTGAGGACGGCGTGACTTTGACAATATCTCCGAACATCTGGTTCACATCGGCATAGGTCTGTGCCACCTCGTGCCAACGCTCCTCAAGTCCAAGGCTGCGTGCCTGCGCTTTGAGGTTGGTGAACTGCCCACCGGGCATTTCGTGCAGGTAGACCTCGGAGGCAGGGGCCTGTTGGCCAGTCTCGAACGCCGCATACTGCCCTCGTACGGCTTCCCAGTAGTTGCTGATCTCGCGAATGGCAGAGATATCCAACCCGGTTTCACGTTCTGTGTGGCGCAGCGCCTCGACGACAGAGCCAAGCGTCGGCTGAGAGGTGTTGCCCGAAAGTGCGTCCATCGCCGCATCGACGGCGTCCACACCAGCAGCAGCAGCGGCCATGATCGTCGCGATGCCTGCGCCGGACGTGTCGTGCGTGTGGAAGTGTACGGGCAGGCCGACCTCTTCTTTCAGCGCCTTGACGAGAGGGCCAGCAGCGGCAGGTTTTAACAGCCCGGCCATGTCTTTGAGGCCCAAGATATGAGAGCCAGCCGCCTTAAGCTCTTTGCCCATTTCGACATAGTATTTGAGGTCGTACTTGGATCTCGCCGGATCGTTCAGATCGCCAGTGTAACAGATTGTGCCTTCCAGGACGCGGCCCGAGTCCAACACCGCATCCATCGCAACGCGCATGTTTTCGACCCAGTTGAGGCTGTCAAAAACGCGGAATACGTCCACACCGGTTTCTGCGGCCTGTTTGACAAAGAACTGCACCACATTGTCCGGGTAATTGGTGTACCCAACGCCGTTCGCCCCGCGCAGCAGCATCTGCGTCATGATGTTCGGCATCCGCGCGCGCAGATCACGCAGGCGTTGCCACGGGCATTCCTGTAAGAACCGGTAGGCCACATCGAACGTCGCACCGCCCCAGCATTCGACACTGAACAGCTGTGGCAGGTTAGCGGCATAGGCCGGGGCCACCTGGATCATGTCGATCGACCGCATCCGCGTCGCCAGCAAGGACTGATGTCCGTCGCGCATCGTGGTGTCGGTGATCAGCACCTCTTTCTGCGCTGCCATCCAGTCGGCCACGGCTTGCGGCCCTTTTTCCTCAAGCAGCGTCTTGGTGCCCGCGGGTGGCGTGTCCACACGTGACTTGGGCGCTTTGGCGGGTTTCAGATCAGGATGCGGCATCGCGCAGCCCTGAACCTCGGGGTGCCCGTTCACTGTAATATCCGCGATGTAGGTCAGTACCTTGGTGCCCCGGTCGCGACGTTTCTTGAACTGGAACAGTTCGGGTGTCTCGTCGATGAACTTGGTGGTGTACTGGTTGTTCAGAAACGTCGGATGTTTGAGCAGGTTTTCCACAAACGCGATGTTGGTGGAAACCCCACGCACCCGGAATTCGCGCAACGCACGGTCCATCCTGGCAATCGCTTTTTCCGGTGTCGGCGCCCAAGCCGTGACTTTGGTCAGCAGGGAGTCGTAGTAGCGCGTGATCACGCCGCCCGCATAGGCGGTGCCGCCATCCAGACGAATGCCCATACCCGTGGCCGAGCGATACGCGGTGATGCGGCCATAGTCAGGGATAAAGTTGTTCTGCGGGTCTTCGGTTGTGACACGTGTCTGAAGCGCATGGCCGTTCAGGCGGATGTCATACTGGCTGGCTTTGCCAGTGGCCTCGGACAGTGACTTGCCCTCGGCGATCATGATCTGCGCCTGCACGATGTCGATGCCAGTCACTTCTTCGGTGACAGTATGTTCGACCTGAACGCGCGGATTCACTTCGATGAAGTAGAATTTGCCGTCGTCCATATCCATCAGGAATTCGACGGTGCCCGCACATTCGTAATTCACATGGGCGCAAATCTTGCGGCCCAGTTCACACAGCTCTTCGCGCTGCGCCTCTGACAGGTACGGGGCAGGGGCGCGCTCGACCACTTTTTGGTTGCGGCGCTGGACCGAACAATCGCGTTCATACAGGTGATAGATGTTGCCCTGCTTGTCGCCAAGGATCTGCACCTCGACGTGGCGGGCGCGGATGATCATCTTTTCCAGATAGCCTTCGCCATTGCCGAATGCCGCCTCGGCCTCACGGCGGCCTTCAAGCACCTTTTCCTTAAGTTCTTTGCTATTGGTCACAGGACGCATCCCCCGACCACCGCCGCCCCACGAAGCTTTGAGCATAAGCGGATAGCCGATCCCTTCGGCTTCCTTGGCAATTGCGTCGAAATCATCGCCCAGCACTTCGGTTGCGGGGATCACCGGAACGCCAGCCTCAACTGCGACCCGTCGCGCGCTGGCTTTGTCACCAAGAGCGCGCATGGTTTCAGCGCGCGGGCCGATAAAGGTGATGCCGTTGGCGACGCAGGCATTGACCAGATCGGGGTTTTCCGACAACAGACCGTAGCCCGGATGGATTGCATCCGCGCCCGACAGCTTGGCCACGCGAATGATTTCTTCGATGCTCAGATACGCAGCGACCGGGCCAAGGTTTTCACCGATCCGGTACGCCTCGTCTGCCTTGAAGCGGTGCAGGCCCAGCTTGTCCTCTTCGGCATAGACGGCGACCGTCTTTTTGCCCATTTCGTTTGCCGCGCGCATTATGCGGATGGCAATTTCGCCGCGGTTGGCGATGAGAATTTTTTGGAAATCTGACATGGCAGCGGTCCTGACGTAATGACGTTAGCCGCTGCTTAGTAAGATTTCGTTACATTCTCAACAGATAGAAATGGCGCACCCTTACGCGGTGGCCCCATCGAACCAGGCTTTGCCGCGCAGATCGATGGGTTTCACGACGCCCAACTGGCCCATATTCGACGCCATGTCCTTTTGCAGAATATCGACAAGATGCGCCGGTCCGTCCGTGTCCAAAGCACCCAGCGCATAATGCCATGCGCGGCCCAGCATGACGAAATCCGCCCCAAGGGCGATGGCGCGTAAAATATCCAGACCACCTTCGACCCCGCTGTCAATGATCAGCGGCAGGGCTGTGGCCTCGCGCATCGCTGGCAACACTTCGATCGGGGCAGGGGAGGCATCGAATTGCCGACCGGCATGGTTTGACATCCAGATTGCGTCGACACCGGCTTTTTCTAGCCGCGGCGCATCTTTTGGGTCCAAAACGCCTTTGACAAAAAACGTCCCATCCCAGGCATCGCGCAGCCAATCAACATAGTCCCAATCCGGCGACGTGCGCAGCAGGTAACCCGCGTGTTGCGTTGAGCTCAGCCCTGTCACCTTGCCCGCGTAGTCGTCGATCAAACGCATTCTGGGCATCCCAAGTGTTGCGGTGGCCATTGCCCATGTCGGGCAGGTCGCGATCTGCGCCAATAGGCGGGGCGTCAATTTCGGCGGTGTTGTCAGGCCAGAGCGCACCTGACGTTCGCGGCGCGATGGCACAGGCACATCCACCGTTAGGATCAGGGTCGAAAATCCAGCGTCCTTGGCCCGCTTGAGCATATCTGTGCGGATACCCTCATCACGGGGTGGATACATCTGGAACCAGCCATTGCCATCCAGACGCGGCGCAACCTCTTCGGGGGTGCGCGTGGCGACAGTCGAAATACTGTACGGAATACCAGCTTTGGTCGCCGCCCGTGCCAGCTTGCGCTCTGCATCGGGCCATATCAGGCCAGACATGCCAACTGGGCTGATACCAAAGGGCAGGGGAAAGTCCTTGCCGCACAGCGTTGTGCTCAGATCCACAGGCAATTCGCCATGCAGAATCGACGGGGTGAACAACACCCGATCCAATGCCGCACGATTGCGGTGCAGTGTGGCTTCTTTGCCGGTGGCCGAATCGAGGTATTCCCAAACGAATTTCGGAATGCGCCGTCGCGCCCGGGCTTTGAGATCGCTGATTGCGGGGTATTTTGCGTGATGATCCATAGGCGCGCATTTGGGGTCAGAATTCTGGAATTGTCCAGAAGCCGATTTCTCGAAAATCCAACGATTTTATTTGACGGAAATCCGCCCGTGGCCATGTGAACATTATCGGAACATCTTTATCTCTGGAGTCTCTGGCGCTATCTTGCCACGCATGAGCAGTTTCGATGAAATGGAGGCGTTCGAAAACGCCTCGCTGTCCGCCCGTGCGATGGCCGCGCGCCCGCAGCCCTATCTGGACGATCTCAACCCGGCGCAGCGCCAGGCGGTTGAAACGCTGGATGGCCCAGTGCTTATGCTGGCCGGTGCTGGAACCGGCAAGACCAAGGCGCTGACCACCCGGATTGTGCATCTGCTGAACACGGGCCGCGCTCGTCCGAATGAAATCCTGGCCGTGACCTTTACGAACAAGGCCGCGCGCGAGATGAAAGAACGGGTCGGGCGGTTGCTAGGGCAGACGGTCGAGGGGATGCCGTGGCTCGGCACCTTCCATTCGATCTGCGTGAAACTGTTGCGCCGACATGCGGAACTGGTGGGGCTGAAATCGAACTTCACTATTCTGGATACGGATGACCAGCTGCGTTTGCTCAAGCAGTTGGTGCAGGCTGCCGGGATCGACGACAAACGCTGGCCTGCGCGGCAATTGGCGGGAATCATTGACGGCTGGAAAAACCGCGCGATCACACCCGACAAAGTGCCAGCAGCGGATGCAGGCGCGTATAACCATCAGGGGCCAAAGCTCTATGCGCTTTACCAGGCGCGGCTGAAGGAACTGAACGCCACCGATTTTGGCGATCTGCTATTGCACGTGGTTACGATCTTTCAGGCGCATCCCGATGTGCTCAGCCAGTACCAACGCTGGTGCAAATATATCCTTGTGGACGAGTATCAGGATACCAACGTAGCACAGTACCTGTGGCTACGGCTGTTGGCGTCCGGTCACAAGAACATCTGCTGCGTTGGGGATGACGATCAGTCGATCTATGGGTGGCGCGGGGCCGAGGTGGGCAATATCCTGCGCTTTGAAAAGGATTTCGAGGGCGCGCATGTGGTGCGGCTCGAACAGAATTACCGCTCGACCCCGCATATTCTTGCTGCCGCATCGGGCGTGATCGCCGGGAACCAAGGGCGATTGGGCAAGACTCTTTGGACCGACGCGCAGGAGGGCGAAAAAGTCCGACTGATCGGGCATTGGGATGGCGAGGAAGAGGCCCGTTGGATCGGCGAAGAGGTCGAATCGATGCAATCCGGCACCCGCGGGATGCGGCCGTTTTCGCTCGATGACATGGCTATCCTCGTTCGCGCCTCGCACCAAATGCGCGCGTTCGAGGACCGTTTCCTGACCATTGGTCTGCCCTACCGCGTCATCGGCGGCCCACGGTTCTACGAGCGCATGGAAATACGTGACGCGATGGCCTATTTCCGCGTCGTGACCAGCCCAGACGACGATCTGGCCTTTGAACGGATCGTCAACACCCCCAAGCGGGGCTTGGGCGACAAGGCACAGCAGACCATCCAGACCGTGGCCCGTGCCAATGGCGTGTCCTTGGTCGAAGGCGCACGGTTGGCTGTCGAACAGGGGATGATAAAGGGCAAAGGCGGCACCGAACTTGGCCGTCTTGTCAACGATCTGGACCGGTGGGGTCGTATGTCCGAGGACACGGATCATTCCGAACTGGCGGGCATCGTCCTGGACGAGAGCGGCTACACCACCATGTGGCAGAACGACAAAACACCCGAGGCCCCGGGACGGTTGGAAAACCTCAAAGAGCTGGTCAAGGCTCTGGAAGAGTTTGAAAATCTCCAGGGCTTTCTCGAACATGTGAGCCTGATCATGGACAATGACAAAGGCGGCGACGGCGAGAAAGTGTCGATCATGACCCTTCACGCTGCCAAGGGCCTCGAATTCCCCGCTGTGTTCCTGCCGGGCTGGGAAGATGGTCTCTTCCCATCGCAACGGAGCATGGACGAAAGCGGCCTGAAGGGTTTGGAAGAAGAACGCCGCCTTGCCTACGTTGGTATCACCCGCGCCGAAGAGGTTTGCACGATCTCATTCGCCGCCAACCGCCGCGTGTTCGGTCAATGGCAATCGGCGCTGCCGTCGCGGTTCATCGACGAACTGCCGGAAGAGCACGTCGAAGTGCTGACCCCGCCGGGTCTTTATGGTGGTGGTTATGGTGCTGCCGGCATGGCGTCGCCTGCGACCCAGATGATGGCCGGGTCAGATCTTCATCAGAAAGCGGCGGACGCGAATGTTTACAACTCTCCGGGATGGCGGCGGCTTCAGGCACGATCGCAACAACGCCCGGTCAGCCAACCCACCGAGGCGCGCAATACGGTGATCGATGCAACAGCGATCAGTTCCTACGCGCTGGGCGAGCGGGTGTTTCACCAGAAATTCGGCTATGGCGCGGTGATGGGGATCGAGGGTGACAAGCTTGAGATCGAGTTCGACAAGGCTGGGACCAAGAAAGTTGTCGCCCGCTTTATCTGTGCTGCGGACGACGTGCCATTCTAAGCGCGGGCGAGTCGACGCGCCCGGAATTTTCAGTCGACAGGAAATCAGGAGGCTCCGCCTCTTGGTAGGCGCGATATTTAGCCCAAAGAAGCAGCTGCCCGGATGTTGACCGCTAGACAGCGAAGGCCTAAAGCAGGGATGTGGCGATTTGTTACCGGATTGCGGGCCACGTTAAACATGCCGCTAAAAGGTCAGCCGAAAGCCCCTTTCGCTTGGCCGGAACGGGGCTTTTTTATTGGGCTGATGCCCAAGAGGTAAAGAGATGAAAGACAAAAAACCACGCACACGACTGGTGCATGGCGGCACCAAACGCAGCCAATGGGGAGAGGTCAGCGAAGCGATCTTTCTGACTCAGGGCTTTGTTTATGACAGTGCCGAACAAGCGGAACAGCGGTTCATTTCATCCGGACCGGACGAATACATCTATGCACGGTATGGCAACCCCACGGTGGCCATGTTCGAAGAACGCATCGCTCTGCTTGAAGGGGCCGAGGATGCTTTTGCCACCGCCAGCGGCATGGCTGCCGTGAACGGTGCGCTGATGTCGATGCTCAAGGCAGGCGATCACCTCGTTTCGGCGCGGGCGCTTTTCGGATCGTGTCTTTATATCGTCGAGGATATCCTGCCGCGCTTTGGTGTTGAGGTGACTTTGGTCGATGGCGCTGATCTGGATCAGTGGCGCGCGGCAGTACGCCCTGACACCAAGGCGGTGTTCTTTGAGTCGATGTCGAACCCCACGTTGGAACTGGTTGATATCCAAGCGGTTTCCCAGATTGCTCACGCGCAAGGCGCGCTTGTGGTGGTGGACAACGTGTTCTCGACCCCGGTGTTTTCCGACGCGTTGGGTCAAGGCGCGGATGTCATCATCTACTCCTCCACCAAACATATCGATGGGCAGGGCCGCACATTGGGCGGCGTGATCCTTGGCACGCGTGATCATATCCGCAAAGTGGTCGAGCCCTATATGAAGCATACCGGCGGGTCGATGTCGCCGTTCACGGCATGGGTGCAGGTGAAAGGCCTTGAAACGCTTGATTTGCGCGTTCGTGCGCAGGCCCATACGGCGCAGGCGATTGCCGAGGCGTTGGACGGCCATGCCAAGCTAAAACAGGTCATTTATCCTGGTCTTGCGACTCATAGGCAGGCCGCGCTGGCCGAACGGCAGATGGGGTCGGGTGGCACCATGCTTGCTATTGAGCTTTCGGGTGGCAAAGATGCGGCCTTTGCATTCCTGAATGCGCTTGATGTGATCGTGATCTCGAACAACCTTGGAGACGCAAAAAGCATCGTGACCCATCCCGCTACGACAACGCATCAGCGATTGAGTGCCGACCAGCGTGCCGTTTTGGGAATTACCGACGGATTGGTGCGTCTTTCGGTCGGAATCGAGGATACGGGCGACCTGATCGAAGATATTCTGACTGCGTTGGATGCGGTCTGAATGCTGGTTTTTCCCCTTAAGATTGATCTGTGATTTAGGTTAAGCCGTAAACAAGGTTAGTGGAAATGATCGGACACATGCCTATCTTTAAGGCATGTCCAACAGGCGAGGGGGCCTGAGTATGAATATCCATACACCTGAGATCGACCGCAAACCCAGTCGCGAAGAGGCCGAAGCGGCCTTGGCGCTGCTGCGGCAATGGGCTGGTAAGGCACATGATGCCGAAATTGAGCTTGTTGATCCCGTCCTTCGTCGCCTGATCGAGGGTGAAGCGGACAGTTATCCTGTGCTGTCTCGCGAGTATCCGGACGATTTCACGGTCGATGCGGCCTACAAGGCGTCGCTGCCTGACCTGCAGAACGGCCCTTCTGCGCTAATTCGCGGGGCCAATCGCGGGATTCAGCATGTGGGCATTTCCAACTTTCGTCTGCCTATCAGCTACCACACGCGCGACAATGGCGATCTGACGCTTGAGACCAGCGTAACTGGCACAGTCAGCCTTGATGCCGACAAGAAGGGCATCAACATGAGCCGCATCATGCGGTCCTTTTACGTCTATGCGGACAAGACCTTTAGCTTTGGTGTGATCGAAGCAGCATTGGACGACTACAAATCTGACCTTGAGTCGTTCGATGCACGGATCAACATGCGCCTGTCCTTCCCGATGAAGGTAAACAGTCTGCGTTCGGGCCTGTCGGGGTATCAGTACTACGACATCGCGCTGGAACTGGTCGAAATTGACGGCGTCCGCCGCAAGATCATGCATCTGGACTATGTCTACAGCTCGACCTGCCCATGTTCGTTAGAGCTGAGCGAACATGCCCGTCGCGAACGGGGACAGTTGGCGACACCGCATTCGCAGCGTTCCGTCGCGCGCATCTCGGTCGAGGTGAAGGATGGCAAATGCCTGTGGTTTGAAGACCTGATCGACATGTGCCGCACCGCTGTTCCAACCGAAACTCAGGTCATGGTCAAACGCGAAGATGAACAGGCCTTTGCCGAATTGAACGCGGCCAACCCGATCTTCGTAGAAGACGCGGCGCGGCTCTTTGCCGAACAGTTGCAGGCAGATGCCCGCATCGGAGATTACCGCGTTCTTGCCAGCCATCAGGAGAGCCTTCACAGTCATGATGCTGTGTCAGTCCTGACCGAGGGCGATCTTTTCACGGCGGAAAGCCTTGATCCCAAGCTGTTCTCAACGCTGTTCCACGTCGGTTAGAACGCCGTGTGGCAAATGTTCTCGAAACGGCGGCTTCGGTCGCCGTTTTTTATTGTGGGCCACTGGCTCTGTATCTGCTGAGAACATAGCCGCTGTGCCAGTTCTGTAGGCAGTTATACCCGCTCAAGATCGCAAACTGTCGTGTCGGCCCGACAAGTCAGCGGTGTGGCAAAAAGTTAAGCGCCTTTCTTCCTGTCTTTGAGCCTCTTGTGCCCTACCCTAGGAGACGGGAGGAAACCGACCGCACCGTAGCCACAGGGGTTTCCAATGACACAAGACACCGTACAAATGACATTCATTCGCCCCGGGTTGCGATCCCGGATCGATCTGTTCTTCGCGGAAAAGGGGCAGGGGTTTAACCCCACCGCCTATATCCGGCAACGACTGGACAGTATTCTGCGGCTTGAGGCGATGAGTGACGCGGAACTTGCAGAGTTCGGACTGACGCGCGACGATATCCTGCCCTTTGTGTTCGAAGACTGCTTTGCCGATACAATGCACAGGAACCTGCCGCCGGACGCTTGACACCCCGGCGGTGTGGGGCCAACGCTTTGCCCTATGTTCGACATCCGTCCCGTTGCATATGTGATCGGCCTGCTGGTCGCTGTCCTTGGGGCGACGATGCTCTTGCCGATGCTGGTCGATCTGGCCGAGGGCCGGGGTGAATGGCACGTTTTCCTGCAAAGCTCTGTTCTGACGATGTTTTCCGGCGGGTTGATCGCGCTGGCCTCGGCCAACGGTGTCAAAGAGGGGCTGTCGATCCAGCAGACCTTTCTGCTGACCACCGGGGTCTGGGTTGCGCTGCCGATCTTCGGGGCCATTCCGTTTGTGCTGGGCGAAACCGATGCGCGGTTTGTCGATGCGTTTTTTGAGGCCATGTCAGGCCTGACCACCACCGGATCAACTGTGTTTTCGGGATTGGAAGACCTGCCAAAGGGAATTCTGCTGTGGCGCGGTCTGCTGCAATGGCTGGGCGGCATTGGTATCATCGTGGTCGCGATGGTGTTTCTGCCTGAACTGCGGGTCGGCGGCATGCAGATTTTCCGCACTGAAGCCTTTGATACCATGGGTAAAATTCTGCCTCGCGCGACCGAGATTTCGGCTTCGATCTCAACCATTTACATCGCGATCACCATCGCTTGTGCCACCAGCTACTACATCGTCGGCATGGATGTCTTTGACGCAACGGTTCACGCTTTGACGACGGTTTCGACCGGTGGTTTTTCGAACTACGATGCATCGTTTGGCGCGTTCCAAGGCCCAGCGGAATACGTCGCAGCGGTATTCATGATCTGTGCCGCGCTGCCATTTGTGCGCTTCGTGCAGATGACCAAGGGCAATTACCAAGTGATCTGGAAAGATAGCCAGATCCGCGCCTTTTTGTTGACTGTTACAATCTTGGTGGTCGTTGCGGCGTTCACGCTCACCCGCATCTTTCCGCACCATCCTGAACAGGCGTTCCGCGAGGCGTTGTTCAACATCGTGTCGATCATGACGGGCACTGGATATGCCAGCGTCGATTACATGCTTTGGGGCCCGTTCCTGATCTCGGTGTTCTTTTTCATTGGTCTGATCGGCGGATGTGCTGGATCGACGTCGTGCTCGATCAAGATCTTCCGGTACCAGCTGCTTTTTGCATCGATCAAAGTGCAACTGCGCAAGATCCGCTCACCGCACGGCGTATTCCTTCCCCGCTATGCGGGTCGTCCCGTGGGCGAGGACGTCTTGAACTCGGTGATTTCTTTCTTTGTGTTCTTCGTGATTACGATGGGTGTTCTGTCTGTGGCCTTGGGCATGACAGGCCTCGATCTGATCACCTCGGTCTCTGGCGCAGCCTCTGCGCTTGCCAATATCGGACCTGGGCTTGGACCAGAGATTGGCCCGGCGGGAAATTACGCCGGCCTTAATGACACAGCCAAGTGGATGCTGGTGATTGGCATGCTGCTGGGACGGCTCGAACTTTTGGCGGTTTACGCCATCTTCACGGTGAGTTTTTGGAGAGCGTGATGATACCCCAACCCCTTGGCGCGCAAATCTCGCAAATGCTTAAGGATCGAGGGGTCGATACAATCTTTGGCATTCCCGGCGTGCACAACGTCGAACTGTATCGCGGCATCGAACAAGCGTGGATCACCCATGTTCTGGCGCGGCACGAACAGGGGGCTGGGTTCATGGCCGACGGCTATGCCCGCGCGACAGGCAAGCCGGGTGTCGCCTATGTGATCACCGGGCCGGGACTGACAAACATTCTGACGCCGCTCGGGCAGGCCTATTCGGACAGCGTGCCGGTGCTTGCGATCTCTTCCTGCCTTGACGAAACTTCCGCCCAACGCGGTCAGTTGCACCAGATGCGTGACCAGCGCGCGGCGGCGGAAACTGTGTGTGCATGGTCAGAAGAGGCGCGCGACGCCAGTGCCGCGTATGCGCTGATCGACCGCGCCTTCGATCAATTCGCCAGCAGCCGCCCGCGCCCCTGCCACATTCAGGTGTCCATCAACACTCTGGGCGCTGTGGCCAATGCGGCACCTGCACCGCTTAGTAGACGTCCTGCAATGCCCGCTGCGTCCCATGTCGATGTCACGCATGTGGTGGACACTGTGCTGGCGGCCAAGAAGCCGCTTTTCATATTCGGCGGTGGCGCGGTGTCTGCGGCCAATGCGGTGTCTGATCTGTTGCGGCAGACCGGCGCGGCAAGCTTTGTCACCTATGCCGCACGTGGCGTGGTGCCTGCGGACCAGCCGCTCTACTTCGGCAGTTTTCTGGCGCGTGGGGACAGCGCCGAGATCGCCGCACAGGCGGACCTTGTTATAGCGGTTGGCACCACCTTGTCCGAAGTCGATCTCTGGCGGCCCAAGCTGGGCCACGATGCGCCAATGATCCGTGTCGATATCGACCCCGAGAATTTTGCCGGGCTTGGCCCTCAGGATACCGCGATCTTGGCAGACGCAGCAGCGCTCTTGCGTGCGATGACCATCGCGATTCCAGCCCGCACCGACGACCTGCCGCCGAAATGGGATGCCACAACGGTCGCCCGCAAACGCGCTGCTTGGCGCGCTGAGGTTGATGCCGAACGCCCGGGCATTGTGCCCGTCAGCGACGCTTTGAAAGCGGTGCTGCCTGATGACACCATGATCTATTCTGACATGACACAATTTGCCTACGGCGCCAAAGAGGTCTGGGACATGCCCCGCGCGGGCCATTGGCACCATCCGTTTGGGTTTGGCACGCTGGGCTATGCCCTCCCTGCGGCCATCGGTGGCGCGGTGGCGCGACCGGGCCAGCCAACGCTTGCCATCGCCGGGGATTACGGGCTGCAATACACCATTCAGGAACTGGGGACGGCGGTTGAACTCGGTTTGCCGCTGCCGATCCTTGTCTGGGACAATGGCAAGCTGGGCGAGATTGAGGACAGCATGATCCGCAGCCAGATCGCGCCGAATGCCGTGGTGGCACGAAACCCCGATTTCCTTGCTCTGGCCAAGGCTTACGGGGCAGGGGCGGTAGAGCCTGACAATCTTGAAGCCCTGCAACGCGCAGTGCTTTCGGCATTTTCAGCGAACACCCCAACACTTATTCGCGTGACACCCGACATCGCAGCCTAAACCCTTCCGTTGAAGGTATGACGAAACGCGTCAAAGACTTTGGCAAACAAGTCCAGCGCACGGTGCATTTCCAAAGTCTTAACGCCCAATCATCAAAACCCGTCA
>NZ_CBFHLV010000042.1:0-28050 GCF_965656765.1 Marivita sp. | reverse complement strand
TGCAAGCAACGATACGCGGCACCCCGGCCACTGACGCTGTCGCCACCGACATATGCGCCGAGGCCACCATCGGAAACTTGCCGCCAGGCACATAGCAGCCCACTGATTGAACGGGGACGTTCTTATGCCCAAGGATCACACCCGGCATCGTCTCGACCTCGATATCCAACATGGAATCGCGCTGCGCTTGGGCAAAATTCCGCACCTGCTCCTGGGCAAATTTGATGTCGTCCAGCTCGCGCGGCGTCAGCTCGGCGATCAGCGCATCGATCTCATCTTGAGTGAGGCGAAAGCTCTCGGGTGTGTAATTGTCGAATTTTGCCGCCAAATCACGGACCGCCGCATCACCCCGTGCTTGGATATCCGCCAGTGTCGTCTCAACCACGGCGCGGGTCTTGGCGTCATCTTCCGCGCGTTCAGTTTCGGGCTTTCCCCGCTTGAGATATTCGGCCATGTCGCCTCCCCCGTGTTCAGTATCGGGGGACAGCATAGCAAGCGTTCAGCGCCTCTCAAGCGAATTTTGCATACGATTGCAATAACCACATCTTAGACCATCACAGCAAGGATTGCATCTTCGATCTGACGCAGGTTCTGCGGTTCGGAAAACCGATGATCCGCACCTTTGACCAGCGTCAATTGCACATCCGGCCCGTCGATATGATCCAGCAACCGCAACGCGGTTTCGCGACTGACGGCGGTGTCTTCCGTGCCCTGCATCAATCGCACCGGAAATGGCATGTGCAGCCGAGATCGCAGGACAAGGTTCTTGCGTCCATCTTCGATCAGGCGACGGGTGACGATGTATGGATCGCCATAATCCGACGGCAAAGCGACCTGTCCATCCTCCATAACCTGACGCCGCTCGTCTTCAGAGAACCCGGCCCAGAACCCATCTTCGGTGAAATCCGGCGCGGCGGCGATGCCGACAAAGCCCACAACATGGGCCAAGCGTTGCGTCATAAGCGATGCGATCCAGCCGCCCATCGACGATCCGACCAGAACCACCGGCCCGGCGCATGTCGACTCGATTACCGCCTGCGCATCACGCGCCCAGTCGCCAATGCAGCCCTCTTCGAACATACCGTCTGACACACCGTGGCCGGAATAATCAAACCGCAGAAAAGAAAAGCCATTCAGCTTGGCCCACGCTTCCAGATGCACCGCCTTGGTGCCTTCCATGTCAGATTTATACCCCGAAAGGAACACGACTGTCGGGCCATCACCTTCGGTCTTGGCATAGGCCAGTCGGTGCCCGTTAGGTCCGTCGATATGCTGAATGGATGTCACGTGCGCCTCCAAATCTGTTTACGAAGACTTTACGCAAAGCGCGCTGGAACCCAATAGGCATCCTAGCCCTTTTCGACCTCATCCAACCGCAAGGCCAAGACACCCCCGATGAGTGACAAAAGGGCAAACCCGGTCAAAGACGCTACCGGTCCGGCCAAGGCCAAGACACCACCGAAAGCGCCGGTGATCAGCAACAACACCCCAATCGCAGTGTTGGCCAAGGCGGCATAAGAAGACCGCGCATCTTCGGGGGACATATCGACCAGATAGACTGATCGCGCTGACCGGACGCCTTGGTAAGACAGCATAAAGAAAAATAGGATTACCGGGATCACCCAAACCGTTGTTGCAACGCCGCTCAGCTCTGCGAAAACGGCCAGCCCGGCAAACACCGCCGCCAGAAGACCTGACAGGAACAGGACCCTGCGCGATGATCGGTCCGACAAACGGCCCCAGACATAACTGCTGACAAAGGCCGCAGCCGCTGAAGCCAATAGCAAGGCGCCAAGACCCTGCAACGCCGATTGCCCTCCCCCGAGCAAAACGAAATAGGGCGGCGCCAACGCAGTAACCGTCAGCAGCCCACGGACCAGAATGAATAGGCGAAACTGTTTGTCTTCTTTCAAGGGTGTGAAATCGACACGGGTGTCTTCGGTTTCCTCGGACACCGTTTCCTCAAGCCGGGAAAACAGCATTGCCGCCAAGGCCCAAAGCCCTGCGGCAATGGCGATTGCGATGATCACCGGCGTCACGTCGCGAAGCAGACCCGAAATCAATAAGCCCGCAAAGATCAAAACCGCAATCGACGCAGTGGAGCCGGCGACCCCGGTCACAGCACCGCGCCGGGTTTTCTGCACTGTCTTGCCCAAGATATCCTTGTAACTGACGGAACACGCCGCCCGCGACACTGCCAGCACCGCCAATGCGCCACAGAGCGCCAACCCGGCGGCAAACCCTTCCATGGTCAGCGCAATCAGCACAATGCCCAGCGCAGCGATCCCTTGTCCTGCCGATCCAATAACCCAAGCCCATTTGCGATGCGCCATTGACTGAACCCATCCAGCCATCAGGATTTGAGGCAACAACGCCCCCGCCTCTCGGATCGGCACCAATAGGCCGGTCAGCGCAGCAGGTGCACCAAGCGCACCGGCCAGCCAACTGAGCACAAGTTTCGGGTCGATCAATCCATCCGCCACCTTGGTCATTGACAGGCTGACCATGTGGCGCAACCCGTTGCGTGCTTCGCGATCGTGCACGTCTTCGTCGGCGCCGGTGATGCCTTCATAGGCGTCGGTAACGGGGTGATTCATGAATCAGGTCCTGTGGTTGTGAGCAACCGCAGGCAAACGCATAAGGCAAGGAAACAGTTCCGCCTTACACTGGATAGCGCGGGCGGCGTCCGCCCGCCGCTTGGTTAACCACCGATATAGGCGCCGCTTTTGGGGCGGTAAAAGTTCTTCTGATTGTGCAAACGCCCAAGCAGATCGTTGATCCGCTTCATCGACGCATCAACTTCGCGGGTGTTTTCACAAGGCTGCATTGGGTCCGCATCCTGATCGATCACGGCGGTGTTCAGCGACCGCTTTGTGGTCCGCAGCGCGTCCTCGATCAGTTCCATGTCATCGACGGTCAATTCGAATTTCGTATTGTAACCGGGCATTGTCTGCTCCCCCGTGTCGCGTGACGTCAAAAGTTTCCGATAGTGGAATGTCGCTATACATAGCAATTACGTCGCTTTCGTCCATAGCGAAAACAAAGATTAACCCATTGTTTATAAACGTTTTCCAATAATACATTGGTATACCACGCAAGAATCTTTCGCGACCAAGTCAAAAAGAGGCGACTCACCGGGTCGTTTCAGACCTTCCACATCTTGACCTACTCCTGCCCCCCTGCCAAAAGCCGCGCACGTACATAACCCGCAACCGGGCGTTCCGTGGGCGCCAAACTGACGAGGAGCTGGGCCAATGAGCCAGATTTCCCTGACCTTCCCCGATGGCAATGCACGCGATTACGACGCGGGGGTTACCTCTGCCGAAGTCGCCGAGAGCATTTCCAAATCGCTATCCAAGAAAGCCATTTCTGCCACCGTGAATGGCGCGCATTGGGATCTGCAATGGCCGATCCCGGCAGACAGCAGCATCGCCATCAACACGATGCAAGACGACGCACCGGCGCTCGAACTGATCCGGCATGACCTTGCGCATATCATGGCTCGCGCCGTGCAGGAGATTTGGCCCGACGTCAAAGTCACCATCGGCCCTGTGCGCGACAATGGCTGGTTCTACGATTTTGACCGCGCAGAACCCTTCACGCCGGAAGACCTTGGTGCAATCGAAAAGCGGATGAAAGAGATCATCAACGCCCGCGATGCCGTCCGCACCGAACTGTGGTCGCGTGACAAGGTCCGCCAGCACTACACTGACAACAACGAGCCCTATAAGGTCGAAATCCTCGATAAGATCCCCGAGGGCGAAGACATTCGCATGTATTGGCATGGTGAATGGATGGATCTGTGCCGTGGCCCGCACCTGTCGCATACCGGTCAGGTGCCAGCCGATGCGTTCAAGCTCATGAATGTCTCGGCCGCGTATTTCCTTGGCGACAACACCCGCCCGATGCTCCAGCGCATCTACGGTGTGGCATTCAAGAATCGCGATGACCTGAAAAAGTACCTGACCTTCCTTGAAGAGGCCGATAAGCGCGATCACCGTCGGCTGGGCCGAGAGATGAACCTTTTTCACATGCAGGAAGAGGCCCCCGGTCAAATCTTCTGGCACCCGAACGGCTGGCGCATCTACACCATGCTGCAAGACTATATGCGTCGCAAACAGACCACCGGCGGCTATGTCGAGGTCAATACACCCCAAGTGGTGGATCGCAAATTGTGGGAGGCGTCGGGGCACTGGGACAAGTACCAGGAACATATGTTTATCGTCGAAGTTGATGAAGAACATGCCCGCGAAAAAGCGGTCAATGCGCTCAAACCAATGAATTGTCCCTGTCACGTCCAGATTTTTAACCAGGGATTAAAGTCTTACCGCGATCTTCCATTGCGTATGGCCGAATTCGGTTCGTGCAATAGGTATGAACCTTCTGGGGCCTTGCACGGCATCATGCGTGTGCGGGGATTCACCCAGGACGATGCCCACATTTTCTGTAGAGAGGACCAGATCGAAGATGAAACAAAACGCTTTATCGACTTCCTATCAGAAATCTACACCGACCTTGGCTTCGAAAGCTTCAAGGTCAAATTCTCAGACCGTCCGGACACCCGTGCCGGATCGGACGAGGTCTGGGACAAGTCCGAAGCAGCCCTCAAGGCGGCCACGGCTGCCGCAGGTTGCGAGTTCGAGTTAAATCCAGGCGAAGGCGCGTTTTACGGACCCAAGCTTGAGTTCGTTTTAACCGATGCGATTGGACGCGACTGGCAGTGCGGCACCCTTCAGGTGGATTTCGTACTGCCAGAGCGGCTTGACGCGACCTATATTGGTCAGGACGGCAGCAAACATCGCCCGGTCATGCTGCACCGTGCGACACTTGGGTCGTTCGAACGGTTCATCGGGATCCTGATCGAAGAACACGCCGGCAAGCTGCCATTTTGGCTGGCCCCACGTCAGGTCGTTGTCGCCTCAATCGTGTCCGAAGCAGATGACTACGTCCACGAGGTCGTGGCAGAGTTGACCAAAGCCGGTGTGCGGGCCGAAGCCGACATCCGCAACGAAAAGATCAATTACAAGGTTCGCGAACATTCGGTTGGCAAGGTGCCTGTGATCCTGGCCATCGGCCACCGCGAGGTTGAGGAACGCACGGTCACCGTTCGGCGCCTGGGCGAGAAGCAAACTTCTGTAACATCAATGGCGGATATCGTGAGCAGCCTTAAGGAAGAGGCGACTCCACCCGACCTTTTGTAACATTCCTGCGCTGGAAACTTTCAAAAAGGCCCCGTATTGTTACGGGGCCTTTTCTATTTCTCTGAAAACAAACAAAAAATCAGCGTGACTTGCCTCACTGAACGTCACGCACGCGTGAAACACACCGCCGTGAATAGCGCGACAGGCTGACGCGGGGCATTGTCGGTACATCGACGGGGCAGACGCATCGTCGAACGAGTTCAAACAGTAAAGTAACCTAAAAGGATCATCCTCATGTCGAAAACACTCAAAACCGTTGCGATCGTCGGTGCCGTCGCTGCAAGCCTTGCCGCACACACAACAACAGCTTCCGCACAAGCCAAGGAAAAGTGCTTTGGTGTTTCCCTTGCCGGTCAGAACGACTGCGCAGCAGGCCCGGGCACAACATGCGCCGGCAGCTCGACCGTTGATTATCAGGGCAATGCATGGACACTTGTTGACGCTGGCACATGCGCTGACATCGAACTGCCCGCGATGGCAGACGGCTCCGAGCGTATGGGTTCGCTTGAAGCGATGGAACGCGACCTGCCGCAGGGCTAAAGTTCTGGGTGCGTCGGGCATTGGTCCGGCCACCCGCACCAAACTCCGTAGGCCGGGCCTCTGCCCGGCTTGCACCAGAAGGACACCGCCATGCCTGACGCTACCTCCGCTTTTCCGCATTTGCCCGCCCTGCCCGGCGTTGGCTATAAGGCGCAGCATTTCAGTGACATTCTGAACGATCCGAGCCCGGTAGGTTGGCTCGAAGTGCATGCCGAGAATTACATGGGCCAAGGCGGTCGCCCCTTGGCGCAGTTGCGTGTCCTGTCCGAACGATTTCCAATTTCCGTGCACGGTGTTGGCCTGTCCATCGGCGGTGAAGGCCCGTTGGACGCGGATCACCTTGACCGGTTGAAGCACCTTTGCGATTGGCTCAACCCAGCGAGCTTTTCTGAGCATCTGGCGTGGTCGACTCATGACAGTCATTTTCTCAATGACCTGCTGCCCCTGCCGTACACAGCCGCCACGCTGACCCGCGTTGCCGATCATATTGACGAAGTGCAGACCAAGCTGGGTCGCCGGATGCTGCTGGAAAACCCATCATCTTATCTGGCATTTGCCGAAAGCACGTGGTCAGAAACCGATTTTCTGGCCGAGATCGTGCGCCGTACCGGCTGCGGCCTGCTGCTTGATGTGAACAACGTGTTCGTGTCCGCCACCAATCTCGACTATTCGCCACAAGGCTATATCGACGCCTATCCACTTGACGCTGTTGGAGAAATCCACCTTGGCGGCCATGATGAAGACGAAGATGACCATGGCGCCCCCTTACTGATCGACAGCCATGGCCGCGAAGTGGTGGACCCGGTCTGGTCGTTGCTCGATTACACCCTCGCCAAATCAGGCCCGAAACCTGTGCTTGTTGAGTGGGACACCGATGTGCCCGATTGGCCTGTGCTGGCGGACGAGGCGCGCCGCGCGTCACAATCCCTGACGCGCGTGTTGGCATGACCGATCAAACCGCCTTTCACAGCGGGCTGTTGAACCCTGCGGCCCCGATCCCCGAGGGATTGACGGATGGCCACGACCAACCTGCAGGGCGGCGTTATGGCGTCTACCGCAACAACGTCACCGTGTCCCTGCGTGAGGCATTGGCCGAAGGATTTCCGTCGCTTGTCGGCCTGATCGGACGCGAGAATTTCGACCACGTGGCCCGCGCTTATCTGCGGCAGTCGCCGCCAACCTCACCGCTCATGATGCACTATGGCGCTGGCCTGCCCGATTTCGTGGTCACGCTCGAACAATTGGCGCATCTGCCCTACCTCGCGGATGTCGCGCGGATCGACGTGGCGATGCGGCAAAGCTACCACACCGCCGATAGCACTGGGATCGAGCCGACCGCCTTGCAGGCGCTGGACGAAGACACGTTGCTGGCGTCCACCTTCGATTTCGCCCCATCAATGATCCTACTGCGGTCGCAATGGCCTATCGGGTCGATCTGGCATTACACGCTGCGCAATGGTCCAAAACCCACAGGCGCTGCACAAGACGTATTGATCCTACGCGCCGAATATGACCCAGAGCCGTTCCTCCTCGGCAGTGGTGCGGGTGACGTTGTGCAGGCGCTGCAGAACGGAACACCCTTTGGTGCGGCGCTTGAGACGGGAGGTGACGGGTTTGACCTTGCTGCGCTGCTTAACCTGTTGCTGACACAAAATGCGATAACCGCCCTGAATCACTGATTTTCTCAAACCGAAAGACCGCCGCCATGGACCGCCTGACTTTTCTGCACAATTCGCTGTTTTCCACGATCGAACGTATGTTCGACGGTCTGGTCCCCCTGCTTGCGCGGTTCGTCTTTGCGGCGACATTGCTGATGTATTTTTGGGCTTCTGCACTGACAAAACTGGGCGACGGCGTCATGGGTATCTTCATCCCGTCCACCGGGGCCTATGCGCAGATCTTTCCCAAGCAGATGGAAGCCGTCGTCTATGACGTTTCGCAGCTTGGCGTTTTTCACTGGGCAGTTGTCGTTGCTGGCACATGGGCTGAGTTCATCCTTCCACTGCTTATCGTGATCGGGCTTTTCACGCGTTTGGCTTCCGTTGGAATGATCGGCTTTGTCGTCGTGCAATCACTGACCGACCTTTACGGCCACGGCGGCATCGCTCACGCGGAAACACTGGGCGCATGGTTCGACAAGGTGCCGGACAGTGTCATCCTTGATCAGCGGGCGTTCTGGATGCTCATTCTCGTCACGCTGGTGATCAAAGGAGCGGGTGCACTGTCGCTTGACCGTATCCTGTCGCGGCAAATCCTCGGTTCGCCCGTCACGGCCTGACCCCTTGCACCTTTGGCACTGACCGTTATCTGTGTCTGGCACATGGCATGAGGCAGACATGACGGACCGAACAGTTCTCAAGATCAGCGGCTCAGATGCACGGGATTTCCTGCAAGGGCTAGTGAGCAATGATGTAACCAAGCTGGATCATGGGCTTGTCTACGCCGCAATGCTGACGCCGCAGGGCAAGTATCGCGCAGATTTCTTTCTGGTCCCCGATGGCGACGCCATACTGATGGATATTGCCACGTCTCTCGCGCCCGGGATCAAACAGGCTCTGATGATGTACAAGCTGCGTTCTGCCGTTGAAATTGAAGAGACCGATCGTCCCGTATCCCGCGGCCTGGGAATGCCCCCCGACGGCGCGTTTGCCGACCCACGCAACGACGCGATGGGTTGGCGCGGGTATGCCGGGCAGCCGGGAGACGACAGCGTGGATTGGGACGCCGTACGCGTCGCCGCCGCTGTGCCGGAAAGCGATGTGGAACTGACAGGGGACAGCTTTATCCTTGAGATGGATTTTGAACGCCTGAACGGCGTCGATTTCAAAAAAGGCTGTTTCGTCGGGCAAGAGGTCGTTGCGCGGATGAAGCACAAGACCACGCTGCGCAAAGGCTTGGCGCAACTATCTGTTAACGGTGCAGCCCCTGTGGGCACCGATATCTTGGCGGGGGACAAACCAGCCGGAACCTTGTTCACGCAAGCCGGCGGCAAAGGGCTTGCCTACCTGCGCTTTGATCGTGCCAATGGTGAGATGCACGCAGGCGACGCCGTCATCTCGTGGGACGACGCGCGATAGGCGCATGAAACGCCGCGCCCCGGCCGGATTGGTGGGGCATTTGGTGGTTTGAATGACTGTCGAAGAAGAAGCGGCGCCGCCCGTTTGGGTTTGACTGTTCCCTCATATATCCGCGATTCAACGCGCGACCTGTACTTGGGGGTGGCCCAAGCCTGTACGGAGACCGGTCTCTCATGATCAGCCTTCCAGCGTATGAGAGAATCTGTGTCACATGGTATTGCGGCATGGGAGTGACCCGTCCCGCACGGTGCGCACCGTGCGTGGTGTATGACGCTGCTACGGTTAACGACAGGACAACGGTGCGTTCGGGGCCAGGAATTATTGCACGCCATCGACAGGCTTGCTGACCCGAATAAGGTCCACATTTGCGCCAACAGCCGAAAACGCACCCGCAATGCGCGAGTTGAACGGATAATGCGTTGCCGTCCAGACAGGGATCCCCTGACCCACAATCCGGGCTTCCATCGCCGCGATCATCGCCGTGGCATGACCCGCCTTGCGATGCACCTCTGCGACAAAGATATGTTCAAGATATCCGCGCCTGACAGAGTGCCGAAACGCGTCTGCGGCTCGATTCTGAATAACAAACAGCGCATACGCGACCAGCGCGCCGTCAACCCGCACGCCAAGTGCAGCGCCGTCACTGTCGAAAAGCTGCGCCAGATGGTCGGCAAATTGGGAATCAGTTCCATCATCATGAAATCTGTCCGGCAATGCCGCAACATGATGCCGGTGCAGCGCCCGAAAGAGGGGCAGTATGTCGGGAATGTCATCTTTGGTCAGAGTATGCATCAAAAAGGCCTCCTGGCTGATGCCGGAGGCCTTGTTTATTCCTGTTGTCCCCCGGCGTTTCGGGGGGATGTGCGCGCGGGCCCCGAGGTCAGGCGCGCTCGGAATATTCCATAGTTTCGGTGTTTACGACGATCATCTCGTCCTGTCCCACAAATGGCGGCACCATTACCTTAACCCCATTATCCAGGATCGCCGGTTTAAAGCTGTTGGCGGCGGTCTGACCTTTGACGACCGGCTCGGTCTCTTCGATCTTGCAGGTGACCTTTTGCGGAAGCGATGCGTTCAGTGCCTCGGACTCGTGGAATTCAACGACGATGGTCATGCCGTCCTGCAGGAACGGGCGGCGTTCACCAAGAATGTCGGCGGGCAGTTCAACCTGATCGTAGGTCTCGGTGTCCATGAATACGAGCATGCCATCGGTCTCATAGAGAAACTGCATGTCCTTTTGCTCGAGCCGCACACGCTCGACCTTGTCGGCCGAGCGGAAGCGTTCATTCAGTTTCGACCCGTTGCGCAGGTTCTTCATTTCGACCTGAGCAAATGCGCCACCCTTGCCGGGCTTCACATGGTCGACCTTCACAGCGGCCCAGAGACCGTCATTGTGTTCCAGAACGTTACCGGGGCGGATTTCGTTACCGTTGATTTTGGGCATGGCAAAACTCTGTCAAAAGGTTGATCAAACGTTGACCGCCCCTATATCTGGGTGATGATACACTGTCCAGACAACCAGATTTCGCGCCGCACACCGGAGAAGCCATGCATCTTTTGCATAAAAGGTATGCAAATCTAGGGTATCCGAATCGTCTGGAATGCGCCATAAGCAGCTTCACGCCGGAAAACACAAGAGCAATAATCACAGGACGGATCATGAAAGATTTCGTTGACGGTACCGCCTTCAATGCAGAGCAAGGCAATCGCGCGCGCAAACTGTTTGCCGCCGTTGTGCTCGCCGCGTTGGATGACGCGATCGCAGATGACAAGAAATATGGCAACGGGCCTGAGCAGATTGCGCGTTGGGCGCGGTCCCGCGATGGGCGCGAGGTGCTCAGCTGCGCGGGCATCGACCCGAACGAGCGCGTTGTCTCGGGGCTGATGGAGTTCGTTGGCAAAGGTGTTCGTACTTCTGTTGCGCTGTCGCGCGAAGAGAGCGAGCGCCGCAATGCTGCTGCTCAACAGGCAGAAGCAGCCTAAACTGCTTCACATAAACGGAAAAACGCGTCCCTGGGGGCGCGTTTTCTGTTTTGTGAATGGTGCTAAGGGGTGTTTACCCAAAAACGCGCCGCGTTAGTCGAAATCCTGCGATATCAACATCCGATGGATTTCTCGGCGTACAAGTTTGCGCACGTTGCGCGTGATCCGTTCGCCAAGCGCGCCTTGCAGTTCCTGTCGCACGATATCAACAACCATCAGGCGCAGAGTTTCCTCGTCAATCTCAAGCGCTGGACCATGTTCTTCTTCAAGCGTCTGAAGCGCTGTGTCGGTCGGTCCAGGCTGTTGCTGCGCAGGCTCAGCCTCGGGTTCGGTCTGAGATTGATAGGTCTGCGGCTGTGGCCACGCGTCTTGTGCGTGCAGCACGTTTGATCCGGTCGCGACCGGCTCTTCTTCAACATGTTCAAACGGCGCGGCGTCAGGCCATGCCATCGGCTCTGTCGCGGCGGCCAGATCGTCAGCATCGGGACGATCACGCTCTTCTTCGAACTCTTCGCTGTCGCGAGCCACAAGTCGGCCAAGCGCTGCGACTTTGTCCTCAAGCGTTTGAGGTGGTTCGGGCGGCGTTTGGACCTCTGGTTCCGGATCGTGCATGTCGTCGTCTGGCACGTCCCAATACGTGTCCGCTGTCGCCTCATCCGTGCTTTCGTCACTGGCTGAGGTCTCAGCGGCCTCGTCTTCTGCTGCATCAAGGAAATCGTCGTAGCTATCGTCCGGCTCAACGTCAGACCAATCGAGGCTTTGCTCTTGATCAGCGTGATCGCCGGATGGCGCATATTCAGAGTCGTCTTCGGCCACATCGTCTTCTGACAGACCCAGTGCCGCGCTCACCTCTTCTTCGATCAGGCGATTCAGTTCGCTGCGGTCAGCGGTGTCTTCGTCGTCATTTGACCAGTCATCATCTTCTGCGGTCCAATCGTCGTCAGCCTCTGGTGCTTTGGTCTCTGGCTCTGGATACGTGTCAACTTCCGCCTGCGGCGCTTCGACCTCAGGATCAAAAGCATCGATATCTGGAAACGCGCCTTCGACCTCACCAAAATCAGCAAGTCGGGCATTGCCCGGGATTTCATCGATAGACCGCTCAGCAGGGTGATCTGGAACCGCGTTGATCGGCTGGGTCAGAAGAACGGGTTCGGATGGCGTTGTTTGTGCGGGTTCATCGTCTTTGACGCGCTGCGCCGCTGTCAGGACACGACGCCCCGGTTTCTCAGGCGCGCGCGCAGCAGGAGGCTTTCTTGTCTCTTCGGAGACAAGTTTACGAATTGACGTCAGAACGTCCTCAATTTCCACGTTTGTCACGGGATCAGACATGGTTCACCACTACTACCTCGGACGCAGAGTAGCTCGGCCGCGCGTTTCACACAACAGATGAGGAAAAACTTAGTTTTTTCCTAGTGACTTGAGAACACGGTCAAGCTGCTGGCCCTGCTTACTTTTCGGTATCGGGCCGTCTTTGACAAGGTTGTAATAGCTCACCGGGTCGTATTGCTGCACGTTGAGCCGCAAGTCCGTAGCCGTCAGTTGACCAATGGTCGACAGCACCCGGTACGCCGCAATGCCTTCGTCCACCTGTGCGGAAATCCGTGCAGACCGGGCGTTTAGCAATTCCTGCTCAGCGTTCAATACGTCCAATGTCGTCCGGGCACCCAAAGCCGCCTCTTCGCGCACGCCACGGAAGGCAACGGTTGCTGCACGCACCTGACGGTCGGTCGATTCCAGGCTGGCGCGAGCGATCCGTAGCTGCGCATAGGCGTTACCGACGTTCTGCGACACTTGGTCGATAACCTGATGCAACTGACCCCGGGCCGAGTCGCGATTCGCCATCGCCTGACGCACCAAGGAGGTCAGACGCCCACCCTGATAAATCGGGCCACCGGCCTCAATCCCAATGGAGCCCCCGCGCGTAAAGCGTTCAGAATCAAGGCCTTCCGTGACTGTCAGACGGCCCGCCAGACGCACCGTTGGCTTCATTGCAGCTTCGGCGCGAAGGATGTTCAATTCCGCAGCAGCAACCTGATGTTGAACCGATTTGACCTGTGGATGGCTGCGGACCGCCATCGCTTTGGCCGCATCCACCGAACCCGGTAGATTGGGTAAATTTGTCAGGGGATTAAGCCGGCCAGGCAAGCGCCCGACGATGGCCAGATACTGTTCACGTGCAACGGTCAACGCGCCCTCGGCTGCGGCCAGCTGGCTGCGCGACGCGGCAAGGCGCGCTTCGGCAAGAGAGGTGTCGGTGCGGGTGACTTCACCCACTTCGAACCGTTCCTGTGCCGCGCGCAATTCCTGGGTAATCAGACGTACGTTGTTTTCCCGCAAAGCCACGTTTTCAATCGCGCGTCGGACTTCGAGATAGGCTTCTACAGCGGACAAAAGCACCTGCTGTTCGATTGACACCAACTGTTGGCGTGTACCCAGAACCGCCTCTTTTGCAGTATCAATAGACAGCTTGTTCTGGCCGTTGTCGAACACTGTCAGTTCAGCAATCAGGCTGGCGGAAATCGTATTCGATACAGTATCAACAATGGTGTTGCTCGTTGACGCGCTGCGGGTTGTACCGAATTGGCGCGTCGCATCGGCCGACCACGAGATCACGGGCCGCAGCGCGGACATGGCTTGCGCGACATCTTCGTCAGCAGCACGAAGAACGGCGCGGTTCTGCTCAAGAAGTCCGCTGGTATTGTAGGCTCCGATCATGGCGTCGGCCAATGTCTCAGCCTTGGCCATGGGTGCCGCCACCGCAAGACCCAGCGCAACTGCGACCGCAGCCAGTTTCATCCGTTTCGCCATTCCTGCTGTCCCCTAAACCTGTCGATTTTTATCTATTGCGATGCTCGGCGCCTACAATGTGAAAGCGGCTTCCTTGGCAAACCCCGGCAACACTGGCGCCGACGCGTTGAACGCAAAGCGCCATGTCAGGTCACCATCAATCTTGTAGCCGATTCTGACAACGCCCAATGCCCCTTCCATAAAGAGACATCCAATCCGGCCACCTTCCTTGAGTTGATTAAGGATCGCATCAGGGACTTGTTCGACAGCCCCCTGAATGAGAATCACATCGTAGGGCCCGTGCTGAGACGCCCCTTCGGTCAGTGGCCCCACATGCAGAATGACATTGTCCGCCCCCTGTTCCGACAGGATGGTTTGCGCTTCACCGGCCAGCGTTTCGTCGTCTTCTACCGCAACCACCGCTTCGGCCATATGCGCCACAACCGCAGACGAATAGCCATAGCCCGCCCCGATATCGAGAACCAGTTCGTCGGCTTCTATATTCAACCCATCAAGGATTTTGCTCAGCGTGCGCGGCTCAAGCACCACGCGCCCGGGTGCAATTGGAACATTCTCGCTGATATACGCAGCTTCCGCCTGTTCGCGCGGCACATACAGTTCGCGCGGCACCGACAGCATCGCGTCGATGATCGGAAACTTGGTCACATCAGAAGGACGCACCTGCGTATCGACCATCATGGTCCGGCGGGCAGCAAAGTCTGTCATTGGCTAAACTCATCCGTTCAGTTTTCAGCTAGACTTCTGCCACAGCTGACCAGTTTCAGCAATGTGCAGAACGCGCGAAATACTGCCACATCCCGTATAGAATTAAACATACGGTATCGGCTTGATGCCCCCTAGAGCGAGAACTTGATTGTGAGCCCCACGCACATGTTACCAAACTTCAGAGCGTGACGGGGATGGGAGCCGCGCCGGGTCGCACCCTGCTGCCGCAGCATGGCAAATTACCGTGCAAGCGCGCCTCGAAGGGCGGGATAAATCGCAAGGTAGCGTGCGTAGATATCTTCGTATTCTTGAACAGCCTTTGGGTTTGGTTCGATCACCCGCCCTGGTTTCACCATCGCGGCAATCCCGTCGTCGATGCTCGCAAAGTGCCCCGCACCATGGGCAGCGAGAATTGCCGAGCCGAGGGTCGGCCCGTCTGTCGATTCAGGGATACGCACCGGGATCCCAGCCGTGTCAGCGTGGATTTGCATAAAGAGATCGGAGTTCGTTGCCCCTCCGCCCGCCACCATTTCGCTGCCCTCATAGCCGCCCTTGGCAAATGAATCCAAAATGGCGCGGGTGCCCATCGAAATGCCTTCTATGATCGCACGAAAGACGTGATGTGGCTCGTGCGCCAGTGTCAGACCGGTGATCGCACCCCGCGACTGGGCGTCGGTATAAGGGGTGCGGTTGCCCTGGAAATGGTCCTGCACGATCAGACCCTCGGACCCAGGGGGTAGCTCTGCCGCCTTGCGGTTCATCTCATCAAGATCCAAGTCGCCGCCGACAAAGCGGCGCAACCAGTTGATGATCGATCCTGTCGAGGTCTGTCCTCCTTCGATGATGTAGCGGTCTGGATAGACAATATCCGCATAGGCCCCCCACATGCCCGGCGCATGAAACGGCTGCTCCGTCACGCCGAATTGCAAATGCGACGACCCGGTGATCAGGCAAAGCTGCCCCGGCTTTGACACGCCCAGGCCGATCATCCCGATAAGCGCATCCGCCCCACCCTGCACCAGTTTGGTCCGCGTGCTCAGGCCCAACGACTCGGCGGCATCCGGCGTCAGGTTACCGACGACTTCACCGGGGGCTGCGACGCGCGAAGGCCACTTTTCAACCAAATCGCCCATGCCAAGGGCCGTCACGAGGCTTTCGGCCCAGCCACCATCGCGGTTGGCATAGTGCCAGCGCAAACCGACATTGTTGAGAGACGCGCAGCGTTCGCCCGTGAGGCGCAACGTCAGGTAATCCTGATATTCGCAAATCGTGGCTGCCGCATCATAGACATCGGGTTCGTTGCGCTTGATCCAGAGTGCCTTGGGAATCATCCATTCCGCCGATACCGGCCCCGCCCCATCTGAATTCAGGCGCAGACGGCTGTCGCCGGTGGCAAGCACCGCCTCGGCTTCTTTGTCAGCCCGCACATCCATCCACAACAAGGCCGGGCGCAGCGGCTTACCAGCCTTGTCCAAAGCAACAACTGTGCAGCAAGTGGTGGCATAGGCCATTGCCTCGATCTGGTCACCGGAAATCCCGGCCTCGGTCAGGCAGGCACGGGTCGCCTTGCATAGGCTTGTCCACCAATCCTCGGGGTTTTGTTCGGCCCGCGCGCCCGCAGAAAAGACCGTCTCATAGGGTTCGGCATGTGAAGCCAAGCACGTGCCGTGCACGTCATAAATCCGAACGCGCAGGCTTTCGGTGCCACCATCTGCTGCCAGAAAATATGCCAAAGTCCCGTCCTCCCTCAGTCAGTCTTATGCTTAAGTCACTGGGCCGCGATAATTGCCGCGACCTCCTCGGTTGCGTCCCAGTGCGGCATGTGTCCGGCCTCAACCATGTGGCAGGCCACTGCGGGCGGCAAGTGGAACGCGTGTTCGCGTGGAATGATCCGGTCAGCCAAACCAAAGACTGCCCGAACCGGCATCTGCGCGGCAAGCGTCCGCATCGGACCAATTGTATCAATGCGCTGGCTGTCGCCGCGCACCGCCGCATCAGCCAATGCGCAAAGTCGGTACCCTTTCAGGTCCTGCGCCAATGCATTAAGCGCTGCGCTGTCCAGCTGGGCCGCCTTAGTGCCCAACAGTCGCATCAGGTGTGCAAGCTCTCCAGCCCCGGGTGCCGATGCCATGCCGTTGAGGAACACGCCGTTGATGTCGATGCCGCATCCTGCCGGGGCAATCAACGTGACTTGGGCCACATTTGACGTGTCCTGCAACGCCGCTTTGACAGCCACATGCGCCCCGAGAGAATGGGCAACAAGGTGCACCGGTTCAGGCTGTCCTTGCAGGTCTGAAACCAGCCAATCCACCAGTGAACCAATATCTTCCGCATCGACCGTGTTGCGCCCGTGGCCGGGCAAATCTGGCGCATTGGTTTTAAGGCCCGCACGTTGCAAGACGGCGCGCAACGCTGCCCAGTTAGAGCCCAATCCGGCAAATCCGTGGACACAATAGACAGGTGCAGTCGCCGTGACGCCGGTGCGAACCACCCGCGTTGGCGCGGCTGCCCCCTCTAGGGCCCGGACATCATCGGCCTCAATCCGGCCGCGCCGCCCTGTACCGGTCACCTTATCAAGCGCGATCCCGTTTTGCTTAGCGATCCGCCGCGCCAATGGGGTCGCACGCAACCGAGACATCTCAGCCGAGCGGATTGGCTCCGATACTCGGTCCGGTGCGGGCTGTTCCGACGCGCCCGGCGCCTCACCCTGCGCGGCGTCCGGGCCACCGATCCCTTCCCATGTATCAACCGTTTCGATAACGGCGATCGGTGTGCCTACCTCAACCACATCGCCTGCCGCAACAAGCGTTTCCACCAGGGTACCATCCCCAAGCGCGGGATATTCGACCATGGTTTTGTCGGTCTCGACCTCAAGCAAAGGATCGCCCCGTTTAAAGCTCTGGCCGGGCTCCACCAGCCATTCGGCGATGGTGCCCTCGTCCATCGTCTCGCCCAAGCGCGGCATCGGCAAGGTCAGTTTGGTAGAACTGCTCATGCGAACATCTTTTTGGCTGTCTCGACGATAAGTTCAGGTGTGGGTACTGAATTTTGCTCTAGCAAAGGTGAGACCGAGATCGGGATGTCCTCGCCTGCAACACGCACCACCGGGTCTTCGAGGAAGTCGAAGCATTCTTCCGTGACCCGCGCCGATAGTTCGGCTGCAACACCCGAGGTCATCACCCCTTCAGACACCACCATCGCCCGTCCAGCAGCTTCGACCAGCGGACGGATCGTATCGAAATCCAACGGATTGAGCGTGCGCAGATCAACGACGGTGACCTCGATCCCATGTGACGCCGCCAAGGTCTCAGCCGCCGCCAGCGCAAAATGCACCTGCCGCGAATACGTGACAATCACGAGGTCGGCCCCCTTGCGCAACACTTTGGCCTTGCCCCAACTTGCCGGCTCTGCATCGGGATCAAGGCTGCCCTTCATCGTATAAAGCCCTTTGTGCTCGATAAAGACCACCGGATCGGGCTGTCGCAGGGATTGCCGCAAAAGATGATACGCGTCTTCGACTGTTGCAGGCATGGCAAGGCGCAAACCCGGCGTGTGCATCACATAGCCTTCAAGGCTTTGGCTGTGTTGTGCCCCGGCTGACCGACCTGTGCCGCCCTGCGTTCGCAGAACCATCGGCACACCGATCTGACCACCGAACATGTAGCGAATCTTGGCCGCTTGATTGGCCAGTTGGTCCATCGTCATCCCGATGAAATCCACATACATCAGCTCGGCCACCGGACGCAGACCCGTCATGGCCGCCCCAACGGCCGCACCGACAATGGCTGGCTCTGAAATCGGGGTATCGATCACGCGCTCTGCGCCAAACTCTTTGATCAGGTCTTTGGTGACCCCATAGGCTCCGCCATAGCGGCCCACCTCTTCGCCCATGACAATGACGCTGTCATCGGCGGTCATCGCTTCGGTCAAAGCCAGACGCAACGCGTCGCGATAGGTTGTTTCCTGCACAGCCATTGTCACACCTCCTGCGCAAGAACGCGGTCAAGACGGGTGCGCACAGGTTCGGGTTCAGGCTGGGACGGATCGTAGACATCGCGGAACATGGATTGCATCTGCGGTTCTTTCCCGGCGACGGCAAAGTCAATCGACGCGTCCATTTCACCGGCCACTTTTTCGTCAAGTGCATCAAGGTCTACATCCGACATCAACCCGCTTGATGCCAGCTTGTCGCGTGCCCGAAGAACCGGGTCTTTCTTGCGGCCCTGTTCCTCTTCCGCCTCATCGCGATACGGGGATTTGTCTTTGCGGGCATGGCCAAAAAACCGGTAGCAATCGACCGCCAAAAACGCGGGTTTGCCCTCTCGCGCGCCGTCAATCAGTTCGGCCGCGGCATCCGACACATCTTCAACCTCAAGTCCGTCAACAGTGCGCGCCGCCAGACCAAACGCCGCTGCGCGTTCATGCAGGTTCGGGTTGGCCGTCGCTTGGTCGATGCGTGTTCCCATACCGTATTGGTTGTTGATGCAGACGAACATCACCGGCAATTTCCAAAGCGCGGCCATGTTCATACTTTCATACAGAATGCCCTGCCCGGTCGCGCCATCGCCAAAAAACGCCACCGAAATCGCGCCGTTCTTCTTGTGCCGTGCCGACAGGCCTGCGCCTACAACAGCCGGTATGCCGCCGCCGACAATGGCGTTGGCACCGAGGTGACCAAGCCCCATGTCTGCAATGTGCATAGAGCCGCCCTTGCCATGGCAATAGCCGCTTTCCTTGCCTGCAATCTCGGCCATCATCCGGTTCGGATCAGCCCCTCGCGCAAGAAAAATACCGTGCCCCCGGTGATGCGTTGTGAACGTATCGCCATCGCGCATCTGGGCACAGACTCCTACTGCAGCGCTTTCCTCACCAATCGATAAGTGCAACATTGAACCCGCAGATTGCCCACGCACGAACAGCTCTCCGACACGCTCTTCAAAGGTTCGCACGCGGCGCATGTCTTCGTACAGCTGCGGCAGCGAAGTGTTCTTCATACTGGTGGTCTCCCGGGTTCCGTCAGATGAGGCCGTATTGACGCGCTTTGTTGCGCAAGAAGGGTAAACCGTTTTCCATTACCTCGGCCTCGCCCGAGGCAACGGGGCGCCAGACGGACAGCCCAACAGCGATCTCGGGTGGCATATTGATAAAGCTCTCCATCGCCAGACCGCCCTTGAACCCAACCGCCCTCAAGGCGCTGAAAATCTCGTCCCACGCGATGGTGCCTGCACCGGGCGTGCCGCGGTCAGACTCGGACAAATGTATGTACCTCAGGTGCTCGCGTGCATCGATGATGCCTTGCGCGATGCCCTTTTCCTCGATGTTCATATGATACGTGTCGAGATGAACAAACATGTTGTCCACACCGATCCGCTCAATCATTTCAACTGCTTGCCAGCCGGTGTTCAACAGGTGCGTCTCATAGCGGTTGACCGGTTCAATACCGAACAAAAGCCCAAGCGATTTGGCATGTTTGGCAGCGCGGCCCAGCGCATCGGCAACGTTGTCCAACTCGGCTTGCGTCGGCGGCTGGCCCGACCGTTCTCCGATCCCGCCATAGACGACGCCTGACAGTGCCTCTGCCCCCATAGCTGCGCATTTATTCAAAGCCTCGGTGAGGAAACCAACCGCACCATCTGGATTTTGCGACGCCCAGAATTCTTGCGGCAGCCCCAGCGAACAGACAGCGCGCATCTGGGCTGCCTCAAGCACCCTGCGGCTGTGGGCGGCGTCTACGTTGGGTGGATCAAGCAAGGCGATCTCAAGGAAATCCATGCCATAGGACTTGGCCTTTGCCACCGCCTTTTCGCATCCCGGTTGGTCCCATGTCATGGTCCACATGCTGGTATGTACGCCAAACCCTTCCATCACACTCTCCGGTCTTCACTGGCGGACAGCAGCGCGACGGCCAGACCTTCATCCACCAACAGTTTTTTCACAAATCCAGCCCGCAAAACTGCGAGTGTCGCGGTCAGTTTTCCCGCCCCACCGGCAAGCAAAACAGTGTCCATGTCTTCCATGTCTGAGGGCTGCACACAGGGTGTACAACGGTTCAGTTCGATATCCGCGACAGTGCCGTCTGACCTATAGAAAACGCCACAGCAGTCTCCAACCACGTCGGCATCACGCAGTTCTTGGATTTGCTCGGCGCTGAAGATGTCACTGTCGAAAAGGATGGCCCCTTCGCAGCATTCGCCAACGCTCATCAAGGCGTGATCAGCGCCACGCGCGACATCAATGGCGTCTCGGACCAGGCGCTGTGAAAGAATGTTCTCACAGGCCTGTGCGCTGTCAGCCACAAATGGCGCCGGCAGCAGAATTGCTCGTCCACCGGTCTGCGCGGCCAGCCGAACGCAAACATCGCCCGGTGCGGTGTGCGATGCATAGGTCACCGACCCCATCAAAGACACAAAGGTCAGATCGGAGTTGCGGACACCCGTCAGATTGTCGGCCATGGACGACAAGGTACGCCCCCAGCCAAGTCCCACGGTTACCGGTGTGTCGGAGCTGGCGATCCGTGCAAGATACCCGCTGGCCAAAATCGCCACCGAGTTGCGGGCTATCTCGTCATCATCCTTTGCACTCTCGACAGGCGCAACTTGTGCTTCTTGCAGGCTGAACGCCTCGACCAGCTTATCGGCCAAGGCAAGCGTGCGTGCCGTGCGATGCTCGACAGAGATTCGAACGAGACCTTGTTCTCGAGCATCTGCCAGCATCCGCAGCACCTTGAAGCGCGAAACACCAAGCCGTTTGCTGACCTCTTGCTGACTTAGATTGCCAACGTAATACAGCCACGCCGCCTGCGCGATATCGTCATCGGGATGGCGTTTGTGCATCAGCATTGACTACCATGTTCCTCCCAAAATCCTGCGACAAAGTGGCTTGACCCCGGGTGAAGCATTTATATAGTCACAAACGTGCAGTCAATGCACAAGTGTTAGAAGCACAGTTTGTGGTAAGGTAAAAATTCCACCTAAATCTGTGCAATGTCACGATTTTTTCTGCAGCGACGGTTGATCCGTTCGCGTGGATAGCGACCCGCTTCGACGGGCAAAGGGAGGAAAACAATGAAAACGAAATTCAAACTCTTGGCGAGCGCAGCAATTGCCTCGACGGCGTTTCTCGGCACACAGGCCGTTGCGGATGGCCATTCGAAGAATATCGCAACAGTGGTCAAGATCGCTGGCATTCAATGGTTCAACCGCATGGAAGAAGGCGTGAACAAATTCGCCGAGGAATCCGGCATGAATGCGTTTCAGGTTGGTCCAGCCCAAGCCGACCCGCAACAACAGGTTGCCCTGATCGAAGACATGATTGCACAAGGCGTAGACGCGCTGGCCGTGGTGCCGATGTCCCCCGAGGCGCTGGAACCCGTTCTTGGCCGCGCCATGGAAGCTGGCATTGCCGTCATCACCCACGAAGCGGCAGCTCAGCAGAACACGACATATGACCTCGAAGCGTTCGTGAACGAAGACTTCGGTGCAAACCTTATGGAGCAATTGGCCACCTGCATGGGCGGCGAAGGTGAGTACGCGGTTTTTGTCGGCTCGCTGACCTCGCAGACGCATAACCAGTGGGTGGATGGAGCGATTGCCCATCAGGAAGCCAACTATCCCAACATGACACTGGTTGGTGACAAGAACGAAACGTTTGACGATGCCGAACAGGCCTACACCAAAACGCAGGAAGTCCTGCGCGCCTTCCCGAACATCAAAGGCATGCAGGGATCGGCCTCGACGGACGTTGCCGGCATTGGTCGCGCCATCGAAGAGCGTGGCATGGAAGATGGCACATGCGTCTTTGGCACGTCCCTGCCCTCGATCGCGGGCCAGTACCTTGAGACCGGCGCCGTTGATGGCATCGGCTTCTGGGATCCGGCTGTTGCAGGCGAAGCCATGAACAAGCTGGCCGTCATGGTCATGAATGGCGAGACAGTGACGGATGGCATGGACCTTGGTCTGCCTGGCTATGAAAGCGTGTCGCTGGACGGAAAGGTCATCTTTGGACAAGCGTGGGTCAACGTGAACAAGGACAACATGGGCGACTACCCGTTCTGATCCTTCCACATCTGGGGGCGGCTGTTTGGTCGCCCCCGTTTTCTGAATACTCTCAAATCAAGTTGGTTGTTCATGTCCTCTGACCATGACACCGCGTTTATCGACCTGCGTGCGATCACCAAGCGGTATGCAGGCGTCACAGCGCTCGACTCTGTCGATTTCACTGTCCAGCCCGGAGAAGCGGTCTGTCTGGCCGGGGAAAACGGCTCTGGGAAATCGACCCTTATCAAAATAATTTCCGGTGTTGAGCCCGCTACAGAGGGCTCTATTCGCATCGCAGGGCAGGAACGCACATCGCTGAACCCGCGTATATCGGCGGCAGCCGGTGTCATGGTGATCTTTCAGGATTTCTCACTGTTTCCGAACCTAAGCGTGGCTGAAAATATCGCGTTTGCCACCCAGCTTTCGACGCATCAGCGCTTTTTCAAATCAGCCGCCGTGCGCGATATTGCCCGCGCAGCGCTTGATCGGATTGGGGTCGAAATTGAACTTGATGCTCGGGTTGAATCGCTGCCCGTCGCGCAAAAGCAGCTGGTTGCGATTTGCCGTGCACTGGCCTCGCAGGCGCAGCTGATTATCATGGACGAACCGACCACCGCTCTGACCGAAAAAGAAGTACGCCGCCTGCAAGGCATCATCCGGATGCTCAAGGAAGAAGGCGTTGCCGTGATCTTTGTCAGCCACAAACTGGCCGAGGTGCTGGAAGTGTCGGAAAAGGTCGTCGTGCTGCGTAACGGCAAAAAGGTAGCCGAAGGTCCGGCGTCAGACTTCGACACCCAATCCCTGACCTATCACATGACCGGGCGTGACGTGCCCGAAGTGCCGCCCAGTGACGTGATCGCAGGTGCGCAGACGTTGATGCAGGTCACAGGTCTGAGCAAGGAAGGGTCGTTTTCAGATATCAATTTCGATCTTAAAACCGGCGAGGTGCTGGGCATCACCGGGCTTTTGGGATGCGGCCGCACATCAGTCGCCAAAGCGCTGTTCGGTCTGGTTGCACCAGATGCAGGCAGCATCTCGATTGACGGCACACCAGTTGCCCTTGGTGATCCGCAAGCGGCATCCATGGCACGGATCGGCTACGTTCCCGAAGACCGCCTGACCGAAGGCCTGTTCCTCAGCCAATCCATTTTGCGCAATGTCGCCGTCGGACGGCTTGATGCGCACACGAGTGGTGGGTTCCTCAATATGAGCGGGCTCGCCGATGAAGCGTCTAACTGGCTCAAGAAGCTTAGGGTCAAAGCACCGGATGTAAACGCACCGGTGCAATCCCTATCAGGCGGCAACCAACAGCGTGTGGCTTTGGCGCGCTGGCTGTCCCGCGCGCCACGAGTGTTGATCCTGAACGGGCCCAGCGTCGGTGTCGATGTGGGCTCCAAGGCCGACATCCACGACATCATCCGCGACCTCTCGGGTCAGGGGATCGGGATTATCGTTATTTCGGATGACCTGCCGGAACTGCTGGCCACCTGCCACCGCATTCTTGTCATGCGCGACGGTCGGATCATCGACGCGCTTGATGGAAAATCTGTGACCGAAGATGATCTCGCGCAGAGGTTGGCATCATGAGCAATTGGCTTCCCAAGGATTTCTGGACCCGAAACGAAACACTTGTTGCCGGAGTGATCGCGCTCTTTTGCATCGTGGCCACGTTGTCTGATCCTCGGTTCTTCACAATCACCACCGTGTCCGACCTGCTGCGCGCCTCTATCGTCATCGGCATTCTGGCCGTTGGTGCGATGCTGGTGCTGGTATCCGGCGGGATTGATGTGAGTTTCACAGCCATCGCGGTCTTTGCAATGTATGCGTCAACGGTGCTCTTTCTGGCCATATGGCCAGAGGCGCCATGGCCTTTGATTTTTGCGGTTTCCGTTGTGTTCGGAGCGCTTTTGGGCGCGTTTAACGGCTGCTTTCTCGCCTATCTGGGATTGCCGACACTGATCGTGACCCTTGGCACCCTGTCGATCTTCCGGGGGTTTCTCCTGACCTTTATCGGCTCGCAGCGCATCTCTGACCTGCCGCCGGCCATGCGCGATTTTTCGCGTGGCGTGATCGCTCGTGGGACAACCGAGGCAGGCAATTTCTATTCGATCCCATGGGCCGCACTGGCACTGTTGTTCGTGATTGTCCTGACATGGTTCATCCTCAAGAAAACCATGCTGGGCCGGTCAATCTATGCCATCGGCGGATCGGTCGAAAGCGCCCGTCGGATTGGCATCAACGTGAAATGGACGCAGTTTTTCGTCTATGTCTATGTCGGTGCTCTGGCGGGATTGGCAGGCATTATCCATGGCTCGGTCGGACGCATGGCCGACCCGTTCTCGCTCGTGGGGCTGGAACTGTCGGTAATCGCAGCTGTGGTGTTGGGCGGCGCCCGGCTTATCGGTGGCTACGGCACGTTGACAGGCACGCTTCTTGGCGTAGCGCTTATCGTCATCGTTCAGAACAGCCTGATTGTCATCGGCATTCCAACCACCTGGCAATCCGTCACGATCGGCATCCTGATCCTTTTGGGCACAGGCGTTCCAGCCTACCGCGCCAAGCAGGCGGCAGCACGAGCAGGGTAAGACAGATATGACAACGCAAACCACTTCACGCGACATCACCTCTGCACCGGAATTCCGGTTGATGGTCATCGCTGTCTTTGTCTTCGGACTGATGGCGGTGCTGTCACCTGACCGGTTCCTGTCGGCACAAAACCTGACCTCGATGGCCTTTCAGTTCCCCGAATTCGCCATTCTAGCCTTGGCCATGACGATCACCATGATGACGGGCGGGATCGACCTGTCGGTCGTCGGGGTCGCCAACCTGTCGGCGGTGGTGGCGGCGCTGATCCTTACGCAGTTTTCGGATCCGTCCATGCCGGCCTCGCAATCTGCGGTGTGGCTGGCCTTTGCGGTCTCGGCGGCGATGTGTATCGGCGCGGTTGCGGGGCTTTTGAACGGCGCGCTGGTGGCTTTTTTCGGCCTGCCGCCCATTCTGGCGACGCTGGGATCGGGCCTTGTGTTTACAGGCTTTGCCATTGCCATGACGGGCGGCAGCGCGGTGATGGGGTTTCCCGACACCGTGGCGCTGATCGGCAATTCACAAATCATAGGCATTCCGGTGCCGCTGATCCTGTTTGCGGTTCTGGCGGTTGTACTACACCTTATCCTGACGCGTACCGCATTCGGATTGCGCGTCACCATGTATGGCGCGAACCCACTGGCGGCTCTTTATGCTGCCATCGACATCAACCGCATGCTGCTCAAGGTCTATGTGATTGCTGGCATGTTTTCGTCCGTGGCGGGCCTTATCATTATGAGCCGCGCCAATTCAGCAAAGGCCGACTATGGGTCGTCCTATTTGCTGCTTGCCGTCCTGATCGCGGTTTTGGGCGGCGTGAACCCCTATGGCGGCTATGGGCGGGTGATTGGTGTCGTGCTGGCCGTTTTGTCGATGCAATTCCTGTCTAGCGGGTTGAACATGCTGCAGGTTTCAAATTTTGCACGAGAACTGATCTGGGGTGTGCTGCTGATCATCGTGATGGTTATCAACACCAATGCCCTGAGCGCCGTGCGCAGCAGCTTGAAGCCGTCAAAATAAAGAAAACCCCTGACCGGGAGGAGGACAAAATGAAAAAGATCCTGAACAATCCAGAGGCCTATGTCGACGAGATGCTGGAAGGCATGATCGCCGCCCATCCCGAATACTACCGTCTGCACGGTGACAGCGGCAAAGTCGTGGCCCGTGCGACGGCAGGCAAAGATGGCAAGGTCGGGATCGTCACGGGCGGCGGGTCGGGCCACCTGCCTGTCTTTACCGGCTATGTCGGCGCAGGCCTTCTGGACGCCTGCGCAATTGGTGACGTGTTTGCCTCGCCGTCAGCTGAACAGATGGCCGACGCGATCCGTGCCGCCGACAGCGGCGCGGGTGTGCTGCGGCTCTATGGCAACTATGGCGGCGACGTCATGAACTTTGACATGGCCGGAGAGCTTGTCGAATTCGAGGACATCACCTGTTCAACCGTTCTGCTGGCCGATGACGTGGCCTCTGCCCCGCCCGAAGAAGCCGAAAAACGCCGCGGCGTCGCGGGTATGGTCTATGCATTCAAAATGGCCGGGGCCGCTGCCGAGGAGGGTCGCGACCTTGATGCCGTGACAGCCGTCGCGCAAAAGGCTGCCGACGCATGCCGGTCTATCGGCGCTGCACTATCACCCTGCACCGTGCCACAGGCCGGCAAGCCGACTTTCGAGATCGCCGATGACGAGATGGAAATGGGCATGGGGATCCATGGTGAACCCGGCGTCTGGCGCGGCAAGTTGCAGACCGCAGACCAGATCGCAGGCGAGATGATGGACCGCCTTTTTGCGGACATGCCCATCGCCAACGGTGACCGCGTTTCGGTGATGGTGAACTCTCTTGGCGCAACACCGCCCGAGGAGCTCTACATTCTTTACCGGACGGTAAAATCCCGGCTTGAAGGTGCAGGCGCCACGATCGTTATGCCGCTGGTGGGTCGCTATGCGACATCAATGGAGATGGCAGGTGTGTCCTTCACCCTGTGCAAACTTGATGACGAATTGGAAGCCTTGCTTAACGCCCCCTGCGATTGCGCGTTCTGGAGGGTTGGATGACCATCACCCACGATATGCTCTTGGCCGCAGTGGATCGGATCACGGCGGCCATGGAGCGCGACTTTGATATGCTCAACACCGCTGACGGCGCACTGGGTGACGGAGACCTTGGCGTCACTATGACCCGGGGCATGCGTGCAATCAGTGCCATGAAGGATGACCTGCCCGATGACATCGGCATGGCTTTGTTTCAATGTGCAAAAGCCTTTACCAAATCGTCCGGGTCGTCCTACGGCACGCTGATGGCCACAGGCCTGATGAGCGCCGCGAAAACCATGCGCGGTCAGGATCACATCGACGCGGCCGCAGTGTCGGATCTCATCGCTGGCGCTCGGGATAAGATGCAAGAGCGGGGCAAAGCCGAGCTTGGTGGTAAAACTGTGCTCGACAGCCTGGATTACGTGGCACGTGCCACCGCCGGGGCAGACGAAATGGCCAATGCCGCTGCCCAAGCCGTCGATCAGGCGCTCGACGATTTCCGCGACAAACCCGCCACCGTGGGCCGAGCCCGGATCTTTGGCGAAAAAAGCATCGGCATGGACGATCCCGGCATGCTCGCGATGCAATCAGTGGTGAAGGCAGCGGTAGGCCAATAGCGGCTGGCGTCTGGTGTACGAACATGCGTGCCGTCTGGGCAAAGCGCCGATGAGGTTGAAGACGATCGGTGGCGCCTGCGCGCCACCGGATACATTTTAGGCGGCACGTTCAGTGCGTGTTTTCGTTAGCTCAAGCGCGGCAGTTGCAGCCTCTTGTCCCTTTTTCACAAAGTTTTGGCGGAAGATCGCATTGTGATGTTCCGTGTCTTGATATTGATGGGGCGTCAGTGAAACGGACAAAATTGGTATGCCAGTTTTCAATCCGGCTTGCATCAAACCATTGACCACTGCCTGTGCCACGAACTCGTGTCGGTAGATTCCTCCATCGACAACGAAAGCTGCCGCGATGATTGCACCATAGCGACCTGAACCTGCCAATTCTTGCGCAAGCAACGGCATTTCGAATGCACCTGGAACGTCAAAAATATCTACGCTTTGTTTCGGAATTTCCTGAAGAAATCCCACCAATG
>NZ_CBFHLV010000041.1:0-30355 GCF_965656765.1 Marivita sp. | reverse complement strand
CAGTGTTGCGCCGTGAGCAAACACCGTGATGTGCGATCCGCCGTGGACAATTGCGTTTTGAATAAGGTTCGCCATGGCCTGTATCAGCATTTTCCGGTCGCCTTGCAGGGTCGCAGGGTTGGTGACATCCAAGATGAAACTTTTTGCATTATCTTCTGCAACTGGTCCAAAAACCTCTGCTGCTTCGCTTGCCAATTCACCAAGGTTCAAGACTTCAAAACCGTCGCGCCCTTGGCCCGCCTCAATCCGGGCGACACGCATGATGGTATCGAAAACACCGGACAGGCGCGATGCTTCTTCAAGCGCTGCGCTGCGTTCTTCGCCTTCAGGCAGAGTTTCAAGGCGCGCGTGAAGGCGCGCCAACGGAGTGCGCAAATCGTGAGCCAAGCTGGCACTGAGGTTTCGTGTTTGGGCGACCAGTCGCTCAAGCTCGGATGCTGTCGCATCAAGTTGAAGTGCAACATCGCCAAGATCATCGGATGATTGAGAGAGCCCTGTGCGCGCCTGCAAATCACCGGCGGCCAAGTCGTCAAGTGTGGCCTTAATCCTCTGGAAACGCCTTTGGCTCAATAGCCCGGCTACCAATCCGATGGCGAGCACAAAAACGAGCACAATTCCGGCCGTGCTCCACAGCACACCGCCCAAGAGCTCCAGCGCGTCCTCACTATCTTCCACCGGAACGGCAATTAGAATTGGTGTATTTTCACTGTCACGCGCCACCAAGACACGCCAGTCCTCTGAGCGGCGAAAATCATCGTCCAAACTGACTGTCCCGCCGCCATCACGTGCAACCCGCTCAAAGGCTTGCGGTAGGTCTTCCAGTTCATCAAGCGGCATGATGATCAAAGAGGATCCATCGCCGGATGCCTCGTCCACCTCGACCGTTGCGGCAAGACTTAGGAGTTGGTCATCGACCCTGTCCAGAATGGCATCGCGGCCCAAAGCGAGCGAGGCAATGATGGCCAGGGCCATGCCAAGCGAGAACACGACCGACAGAAGGAACGTCAGCCGCAAGGTCGAAGAGCGAACGAGCCATCTCATGTGATGTGAAAGCCTACCCACCAAAAACATAGCCTTCCCCCCGACGGGTTCGCAGAAGTTCCTCGGTAAAGGGTTTGTCAATCTTGGCGCGAAGGCGGCTGATATGGGTTTCGACAACACTGGTTGTCGGATCGAAGCTCATATCCCACACCTGTTCCAGCAACATCGTCCGCGTGACCAGGCGTCCGGGCCTACGCATAAAATACTCCAATAGCTTGAACTCTTTTGCCATAAGTTCGATCGCTTTGCCTTCGCGCTCGCAGTTACGCGCGAGAAGGTCGAGGCTTAGATTTCCATACCGCAACACGGTTGTTTCGCCGCCGTTATCCTCAGCGCCCGTTCGCCGCCGCCCAAGCGCATTAACGCGCGCTGAAAGTTCAATGAACGCAAAGGGCTTGGTCAGATAATCATCGCCTCCGCTTTCAAACCCCTCAACCCGATCATCCAACTCACCAAGGGCGGTCAGAAAAATGGCAGGTGTGGTGTTTTTTGAGGCGCGCAAAGACTTCAGAACAGACAAACCGTCCAGACCGGGAACCATACGATCAAGTATCAACAGGTCGTAGTCTTGGCCCATTGCAGCGAGCAGTGCATCTTTGCCATCTGGAAAATGGTCAATGACGTGACCTTCCTCGCGCAGGCCCTTGGCGATCCAGGGGCCGAGATCCTTGTCATCTTCAAGCAAGAGAATTCGCATAGACACCATTTCACCAAATGAAAAAGGGGAGGTGCACTTGTAGCCACACCTCCCACATTTCCTAAGCTAAGTTAGCCGTCGTCGGAATAGTCGTCATCATCATCGTCGTCACTGGCGTCCTCGGCTTCAACCTCCAGGATTTCACCGGTGTCCGCGTTGATCTCGACTTCCATTTCAACGCCGTCGGCAGTCAGGATTTCAATTTCATAGACCAACACGCCGTACTCACGCTCCAGCTCTGTTTCTTGCACCTCGCCGGGAACTTCTGCCAAGGCGATCTCCGTGACCTGTTCTGTTGTGAACGCCGGGGGCGTCGCATTGGCTTGTGCAGATGCAACGCTGGCCACACCGGTTGCTGCGAAAAGGCTTGCAGCGATACCGCTTGTTATGAGTTTCTTGTTCATGTCATGTCTCCATCTGGTTGGGGAAGAACACCGCGTCCTTCGATGACACCAACATGGAGAAGCGACTTTGCAATCGCCTGCAGTGAACCTTACAAGTTTGTAAGGCGCACCGATGAGCATTTCATTACGGTCGGCCCAATGCTGTCCGTCGGCGGTGTCCAGTCGAATGTCTGAATATACCTTGCGGGAACGTTGATCAGCTTTGGTCGGCAGAAAAGTGCAAGTCGGTTCGACTTTTGGTCATGTTGCTGACAAATACAGACTGCCCAGCAACCATTCACGAAACATCGACGCCTGCCGCTTGTCCTTTGAAATTGAAAGGTAGTAGCCCTCTTGACTTGGGAGCGACGACGGGTGCGCGCGTTCGACAAGCCCTGTACGCAGGGCGTGCTCTGCGAGGAGTTCGCTTACCAGAGCCACGCCAGATCCTTGTGCTGCAAGGTGAAGTGCCATGCCGAAGGTGTCGGTGTAAATTGACGCGGGCCGCGTGTGTCCGACTTGCTTGGCCCATGAACGCCATCCGCTCGATGTGCCAACTGCCTCAATGAGCGGTAAATCGTGGAAGTCTCCTTTGATTTTCGCAGACTTCAATGCGATCAGCCGGTTCGGCAAAAGCAGCTCCGCATCAACCCCTGCCTGCTTTGCTGACCCGAACCTTATTTCAACGTCAGCACGGGTCGCGTGGAAGTCATCAGGCCAGATCGCACTGAACAGCCTTACCCTGAGATCTGGAAATCGTGCCTGAAACTCCGGTAGGCGCGGCCCAATAACCCACTGCGCAACGCTGACCGATGTTGCGATGTTCAACAGGGTTTTTTCTGGGCCGGCATCCACACCATCCATCGCAGCCGCCAAGGCTAGCAACGGTGCTTCAACATCTGGCAGTAACCGACGTCCGGCATCTGTCAGCGCCAGTCCCCGTGCCCGTCGCATGAAGAGCGGAACCGCAAGACGTGTTTCGAGTGACTTTACCTGTTGGCTGACGGCAGATTGGGTGAGGCCCAATTCTTCTGCAGCGGCGGTAAAGCTCAGATGTCGCGCGGCCGCTTCGAACGAGCGCAGCCAGCCGAGCGGAGGAAGGGATTTTGCCATGGTCAAGCCAGCCATTAATAAAGCTTATACCAATGGTCTTAATTCCTTTGTTTGTCAAAATTTAACGCGTTCCGTAGCGTTTGCCGCAGCGAACAGGAGAATGGCATGCAGCCTGAAATCAGGAAAATCGTGACCTATGATGAAGAGGTCTTCATCGAAGGGTTTCGCCCGGCTGACAAACCCTGGCGAATGTTTGCTGTGGCTGCGGTTGTACGCAACCCATGGGCGGGCCGGTTTGTCGAAGACCTGACGCCAGAGATCCGTGCCTACGGGCCGGTCCTAGGACAGATGATCACGGATCGGATGATCTCGCTCGCGGGCAGCGGCACAGCGATCGAGGCCTATGGCAAGGCCGCCGTTGTGGGCCTTGATGGTGAAATCGAACATGCTTCGGGACTGATCCACACGTTGCGCTTTGGCAATTTTTACCGCGAGGCCGTTGAGGCAAAGTCCTATCTTGCCTTCACCAACACACGCGGGACAGCCAATGCGCCGATCATGGTGCCGCTTATGGACAAGAATGATGCCGGGCGGCGCTCTCATTATCTGACGATCCAGTTTTCGATCCCAGACGCCCCGCGCGATGATGAGGTTGTCGTCGTGCTCGGGGCGGCGATGTCAGGACGACCGCATCACCGTATCGGAGACCGCTATCAGGATCTAAAGGACCTTGGCCATGATCTCGACAATCCTGCCGCGGTCTGAACTGGCGGGCCTGTCTGCCATCGTGGCGGGCACGGGGCGGCCTGTTCTTTTGTTGCATGGTGTAGGACTACGGGCCGAAGCATGGGGCGCACAAATCAAGGCGCTTGGCGACACGCATCATGTCATCGCGCCGGACATGCCGGGTCACGGGGAAACCCCATGCAACGGGCAGTGCAAGGAGCTGGACGACTATGTGCAGGCCGTTTTGCCCCTGTTGCGCATGCTGGACGAACCCGCCCTGGTGGTCGGGCATTCGATGGGCGCGATGATCGCGCTGGAATTGGCGAAATCTGCACCGGAATGCGTTCGCGCTGTTGCAGCGCTCAACGCGATTTTCGAACGCAGCGACGAAGCCAAGGCCGCTGTGCAAGCCCGAGCTGCCAGCCTTGATGGAAGTACCATGCCGGATCCAACACCCACGCTTGAAAGGTGGTTCGGCACGGAGCAGTCTTTCCAGCGCAGTGCCTGCGATGACTGGCTGCGTATGGCGGACACTTTGGGATACAAGCAAGCATACACTGCTTTCGCCCATGCAGACGGTCCGAGCCGACAGGCGCTTGGCGGGCTCAAATGCCCCGCGCTGTTTGCCACCGGTGCACATGAGCCCAACTCTACACCCGAAATGTCGCATATCATGGCCGACCTTGCCCCGCAAGGACGTGTCCTTGTTGTCGACGGCGCAGCACACATGATGCCGATGACACACGCAGCAGACGTGAATTCGGCGCTGTCAGCTTTTGCACAGGACATCTGGCCATGACCGCGCATGACCCACGCGCGTTGCGCGGCGATGTCTTTCATAACACCGAAGGAGCCTGAGAATGGACTTTTCGCTTTTTGTCCATATGGAACGGCTGACCCCCACCCAGCCCCATGACCAGCTTGACGCAGAATTCATCGCGCTGTGTAAAATGGCGGACAACGCCGGTATGCGCGCGGTCTGGACCGGAGAGCATCACGGGATGGAGTTTACCATCGCACCCAACCCGCTGATGTCGCTTGTGAATGTCGCCCATCACACCAAGAATGTAAAGCTTGGCACTGGCACGATCATCGCACCGTTCTGGCACCCGATCAAACTGGCCGGAGAGGCCGCAGCGGCCGACCTGATGACACATGGGCGCATTGAGCTTGGGATCGCTCGCGGTGCCTATTCCTATGAATACGAGCGCCTGATGCCCGGGATGGACGCTTGGGAGGCGGGGCAGCGCATGCGCGAGTTGGCACCTCTTTTGCCTAAGCTCTGGGAGGGCGATTGCGCCCATGAAGGCGCGTTTTTCAGCTTTCCGGCCACCACGGCAGCCCCCAAGCCTGTACAGGACGGCGGTCCGCCGATCTGGATTGCGGCACGCGATCCCAACAGCCACGCGTTTGGCGTTCAAAACGGGTTCAACATTCAGGTGACCCCGCTTTGGCAGGGGATTGAAGAGATCAAAACGCTCATGGGACGGTTCAACACCGCCTGCGCGGAATACGACGGGCCACGCCCGAAAATCATGCTGTTGCATCACACCTATGTCGGTGCCGATGAGGCCGATGTCGCGCAAGCCGCACAAGAGCTGTCACGGTTTTATTGCTATTTCGGAGCATGGTTTCAGAACAAACGGCCTGTGGAGCAAGGGCTGATCGCGCCGCTCTCCGAAGAGGAACTGGCCAACAACGCGCTGATGTCCCCTGAAAATATGGCGCGCGACCTGACAATCGGAACATCGGCGGAGGTGATTGCAAAAATTAAGAAATACGAAGACCTTGGCTATGACGAATATTCTTTTTGGATCGACAGCGGGATGAGTTTCGAGCGCAAGCGCGCCTCGCTTCAAAGGTTCATCGACGACGTCATGCCTGCCTTTAATTGAGGTTAAAAATGGACAGCAAACCGCATTATCAGCTTTTTATCGACGGCGCTTGGACAGAGGGTTCCCAAGGTCAGACGATGGCCTCGCAAAACCCGGCGACCGGGGAGGACTGGGCCACCTTCGCCTGCGCGTCCGCGTCCGATGTCGAACGTGCAGTTGGGGCGGCGCGTCGGATGCTGAACGATCCTGCGTGGCGCGACATGACACAGACACAGCGCGGCAAGCTGCTTTACCGTCTTGCTGATCTGATCGAGGAAAACGCCGCCAAACTTGGGCGCATCGAGACGACGGACAGCGGCAAGCTTTTGGCCGAAACGGCCAGCCAAACGGCCTATGTCGGCGATTATTACCGCTACTACGCAGGGCTTGCAGACAAGATCGAAGGGGCCGTGCTGCCGATCGACAAGCCAGACATGCACGTCTTCACGCGGCGCGAACCGATCGGCGTGGTCGTAGCCATCGTGCCATGGAACGCCCAGATGTTCCTGACAGCGACCAAGTTGGGTCCCGCTCTTGCAGCGGGCTGTACCGTGGTTCTCAAAGCGTCGGAAATTGCCCCGGCGCCGATGCTCGCATTCGCCCGCCTGATCGAACAGGCCGGCTTTCCTGCGGGCGTGGTGTCTGTCATCACGGGGGATGCAGATAACTGTGCAATTCCGCTCACACGCCACGCTGATGTGGACAGGATCGCCTTTACCGGTGGTCCTGAAACAGCACGCCACGTGGTGCGCAATTCAGCTGAAAATTTTGCCGTCACCACATTGGAACTGGGCGGCAAATCTCCCATTCTGGTGTTCGAGGACGCGGATTTGGAAAGCGCGGCCAATGGGCTGATCGCGGGAAACTTCGGCGCGTCGGGCCAAAGCTGTGTCGCTGGAACGCGCGGCTTGGTGCATCGGTCGGTCCTTGACGCTGTCGCCAACAAGATCGAAGAGAAAATGCGAGGCGTTGTCATCGGAGACCCGCTTGATGCCGACACCCAGATCGGGCCGCTCTGCACCGCCGCACAGATCAGCAAGATCGAAGAAACGCTTGCAGTTGCCTGTGAAGCCGGCGCAACAATTCGCTTTGGAGGTATGGCCCTCGAACGACCCGGCAACTACATGACACCAACCCTCGTTGAATGCGCCGATGCAAACACAGAGACCCTAAAGGTTGAAATGTTCGGGCCTGTCATGTCGCTCTTGCCATTTGACACCGAAGAAGAAGCCATCGCGATGGCCAACAGCACTCCGTTCGGACTGGGTTCAGGCGTGTTCACTCAGAATGTCGCACGCGCCCATCGGGTCTCGGCGCGCCTCAAGGCGGGGATATGCTGGGTGAACACGTATCGGGCCATTTCCCCCATTGCGCCGTTTGGAGGCTTTGACCAATCAGGTTACGGACGGGAGGCAGGTTTGGAGGCCATACATGACTACACGCGCACCAAGACAACATGGATCAGCACATCCGACAAGCCGATGGCCAATCCGTTTGTCATGCGTTGAGTCGATGTCTGTTATGAGGCCCCTGATCGGCTTTGTTGCACAAATCCGTTGATGGGCAGGCCTCCCCTTTTCCCGGACGAACTTACCCTGTGGGCTACGTGACGGGTGTTCCAAGAGCAGTGTAGCGGTTCAGGACGGCTGTCACTGTACCCTAATTAATCAGAATCTGCGGATTCAGAGCGGTTTGGGGCGTTTTTGTACCCTTAGTTTCAATATATCCAGAGGCTCCATGTTTCAGGACTTGGCACCGGATGAGCGCCTCCAGATTTCATCTGCGCGCGCCAGAAGCGCTTGACGATTTGCGTCTGGTCCGAGCTCAGTGATGGCCTGACGTGCTTCTCGCAAAGCGCTTTTGGATGCAGTTGGACGGCTCACTCCATGTGTTTCCTGCCTTGACGGGCGCTCTGTTTCCCGTCGTTCCGGAAGCCATCGCTCAAGGTCCTGCGACACTCTACGGATCCGCTCGATTAGCCGACGATGCTGAGGGAAGTCGCGGCGCAACTCAAAAACTACCCGTTCGTTTCCACGTAGGATGATGGCGGCACCCAAAATGGGACGAATCACGCTTACACCGACCGCGGCAAGCGCCATCAACCTTTCGCGCTCGTTACCCGAAGTGAGTGCTCTCAGGTTCCCAATCTTCAGAACTGCCATGAGATGCCAGGTCAAATCCCCCCGGCGCAACCGTCTGGGATTGTTCGTGGCTGCAGCCGTCTTCAGAGCTTCCGCGCCGGGTACAGCTCGAGCACGTAGCTTGCCTGATACATCTTTGGCTGGATACTCCGTTGCCAGAGCCTGGCCGCAGGGTTCGCAGATCATCGACCACGCCAAGCGCCAATGGCGAAGAACCAGATCGGGTGATTTCGCAACACACCCCGGGCAATATTGGAAGTCATGCCGCGACACATATTGCACGCCGTGATGTGTCACATCCGGAAGAGTCATGGCAGCAATTTCATCCTGAGTCCGTCGAACTGCCGAGCAGACGCGGATCCAGTCTACTTGTCCGAGATCGTTGCTACGCTCCGGCACCCTGCCCTGCCCCGAACCCAGATAGCCGCAAAGTTCTTCAGTGGAGCAGTGATTGGCCTTCGCCAATCGGCCGACCCAGCTGGACAGAAGCTCATCGTGAATGGGTGGAGGTCGAAACGGTAGCGGTTTGACGGTCATCCGAATGCAGCCGCGGACTGGCGAGGGATGTTCCACGCGTGCTTTGTCCAAACCGGTTGCCAGGCCTGAACCGCTTTGTCCGTGATCCGCTCTTCTCCGGTCTCGATCGCATCGTTAGCCAGGGACTTGATCATGATGAACGCGCGCGAGGTGACGCCGCCGGTCACTTTCAGGATCGTCCGAAGCGGCGCCATCGTCAGGCCTGAGCGTTTCTCGAGCGCCATCGCCGCGATCAGTGTCTGGATCAGGCGAGAGAATTCCACATCATCTTCCCAAAGCGGCAGGTAATGTTCATCCAGGCGTCGGGCCAGTTGGTCGTCTCCTCGAACCGCCTCCAAGGCATCGTTCACACCGAAGACGACGAGCGAAGCGCAGAGATCGTTGGCGAGGAACCGAAGCATGTTCAGGAAACGGCGTTGCTCCCGATAGCTGCCAGCAAGCAGATTGTGCACCTCGTCAATCATTAACATCCTGGGTCAGGCCTCATAGCCAGTATATAACGAGTGCGGCGAGAGCGATGGCTGACAGGAAGACCGTTGGGCATCTGTCGTATCTGGTTGCGACACGCCGCCATTCCTTGAGCCTGCCGAACATGATCTTGATACGGTTGCGGCGCTTGTACCGGCGCTTATCGTATTTGATGGTATTCTTGCGCTGCTTTCGGCCTGGGATGCAGGGGCGTATCCCTTTGTCTTTCAATGCTTCTCTGAACCAATCTGCGTCGTAGCCTCGACCCCCAAGGAGCCAGTCGGCCCGTGGCAGGTTACTCAGCATAGCTCGCGCGCCGATCATCAACACGAGACTTGCCATGGGACTTGGGAAAGACGGGCTCCAAACGCGCCATTTGCGCGTCACTCAACCAATGAAGATTAGACATGTTCACCGCTCATTTTTTGAGCCGTGAATCACGTCACCTCCCGCAAATCAATGGGTCGTGAGCCTAAACGCTCATGCCCCACATGACCATTACTCCGACAAAAATCACCACGACGAAGAAAGTCCAAGTGATGAAACCATTTCGTAAGCTGGTAAACAGAACAGACAATCCCGACTCATTCCGCCGCTTTGCCCTGACCCCACCGATAAGCGCACCAATGACGAAAAACGGAAGCGATAATCCGAACGGATTGTAAAGCAAATCGTAACACACAGTTACTCAGTCTTTCTTAGTCTACTGAACCGGGAAATAATCCTCACAGTCGCCATCACGGTACACATCCGCCGTACAGCAGTGCAGCCCGCCACCAAATGCATAAGCATCGCGCAATTCGACCGGGATGACTTCCATCCCCAGTTTGTCCATCTGTTCCATCTGGTAGACCTCGGATGCCTCTACACAGACCGTCTTTGGGTCAAGCACGAGCACATTCATCGATAGCCATGTCGAGGAATAACACAGCGGAGGCGGTGTGTTATGCGCGGGCTGGGCGGCATCGACGATTTCCCAATCGTTCTTGTTGAAATACGCGCGCTGTTCTTCGGGCAACCGGCGGTTCGGATTATTCAGGATTAGCCCTGGACGCAGCGGCGTGAAGGTCGCGTCGATGTGGATTGGATATGGATCGCCAGGGAAATTCACTGCACGCACACGATGGTCGGGGAAGTGGCGGCGCAGCCATTCGATGCCTTTGAGGTTCGTGGTAAAGCCGTGCTGCACGATCAGGTCTTTGCCGAAGCGCAACACATCCGCAGCGTCGAACAAAGGCTCTTCCTCTGTCGTGACGAAATGCTTTTCTGCGGTCCACTTGAGGCGCTTTTCGATGCCGATTTTTTCGGACAAGTAGTCTGCGTGGTAATCCGCATCCGTCAGGCGCGGTTTGGGTGCTGTTTCATGGCGGAAGTTTTGATCTTCATCGAAGTATTGCTGCATCAATGGCCGGTAACAGAGGTATTCGAACCAGCGGCACCGGTACGACATGGTCGCTTCAAGAATCTCGTGACCAACAGTCAACAACACATCACGTGGTGGCATGCAGCCGAATTGGCTGTCGGTGTGGAAATCTGGCGTTGTTGCAGGCAGGGAGAAATCAGTCGGCGTTGGGCGATCCACCCGTACGCCCCGCTTGGTGAGCATATCGGCGAAGTTGTCGAGCAGTTCGTTCGCGCGATCAATCGTTTCCTGCGGACGGCGCCCCCACTGGCCGCGCATGTCGCTGTCCTCGGGTACCTTGGCATCAAGCGCCGGTTCCTCTGGCGGGATGTGACAATCATCGGCCTTGCCCACGATTACATGGCGCAGCGTGTCCCATTCATTCCAGCTTTTCACTTGTGTGGTATCGGGCGACCAGCTCATTCGTATTCCTCGTTTTGATTTGCGCTAGGGATGCGCGAGACAGTTCAAAACGGCAAGTCCAAAGGCGACGAAAGGCGTCGCAAGACGGACGCCTTTCCAAATTTTACCGCTTGGTCAAATTTGTTCAGTTACCGAAATCTGACAGCGCTTCAAAGTCGATCCGTTCCATCGCGTCCATCAACAAAGCTTCATCGCCGCCATCGATTGTGATCAAAATGCGGTTGTTGACGAGCGCCATTGCTTGTCCTTCATTCAAGGCAATCCGTTGCCGCCCGATCCGTTCAACCTTCATCCCCATCGCTGCCGCATTGGCGACCATTCCGCCCATCGTTGCGACCATCGCGTTGTCGGCCATCATCGTGATCGAATAATACTGGGAATTGTCAGGCGCGTTGTAGCTGGCGCTTGCCCCCATACCCCCGCCCATCATCGCAAGGCCCGCCTGCATATCGTTGTCGATCACGCGCTCCCAGCCTTCTGGCGCCTCTGGCAGGAATTGTTGAAAGGCATCGGCCTGGATTGCCATCATCTTTTGCCGCGCGAAGTCCAGCTCTTCTATTGCGTAGGCCACGTCGCCGTCATTGTAGGCGTCCAATGCCGCCTGAAGCGTATCCGAAATCTCGTCTGCACTTACAGTGGCCGGGGCAAAAAGGCTGGCAGCAAGCGCCACAGCGATAATCTTGTTCATTTCAAATTCTCCATATCAATCGAGCCGATCCCAACGCGGATCGCCACCCTGAGCAACTTTAAGCGCGATCTTTGCTTCCCTTTCAACCGGGGTTTTGCGAATGTTTTGCCAGAGCCGTTCAGATAGGCAACGGCAGGCCCGCGTAATTTCAGACCGGGCAGATTGATTGGAGGATTTGGAATGGCAGATTTCGACACCCAGGTGCGCGAGAGCCAAGCACAGGTGGCCGAAGCGCAGGCCAAGATCGCGGAGCTGACCAGCCGGATCGAAACCACACGCGCCAAGATGAAGTCAGGCGATGATGTGACCTTCGACATCGAGAATGCCACGCTTGACGACGTTCATGCGCATACAGACGTAATGAACGCCAACATCGCAGAACTGATCATGGGGCTGGACGATGTGACCGCCGCATTTTCCAAAGACTTCGACGAGATGCGATCAAAGACTGGTTGGGAAAGCTTTGTTGGGATCTTTTCCAGCGGCAAGTCAGAGTCGATGCGCCAAGAGCGGATGAAGACCGCTTCGATTGATGATAAACTGCAGGACTTGATCGCCAAGTCGGACGTGATCGTCACGCTGCTACAAGGCCAGTTGAACCTGCTCAATGAACAGAAAGACAAGGTCGAAGTGAACCTGTCCGAGACATTAGACGAACGCGAAGCCACGGTGGGCGAATTGGAAAGCGTGCGCGCCGAAATCCTTGGCATGGATCCCAAGATCATCGAGCTTGAGAACAAGATCAGCGTTGAACAGGATGCCGCTGCCCGTACCAAGCTGGAAACCGAGTTGGCAGAGTTAAATGCGGCCTACAACGCGATGGTTCAGGACGAGCAGGTCAAGCTCGCCAAAAGCCAGACGCTGGAGCGGTATATCGAGAAGGGCAAGACCTGGATCGACAGCCTTCAGAACCAAGCGGCGACGCAGATGGTGTTGATCAACAAGCTTCAGACGGACACGAAGCAGCGGGTTGTTCTGTATGATGCGCTGTCGAAATCCCTTAAGACGGCGCAACAACAGGATATTGCGCACCGGATCAACGAAATTGGCGTGCAAACCGACCAGGAAGCGCAATCGGCAATGGCGGGTATCGGCGCGGCGACCAACCAGCGGATGGCGGATATGCTTGAATCACACGAGGACCACATGGTCTTTGCCCGCGAGGTGCTGGAGGCCAAAGCCAAGGCGGATGAGCGGTTCGCGCGACGGTTCCAGACGATTGTCGATAAGCATGACAAGAACCTGTATGGGGCATGACCAACGCCGCCGATGACCATCGTGGCCTGCCAGACACACAGGCGAGCCGACGCTATTTCGCGAAATTCGACAGAATCCTTGAACATCTGGGTCGGGTCGCGGCGATGCTGCATGTTGAAAAGCGACTGACGAAAGATGAGGTTGAGGTCTTGGCGCGGTATGTAGCCGCGCTCAGCCTGACGTTCCGGGCGCTGTCGATGAAGTATCTTCTGGTCGGGCGTGACACCGGGCAGTTCTTTGGATCCTTGACCATGGATGTGAAGGACAGCGGCTTCCCAACGGCGACAGAATTATTGGTCATGGCGAATGATGCCGCACAGGCAGATCAACATCTGCGAACCATGCCTGCGGTCGATGCGCTAAAAGACCAGATGGTGGCCGAAATCATCGGTGATCAGGCGATCCCGACACGGCTGCAATTCACGTTGAGCCAACGGCTTTATTACGACGAACTCGCACGCGGCAAGCTGTTTTGGGCGCGGAATGATCCGCAATGCCTGTGGCTTTCCGGCGAAGAACGGCGACGCTATCTGCTGCATTGGGCGGTTTATGACAGTCAGGTGAACCTGCCTACCATCTACCTGATGGAGGTCGAGGACAGCGGGCGAGACGCGTTGCCGAAAGACGACCGGCGTTGGCCCGAAGTGCAAGCGCATCTGATGGCGCAATCATTGGGTGGGTTGAAGCTGTTGACCATCGCACAGGGCTTTGACGAGACCTTTGATCATTTGCACCCCAAACGCCTGCGTCGGTTCCACATCGGCCCGATGTATTCGCATTCCTTTACCCAACAATCCGGCCCAATCCGCGAGGTTCTGGAGCAGGCGCGCGCGCCCGAGGGGCAGGATTGGGCACTGGCCTGGACGTTAGAAGAGCTGGAAAGCGAGCGCGTGCGGCAAGAAAAATCAGGCTGGTTTTCACGCGTTGACCGTGAGGTGTTCGCTTTAGACCCGTTCGCCGGGCGCGGAGCTGAGACCGGAACGACGGTGACCGAGCGCATGGTGATCCTGCCGGAGCGACCATTTCAGGCTTTGGCGGAATTGAATCCACCAGGCTTTGCCCAGGTCCGCAAGTTCGTGGTGAACGATGCGGGGCGGGTGTTGAGTTATTGACCGTCGCGCTTGCGTTTGCTGCGGGAGCCTCCGGCGGGAGTTTATTTGGCAAGATGAAGTTTAGGAGCGTGGCGAAATGAGTGTGACATCTGACCTGATGGAGCTGCGCGAAGAGGCGATCCTGAAGCATTACCCAGCGGCCAATGCGATGCTGGAGGGATTTGACCATACGCCACGGGTGGCGTCCGGAGCCGAGCCTGCAGCGGTGGAGCGATCCTCAGGCATTGGCACACGGCGGCGGTTCCGGTCGACGACGCCGGGATTGGTGACACGGTCCACCGCGCGGCCCGACGGGGTGCATCTGTTGGAGCGGATTGCGGGAGCGGATGGGGATGATCCGTTGGTTTCTCCGGCGCAAGCCTCGGTGATGCACGGGCTGCGGCGGGCGTTGGGGATTGCGCTCGCGGTCGGCGAGGCGTTTTCGGACGCGACGCCGTTGGGCGAGATGAAACGCGCGAATTTGCAGGGATCGCTGGGTGCCGATCGGAAGGCCGAGTTTTCGGCTTTGCTTGAGGGTGAGGCGCTGGCGGTTGGGTATGTGTTTGCCAACGCGACGGCGTTTCTATTGGCGCAGCAGGCCAGCGAAGTGACGGTGGATGTGGGCGAGGTGCAGGAAGTTCTGACTGACAACGCGCAGCTTGCCCTTCACGGCGCGCTTTGGGAGTTGGACCAGAAGCTTTCGCTGCACGCCACTGACGAGCCGCGCATGGTGGCGACGGTGTTGGCCTTTGCCGAGCAGTTGATGGAACGGATCGCGCTGCGTGCGCAGAACGGGGCGCGGACTGACGCGTTTACCTCGGCCAACTGGCGGGTGGAGGGGGATGATCTGACGCTCCGGGGCTTTACGCCTGCGTCGAAGACCAAGGGCACCACGCTCACCATGCAGTTCAAGAAGCCGAATGAGGTCGTTGGCAACCACATCGCCAAGTACCAGGCGATGCGGCTGGCGAAGATGCTGATGGCCTATGATTTCGAACGGCGGCTGAACCCGTTTGCGGAACTTGGGGGCTTCATCTTCACCTTTATGGGGGATGGCGCGCCGGGGACAGGTAAAACGACGCTGATCCAGATGATGGCGGGAATGATCAACGACTACTGCCAGAACGCGGGCTACACGTTCCGCTACCAGAACTTCGGCATCGACAATATCGACAGTTATCAGGGCAAGTCGGGGCAGAACGCGAAGGCGTTTATCAACAATGTGCTCGACCCGTCGGTGATCGGGTTCGGGACGATTGACGACATAGACCAGATTGCGGGCAAGCGCGGCGACCGGCAGTCCAGCGCGGGGCAGCAGGAAGTCACGGCAGTGTTCATGGAGGCGTTTGCCGGGGCCAACACCGTGGTGCGGGGGAACTGCACCTTCGGGATGTTCTCGAACTTCCCCGAGAACGTGGACGATGCGCTGCGGCAGCGGGCGGGGGCGCGGTTCCTTGTGGACGGGCCGCAGACGCGGGAGGATTACATCGACATCCTTGCGCTGCTCATGGGCAAGAAACACGACATTCCGCTGGGGGATCACGAGCTCTACGCCGCGCAACAGATCCAGAAGGCAGTGGCAGCGTCGTTTGAATCGCACAACACGCCCAAGGAGCCGGGGTTGATGGAGGTGTTCGACCGGGTGTCGTCGCAGATCGGCGCGCTCGACACGATTGCCAAGATGGGCACCTACCTCAAGGCCATTCAGGAGGCCGACCCGCGCTTTACGGGGCGCGCGATCAAGAACATCACCGACGCGGTGAAGGTCCGCGCGATGGACTTTGAGTTGCCGGATGAGTGGATGGAGCAGCCGGACCTGTTCCTGTTCCAGCCCTATGATCGGAAGGCCGCGATGATCGAGGAGTTGCGGCGGCCGATTACAGTGGAGATGGTGATCCAGGAGATCAACCGCTACGCGGATTCCGAGTTCCGCTATGCGGACAAGTCGGATGAGGTGGCGATTGAGGCGATGGTGCGGGACTTTGGGCGTCAGGAAGAGGCGAAGAAGAGGTATTTGGAGGGGAAGGGGTGACGCTTTTTTCCATTTTCACGTTTATCCTGATACTTGGCCTTTGCTTTGCTCTGCCTTCCGCCCTGCCGGTGCCAAATGACGCAGCATGGAAAGGGTTGAAACGCTTTGCTGTCAGCGCACTTGCGATTGGGATTATACTCGGACTTGCGAATTGGACGTATTTTCGTATTTCGGGCGACCCAGTTTTGGGGCGAGGTTTCTCGTCCAACATGATTTTTTATTGGCTGGGAACTGCCACACTTTGGGCACCTCTCCTTGCTATTCGTGTCATCCAGATTGCTGTTCGCGAAAGGCCGAACTTGGAGAGGAAAGGGTGAGCAAGCGTTAAAAATGATCTATTTGGTTGAAGCGGAACATGGGACCGTAGCGCAAAACGCGGCGAAGCCGCGACGCGCCCGACGCGCCCCCGATTTGCCGGAGGCAAACCTGCGGTTTGACGGCAGCCGCGTTCCGCACCCACCCTCGGGCCGGGCGCACCGCTTCGTGCATTGTGGTAACGGTGAAATATGACTTTTGGGGTTATCATCGCGTCTGTCGTATGGGCGTCCTTGGGGACGCTGTTCGCATGCTGGAGCGTTGCCCGCAGCCTGCCTGTGCCTGACGGCGCGTTGCTCTTCATTCGTTTCGTTTTCTGGTGGAGCGTCTCTGCTTTTGTCGCTTGGGCGGTGTTTCTGGTTGCTTCTCTCGTTCTTGTGCCTGCAGGGTTTCTTAACCAACTGATGAACACTTCTGAGAGTTTGAGCGTCTTTGCGGGAGGTTTGCCTGTGATCGCAGGCCTCGCATATGGCATCTACCTGCAAGCGTTCGCGCGTCACGGGAGCGGAGTGGACTCATGAACCGCCTAATTCAATCCGGTCTGATGTTCGGCAACCTGATCCATGTCGCCTCGCCAGCGCTGGTGGAGCGGTACAACCGGGCGCTCAAGCACCTGACGGGCAAAACCACGGCCCTGACCGATTTCCACATCGACATCTCCGGCTTCTCGCCCGAGGTGGGGGACGAGTTGGGTGACCGCCTTTACCTCAACCACAACGGGGTGAACCGGCAGTTCATTCTGCTGACGACGCAGCAGAAGACGGCGCCGCTGCTTGATGCGAAATTCTCGACCTCGCGGGATATTCTGCGGCAGTTCATCGAGGCGAATGAGAGCCAGTTGTTCGCGCTGACCGCCAAGGATGCTGTGGCGGGGGAGTTGGTGAACACGGTGTTCGACGTGTCGAACCCGGAGCGGCTGTTCGATATTCACACGATCAGGATCGAGGCGGACACGACGAGCGGCACGGTGCGCGATGCGGAAAAGCTGGGCACGCTGGTGGATCGGTTCAAGACGGAACCCGATGGCTGGCACGATGACGTGCTGATCGCGGACATGATCACCCTCGCGAAACGCACGGGTGACGTGGTGCGCAATCCGGTGCGGCTCAAACAGATGGAGTTCAAGCAGGAGAATTTTCACACCAGCCATTTCGGCGGGATGTATGTGTTCCGGCAGGTGGAGCATCCGGCGGCGATCTGTGCCGGGGATGCGGTGCCGGGGTTGCCGATTGCGTATACATTCACGCTGCAGGGCCGGAACAAGGTGGCGAAGTTTCTGGACCTGAACGGGTTGGTGGAGCCGATTGTGAAGGCGCGGGGGATCGATGCTTCGGCCATTCTGCGGCAGAAGATGGATTTCATCGTTGTGGATATCGCGCAGGAAGCGGAGATCGACCTGACCGGGGCGACCCGGCGAGACATTCGTGGGCTGGCGCGGCGATACTCGGATCGGTTGCCGCCCGAGTGGCACGCGCTGAACCAGTTGGTGCAATGGGCCGATGGGGATGCCAAATGGCCCCGGATCGCGAGTGACCATCCGGCCTATTTCTACACGCTGCGGGCCAGTGATACGCCGGATGCGACGCTGGTGAACATGCTCCTGTCAGAGCTTTCGCCCAAGGATATCCGGCAGCTTTACATCTGCCACAAGGAAGCGTTCTACGCCGCTTATCGCGGCTGGACCGACACGAAACGCGCCTATGTGGTCGATTTCCTGACCCGCGAATATGTTGCCGATAAAGCAGGGGCGCGGGAAGCGTTGTTCGGGCATGACGCGCCGCTTGAAGAACCGGCCCCGATCCGCGACGATATCATCACGCGCGTCGGGCCGTGGGGCGCGGTTCGGAGGTAGAGTATGTTTGCACTTGGCCGTTTGGTGGTGATCGGGTTTCTGGCCCTGAGCGTTGTTTATATTTGCCTGTCGCTGTATTCGCGTGCGGTGCGCCGCGATAAGCTCGAGAAAGAGTGGGACGACGAGATCCAGCAAGGCGACCGCGAGACCTTTGTTCAGGCGGGGTTGCGTGACTATGACGGATCGTTGCGGCGCAAGCTCATTCTGGGGGTGTATATCGTGCCGCTGACGATTATCACTGCCATCATCTATTTCACGAACTTCTACTAAGAGGACGACGCCGTGGGTTATATCAAATGGGCCATCATCCTGACCTTTTGGGTGCTGTTTGCGTCGTTCCTGCATTACACGCTGCCGCAGCACGATGTGGCGCGGATCACCGACACCGAGGTGCGCCGTATCGACCCCGGTGAAAACCGTTGGTTTTGGGCCTCTGCCGACGTGGGCAGCGATGGCAGTCTGCCGAACCGGGACGTGTTTTTTATCTCGGGTGTGCGATCAAGCGGCGATGTGATGGTCTACCGCAACGAGGATACCGGGTGGGGCTGGCCGCCCTACTTCAAGTTCGACACTTCGAACCTTCAGGCCGAAGCCGCCGATTTGCGCAGCATCTCTGCCGCGCCGCAATGGGTGGTTATCAAGCATTACGGCTGGCGCAACGAATTCCTGACGATCTTTCCCAATGCGATCAGCGTGCGCGCGGTCGAGGGACCGGATGTGCGGATCATCCCGTGGATCAACATCATCATTCTGACCCTTCTGGCCGCGTTCTTTTGGGCGGTCTGGGTGCGTTGGCGCCGCTTCCGTGTCGCGCGGATCGACCCAGTGCTTGAGGACGTCGAGGACGGGTTCGAGTCAGTCGGTGATGGCATCGCGCGTCGTCGCAGCGGGCTTCGCCGGTGGTTGGGCAGCTGGAAGTCCAAGTAACTCCCTTGCCAAAACAGCGGGGATGCGTCCACTCTGGTGCAAACGCATGCAGTGAGGGATGATGTCAGGCGCACGACCAGAACAGGCAATCCTGACCCGTGACACGGATTTGAGCAAGACCGACGACACCCGCCGGGTGATCGAAGGCATGGTCGATGGTCTGAACGATCATCGGATCGCCGATATCGGGGAGTTCTTTGCCGAAGGGTTCCGCTGGATAGGCAATACCGGCTGCGGGACCAAAGACGGTCTGCGTGAATTCCAGGACAATTGGCAAAAGCCGTTTCAGGCCGCGTTTTCCGATAAGGTCTGTGTTGATGAGGCGCGGCTTTACATGGGGGAATGGGCGGCGGCGTTCGGACGGCAGGAGGCGGTGCATTCCGGTCCCTTCATGGGTGTGGAGCCGACGGGCAAGCGCGTCACAATTCGCTACATGGATTTCTGGAAAGTGATCGATGGCAAGATCGTGGACAATTACGTGATGGTCGACTTCCCGCATGTCTTGGCCCAGCTTGGAGTCGATGTGTTCAACGGCGAGGGCTGGGAAGCGTTTGATCGGGGCGACAAGACCCCACCGGCCCCATGACGACGACCCGCAAAATCACTTCTCTGGACGTGGCCAAGCGTGCGGGAGTCAGCCGATCCGCAGTCAGTCGCGTATTCACGCCCGGTGCGTCAGTCAGCGAACGCACAGCAACCAAGGTGCGCGATGCTGCAAATGCACTGGGGTATCGACCCAACGTGCTGGCCCGCGCGATGTTGACCGGGAAAAGCAAGATCATCGGACTGGTGGTGGCTTACCTCGACAACCATTTCTACCCCACTGTTCTTGAACTTTTGTCAGAGGCGTTTGAGCGCGAGGGCTATCACGTTTTGGTTTTCATGGCGGCGCACACGGCGCACGACATCGAAGATGTGGTGGGCCAGATCCTTGATTATCAGGTAGATGGTTTGGTGCTCGCTTCCGTCGCGCTCAGTTCCGATCTTGCCAATCGCTGTCGTGCGTCAGGCGTGCCCGTGGTGCTTTTCAATCGCAAGCTTGAAACCGAAGGTGAATTGGCCGTCGTATCGGACAATCGCATGGGTGGACGTCTGGCTGCCGAACATCTAATCACGCTTGGACGGACCCGGATCGGACATATCGCCGGTTGGGAAGGGGCCAGCACACAACGTGATCGTGAAGCTGGGTTGATGGAAGGCCTGCGCGCAGCTGGTATGGGCCTGTTCGCGAGAGAGGTTGGGGATTACCGCCTACCCCGCGCAAAAGAGGCTGCGCGGCGGATGTTCGATACACAGGACCGACCCGATGCAGTGTTTGTTGCCAACGACTATATGGCCTTCGGCGTGATGGATGTTTTGCGGTCAGAACTTGGGCTATCCGTGCCCGACGATGTTGCCTTGATTGGGTTTGATGACGTGCCAAGTGCCGCATGGCCAGCTTACGGGCTGACAACAATCAAGCAGGATGCCAAGGCGATGGTGTCGACCACGGTGGCGGCATTGCTTTCAGAAATCGGCGGCACTGACGTCGTTTCGCCCGCGCCGCTACCAGTCACGTTGATCCGACGCAGCACTGCTTAGGGATCAAAGGTCTCCAGACCCCAGCAGAATCTGTTTCCAGATCGCAGTTTCATCGATCAACGTCCATTCACGGCGTAATCCATTGCGACCAAATTCGGCATGGGTGATGCCCATGATATAGACATCCACGCCGGTCGGTGTCCCGAACATGCCCCAGCCAGAATGCGTGCCATGCAATGACCAGCGCACAGCAGCGCGCGCAGCGCAGAGCGGCTCATCCATACCGATCTGGTGATCGACAGAGAACCGGGCGTTTGGAAAGGCCGCGTGAAGCTGCATCCAAAACCGGTCGGCATCTGTATGTCCGACACCGCAAACATGCCCCGGATACGCCAATTCGGCAGCACGGTCATAGCTTTCTGGAATGACTGAAAATTCCGCCGTAGCGATCTGACTGAGGATATCAGCCAACGCTTGGCCCCACGCATTGTTATTGCCGGTGCCGGTGTATGGACCGGGCATGTCGTTGGCCGGTGTCATCGGCTTGATACACGCCTCTGGCCCACCTTCCCGCGCAATGAGGTCGCGGGTCCAAGGGATCACATCCTGCCCCATCTGCCGAACAATCGCGCCTTGATCGCGGACGAGCCATTCATCGTGAACACCGTTCTCGCGGCACCAGCAATCAGCAAGGATTCGATAAGCGATCTTACGACCCGTTGGTGCGCCATACATGCCCGGACCGTCATGTGTCGCGGTGCAGGATAGCCGGTGCGAGGACAAAAAGCTTTTGTCATCAGTTGGATACCAGATCACATCTTCGCCCAGCAACTCACGATCCGGGAACTCGGCAAGTGTTGCCTCGGTCGCGGCAATGATGCCGGTATTACCTTTGATCACAGATGCGGGTGACCTCACCACAAGGTCGGGCCCATAGTAGCGGTGCAGCGTATGAATGCCCCGGTCTTCCCAGATAGACTTGGTTATCCCAAGGATATAGTCGGGCACATCGACCCACCGATCATCGAACCCCGGCAGGAAAGGCATCGTTTACCGCATTCCGTAGTAAAGACCGACAACATGTTCGGCCTCAGCGAAGAAAAGCCAGCGGGACACCAGAACACCTGCGATGTGGCTAATGAGAGCCAAAATCCCAAAGATATGCGGATAAGGAAGTAACAACAGCAGCACCGGGATAACTAGCATCAACAGAAAGGCAATCATCCGCAATTTTTGCGCATGGCGCCGACCTACCGTGTAGACCATCTCGTTCAAGAGATAGTTCGTCCCAGTATGTGGAGATTCAAATGCACGAACCTCTCCGATGGACCCAAGACCGGTTGCTGTTTTCAGATCGGTTCCACTTTGCTTGAAGCGTGCGTCTCCGGTTTTCCACCAGATTCCCTGAACAGCGCCGGCGACCAACAGAAGCACCAGTGCGATAACCACGCGGCCCGACAAAAGCGCACCACCAGCGATCGATAGCGACAGGAACAATGCCGAGGTGAGGCCAGTGTTCCAACGCGGTACTGTCTTGAGCTGGCCATAAATCATTGAGGTTGTGTAGACCGTCAGCAGACAGAAGAACGCGCCAATCTGGCCTAAAAACCAAAGGTGAATGTCGAAGAAAACCAGCATGAACGCGTAGACCCCCATGGTCACCAGCGCTACAACAGCAGCCCATGCTTCACGACTAAGCCAGCTTGTTTGCCACTGAGAAAACGCCTTAAGTGCGCGTTCCGGACGGCCCAAGTGAAAGGTAGATGACACCAGACCGCCTACAGCCAAGACATAGGCTATGGCAAAGAACGCAAACGCGATCCAACCGGTTGGTGGGGTTTGGTCAATACCCAGCCAGAACAATAGGCCAAGGCCGAGGCCAGAAAATGTGCTGAAAGCGATAATTGAAGGTGCTGGATGCATCAGAGTTTCTCCAGCGCTTTGTCGAGCCATCCAAGGAACCCATTCGGTTCTTGGGCGACCGGCGCGAGCAATGGCGCAAGAATGTCGATTTCTTCGTTCAACCGATCCTTCGGACGGGGTGGCAGATACTTGTTCACGGGTTTTGTGCCTTGTTCCGGCATAAGGTCCATCCCGCCGCGTTCAGCAACCATTTGACTGACCTCGCTGTCGGGATCACCCAGATCGCCGAAATGGCGGGCGTTTGATGGGCAAGTGCGCACGCAGGCTGGCACACGGTCTTCTTCCGGCAGGTTCTCGTTGTAAATACGGTCGACGCAGAGGGTGCACTTTTTCATCACCCCTTCAGCCTGATCGAGTTCGCGCGCACCGTAGGGGCAGGCCCACGCACAAAGACCACAGCCGATGCAGTCTTTCTCGTTCACCAAAACGATCCCGTCTTCTGTACGTTTATAGCTCGCGCCTGTCGGGCAAACGGTGACGCAAGGCGCGTCTTCGCAATGCAGGCAGGATTTCGGGAAATGAATGAGCTGCGCCGGGCCACTTTCAGGCTGCACCTCGTAGGAATGCACACGGTTCAGGAAGGTGCCCGACGGGTCCGCACCATAGGGGTCTTGATCGGAAAGAGGCGCGCCGTAGTTCTCGGTGTTCCAGCCTTTGCAAGACACCACGCAGGCATGACACCCGACACAGGTATCAAGGTCGATCACAAGACCCATCTTGCGGTTCGTCTTTTCAGGAAGCTGCGTCATGCGTGGCGGTCCTCCGTCAATGTGTTTGCAGGCGTCAGCTGAAAACCAATGGGCTGTTCTGCCTCTTTGTCCCACGTCGCAACGAACCAAATGAACGACATGGCCATACCGATCATAACCGCAGCAATTGCCAGCAACGTGGCTTTCATCGCACCGTTCATGTCTCCACCTCCCAGCGCAATTCGTCTGGTCCTTTGCCCACGGGGGATTTGAGTTCATCAAAAACAGGATGCGATTCTTCGGGCGCGGCGACCTTTTCAATCTTCACCCGCAGGTCGAACCAGGCCGCCTGCCCCGTGACCGGGTCAGAGTTTGCCCATCGAAGGCCATCCCCTTTGGGCGGTAGCAATTCGTGGATCAGGTGGTTGAGCAAGAAACCCTTGGTCGCTTCTGGTGCATCTTTGTCCAGGGCCCATGCGCCTTTGCGTTTGCCAATGGCATTCCATGTCCAGACCGTGTTTTCGTTAAGCGCCGCCATATGTGCAACAGGCACGGTAATATCGCCATGTGCCGAAGACACCCTGGCCCAATCGCCCGTTTTGAAGCCGTGCTTTTCCCAAAGCCTGGTCGGCAGATAGAGCGGGTTGTGCCCGTGAATTTGCCGCAACCACGCATTCTGAGTGCCCCAGGAGTGATACATCGCCATAGGGCGCTGCGTGAGAGCATGAATGGTGAATTCCTCGGGGTCGACATGGCCGTCCTCAAGCGGTGCATACCAGATCGGCAGCGGATCAAGTGTTGCCTTGATGCGTTCACGCAGATGGTCAGGTGGTTGACGGTCCCCATGGCCTTCGGCGGCCAATTGAAACTTGCGCATTGGTTCAACATACAACTGGAAGATATAGGGCGCTGGCGCGTCGTAGAGCCCGATTTCAACGGCCCAATCCTGATAAGCCTTATTCCACGGCTTGTAATATAGCCCCTCGTCCGGGACGTGACTGCTCCAGAAACCGCCATTGGCGATATAACTTTCGATCTGCGCCTCGTTCACGTCGCCGCGCCCACCGGTCAGGCCTTCGTCGCCCATCCGCCATCCAGCCAACGGCCCGACACCGGGGCGGCGCTGGTGATTGGTTATGTAGTCTGCGTAATCTTCGTATTTCTGGCTGCCGTCTTCATTCACGAATCCGGGCAGACTTAGCTTTGCGCCAAGCTCACACAACACCGACTGAAAGCCCCGCACATCGCGGTCAGGCTCGACCACCGGCCAGCGGATCGCATCTGCTGCCGCATCCGCCTCACAGATGGGACGGTCGAGGAGTGAGATACAGTCGTGGCGCTCAAGATATGTGGTGTCTGGAAGGATCAGGTCGGCATAAGCGACCATTTCCGAGCTATAGGCATCCGAGTAGATGATACGCGGTATCACATAATCGCCGTTTTCGTCCGTATCCGTCAGCATCTTCATCACGCCGCCGGTGTTCATTGACGAATTCCACGACATGTTCGCCATGTACATGAACAGAGTGTCGATCTTGTAGGGATCACCCGCATAGGCGTTCGAGATGACCATATGCATGAGACCATGCGCGCTCATCGGGTTTTCCCAGGTGAAGGCCTTGTCGATCCTTGCAGGTGTGCCGTCGTCTTTGAGACACAGGTCATCGGGACCATGTACAAACCCGAGGTGTGGACCGTCCAACGGTTTGCCCGGTGTCACCTTGCAATGCGGTTTCGGGTGCGCTGTCGCCGGCTTGGGATAGGGCGGTTTGAACCGGAAGCCACCGGGGGTTTCGACAGAGCCAAGCAGGATTTGCAGCACATGCAGCGCTCGACAGGTCTGGAAGCCATTGGAGTGTGCGCTGATCCCGCGCATGGCGTGGAAGCTAACCGGGCGGCCAATCATCTTGTTGTGCTTTTCGCCACGAAAGTCCATCCATGGCTGATCGATTTCAATCGCTTCCTCAAAAGCGACGCGAGCAATTTCAGCGGCGATGCGTTTGATCTTGGACGCGGATACACCACAGGTTTCCGCCACTTTCTCAGGTGAATACTGAGGATCAAGATAACGTTCGGCCAACAGATGCATCACAGGCCGGTGCGTGATGCCCGCATGACGATAGCTGGCTGACAGATCAGGCTTCACACCCGGCTCATCAAACGGCGTCAGCTTGCCTGTGACACGGTCCATCACCAAGGGCTTACCGGCGTCATCCTTTAGGAAAAGACCATGTTCAGCGGATTTCGGATCGCCATTCACCAACACCGGCGCGTTAGTGTAGCGGGCAAGGTAGTCGAGGTCGATTTTTCCAGCTTTTAGCAGCTCGTGTACAAGCGCGAGGATGAACAGGCCGTCTGTACCCGGTGTGATCCCGACCCAGTCGTCAGCAATCGCGTTGTAGCCAGTGCGGATCGGGTTCACGCCAATGACCTTGGCGCCCCGCGCCTTGATCTTGCCAAGGCCCATCTTGATCGGATTGCTATCGTGATCCTCGGCCACGCCGAACAGCATGAACAGCTTGGTGTGGTCCCAATCAGGCTGCCCGAATTCCCAGAACGCACCACCCATCGTATAGATGCCTGCCGCGGCCATGTTTACCGAGCAAAAACCACCGTGAGCAGCATAGTTCGGAGTGCCAAAATTCTGCGCCCAGAAACTGGTGAAAGACTGCGACTGGTCGCGGCCTGTGAAGAATGCGAGCTTTTCCGGTGCTTCCTCGCGAAGCGGTTTCAACCACCCCGCCGCGATGTCCAGTGCTTCGTCCCAGCTGATCTCTTCGAACTCACCCGACCCGCGCGGACCGACACGCTTGAGCGGCGCTCGCAGACGTGATGGCGCGTTATGTTGCATAATCCCAGCGCTGCCCTTGGCGCAGAGAACACCCTTGTTCACAGGATGGTCGCGGTTGCCTTCGATATAGGCGACCTTGCCATCCTTCATGTGTACATTGATCCCGCAGCGGCAGGCGCACATGTAACAGGTTGTTTTGCGCACCTCGTCCGAAACTTTCGGTGACAGGTTCAGCTCTGGCTGGACGTGACCCATATCTATTCTCCCTGATCTGCCGGGCGTCGCCCCGGTCAGAATTGGCGACAGTGTTTACGTTTCTGCACCGATGGTAAAGGCGGTTTGTGCAAGCGCTTACATATCTGCATTATCGGCCTTGGAACTTGACGCAGAGCGTCATTGCAGGCTCCTTTGCGGCAGTGGTCCGGAGGCCCTTATGAGTGTTTTGAAAACCGTCCGTACAATCGCGGCAACGTCTAACGCGCGGATTGTTTTTCCCGAATTGGACGATCCACGCTTGGCCGAGGCGGCGCGCCGACTGAAATTAGATGGATTTTGCACACCATTGCCGGTGAGCGAAGAAATCAGCAGTGCGCAGGTTGCGGCTCTTGTGAAGACACGAGGCATGAAAGAAACAATGGCTCGGCGGCTATTGCAAAAACCACTATTCCGTGCTGCCGCAATGGTCGCTGCGGGCGAAGCGGATGCGATTGTGGCGGGCGCTAACAGCCCAACGAGACGGGTCATTGAAGCCGCAAGCATGGCAATTGGTCTGGCCAAAGGAGTAACGATCCCGTCATCATATTTTCTGATGGTGTTCCCGGATGGTCGGAAATTCATCTTTGCCGACTGCGCTGTAAACGTCGCCCCGGATGCGACCGCGCTAGAGGCCATTGCCCGCACGTCAGCAGATACTGCAAAAGCGCTGCTAGGCGATGCACGGGTTGCGCTTTTGTCATTTTCAACAGGAACCAGCGGATCTGGTGACAGTGTTGATACCGTACGCACGGTCGCTTGCGCCACCGGTTTTACCGGACCAGTGCAGGCGGATGCTGCATTGAACCAAGCTACCGCAGCAAAGAAAGGCTTGGGCAGCGGTGACGCAAACGTGCTTGTCTTTCCATCGCTGGACGCGGGCAATATCGCGTACAAGCTGTGCCAGGAACTGGCTGGCGCACAAGCCATCGGACCTTTTCTACAAGGGTTTGCGAAACCGGTTTGCGACCTGAGCCGAGGCGCCACGGTGGACGACATCGTCGCCGCTACATTGGTCACAATCGCTCTTGCGCAAGGAGCCTGATCCAATGGTGTCATTCGGCCCCCAGCAAAGTCAGCGCATCCAGTGCGATCATGCGTTCTTCTTCGGCCGGAATGACCCAGACCGAAACGATTGAGTCATCAGAGTGTAGGCGCGGGCCGCTGCGTTGGTTAAACTCCGGGTTAGTCCGCACACCTGCCCATCCCAACCCGAGCAAAAGCCGTTCACGCACGGAAATAGCATTTTCGCCAATACCCCCTGTAAAAGCGATGGCGTCGATCCCTTCAAGTGCAGCAATCAGCGACCCTGCATGACGCAGGGTCCAGTAGCAGAAATGATCGACCGCAAAGGCGCTTTCGGCCGACGGATCCAGAAGCAGCTTGCGCATGTCAGATTTCCCGCCAGACAAACCCAATAGCCCACTTTCGTGGTTAAGAATGGCCTTTGACCGCTCCAACCCATTGTCTTCGACCAGACGCAGCACCGCGTTGGCATCAATCCCACCAGAACGGGTGCCCATGGTGAGACCATCAAGCGGCGAATAGCCCATCGTCGTAGCAATCGATTGGCCATCACGGATCGCACAAAGCGAAGCGCCATTGCCCAGATGAAACGCCAAAAGCCGTGATGGCAGGTCGGCACCTGAAACCTCGGGCAACCTGCGAACCAGAGACGCATAGCTCAGACCGTGAAACCCATAGCGACGGATCCCCTTGGTCTCCACCATCTTGGGGATGGCATAGCGGGTTGCGACTTCGGGGTTCGTGGCGTGAAATGATGTGTCAAAGCTGACGAATTGCGGCAGGTCAGGCGCGATCCGGACGAGGATGTCGATCGGGGCAAGGTTGTGCGGGTTGTGCAGCGGGGCAAGCGGCGTGCACTTGGCTATCTCGGCGCGCACGGCCTCTGTCACGCGCATCGGTTTCGTCAAATGCCGACCGCCATGAACAACGCGATGCCCCACTGCACGTAAACTACCAGGCGTAGTCCCGCGCTCACCCAACGCAGCCAGAATAGCCTCGATGGCCGCGTTATGGTCGGCAAAAAATACATCTGTGGTGTGGTCGCCAACGCGCAAAGACGACGCCCCGCCGATTGCATCGGCCATACCGGACAGCGACAGCGCCAGAGAGTCGTCAAACAACGCGAACTTGATGGAGGATGACCCCGCATTCAGGACCAGAATTGGTCCATTTCCTGCGGGGTCGGTCATATCAGGCGACCTTTTGGGGGCGCATATCTGCGGGGTCAATCCCTGCCACAGCGACAGGTGTCTTCATCGCGTCACGGCGGAAGGGTTCGCCAAGCTCTTGATTGATCATGGCTTCGATCAACGTGGTTTTGCCATGCTCCATCTGGTCTTTGATCGCGGTGTTCAACGCATCGCGCAGTTCATCCATCGTCTTGGCAACAATACCCTGCATGCCACATGCCTTGGCAATAGCCGCATAGCTGACGCCTTCATCCAATTCCGTACCGACAAAGTTATCGTCATACCACAGAGTAGAATTTCGCTTTTCAGCGCCCCACTGGTAATTCCGGAACACGATCTGGGTGATTGCAGGCCATTCGGGGCGGCCAATTGCAGTCAGTTCGGTCACGGCAATACCAAACGCGCCGTCGCCCGAGAAACCCACAACCGGCACATCCGGACATCCGATCTTGGCTCCGACAACCGAAGGCAGGCCATAGCCGCACGGCCCAAACAAGCCAGGTGCGAGATATTTGCGGCCCTCCTCAAACGACGGATATGCGTTGCCGATGGCGCAGTTATTACCAATATCCGAACTGATGATTGCTTCTTTCGGCAGTGCGCTCTGGATCGCGCGCCATGCCATACGAGGGCTCATCCAGTCAGGCTTGGCCGCACGGGCGCGTTCGTTCCAAGTTGTGCCCGGATCATCGTCTTCGTGATCCATGCTGGACAGTTGCTGCGCCCAAGTGGATTTGGTTTTCGCGATGGTGGCTTTTCGGTCTTCGCGGCCCTCGTCGCCTGCGCTATCAGACAGCCGTGCAAGAATGCCTTCGGCCACCTGCTTGGCGTCCCCAACAATGCCGACGCTGACCTTTTTGGTCAGGCCAATTCGATCCGGGTTGATATCCACCTGAATGATCTTGGCGTCTTTGGGCCAATAGTCGATTCCATAACCGGGCAGCGTAGAGAACGGGTTGAGGCGGGTGCCCAGACACAGCACAACGTCCGCCTGCGAGATCAACTCCATCCCTGCCTTGGAACCGTTGTAGCCCAGAGGCCCAGCAAACAGTGGGTGTGACCCTGGAAAGGCATCGTTGTGCTGGTAGCCAACACAGACCGGAGCAGTTAACCGCTCGGCCAGCTCCATCGACGCGGGGATCGCACCAGCCAGTACAACACCAGCACCGTTCAGGATCACCGGGTTCTTGGCGCTCGACATCAGGTCAGCCGCCTGCTGGATCGCGCTGTCACCGCCCGAGGGACGTTCGAATTCGACCACTTCGGGTAGGTCGATGTCGATGACCTGGGTCCAAAAATCGCGTGGCATGTTAATTTGCGCCGGAGCCGATGCGCGCTTAGCGTTCAGGATCACGCGGTTCAGAACTTCGGCTACACGCGACGCATCGCGCACTTCTTCTTGATAAGCGACCATGTCTTCGAACAGTTTCATCTGCTCGACTTCCTGAAACCCGCCCTGCCCGATGGTCTTGTTGGCGGCCTGCGGCGTGACCAACAACAACGGGGTGTGGTTCCAATAGGCGGTCTTAACGGCGGTAACAAAGTTGGTTATCCCGGGGCCGTTCTGGGCAATCATCATGCTCATCTTGCCAGACGCGCGCGTGTAGCCATCGGCCATCATGCCGCCGGACCCTTCATGCGCACAGTCCCAAAACGTAATGCCAGCTTTCGGGAAAATGTCCGAAATCGGCATGAATGCAGACCCGATGATCCCGAACGCATGTTCGATCCCGTGCATCTGGAGGACTTTGACAAAGGCTTCTTCGGTGGTCATTTTCATTGTGGCTCTCCCGGAAAAGGGCGCAGGCGTTCAGGCCAGCGCGATTGTGCGGACAGTAGCCGCGAGTCGCCGCAGCCAATAGGGCCACTTTGCAGGTCAGTTTATAGCCAATTACACAATTGTGAGTGTTCCGATCCATGACGTGCTGAAAGACGAGGCGACACCTAAATGCTGCAATCAGGCTCCATTTATGCCGAATTCTAAATGCAGTATGATACCAAATTTCAGGCGTCGGCATGGCATGTGGCCATGCTTGTCCATCTGACCAACACGGAA
>NZ_CBFHLV010000040.1:0-31379 GCF_965656765.1 Marivita sp. | reverse complement strand
CTCCGAATCCTGCGCCAGTTTCAGGCGGCCCCCGATCTTCCGACGGCAGATCTGGCGGACCGGGCAGGGGTCACACCCACAACGCTGGCCCGTCGGATCGACAAGATGCAGGATGCTGGCGTGATCCGGGCGGTGCGCACGGTGATCAACTGGCCGGCTTTGGGCTATACAGTCGAAGTCAGCCTGCGCGTCACGCTGGACAAAACGCAGCCACGTGCCTTTGATGAATTCCTCGCCGCTGCGCGTGAAGTGCCCGAAGTGATCGAAGCGCAGACCTTTCTGGGGCAAGTCGATGCGCGCCTATCGGTGATTGCCCGCGACATGCCGCACTACCAGCAGCTCTACCGTGACAGGCTACTGACCCTACCCCATATCGCGGACATCGAAGCCCTAATGCACGTCGCGCGCGTGAAATTCGACGAAACGTTGCCCTTGTGATCGACCTTGACGACACTGATCGCGCGATGATCCGCGCTGTTGCCGCCGACGCGTTGATCAGCGCGGGTGCCCTAGGGCGGCAATTGGGCCTCAGTCAGCCTGCTGCATGGCGCCGCCTCAAGCGGCTTCGAGAGGCTGGAGTGTTTCGGGGCCAACGACTTGAGATGGACGCACAGGCACTTGGGTTCGGTGTGACCGTTTTTCTGGGTGTGAAACTTGCGACCAAAGGGCGTGTCAGCCTCGAAGACTTTGAGCGTGCCGTCACGGCCATCCCCGAGGTGCAAACCGTCGAACACGTGCTGGGCCTATATGACTACCGCCTCCGCGTTATCGCCCGGGACATCGCTGATTTTGAACGTGTTTTGCGTCGCCGGATCATGACGTTGCCCGGTGTCGGCAACATCGATGCGAACGTGCTTTTGTCTGAAGAACGGCTGCCGGGGCCCATCGGGTAGGTCGGCAGATGCCTGTTCGCGCAAGTGGCCTGCGCGACTCGTTTGCCCCGAGGCACGAAACCGGGCTATCTCTGGGCCAACCACAGGAGATGCATCATGGCTTTGCTCGATACAGTTGACCCCACGGGTCTCGAAGAATTCTCGGTCGTGTTTACCGACCGTTCTCTCAACCACATGTCCAAGACGTTCCAGACAGTGATGACCGACATCTCGGGTATGCTCAAAGAGGTGTATAATGCCGATGCTGTGGTGCTGGTGCCTGGCGGTGGCAGCTACGGGATGGAAGCCGTCGCGCGCCAGTTCGGGCAGGGCGCAAAGACCCTGATCGTGCGCAACGGTTGGTTCTCATACCGCTGGACCCAAATTTTCGATGCGGGTCAGTTTGGCGGCGACACGGTTGTGATGAAAGCACGCCAGACTGGGAACGAGTCGCTTGCCCCCTTTGCACCGGCCCCCATCGAAGATGTCACCGCCCGCATCCGTGAGGAAAAACCCGACATTGTGTTTGCGCCGCATGTAGAAACCAGCGCGGGGATCATTCTGCCAGACGATTACGTGGCAGCATTGGCGGCCGCAGCGCATGAGGTCGGTGCGTTGATGGTTCTTGATTGCATCGCATCGGGCTGTGCCTGGGTCGACATGAAAGCCACTGGCGTCGATGTCCTGATTTCTGCGCCGCAGAAGGGCTGGTCAGCCACACCCAGCGCTGGGCTTGTGATGCTGTCGGATCGTGCTGTCGCCCGCATGGAGGAAACCACCTCCAACAGCTTTGCGACTGATCTCAAGAAATGGCACCAGATCATGATGGCCTATGAAAATGGCGGCCATGCGTATCATGCCACGATGCCAACCGACGGGCTCAAGGCTTTCCGGGACACCATGCTGGAAACCCGCGATTATGGATTTGATAAGCTGAAAGAGGCGCAATGGGCGCTTGGCGCGCGCGTGCGTGCGCTCCTCGCAGAGAAGGGCATAACGTCTGTGGCAGCAGACGGCTTTGGTGCGCCGGGGGTCGTTGTCAGCTATACGCAAGATCCGGAAATCCAGTCCGGCCGCGCATTCGCCGCGCGCGGCATGCAGATCGCGGCCGGTGTACCGCTGCAATGCGATGAGCCGCCCGAGTTTTCAACCTTCCGTCTTGGGCTTTTCGGCCTCGACAAGCTTTACGATGTCGATGGCACGGTAGCGCGGCTCAAACGGGTTCTGGACGAGGTGCTTTAATCAGGCCGACAGCTCCGGGTCTGTCGGTCCGAGAGCATATTTGGAAAAAGAAGAAGCAGGGGGCGGAACGCTGTTCGCTGCTTTTTTATAAACAAACCAGCGACCTTTGCCGTCCGTCCTCAAACGAAAAAGGGCCGCGCATTGGCGGCCCTGATTGATACGCTGCGGGTTCACCCCTGCATTATTTAAAGTTGCGGCTGTCCTTAACCTGATCCCAGGCCCAGACCACGAGCTGCAACTGCTCTTCCTGGGAGCGGTCACCGCCGTTCATGTCCGGGTGCAAGACCTTGATCAGCGCCTTGTAAGATTTGCGCACCTCCGCCTTGGTCCACGTGTCCTTGGCTTCAAGGATCTCGATCGCGCGCCGCTCGGTCGGTGGCAGACGCTTGGTATGACCCGTCGAACTGCCGTTCTTGCCCGGATTGCGCGTGGCGTTGTTGCCCAGCACCTGATGCGGGTCTTCGATACCCAGTCGCGCCCAGGCCTTGGCCTCGGGGTCACGCCAGTCTTTGGTGCGCCGTTCCCAGACCTTGTCCGAGCTTTCCTGCGCATTCATCTCGGCTTCGGTCTTGCCGTCGAAGAAGTTCCACCTGTTGTTGTACTCGCGAACGTGCTCTTGGCAGAACCAAAAGAAATCATCGAGTACATCCGGCGCTTTCGGCGCGCGGAACTTCCCGGCCTCTTCACAGCCCTCATGGTCACAGATCCGCACCGAAGTTTCGGACGCACCTGACATCCCCCGTCGGCCGCGGGGGTTCTTCTTCTTTGCCGATTTGATCGACATATCGAAACCGAATGGATCTGATTTGCTCATAACCTGCCCTTTTCGACTCGGAGGCAACACTCTAGACCAAAACGCGACAGAGGTAAGGTGTTGAAGGTGAAAAAATGACCCGAACTGAACAGATCGAGACACGACTGCGCGACGGACTGGCCCCGCGAGAGCTTACCGTGCGGGATGACAGCGAGGCGCATCGCGGTCATTCCGGCTTTCAAGAGGGCGGCGAGAGCCATTTTCACGTAATCATCCGCTCTGACGCCTTTGCAGGCCAATCCCGCATCGCACGCCACCGCATGGTGCACAAAGCTCTGGGTCCAGAGCTTGTTTCTGCGATTCACGCTCTGTCGATGGACCTTGATACATAGGATGCGGAAATTGGCGCACCATACGTGACTAGGCTGGCCGCGTTTCCTCGCTGCCTTCCTCAAATTCGGTGTCGGCGACTGGTTCTTGCTCGGTCGTCGGAGCCATATCAGCCTCGGCCAAACTGTCACCTTCGGGCACAGCGGCCGCCACGGCTGGCGCTGCGCTCAAAACAGGCTCGACCCGCGCGGGCGATGTGACCTCTTCGGGTTCTGTGGTCTCTGTTAAGGCAAGCGCCCGGCGGAACACCATGAGTGTCCGCCAGTTGGTCGCCGACCCGGTCAGCCCCACGCGCTCCTCTGATGGCAACACGTCCGAGCGCTGATATTCCCAGCCCTCCGCCGCCAGCGTATTGATCGCCTGCTCCACCGCCAACGCAAACCGCGCCTCAGCGGTCTTCACGCCCTTGGCCTTGACCCCCTTCACCGGGGCCGGAACCACCTTGTATTCAAACATGCACGCCGCCTCACATCAAACCCGACGCTCTCATACCCAAGCCCAAGCGCCGAGACCACCCCATTGCCACCCCGTAGGGTGGGCAGTCCTGCCCACCAAACCCAACGCGATGTAAGGTGCAGGGTCTCACGCACCAATCCCGGTCACAACTTCCCCTCCAACCGCGCCAAAATCCGATCCGATGTCTCAATGTAAAACGACGCCCCGGCGGCGTCATACACCTCCCGCGCCGCCCGCACCAAGGCGATGGCCTCCTCCAGCCGCGCTCGATCCCCCGTCTTGTCGAACAGCGCTCCATACACCAACCCAAGGTTTTGCGTCGTCATGGCCCAGTTCAACGGCACCCGCTCCCGCGAATATTCCTCCAACGCGGACGCGTAGGCCGCCACCGCCTCCTCCAACCGTGCGGTCCCGTTTTCGCGCTCCCCGAGATTGGACAGCGCAATGCCCAGATTGTTCTGTACCTTGGCCCATTGCATCGGCATCCGCTTCCGCGTGTATTCCTTTAAAGCCGCTCGGCAGGCCTTTATCGCCTCCTCCAACCGTGCGGTCCCGCTTTCGCGTTGCCCGAGGGTGGACAGCGCAGTGCCCAGATTACTCTGTCGTCCAGCCCAGACGAGCGGCATCTTGTTCCGGTCGCATTCCTCCAACGCGGCTCGATAAGCCACCACCGCCTCCTCCAACCGTGCGGTCCCGTTCTCGCGGTCCCCTAGGGTGCGCAGCGCAATGCCCAGATTGTTCTGCGTCGTGGACCAGTCCAGAGGCACTCGCTCCTGCGTGTATTCCTCCAGCGCCGCGCGATAGGCCGCCACCGCCTCCTCCAACCGCGCGGTCCCGCTCTCGCGCTCCCCGAGGGTGGACAGTGCAATACCTAGATTGTTCTGCGTCATGGCCCAATTCATCGGCTCCCGCTCCCGCGTGTAATCTTCCAAAGCTGTGCGATAGGCCGCCGCGGCCTCCTCCAACCGCGCGGTCCCGCTTTCGCGTTGCCCGAGGGTGGACAGTGCAATACCTTGTATTACGTGGGTCGCCGCACGATGGTCCGGTTCGTTAGCGAGAGAGATCAGACTGTCGGAAAGCCTGACTGCAACTTCCAGGTCGAAGGCCAAACCCCTGTCGCGACCACGATCGATCCAAGCGTTGGTTTCTTTCATTAATTTCGCCAAGCGTGGGAAGGCCTCTGAAACCTCACGCTCGACCTGCCGCACCACCAACGCCGCCGCCTTTTCCACATCTCGCATCAGGATCGCCTGATTGATCCCTTCCCGGATCAGCACGTCAATGCCCGCCGCGCGACGTTCTTCTTCGGCTTCTTCCGCCTCCAACGCCTCCGCGAGGGTGCGGGCAGCATCCTCCATCAGCCCGTCATCCCGATACGCCCGCGCTTTGACGATAATCGCATCCACATCGGCATCCAGATTGCCCGAGGTCGGTTGCTTCGCCGCAATTTCCAGCGCCCGGACCAATCCCTTGACCGCGCCTTCGAAATCCTCCGGGTTCCCGGCGGCGTAGCGCTCCGTCAATTCGTGGGCCAACTCATCTGACACTTGCGTCTGTGCCACAGCGCCTTTGATGACCTCGAACAAGGCTTCGGCGTATTGCGCAAGCTGCAATTCTTCCGCTGTGCGGCACGCGTCGATCTCGGACTGCGTCAGCCCAAGCGCATCCCGATACCGCTTGATCGTCCGCGCGGTGGGTTTCGCTGACCCACCAACCTCCAATTTCTGCACATCGGATTTCCGGCTCTCACCCCCCTGACCATCATCGCCATAGGCCGCGACAGCCAGTTCCGCAAAGGACCAGCCTTTGTCTTCCCGCTTCCGCGCAATCAAAGCGCCAAAGCGCAGTCCAAAACTCGACACCGGTTTCCCCACACTTCCCCACGAACAAACACAAACCCCAACAACTTCCGATTTTTGCGGTCGGTGCATTGCGCGCGGGGTCAGGCAAACATGACCTCACCAGCGCTGGTTTCGCAACTCAAAGATGAACGGAACCAAAAATATGTCATTGATACTGAAACTGAAGTTAACCCTGCGGTCGTTGCTCTGCACCCTGTGGTGCCACCGCATCACCTATGCCGGACTCGCGCTTGCCTATGGGGCAGGGTGCCTCGGCATGATCGACAAAGACACTGTCGCGCAGATCGCGACCGCGCTCTACTGCACAATGGTCGCGCAAAGGCACTGAACCGTACAAACCGTACGCTTCCCACGTACAAACCGTACAATTCACGCGCAACACCTGCCAAAAACGCAAAAACGGGGCCAAAAGCCCCGTTTTCACCACCAAAGCCGTACGATTCGTACGCAAGAACCGTACAAACCGCCATATTCGCGTAGGCCGGGCTTCAGCCCGGCAACACCACGCCAAATAAATTGCTCACATCACCCGTTTAATTTCTGCGCCACGATCTCGTTCACCGCTTTCGGGTTCGCCTTGCCGCCCGTGGCTTTCATCACCTGACCTACGAACCACCCGGCAAGTTTCGGGTTTTGCTTGGCTTTTTCCACCTGATCCGGGTTCGCCGCGATGATTTCGTCCACCGCTTTTTCAATCGCGCCGGTGTCCGTGACCTGCTTCATGCCGCGCGCCTCGACAATCTCTGCCGGATCACCGCCTTCGGTGTAGACAATTTCGAACACGTCTTTCGCGATCTTGCCCGAAATGTCACCCGCTTTGATTAGCCCAATAATTCCAGCCAGTTGCGCGGGGGATACCGGGCTTTCCGTGATGTCGTGGTCTTCTTTTTTAAGCCGTCCGAACAATTCGTTGATGACCCAGTTCGCCGCCAGTTTCCCGTCACCGCACGCATCAACAACCTTTTCGAAATACCCTGCATTCGCCGTATCCGCCGTCAGAACGTCCGCGTCATACTCGGACAGCCCGAACTCCTTGACAAAGCGTGCTTTTTTCTCGTCCGGCAACTCTGGCAGCGACGCTTTGATGTCGTCGACCCAGCCTTGCTCAATTTCCAAAGGCAGCAAATCCGGGCACGGAAAATACCGATAATCATGCGCCTCTTCCTTGGAACGCATTGATCTTGTTTCATTTTTATCCGGATCGTACAGCCGCGTTTCCTGGTCGATCTTGCCACCAGCTTCCAAAATCCCGATCTGCCGCTTCGCCTCAAAGTCGATCGCCATCTGGATAAACCGCATGGAGTTCATGTTCTTGATCTCGCAGCGGGTGCCTAAGTGACTGAAATCCTGAGATTCCTGGTACTTCTCGTACTGGCCGGGCCGACAGACCGACACGTTCACATCCGCCCGCAGGTTGCCGTTCTGCATGTTTCCGTCACACGTCCCCAGATACCGCAATATCTGGCGGAGCTTAACAACATAAGCCGCCGCTTCCTCGGGTCCGCGGATGTCAGGGCGGCTGACGATCTCCATCAGCGCCACACCGGTGCGGTTCAGATCCACAAACGACATCGCTGGGTCCATGTCGTGGATCGACTTGCCCGCGTCCTGTTCGATGTGGATGCGTTCGATCCGCACCAGGCGCGCGATGCCCGGTTCCATGTCCACAATCACTTCGCCTTCGCCTACGATCGGATGGTAGAGCTGGCTGATCTGATAACCTTGGGGCAGATCCGGATAGAAATAATTCTTGCGATCAAACGCCGATTTCAGGTTGATCTCGGCCTTCAGGCCCAGCCCGGTGCGCACCGCCTGTTCGACGCAGAACTCGTTGATAACAGGAAGCATTCCCGGCATGGCGGCATCAACGAAGGCCACGTTGGAATTAGGTTCGGCCCCGAATTGCGTCGAGGCGCCCGAAAACAGCTTGGCCTTTGTTGCGATCTGGGCATGGACTTCCATCCCGATGACCAGCTCCCAATCATGCTTGGCGCCGGCGATTACCTTGGGTTTCGGGGCTTCGAAGGTCAGGTCCAGCATGGCAAATCCTCTTGGCGTGAACGCCGCGTGGAATACGCCAGAGGGGGGCAGGGGGCAAGGGGGCGAGGCGCGGTTTCCGGGCGGCTACCCGTCGGAAAGCCGCGGCGCGGTGACAGGAGGCATCCCGCGTGCGTGACGATCAAGGGCGGTTGCGGCACGTTGGCGCCCTTTGGCCAGCCTGTCCTGATCATCGAGCCTTGACGCCCAAACGCCTTTTGCGGCGTACCAGACGCGCGGATGTACTTCGCGAAGATGGTCGCTCACAATCGCATCGAAACACGTCGCAATTTTTGCGCGTGCCTCAAGGTTCACACCATCTGGCTCAAGCGCAGCACCGGTATAGGCGGCGAACATATTGACCGTATGCTGATCGTTCCGGCGCGCAAGGATATCCGTTAGGCCTGTGCAAAAGAGGTCAGCATCCAAGAGTGCAAACGCTTCGTCATCGACGGTCAGCGCATCAAGATATGTCCAGGTATAGCCGCCGGCTCCCCAGACATCTGTCGTGCGTTCCATCGTGCGGCGCGCCTCGTGGTCAAGCCGCGAATAGCTCCCAAACCACCGTGGCAGCATGTGATTGCCCAGAGCGCGCATATATTTCGCGACATTCGGTGCCAGATCGATCAGATCTTCATAATCATCGCTGGCTCGGGTGCGGGGGCTGGTTTCTGCCGACAAAAGTGCACATCGCACAGAGGCAAGCATCGGCGAATCCAATTCAAACGCATCGTAGCGGTCGATCAGGTCGCCTGCGCATTTGAAGTGCCGGAAAAACGCAGCCCTGTGCGCGGCTGGAATATCCTGTCTCCAGCCTTCGCCACGCCACGCCCAACCAATGTCGATATGTGCCATTGCAATGACATAGGCGACGCCATGATCGTTGTCGGTTTCATCAAGCACAAGCTGCATATCGTTCATGATCGACGCAGCCCCCAGTTCATCCCCGGCCGATACTGCGCGCGTCGCGGCAGTCACCGCATCAGCACGGGCCCCTTCGGCCAGGATCTCGGCCTCGGGCACCCCGCCGGGCGTCATGGAACGCTCTGCGTCTGCTGTGCGGATCCGGTCGCCCAAGGTGGCCCAGGCATCCTGACGGGCCAAGAACAAACCAGCCTCGAACAATGCGCGATGTACCTCTTCTTCTGCGCTTGTTGCGAGAACTGGCAGGGCCGGTTCAGACGTTGTCGGCAAGGCCTCAATGTTTAGCAACGTGCCCCTTGGTCGTGGCACGTGCGCCGTATTGCGAGCCTTTCGCATCAGGGTCGTCAGGTTGTTAAGAACGGTCATTGCTTTGGCCTTCAGATTGTCCGGTGCCGAGATCGGGCTGGAAAGACTGTTTGCACCGTGATGCCGGAAAAACATGTCGCAAATCGGGCGTCAAAACGATTTCCCAAGGGTAATCCGGCGGCGTTGATAGCAGCATGCGCGAGGTTTGGCCTAACCTTTCAAAACTGCGCAGAAACCTGCTGAAGAATTCCTCGTTATGCGGTTTTGCTTGATTTTTTTGATAAAATCCTGAATGCAGCTTGGATGCTACGCTGGGGGATCATAGGCGTGGCGGTGTTTGTGCTCGGTATTTCTGGGTCTGTTTCTGCGGCACCTGCCACAATGGTTGACGGTCAATCAACCAATGCGCTGACGGTGTCTTTGCGCCCGGTCGCCCGACATTATACTCCACTTCCCGATATGCGCTGGAGCCATCGCGGCGAGGCCGAACGCTGGTCGCGGGCTGCATTAACGGCACTGCGCAGCCATGCAAGTGTTCTGCCGCGCACGGTCCCAAAAGACATCGGCGATTGGTGTCCGGCTTATGTGACCAATGATACCTCGGCACGCGAGGCGTTCTGGATCGGGCTTTTGTCCACGTTGGCCAAACACGAAAGCACATATCGCCCGACAGCCGTCGGTGGCGGAGGCAAGTGGTACGGTTTGCTGCAAATCCTTCCGGCGACTGCGCGTGGTTATGGGTGCAACGCCCGGTCGCGCGATGCGCTCAAAAGCGGCGGTGCGAACCTGCAATGCGCCTTGCGGATCATGGCAGTGACGGTGCCGCGCGATGGTGTCGTGTCTCACGGAATGCGTGGCGTGGCTGCTGATTGGGGGCCGTTTCACAGCCGAGCAAAACGCAGCGATATGATGGAATGGACACGCGCTCAGCCATATTGTGCAGGGCTTTCAAGATCTCTGCGCCCTGTAGCACGCCCGGTGCGTGACCCGTGGGATGGCGTCGTGTCGACCCGCGGTGACTAAGCCCGGCGCGCCGGAAACCGCGACGCATCCAATAATGAAACGCCCTGTTTCTGCGGTTCTCCCAACGCCAAGGTTGCCCTCTGCAAAAGCGCTATTCCGTCTTCTGAATTCTCTGGCAGAGCCTTTGGGGAAATCGGCTCACCGACCTTGATCGCGTAGGGCTGCCGGCACTTGTTCAGAGTCTCGTGGAACAATGTAATGTCCCGCAGCGTCGGGTGAATCGCGTCGAACAGGTAGAACAGCGCAGAGTTGCGGGCCTGCAAATGTATCGGGATCACCGGCAGATCAAATTTACGCGCAAGCATTGCCGCCGATGCCATCCATGGCCGTTCATGGAGCCGCGTTCCGCGTCGTTTGGCCAGACGACCGGAAGGAAAGATCACACCCAGTCTCCCCTCCTTCACGGCCTGTCGGGCGAACACCATCGTGCCACGCGTTTTGGCGTGACTGCGCCGATCTTTGCGCCATTCCACCGGCGCGATGACGCGCGACATCTGCGGCAAGACTTTAAGAATATCGTGATTCGCAAAGAAATATGCATCGTTGCGGACCTGCCGCAAAACCGAATGCAGAATGATCCCGTCAGCAATGCCTGTGGGGTGATTTGCGACGACCAGCGCTGCACCATGTCGGGGCAGGTGGCCCAGACCCGAAATACTCACATCGCGGGCCAGCCGGTCGGCCATCGTATTCATGATCGCATTCGGCGGCAGGTGTTCGACTTCTTCCGCAAGAGACACCGTTCGGTCATAACCCAACACCCGGTTCAACGCAGGCCTTGCGAGGGATGCCGCCACTGTGGGGCGAAACAACCAAGGCGCACGGTCCTCGATCAGCGGGTCAATCCGGTCTTTCATGCGGCCTCTCCTGACAGAGCAGCGTGACATTGGCATGACAAACGCAGGACATTCGGTGCTGGCTGGCAAGCTGTAAGTCCCGGGCACATTCGATTGCGCAATGTCATGCCACTTACCTTTCAACGCTGGCAAATCTTCGCTGGTTCCCGTGAAAATGTGGGTTTCCAGCGATTCCTCTGGGTCACCCGATCCGTGATCGGTGACCCAGAGGATATGTCGCATGACACTCAGCCAAGGATGCGGCTGATCATTTCGTCTGTATCGCGGCTTAGGTTCGGTTTCGCTTTGATCCGCTCCAGCTGCGCTTTGATCAATGCCTGACGATCCCCATCATAGCGTTTCCATGTTTGGAACACGGAACACATGCGCGCAGTGGTTTGCGGGTTCTTGTCGTCTAGTTTGATCAGCCAATCAGCGAGGAACGCATATCCGGCGCCATCCTTGCGATGAAAGCCCGCGTGGTTCATCGCCATGCCGCCCATCACGGCGCGAAAGCGGTTTGGATTGCCCATATCAAACGCCGGATGTGCGACCAGATCTTTGGCCACATCGACAGCCACATCCGGTTTTGCCATGCCAACTTGAAGCCCGAACCACTTGTCCATCACCAACCGGTCATCTTTCCATTGATCGTAAAACGCCTTGGTCGCGGCCTCTCCGTTCCCGGATACCAAAAGCTGCGCAAATGCTGACAGTTGCAGGGTCATGTTGTCTGCGCTGTCGTATTGCTTTTGCGCCATTGCACCGTTGTCCAAGCAGGTTTGAAGCGACAGGAGCTTTCCACCAAGGGCGCGTTTGCCAGTCTGATCGGCGTCGGGTGAATAAGCGTCTGTGACGCGCATGCTTTGCATCGCATCTTCTAGCCACCCCTGCCAACGGGTCGCTATGTGATGCCGCAGGCTGTCACTTGCGCGCCAGATGGCGTCCGGATCGGGCGTCACGCCCTGGTCAAACAAGACTTGTGCGAGTTCCGATTGCGACGGTCCCGCCAACATCAGTTGCCGGAAATCTGGATCAAGGCTGTCGTCGCGTACCACCCGTTCCAGCGCGTCAATCCAAGCATCATCATGCGGCGCACCATCGCGCACTGTCGCAACCAGACTGTCGCGGCAAAGGTTGCGGTTCGCTTCCCAGCGATTGAACGCATCCGTGTCGTGCGCGACGAGGAACACGCGTTCTTCGCGGCTGACCTCCCGCTCAAGAACAATTGGGGCTGAAAACCCGCGCAGGATCGATGGTACGGGTTTGCTGGCCAGACCGTCGAACGTAAAGCTTTGTTCGGCCTCTGTCATTTCAAGTACCTGTGTCGGCACAGACTCATCACCGTTTGGGGTCAATAAGCCAACGGCAATCGGAATGACCTTTGGATCTTTAACGTCTTGTCCCGGTGTAGGCGGTGTGTGCTGTTTGAATGTCAGGGTATAGACCCCGTCCTTCCAATCTTCGGACACCTTGACGCGCGGCGTGCCGGATTGAGAATACCACAGCTTGAATTGGCCAAGGTCGCGACCAGTGGTATCTTCGAACACGGCAAGCCAATCCTCAATGGTGCAGGCCTGACCATCATGACGGTCGAAATACAGATCAAGAGCACGGGAATAAGCATCGTCACCCACCAGCGTTTTCAGCATGCCGATCACCTCGGCACCTTTTTCATAGATGGTGGCGGTGTAGAAATTGTTAATTTCCTGAAAACTCTCTGGCCTCACCGGGTGTGACAATGGCCCCTGATCTTCGGGAAACTGGCGCGCGCGCAAATCAATCACATCGCTGATGCGTTTAACGGGTTCCGACCGCATATCCGCTGTAAACTGTGCATCGCGGAACACCGTCAGTCCCTCTTTCAGGCAGAGCTGAAACCAGTCGCGACAGGTAATGCGGTTGCCGGTCCAGTTGTGAAAATACTCGTGGGCAATAATCGCTTCAATTCTCTCGAAATTATCATCGGTTGAGGTTTCGGGTGACGACAAAACACAGGACGAATTGAATACGTTCAGGCCTTTGTTTTCCATCGCTCCCATGTTGAAATCGTCAACTGCAACGATGTTAAAGATGTCCAGATCGTATTCACGTCCATACACCTTTTCATCCCAAGTCATTGATTTTTTTAACGCTTCCATGCCGAAAGCACATTTGCCTTCGTCGCCCGGACGGACCCAGATGTTCAGCTCGACCTTTTTGCCAGACATGGTGGTAAATGTGTCGGGGTGGTTGACCAAATCTCCCGCCACCAAAGCAAAAAGATAGGCCGGTTTGGGCCAGGGATCATGCCATTCCGCCCAGCCGTCGCCGCTATCCACTGGGTTGCCGTTGGACAGCTTAACGTTTTCATCACCTTCGACGCGTACAGTGAAAGTGCTCATCACATCGGGACGGTCGGGATAATAGGTGATCTTGCGGAACCCTTCGGCCTCGCATTGGGTGCAGTACATGCCGTTCGACATATAAAGACCTTCCAGCGCGGTATTGGTTTGCGGACTGATCTCGACCTCCGCTTCCCATGTGAAGGGCGCATCGGGCACGGCGCAGCGCAGGCCTGTGTCGGTTATTTCGGGGGCGACCTCGGCCCCATCAATCGTGGCCCACATCAGGGAAAGCTCTTCGCCGTGCAGGAAAAACGTCTTGTCGGTTGCGTCCGGGTTGGGCGCAAACCTGATACGGCTGACCACGCGGGTGGATGTTGGTGCCAACCGAAAGGTCAGGTACACGCTCTCAACCACATAGCCAAACGGGGTATAGTCTTTAAGGTAGATCGTCTTGGGCGCGGCGTCTTTCATCGGATGCTCCGGTTTGGTGTCGTTGCGGGTTGACGATATACCTATGCCGGGATTGGGAAGAAGTGAAACGGGTTGCGGGTTATTGGCTATAATCCCACTGGTCACGCAGGGTTGCACAGCTAACTGTGCCTCATGACAACTGTGCTTTGGTTCAAGCGTGATCTGCGCATTCACGACAATCCAGCTCTGGCTGTGGCGGCGCGTGATGACAACATCGTTCCGCTCTATATTTTCGAGCCAGAGTATTGGGCTTTGCCTGACACTTCGGGGCGTCAGTTTGCGTTTTTGCAAGAGAGCCTTTCAGATTTGCAAACCGCCTTGCAACATCTTGGAAGCAATCTGGTGATACGGGTTGGTGATGCAGTATCAGCGCTAGAGGATGTGCGCCAAACGGTTCGGTTCGATCATCTGGTGAGTCACGAGGAAACCGGCAATGGCTGGACATATGCCCGTGACCAACAAGTTGGAACATGGGTCAAAGGGCAGGGTATCCGTTGGACAGAGCTGCCGCAATCCGGTGTGGTGCGTCGCCTGCAAGGGCGTGATGGCTGGGCCAAGCAGCGCAATGCATTTACCGCACAAGGGCAGGTGATGGCGCCGCCCGCGTTGCCGCCTTGTACCGTGCCTTCGGACCGCGTCCCGGACCTGTGTGCGGCCGATCCGTGTCCAGAACGGCAGACGGGCGGGCGGGATCATGCCTTGTCGTTGTTGGGCGGTTTCCTGACCGAGCGCGGGCAAACTTATCGCAGCGCCATGTCGTCTCCGCGTGAAGGTGCCGTCGCTTGCTCCCGGCTCAGCCCGCATCTGGCGCTGGGCACGGTGACGATCCGCGAAGTGGTTCAGGCGACTGCCGCTCGCCAACGCGAGGTCAAGGGCGGGCCCCGCGATGGTTGGGCAGGAAGCCTAAAGTCGTTTCAATCCCGCCTCGCATGGCGCGATCACTTCATGCAAAAGCTGGAGGATGAACCTGCGCTAGAATACAACTGTTTGCACCGTGCCTATGAAGGGATGCGCCCGTTAGAACCCGATCATGCGCGCCTGACCGCGTGGCAAAATGGGGAAACCGGCCTGCCGTTTCTGGATGCTTGTATGCGGTCTTTGCGGGCGACAGGGTGGCTCAATTTTCGGATGCGGGCGATGGTGGTCAGCGTGGCAAGCTATCATCTCTGGCTGGACTGGCGCAGCACGGGGCAGCATCTGGCGCGGATGTTCACAGATTACGAGCCGGGCATTCATTGGAGCCAAATGCAGATGCAGTCGGGGACCACTGGCATCAATACACCGCGCATTTACAACCCGATCAAGCAAGGCACGGATCAGGATCCAACCGGAGCATTCACACGCGCTTGGCTGCCTGAACTGGCGGACGTGCCGGATCGCCACTTGCAAACGCCGTGGACGTGGGATGGGGCAGGGCACGTGTTGGGCCGCGCCTATCCTGCTCCAATCGTTGACGTGGCAGAGGCGGCGCGCACTGCACGAGACCGCATCTTTTCCATGCGCCGCAGCGTCGACCGTAATGAAACGCAGCGGGTGATCCATAAACACGCCAGCCGCAAGGACAGTGCCGGGTATTTCGTCAATGATCGCGCGCCACACAAACCGCGCCGCACCAAGTCCGACGACGCACAGTTGAAACTGGACCTATAGTGCCGAAACACCGCAAGAAATCCGATCTGCCGACCAAAACATGCGCGACCTGCGGTCTGCCCTTCGTCTGGCGCAAGAAGTGGGAAAAGGTCTGGGATGACGTGAAATACTGTTCGGACCGGTGCCGCAAGGCAAAGAACAAGTCATGAGTTTCAAGCAAACCGGAACAGCGAAGCCCGATTATCAAGATTTCCAAAATGCACCATATTTGGTCAGGTAACCTGACCAAAGCTGTTGCGGATCGGAAACTTTCTTTCTAATTGAGTACCGCCGTATACAGCGAGGGGAATGAGCCATGGCCAGCCGGATTGACCGTCACGGAATGAAGATCGACCAGACGCTTTTTGACTTTATTGAGGGGCAAGCGCTTCCGGGTACCGGTGTAGACGCTGATGCGTTCTGGGAGGCACTGTCGACCCTCGCGCATGAGTTTGGGCCCAAAAACGCGGCTCTGTTGAAAACTCGCGAAGACATCCAGACCAAGATTGACGAATGGCACATTCGTCACCGCAATCAGCCGCATGACCATGAGGCCTATAAGGCGTTCCTGTCCGAGATCGGCTACCTGCTGGACGAAGGCGATGATTTTGAGATCGAAACCCAGAATACCGATCCCGAGATTGCAACCGTACCAGGGCCTCAGCTGGTCGTGCCGATTACCAATGCGCGCTATGCCTTGAACGCTGCGAATGCTCGGTGGGGCAGCCTTTATGATGGGTTCTATGGCACTGATGCGATGGGCACGCCAGCTCCGAAAGGTGGTTATGACAAGGGTCGCGGCGCGCGCGTCGTCGCCCGCGCCCGTGTGTTTCTTGACGAGGCGTTCCCAATTGATGGTGGCAGCCATGCTGATGCGCGTCGCTACTATGTGCATGATGGCGCGCTGCTGATTGACGACATGCCACTGGCGCAGCCAGAGAAATTCATCGGCTATACCGGTCACCCCAAGGCCCCCGACGCTGTCCTGCTGCGCAACAATGGTCTGCATGTCGAATTGGTGTTTGACCGGACGCATTTTATCGGCAGCCGCGATCAGGCCGGTCTTGCGGATGTGCGTCTTGAAAGCGCGGTCTCTGCGATCATGGATTGCGAGGATTCTGTTGCTTGCGTCGATGCCGAGGACAAAACGCTCGCCTACACCAATTGGCTGGGCCTCATGAAGGGCGACCTGAACGACAGCTTCGAGAAGGGCGGCAAGACCGTCACGCGCGCGTTGAACCCCGATCTGACTTACACCGCGCCGAACGGGGCGGACATCACGGTCAAAGGCCGCGCACTGATGCTGGTGCGCAATGTCGGTCACCTCATGACAAACCCGGCGATCCTGCTGAAGGACGGCGCAGAAATCTATGAAGGCCTGATGGATGCGATGATCACCGCATTGATCGCCAAACATGATCTGGACAAGACCGCTGGCCTGCGCAATTCGCATCACGGTTCGGTCTATGTGGTGAAACCCAAGATGCATGGGCCGGACGAGGTGGCGTTCGCTGATGAGACGTTTACCTTTGTCGAAAAAGCGCTGAGCTTGCCCGCCAACACTGTCAAGCTGGGCATCATGGACGAGGAACGCCGCACGAGTGTGAACCTCAAACAATGCATCCGCGCAGCCAAGCACCGGGTCGCCTTCATCAACACGGGCTTTCTGGATCGCACCGGCGACGAAATTCACACCTCGATGGAAGCAGGCCCCTTCAGCCGTAAGGACTTTATCAAACGCAAAGCCTGGATTGGCGGCTACGAAAATCGCAATGTTGATATTGGCCTGGAATGCGGTCTGTCCGGTAAGGCGCAGATTGGCAAAGGCATGTGGGCCATGCCAGACATGATGGCCGCGATGCTGGAGCAAAAGATCGAACATCCCAAGTCGGGTGCCAACTGCGCTTGGGTGCCGTCTCCAACGGCTGCCACCCTGCATGCGTTGCACTATCACAAGGTTGATGTGTTTGCGGTTCAGGACAAGCTGCGCAAGGGCGGACGCCGCGCGCATGTCGATACAATTCTAGACATCCCATTGGCCGCATTCCAGAAATGGTCGAAAGACCAGATCACCCGCGAGGTCGAAAACAACGCCCAAGGCATACTGGGTTACGTCGTGCGTTGGGTCGATCAGGGGGTGGGCTGTTCCAAAGTGCCGGACATCAACAATGTCGGCCTTATGGAAGATCGCGCGACCTGCCGGATCAGCGCCCAGCACATCGCCAACTGGCTCCATCATGACATCATGTCGAAAGACGACGTGATGGAGATCATGCAGCGCATGGCAGCAGTTGTGGATGATCAAAACGCGGGTGATGCGGCTTACACGCCGATGGCGCCGGGTTTTGATACCATCGCTTTTCAGGCGGCGTGTGATTTGGTGTTTGAGGGACGTGTCCAGCCATCTGGCTACACCGAACCAGTTCTGCACCAACGCCGTCTTGAGCTGAAAGCCGCAAGCTGACGCGCGCGCCTTTCGGCCAACCGAAACGATTGATGCGTTAACGTATCATGGCCCGGCGAAAACCCACCCGCCGGGCTACATTTGCATTTGCGCCCCAAATCCCTTCTGTGTAGAGAGGCCATAGGCACCTGTAGCTCAGCTGGATAGAGCGCTGCCCTCCGAAGGCAGAGGCCAGAGGTTCGAATCCTCTCAGGTGCGCCATATCATGGCTATAAATCAATAATTCCCGATCTCTTCCGACCTTCGTGCGCCGGTGCGATGTGACTCTTAATAGTCAGTTTGATCGCCCGGATACGTTTTCATGCCGCTGGGTCGTCCGTCCTGCGATGGCCTGCAGGTGAAGAAGCCGGCACGTATTCATCATCATTGGGCAAGAGTCACTTGGAAAACCGCGATCGCTGTGCGTGTTGGGTTGCAGGGTGCGGTGCGTGCCCGTGAACCTAAGCTTTGTCCTCAACCGACGCGCGTCACGTCATTACTGTCTGTGATCCTGCGAGAGAACCTGGTCAATTTACGGCTTTTCAGGCGCTGCCACTTCCTTGGCGTAAAACCGTTCCGCGATGCGGGCAACGCGGCCTGTTCTGAACAGTTCGGGCATGGTCCATTCCGGCTCATCTCCAGCAAAAAGGTCGAGGAAGGCGATCGCCAGAGAGGGATCCTGTTGCACGTTCTCGCGAAAGCTCCACCACGTCCGGTTGTCCGCAAGCCGATCACTCGGCGGGTGTTGTGCCGCGTGAAAATCTGTCTCGAGAACCAAGCCGCGCACATTCAGGCAGAATGCGACATAGAGGTACCCTTCAGGCCAGAAGTACGCCGGATTTGACTGGTCTGCATTGTCAGGCTGTTTCACTACCGCGACCGGTTTGTGCTTGATCAAGGTTCTGAGCATGAGGCCAGCCGCAAAACCCACATAGGCGGGTTTATCATCCTCGCGCGTCGGTTTCTGGGCTTCGAACGCCTTTAGCCAATCGGCAAAGACGTGCGCCAAAGCGCCCCGGTCGACGGAAAACTGGTTACCCGTCTGAGCTTCGGTGTTTTGGATTTGCTGATCGAACGCATCGACGAACCACCGCAGACGTTGTGCGGATTTGCGCAACGGTTGGTCTGTCTTGGTCAAATCATGCGTCGACATAGAGTCCGATCCTAAAGATGCGATGACGTTTCATCAAGAAACTGGGCCAAGGCGTCTTGGCTTTGAAAGGCAGTTGCCGCCTCTGACTGAAGCGCGCGGACAAGGGCCATGGACAGGTCCAGAAGCTTTTCTTCTTCCTCGAGGGTGTCCGCTCGTTTCGATGATAGCCAGACGGCAATGGCCATCAATGCCAGGTCGACTTCGGTTTCTTCATTCTCGGTGATACCGCGCGTCAATCCCGGCATCACGCCAATGGCTGAGGATTGGCGCAGGTCGAGGAACAGGGACGCGGCGAAGGCAAACCCGATCGTGCCGCCGTCCGGTTGCAACCGCGACAACCGGTCTGCAACGATGGTTTCGCTGATAAGATGGCGGTGGTCGACGCGGGATTGGTTGAGGTGCTCCCAGGCAAAAACGATCACGCTCGCGGCCGTGTTCACTCCGGATTTGTCCAACGTGGTGCCTTGAGCAAACTGCGCCGCATCGCTGATCCGCTCCATGTCAATCGGCGCATGGAGCAGGCGTTTGCCGGCTTGCTCGAATGCTTGCATGGCGCTGTGAAAGCGGCTGCGCAGCGGTTCCGGTAATAATTTGGAGGCTGGCTCGAGCATGTCCTCAGTTGCGTCAGCCAACGTGACAACGCCTCGCAACGCATCACGGATTGGCATGTTCAGATCATGCAAAAGAGTGAATTTCTTCGGGCTGGCCACCATCATATTCATCTCCTCATCTGTATGATAGCACATGCATGCTCGCGCAATCTAGGCTCCACCGGTGTCGCGTTTTCCGAACGGCACTCGGTGCTTGCACAGCCGCCATCCGGGCGTTTGACGGCACGCTTGCGCGCGATGGATTTAGTCAACTTTGGCGGCCGTGTGGGGGCTCTTGGCATCAGCGGTTTCCAGCAACGTTCGAGCGGTAATCTCATCGGTAATCAGGACATTGGGCGCGAGCGAAGAAATACTGGCGCGCAGGATTTCGATCTTTTCACGACCACCCGACATCAGAACCTTTTTCGGAACACGCTTCAAGCGATCGAGCGACATCGAGATCGACCGATTGTTGACCGGATGGTCCACGATATTTCCGTCCTTGTCGAGGAAATGATACAGAAAATCGCCGACCGCACCCGCTGCGATCAGCGATTGACGGTCCGACTCCGTGATGTGACCCGAGCGATATGACGTGGTCAGCGAGGTGATCCCGCCGCAAGACAGCAAAGCAACGTCGCAGGCTTCGGCGAGTTGCAGGATTTGATCGAGACCACAGTTCTCCAAAAGGGCGTGCCGTGTTTGCGGCGAATCCACAACTGCCGGGGCAGAGATCAGATAGCCTTCGGCTTCGAACAGTTCGGCGAATTGCCACGCAAATTCGGCAGGGTTGAAGCGTCTGGCTTGTGCGATGCCGCCGAGAAGGGACACAACCCGCACGTCCGACAGGGGCTTTTCCTCGATATAGGGCAACATCGCGTGAAGGGTCTTGCCCCAACCCACGCCAACGGTCATGCCGTTTTCCATCAGGTTCGACACATATGTGCCAGCGGCCGCGGCGATCACCCGTGTCGGGTCGTCTTCGACGGCTTCAAGTGGTGCGACAATGGCCTGTTCGAGATCGTAGTGATCCTGAAGCTGTTGTTGAAGTTCGATCAGTTCGGTCAATTCCGACTTAATCCGGATCACAACCTCACCACGTTTCTTGGCTTCGGACAGCAAACGGGTCACCGTGATCCGGTTCACGCCAAGCTTTTTGCCGACATCGGATTGGGTCATGCCTTCGATGTAATAAAGCCATGCGGCGCGGACCCGAAGCTGGTCTTGCGATTTTGCCATCGGTTCGCCCCCTTGTGATCTGGCTTATGTCTCTGGCTTTTGACAGGTAACCGATGTTTTCGGTGGGTGACAATGAACAACTGGTCAAAGGCTTGACGACAGGATCCGACCCAACTCAGCACTGCATTCGATCTGGGGCATGTGCCCAACGCCGTCAAAAAGGTGAAGCGCCATCTTGCCCGGCGCGCGCAGGGCGTGTTTCCAGGGGATGATCGCGTCCTGTTTACCCCATATGATCCGGGTCGGAGCGTCGATCCGTTCCAGTGCCGCGCGCAGGTCAAAAGCCTGAACCCCATCCGGGAAAAGCGCATCGGCAAGGCGCGACTGCGCTGCGCGCAGGTTCGTGTCTTCACGCCCCGCCATGGCAAGGCGGACATAGCTGTCGGTCACGATGTCTTCGTTTGCCACAAGGCTGCGCAGCCACGGCCCAAGGCTTTCGGCATGGGTGGCCCTGCAGATCCCCGACAGCGCATCGCCGTTGATGTCCGGGCCAAGCCCCGCAGGCGCAATCAGTGTCAGGGACGACAGTCGTTTTGCCCGCGTATCGGCCAGTGCTATACTGACGGCACCGCCAAGGCTGTGGCCAACCAGATGTGCAGCGTCGAGGTTCAGATCGTCAAAGGCACGCCGGACCTCGCGCACAAGCTCGGCAAAGCTGTCGATGCGCAGCTTTGGTGACTTGCCGTGACCGGGCAGGTCGATCCGGATCAACGGGCGGTGCTTCAGATGTGTCTCCATCGGTGCCCAGGACGTGGCATCGCTGGCGAAGCCGTGGATCATCACGATAGGTGTCCCTGTGCCGCCTTTGGAGCGGGTCACCGCCAGACTGCCGGTTTCCGCCTTGAAGACGACCGGCGAAGCCAGCGGGGCAGGGCGCGTGTCTCGCAGAGTGATTTCGTTTTCGACGTCCAGCGCCTGCACCCGTCCGCGCGGACCGGTGCCGATGAGGTCTGCGATGTTCAGGCCCGCACCGCTGGCCAGGGAGCGTGCGCGCGGGGTGGCGCGGACCTTGCCCGTGGCCTCACCGGCAACTGCGTCGACCAGTTCTCTTTCAGCCTCGACTGGCTTGATGTCGTCCGGAACGTCTACTTCGACTGGTTTAAGTTCGGATGCAGCCCCGGCTTGCCCCGCAAACGGTGCGGGTTGCTCACCCACCACTTCGCCCTCGGCATAGAGCCAGGCGCAGGGGGTGCCTATAGGGATGTCCATGCCCTCGGGTGCGGTGTGGTGCAGGATGCCGTCGGCAGGCGCTTCGACCTCCATTGCGGCCTTGTCGGTCTCGATGTCGAACAGAGGATCGCCCTTGGACACGTGGTCGCCCTCGGCAATATGCCACGACATGATCTTGCCCTTGGCCATGTCCATGTCGACCTTGGGCATGATGACTTCGGTCGGCATCAGACGCGTCCCTTTGCGAGGTTGCGGGCGGCTTCAAGAATATCTGGCACTTGCGGCACCACCGCTTTTTCCAAGTCGGGGTTGTAGGGGATCGGGCATTCCGCGCCCCCCAGCCGGATGATCGGCGCATCAAGGTAGTCGAACGCGTCGCTTTCGGCGACCATCGCCGACACCTCGGCGCCAACGCCCAGCGTCTTGACTGCCTCGTAGACGCAGACCAGCCGTCCGGTCTTGCGGACCGAGGCGAGCACCGTGTCGCGGTCCATCGGGCGGATCGTCCGCAGGTCGATCACCTCAGCGTCGATGCCTTCGGCGGCCAATGTTTCGGCGGCCTCTAGCGCCTTGTGAACCATGATCGACGTGGCGACGATGGTCAGGTCCTTGCCCTCGCGCATCACTGCCGCCTTGCCGATAGGGGTGGTGTAGTACCCTTCCGGGACATGCCCCTTCATCTTGTAGAGGATCTTGTGCTCGTAAATCATCACCGGATCGGGGTCTTCCAGCGCGGCCAGCAACAGCCCTTTGGCGTCGGCAGGTGTCGCGGGCTGAACCACCTTCAGACCTGGCACATGCGCAGTCCACGCCTCAAGGCTCTGGCTGTGTTGTGCTGCAGCGCCCGTGCCGGAACCCGAGGGAAAACGCATGACAACAGGCACCGACACTGCGCCGCCCAGCATGTAACGGATCTTGGCCGCCTGATTGACGATCTGCTCCATCCCGAGGGTTGCGAAATCCGAGAACTGGAATTCGAAGATCGGGCGCAGCCCGGTCATCGCGGCTCCGACAGCGACGCCAGCGCCGCCCAACTCGGAAATAGGCGTGTCCATGACACGGTCCGTCCCGTATTTCTCGACCAGATCGCCAGTGACGCCAAAGGCACCACCATAGACCCCGATATCCTCACCCATCAGGATGACGCGCTCATCGCGGGCCATGGCGATGTCCATGGCTTCGCGGATGGCCTCGGCATAGGACAATTCGCGCAGATCGGTCTTTGTGTGCATGTTCATGCTGCGGCCCCTTCGGTGTAGACGTCGCGGGTGACCTCTTCGATCTTCGGGTTGTCTCCCTCTGTCGCAAAGGCGATGGCCTCTTCGATGATCCGGGTCGCGTCGGCTTCGATTTCGGTAACCTCGTCCTCGGTGGAGATCTTGTGGTCCACCAGCAGCTTGGCCATCGCGACAATCGGGTCGCGGGATTGCCAGTCTGCGATCTCTTCCTTGGTCCGGTAGCGGTTGCGGTCCGACTTGGAATGCCCGCGCCAGCGGTAGGTGACGTTCTCGACAAGGCTCGGGCCTTCACCCTTGCGGGCGCGCTCGACAGCGGCATCCACCGCCTCGGTCACGGCGGAAAAGTCGTTCCCGTCCACGGTCACGCCCGGCATGGCATAGGCCACCGCGCGATCCGCGATGTTCTTGACCGCGGTGGACCTTTCGGTCGAGGTGGACATGCCGTATTTGTTGTTTTCACAGACGAACACCACTGGCAAGTTCCAGACCTTGGCCATGTTCAACGCCTCGTGGAACGCGCCCTCGTTGTTCGCACCGTCACCGAAGAAACAGATCGTCACGGCCCCCGTGCCCAAGCGCTTGGCCGACAAAGCTGCGCCAACGGCGATAGGCAGACCGCCCCCCACGATACCGTTCGCGCCCAGATTGCCCTTGCTCGGGTCAGCAATGTGCATCGACCCGCCGCGCCCTTTGCAATAGCCACTTTCCTTGCCGAAGAACTCGGCGAACATGCGGGACAGGTCGGCGCCTTTGGCGACGCAATGGCCATGCCCCCGGTGGGTCGAAGTGATCTTGTCCTCGTCGCTCAGCGACATGCAGGACCCGACCGCTGACGCTTCTTGGCCAATGCTCAGGTGCATTGTGCCGTGGATCAGCCCGCGCATGTAGCTGTCTTCCGCGCCTTCCTCGAATTTGCGGATCAGGTACATCTTTTTCAGAGCGTCTTTCAGCTCGTCGGCACTGTACCGCGCGATGGCGTAGGGGATGTTATTGGGTGTCACGGTGTCACGCATTGAGAAGGTCCTTCCCATAAAGCATCATGTCCTGGCGGCGGCGCAGCTCGACCAGTCGCGAGTGCGGCAGGGTCGTGTTGGCGAGGGTGATCAGTTCACCTTTCTTGATCGGCGCAGTCACTTTGGCTCCGGTCAGCATCCCGGCGGGCAGGGCGCGTGCGGCTTGCGCCCGACCCACTTCCATCGCCCAGGCGCGGTAGGCATATTCGCCGATCTGGTCGAGCGTATCGCCCGGTTGCAGATCCTTCTTGGCCAAGGCGCAGACCTCGACCACCGGCTTTTCAAGAGGAACCATGTCGGCCTTGCCGTAGAGCACCGAGCGCGCGCAGGTCAGCGGCACTTCGAGCGAGGTCAGGTGGTAGGGGCGAATGAATTCGTAGTAGGGGCCGTCGCCCATCTTGAGGTCTTTCATCCGCTCGTGGATGCGCGGATGCTCGGCCTCCACGATACAGAAAACGCCCGGTGACACGCCCTTGCCGATTGAGTAATCGACCTTGCCGATCCCCGACAGAATCCCGCCATCCTTTTGCGGGATCAGCACCTTGGCCAGTTCCTTGGGGCCCGCCGCAGGGCCGTGCATCCCGTCCACATCTGGGATCAGGCCGGTGGCATTGCCGATAGCAGCCATTTCGACGGCGGTTTTTGATCCGTCCACAAACTCCACCAGAAGGCGCGGGTTCATGTGGCGCCGGATTGCCTCTGCCTCGTAAGCGTCCGGTGTCGCGTCGATGTTCAGCGGATTGTTTTTGCCCTTGCCGGCGCAGACCACCTTGTGGCCCATGGCCGTGACGAACTCGATCAGCTCCATGCAAGAAGACGGCTCGTCGCCCGCGCCCAGCGAATAGACAACGCCCAACCGTTCCGCTTCGTTGCGCAGGTAAGCGCCGATGGTCACGTCCGCTTCGACGTTCATCATGGTCAGATGCTTGCCGCGCTCCATCGCGCGCAGGCCGATTTCCGCACCAACTGCTGGAATGCCCGTTGCGTCGATCACCACGTCAATCAATCCCGACTCGAGAATCAGGTCTGCATTGTCGGTAATTGCCGTTTTGCCCGACTCAATGATTGCGTTGAGGCTGTCAGTAGAGGTCGCGTCCTGACTGTGCCCGTCCTCACCGGTGGCGATGGATACGGCTTTGTGCGCGTTCGGCACGTTGAGCTCCGAAATCGCCGCCACGTCCACCCCGTCCATCATTGCGGCGCGTGTGACGATGTCGGTTCCCATCTCGCCAGAGCCGATCAAGCCGATGCGAACCGGTTTGCCAGAGGCGGCCCGGGCAGCAAGGTCTTTTGCCAATCCGGTCAGTGAGATGTTGGAGGCCATACGAGTTTTTCCTGTCGCTTCGATTTGGCGCTACCATCATGAACTTTTGTTTAACAGTCAAGAATAATGTTCACAAAACCAATAAATGTTCTTGACGAACTGTGGTGTCGTGAACAATGGTTCAGTTGTGCAGTTAGGTGTTCCTATGCTTTTGAGCGGCTAAGAAGCTGTCTGAGGCGGAGCGCGGTAATGATTGTGCCATCAAGGGAGGAAAATGATGGAATTCAGAGGAAGACTATCCAGACGGTCGTTTATGGCGAGTGCATCCGCCATGGGAATCGCCGCAACCGGCTCTACGTGGGGCGGCAAGGTTTTGGCGGCCAACCACCTGCCGGACCCGCAAAGCGTGCTCGATGGGATCTCGATCTCCCAGTATGTCCGCGCGGACTACCGCGATCTTTACGGTATGTCCGATGACAAACCGATCTGGGACAGTAGCAAGGATTGGATTCGCACCGTAGATTGGGAAAAGGTTCGCTCCGAACTGGCAGGCACAACCGTGCGCTTTGCTATCGGTGCCGCCGACACCGAATCCGCAGCCGAAGGCCTTGTGCCCTTCGAAGCGCTCTCTGGAATCAAGGTCGAGCTGGTTCCGATCCCGGACGACAGTTTCTACGACAAGGCGCTTGCCGAATTCATCTCTGGCAATGCGTCTTTCGATGCGCTGCAGTTCTTCTCGCCTTGGCTGGGTGACTTCGCAGCGCCGGGCTTCCTCTATCCGCTGCAGGACTTTGCGGATAAATGGAAGCTGCCGCTTGACGATTTCTACGACACGTACCGCCTGAACTACGGCTATTTCAACGGCCAGATGTACGGCATTCCGTTCGACTGCGACATCCAGATGGTTCACCTGCGCAAAGGCTATGTCGAGCAGGTGTTGGGCGGTCCGATCGACAAGGCAAACTCGGTTCCGACCTATGATGAACTGATCCGTCTGTCAGGCGAACTGAACAAGGTGGAGCCCGGTGTGTCTGGTGTGGGCCTGATGGCAGCGCCCGGCTTCTGGTCGACCTACACATGGGAACACATTGCGGCCCAAGCCGGAATGATGCTGTTCGACGAAAACTGGGAGCCGATCTTCAACGGCGATGCGGGTATGAAAGGTCTCGAGATCATTCTCGAACTGGCCAAAAACGCAAACGAAGGTCATGCTGGCGCAGGTTGGCCGGAAAACCGGGCCGCATGGCTGGGCGGGCAGGTTGCCACGAACATCAGTTGGCAGGACAGCGGCACACAGGCCATGCGCCCCGACCAGTCGCAGATCGTCGACGATTTCGTCACAATCTACGAACCACGCATTTCGGGTGGCCGGTTCGCACCGCCGAACATCGCGGGTTCGACCTCGTGCGTGTCCGCCTCGGCACAGAACCCCGAAGGCGCGTTCCTGATGCTGGGCTTCTTGACCACCGCGTCGATCATGGCGATGAACGAAGCCAACGCCAATGGTGTGGCGCCGGGTTACAAGTCGGTTCTGGAGAACGAAAACCTTCAGGCCGTGTCTCAGCCCGCAAAAGTCTGGGGCGACAGCCTGCATCACGCATGGTGCAGCCCGCGTCTTCCCGGTGCGTTCCCGATTGAACAGGCCATCGGCAACGAGATCAACCGCGCCGTGGTCGGCCAGATCTCGTCCAAGGAAGCGCTCGACAACGCAGCGGCTGCGGTCAAGCAGATCATGTCGTCGAACGGCTTCTATCAGGGCAATGATCCGGTAGACTATGCTCAGGCAGCGCCGGGTCTGTATGTGGGCGAAGGTAAGGACCTCCCGTTCTAAGGCGTTAAGCCACGAAACCTATTGGGCAGGATGAGATTGTCATGAGCAATCCAGAACTGTCGGAAGCCGGGGCGGCAAACGCTGCCCCGGCACGGCCGACGCATCGCAAATTCAAGCGGCGCAGCAAGCGCATGAAAGCCCTGCTGCCCTATATGCTGGTTGCGCCGGCTGTTCTCTACTTGATGCTGATCACGCTCTATCCGGGTATTTTTGCGATCACTCAGAGTTTCTACAACGTGAAATTCGGACCGTGGCAATGGGCCGGGTTCGACAATTACAGCCGCCTGATGGGCGACTACCAATTCTGGGGCGCGCTCTGGAATACGCTGGTGATCGGATCAATCTCGCTGATCCTGCAATGTGTGATTGCGCTTGCGCTGGCGTTTTATGCCTATCGCGATCCGTGGGTGCAGGGATGGCGGATCATCTTCCTTATTCCGATGCTCTTTATGCCGTCGGCAGTGGCCTTTATCTACAAGCTGGCTTTCCTCGACGCCCGCGTCATCGCTGACATCTTCATCCGACTCGGCGTACTGGACGGCAACGTCGCGTGGCAATCCTCGATATGGCTCAGCAGGATGATCCTGATCATCGCTGATGTCTGGCAATGGACTCCGTTTCTTTTCATCATCTTCGTCGCCGGTCTTCAGGCACAGGATGAAGAGGTGGAAGAGGCCGCGCGGCTGGATGGCGCGTCATGGTACGCGATCTTCTGGAATATCTCATTGCCGATGATGAAGCCGATCATCGCGGTCGCGCTCATCCTGCGGGCCATCGACATCACAACGATGTTCACCAACGTCTTCATCATCACCAAGGGTGGTCCGGCCTTTGGTACAGAAACCATCAGCTATTTCATCTACAGGACGGGCTTCAAGTTCTTTAACTTCGGCTATGCCTCGGCCGCATCAGTCATCATGCTGATCATCACGATCATCATCGCGCAGTTTGTCGTCAAACGCGCCTTTGTCTCGGCGAGGGACTGACCAATGGCCTCTCAACGCAAACGTTCCCGGGGCGAAAGCCTTGCCCTGCGCTATGCGATCCTTGGTGCATGGACTTTGTTCTGTCTCGTGCCGGTCCTTTGGTTCCTGTCCATCGGCTTGCGCCCCCGGACCGAGATCATCACCCCGCAGCCCATCTATGTCCCGACCTTCAGCCTCGATGCATGGCACATGATCTGGGAAGACTGGCCGATGGGGAAATACCTCCGGAACTCGGTCCTTGCCATCATCGGGTCGGTCATCATCGACCTTATTCTGGCGATCCCCGCCGCCTATTCGCTGTCGCGTTTCGAATATAAGGGGCGGGACGATATCGGGTTTTACATCCTGTCCACCCGCATGATGGCCCCGGCCATCGTGGCGGTGCCGATCTTCTTCCTCTTCCGCAATTTCGGTCTGCTCGATACGATCTGGGCGCTGATGTTGATCTACGCCGCCATCAACCTGAGCTTTGTGACATGGATCATCAGGTCCTACATGCTCGATATCCCCAAAGAACTGGAAGACGCGGCCAAGACAGACGGGGCAGGCGAATTGCGCATTCTGTGGGAAATCATCATCCCCGCCATCCTGCCGGGCATCATCACAGCCTCTGTCATCGCAATGATCTTCGCGATCAACGAATTCCTCTTCACGCTGCTCATCGCCTCGACGCCCGACGCCTACACCATGTCGGTGGCGCTGGCGAACTTCACCGGCGGGTCTGATGGCGTGATCTACAATGCAATCGCGCTGGTCGCCTTCCTCGCGTTCCTGCCGGTGTTCCTTGTGGTCGTCCTGATCCAGAAGCACCTGTCACGCGGTCTGACCATGGGGGCCGTCAAAGGATAAGAAATGGCAAGAATCCAACTGAACAACATCCAGAAACGCTGGGGCGCCATCTGGGGTGTCCGGGACGTGAACCTCGACATCGCGGATGAGGAATTCGTCGTCTTTCTTGGCCCCTCGGGCTGCGGCAAGACCACCACCATGCGGATGATCGCGGGCCTTGAGGAGCCATCTGAAGGCGAAATCGTCATGGATGGCGAGGTGATGAACGACATCGACGCCCGCGACCGGGATGTGGCGATGGTGTTCCAAGGCTATGCGCTTTATCCCAACATGACGATCTACGAGAACATTCGCTTCCCGTTGCGGATGCGCGGGGTTCCGCAAGATCAGCATGACACGCTGATCAAACGCGCCGCGGGTCTGGTCGAACTGACCGAGTATCTCGACCGCAAACCCAGCGCATTGTCCGGTGGTCAGCGGCAGCGCGCCGCGTTGGCCCGTGCCATCGTGCGCCAGCCGCATGCATTCCTCATGGACGAGCCGCTGTCGAACCTCGACGCCAAGCTGCGCCAACACATGCGGGTGCAGATCAAGCACATCCAGCGCGAGTTGAAGATCACCACTGTCTACGTGACCCATGACCAGATCGAGGCGATGACCCTCGCGGACCGGATCGTGATCATGGACAAGGGCGCGATCCAGCAGATCGGCACGCCCGACGAGATCTACAACGATCCCGCCAACACCTTTGTCGCCAACTTCATCGGCGCACCGCCCATGAACCTGATCGCGGGCAGGATGGAGCACGGGACCTTTACAGCCCCCGGTGTCCGGGTCGACGGCCTTCCCGCCAAACATGACGGCAAGGTCACGCTGGGCGTACGCCCCGAGGATTGCACCGTCACGGCGGATGCAGGGCATCTGACCGGCATCGTCTACGGGGTCGAGCCGACAGGCGACATGACCTATCTCACGATCAAGGCGGACGACAAGCTGATCGAGGTAAAGGCCCATCGCGACTACCGCGCCGACTTGAACTCCGACGCGGCTGTCGGCTTTGATCCCAAGCGGATTTACCTTTTTGATACGGCCTCTGGTCAGCGCCTACGCTGACGCTGCACAGGATGGAGAATAACCCATGACCTTTGACTATACCTCGATGGGGTTTCACACCTTTGATGCGCTGTGCCGCCCAGTGACCGAAATCCCCCCCGGCGGAAACACCTATTTCGTCGATGAATTTACTTTGGCCGTGTCCGGTGCTGCGGGCTCAGCGGCCATCGTCGCGGCCAAGCATGGGCTTAAGGTTCAGGCTGTGGGCGGTGTCGGCAATGATCTGATGGGCGATTGGGTCCTACGCCGCTTTGGCGATTTCGGCGTCGATACCGAGATGATGCAGCGCATCCCCGACATGACCACCTCGTCCAGCGTCGTGACCACCCGCCCTGACGGGGCGCGCCCGGCGTTGCACAAGCGCGGTGCGACGGCGGGGTTTTACATCACCGATGATCTTGTGGACCGGGTGCTGGACACCAAAATCCTGCACATCGGCGGCGTCGGCCTGATGGACGCGATGGACAATGGCCGCAATGCCGAACTTCTGGCCGAGGCTAAGGCTCGAGGCATCACCACCACGCTCGACGTGTTCGCCTCTACCCCGGAAGACTTCCCGCTGATCCGTCCGCTTCTGGCGCATACCGACTACTTCATGCCGTCGGAGGAGGAGGCGATGGCCCTGTCCGGTATGACCGACTACGAACAGATCGCCGCGTTTCTGCTGGATCAGGGCGTCGGTGCCGTCATCCTGACGCTTGGCGCAGATGGGGCCATGTACCGCGATCAGCGCGGTCAGAAGATTGACATTCCGTCCTACAAGATCGACGTGGTGTGCACCTGTGGCTGCGGCGATTGCTTCAACGCGGGCTTTGCCACCGGGCTGCATCTGGACCGATCCATTGAGGATTGCATCCGCTTCGGACAGGCATCCTCGGCGCAGAACGCAATGGGGCTGGGCTCTCAGGCGGTTTTGTCGTCGCTCGAAAACACCATTGCCTTTATGGAGACCACGCCGACCCGCGCGTGATCCGGGCTGCAACACCCTAACGAAAGCCACCGCATGCCTCCCGCGATCATCTTCGATCTCGACGGCTGCCTTGTGGACAGTGAAGTGCTGTCGCTCAAGGCCATCGCAGACGAGGCGCACCGTCTAGGTGCCCAAGACCTAAATCCGCGCGACTTGGGGAAAGAGGTGCTTGGCCTCAAGATGTCACGCATCGCCGAATGGGTTAGCAACAGGGCAGGGCGGCCTGCGCCCGAAGACTTCGCGGAACGTATTGACCGACTGCTGATGGATCAGTACCCGACCGACCTAAATCCAATCGACGGCGCGCATGAGTTTTTGTCTGCCCTGCATCATGCCGGGTGTCATATGGCGGTCGCCACGGGCAGTTCAAAGGCACTGAACCAGACCGGGTTTTCCGGAGATGTTGGAGTTCGTCACTCAGCGGCTATTTTAGCCGTGAGCTCTGCGTTGT